>CAYFIB010000001.1:0-181312 GCA_964342855.1 uncultured Caulobacterales bacterium
GCCGCCGCCGCGGAAGCCGAGGCGAGCGAATCGCTCCGCGAGCTTGAACGCGAACGCGCCGGGCTCGCCGCAGAACTCCAGCGCGCCGAAGCCGATGCCCGCCGCCTCGCGTCTGATCTGGAGCGCGCGCGCTCGGACCACTCCCGCGAGACGAGCCTGAAAGAAGATGCGCGTACGGCGCTCGAAGCGCTAGAGACCGAAGCGCGCGCCATCAGCGAACGCGATGCGACGGAGGCGGAGCGCATCACGCTTGCGAAAACCGAAAGCGACGCCGCCGCACATCGTCTGGCGGAGGCAGAAGAGGCGCTGGAGGCGAAGGCCGCTCTCGCCGCGGCGCTCGACGAACGCCGCGCATCCGCCGCGAAAGCGCGCGCCGCCGCGGCCCGCACCGCCGACGCCGCCATGAAGCGCCTCGCCGAAGCCGAGCGCGAATGGGCCGCAGCGCGCGAAACGGCGCCCGATCCGGCCCTGCTCTCGAAAGCCGCTGACGAACGCGCTCAGGCTGAAACGGCGCTGGAACGCTCCGAAGCTCTGCTGGCGGAGCATAAAGAAACCGCGACCGCGACGGAGGCGTCCACAAACGCGGCCGAGGGCGAATTGCGCGAGCTGGAAAAGAAACGCATCCAGCTGCAGGCGGAGATCGACGCCCTATCCGCCGTAATTCGCGATGGTCTGGAGGCGGAGTTCCCGGCCCTCATTGAAGAGATCGCGGTTGCGCCGGGCTATGAGAACGCCCTCGCCGCAGCGCTCGGCGACGAACTCATGGCCTCGACTGATGTCGAGGCGCCGAGCTTCTGGTCCGACCACGGAAAGACGCCGTCCTCAGCCCATCTTCCGGCGCAGGCCGAGCCCCTTTCCGCCCATGTTCGCGCGCCGCTGGAGCTGCGCCGCCGCCTCGCCGCCATCGGCGTCGTGCCGGCGGAACTCGGCGGCGCGCTGCAATCATTGCTCGCGCCGGGCCAACGCCTCGTCTCCCGCGCGGGCGATCTGTGGCGCTGGGACGGCTTCACCTCCCGCGCCGACGCGCGCACCGCCGCCGCGGTGCGCCTCGAGCAGCGCAATCGGCTCGACGCCCTCATCGAGGACGCCGAGGCCACAGGCGTCCTCTGCGAACGCGCGCGCAAAATCTATCAGGACCGCGCGGAGATGCGCCGGGATGCGGCGGCCGCCGTTGAAACGACCGCGAAGGCCGTCGCCAACGCCCGCCGCGAACTTGACGCCATTCGCGCGCGTCACGCCGAGACCGAACGCGCCGCTGAACGGGCGAGCGCGCGTCTCGTCGCCGCTGAGACCGCTTTCAGACGCCTGAACGCGGATTGCCGCGCCGCCGTTTCCGAAGCGCGGGCCAGCGCGGCGGATGCGGAGCTTCTGCCCGCGAATGACGATTTGAAGCGTGACGTCGCCGAGGCCCGCGACCGCGTGGCGCGCCTGCGCAGCGAAGCCTCCGAGCTGCGCGCAGTCTCAGCCTCGCTCTCGCGCGAAGCTGAAACGCGCCGTACGCGCCTGAAAGACGTCCACGCGCAAACGACGTCATGGCGCGCCCGCGCTGAAGAGGCCGAAGGCCGCATTGAGGCGCTCGAAACGCGCATCGCCGAACTCGATGCGTCCCTGAGCGACGCTAACGGCGCGCCAGAACGGCTCCGTGAAACAGCTTCGGAATTGGACGCGAAAGCGTCCGAAGCCCGCATGCGCGCTGAGGCGGCCTCAGAAGCGTTCGCTCAGGCGCGCAACGCCGCCCGCGAGGCGGAAACCGCGGCGGAGCGCGCCGACGCGAGCCGTCAGGAAGCCCGCGAGCGTCGCGCCCGCAAGGAAGCCGAGCGCGAAGGCGCCGAAGCGCGCATCACAGCCGCGGCGGACGCCGCGCGCGAGCTGTGCAACGCGGAACCCGAAGCGCTGCTCGCGGTCGCCGGCCATGAAGAGGCCGACCCGATGCCGGCGCGCGACGATCTCGAGCGGGTTCTCGACAAGTCGAAAGCGGATCGCGAGCGTCTGGGCGCCGTGAACCTCCGCGCGGAGGAAGAAACGACCGAAGTCGAAGCGCGCCTTGAGGAAATCCTCAGCGAGCGCGACGACTGCGAAGAGGCGGTGCGCAAGCTGCGCGGCGCGATCTCGTCCCTCAACAAGGAAGGCCGCGCGCGCCTGACAGAAGCGTTCGAGAAGGTCGACGCGAATTTCCGCAGCCTGTTCGAGAAGCTTTTCGGCGGCGGTCGCGCGGAACTGCGCCTCATCGACGCCGAGGACCCGCTCGAGGCGGGCCTTGAAATCTTCGCCTCGCCTCCGGGCAAGAAGCTCTCCTCCATGGCGCTGATGTCCGGCGGCGAGCAGGCGCTGACCGCGTCCGCGCTCATTTTCGCGGTCTTTCTTGTCAATCCGGCGCCGGTCTGCGTGCTCGACGAGGTCGACGCCCCGCTTGATGACGCGAACGTGGAGCGCTTCTGCGTACTGCTGGAAGAAATGGCCCGCACGACCTCGACCCGCTTCATCGTCATCACCCACCACGCGCTCACCATGTCGCGCATGCACCGGCTTTACGGGGTGACCATGGTCGAGCGCGGGGTGAGCCGCCTCGTCTCCGTTGACCTGACGCGGGCCGAACAACTTGTCGCAGCGGAGTAAGCGCGCGACATCGCCATAAATTTCCTTCGTGAAATCAATCTCTTGCGTTCAGATCGCCTATTCTTGACGCACCCCGCGGCCATAGCTAGGTTCCGCGCGATTTTCGCAAGGATTGCAGCGGCTTTTCGCCGTTTCTCGATTGCGGGGGTTCGCCTGGACACGGACGCGGCATGACGGACGACAAACATACGTCCGAACCGCCTTCGCTTGACGAGTTCGCGACACGTCTCGACGCCGCCCGATCGGCGCGGCGCGGCGCACGCGGCGAAGAGCGGGACGGCTCTAATTCGTCAGCGGCCGGATTGATGGGCGTCGGCCTGCGCGTCGCGACCGAGCTGGTCGTCGCGCTCGCCGTCGGCGTCGGACTCGGATACGGGCTCGACGTCGTCGCCGACACGTCGCCTTTCGGCGTTCTTGGCGGGTTCGGACTTGGACTTGCGGCGGGCTTCAATAATGTCCGCCGTGCAATGACGGAGATCGCGCCTTCCGCTAGTGCGGATGAGGCTGACGATCCGGATGGAAACTGACATCGGGGCGCGACCGCGCCGCCGGAACGGAGCGTAAGATGGGCTTTGACCTGCCGATGCCGTCGCCGAGCGTGGCCGGACCGATGGAGCAGTTCGAGATCCTGAAGATCGTGCCCCTGAGCTTCGGATCTTTCGACATCTCCTTCACCAACGCCTCGCTGTGGATGGTGATTACGACCGGCGCGGCCATCGCGTTCTTCGCCGCCGCCGCCCGCGGTCGCGCGCTCATCCCGACGCGCATTCAGTCGGTCGCGGAGCTCGTCTACGAATTCATCTCCGGCATGATGCGCGACATTCTCGGCGACGAGGGCAAGCCCTTCTTCCCGTTCGTCTTCACGCTCTTCCTGTTCATTCTGCTGACGAACCTGTTCGGTCTGTTGCCATCCTTCCCCGGCGCGCCGCACGAGTTCCACACCTTTACGCCGACGAGCCACATCATCGTGACGTTCACCCTCGCCATGATGTCCATCGGTCTGGTGCTGGTCGTCGGCTTCGCCAAGAACGGTCTCGGCTTTCTGAAACTCTTCGCGCCCTCCGGCGTGCCGCTTCCGATGTACATCCTGATCACGCCGATCGAGATCATCTCGTTCCTGTCGCGTCCGATCAGCCTCTCAGTGCGCCTCTTCGCGAACATGCTCGCGGGCCACACCATGCTGAAGGTCTTCGCCGGCTTCATCGTGACGCTTCTCAGCGTCGGCGGCGCGCTCGGCTTCGGCGTCGCGCTCCTCTCCCTCACCGCCGCCACGGCGCTGACGGTTCTGGAGCTGCTGGTCGCCGTTCTGCAGGCCTACGTCTTCGCGATCCTGACGACGATCTACATCAAGGACGCTCTTCACCCCGCGCACTAAGCGCCCCGCCAATCACCTCCATCTTCCCGGCGTTCCGCCGGGCGAGAAACCCGACCACCCTCACCACCGATCTTCACGACAAGGAGCACTCCCATGGACGCGGAAGCAGCCAAACTCATCGGCGCCGGTCTCGCCACCCTTCCCCTCGCCGGCGTTGGCATCGGCCTCGGCATTCTCTTCGGCAACTACATGTCGGGCGCGCTGCGCAACCCGTCGGCCGCCCCGTCGCAAGCCGGCAACCTCTTCCTCACCTTCGCGCTGACCGAAGCGACGGGCCTTTTCGGCCTCCTCATCTCGTTCATCATCCTCTTCGTCTTCTAAGACGCGGAACGAGACGGACATCCGGCGCGCGCCCGTTCGGGGCGCCGCCGCATCGCCCGGCGCGGCCGGGCTTTTGAGCATTCTGGAGTCGCGAGATGACAGGTTACGTCTTCGCCGCCCTCGCCGCCGCCGAAGAGGCGGGCGGTTCGCTGCCGCAGCTTGAGGCGGACACGTTCCCCAGCCAGATCGTCTGGCTGCTCATCACTTTTTTCGCGCTCTACGCGTTCTTTTCCTCGTTCGCCCTGCCGAAAATCGGCGGCGTGATCGAAGAACGCTCCGACCGCATCGCGGACGACCTCGACAAGGCCGCCGAGCTGAACGCGCAAGCGCAGGAAGCCGAACGCGAATACGAACGCGCCCTCGCCGACGCCCGCGCGAAATCCTCCGCCATCGCCGCGGAGACCCGCAAGGCTCTCGACGCCGAGATCGCGAAGATGCAAGCGGATACGGACGAACGCCTCGCCGCGAAAGTCTCCGAAGCTGAAGCGCGCATCGCCGCGGCGCAGGAGAATATCGGCGAGCAGATGAAAACCGCCGCCGTCGATGTCGCCGGCGTCATCGTCGCCCAGCTGATCGACGAAGCCCCGAGCGAAGACGTCGTTCGTCGCGCCGTCGACGCCGCGCGCGCCTGAAGGAGCCGACCATGCTGATCATCATTCAAGAGCATGGCGAAAGCCAGGAACACCACGGCACCGAAGTCTACGAAGAGATCGAGCACGCGGTGTCGGAAGAGCATGGCGGTCCGTACAATCCGTTGACGGACGCGACCTTCTGGACCGGCCTCGCCTTCCTGCTCGTCGTCGGCATCGGCGTCTGGCAGGGCGTCTTCAAGAAGGCGGCGAACGCCCTCGACAAGCGCGCCCAGGACATCGCCGACGAACTCGACAAGGCCCGCCGCCTCCGCGAGGAAGCGCAGGAACTGCTCGCGCGCTATCAGCGTCGCCAGCAGGAAGCAGAAACCGAGGCGCAGGACATCGTCGAGCAAGCGAAGCGCGACGCGAAGCGCCTTGAAGAAGCCGCCCGCGAAAAGCTCGCCGACCAGCTCGAACGCCGCACCCGCGCCGCGGAAGAAAAGATCGCCCGCTCCGAAGCGCAGGCACTCGCTGAAGTGCGCGGCCGCGCGGCGGACCTCGCCGCCGCCGCGGCTGAACAGATCATTCGTGAGCGCATGGACGGCTCGGCGCAGACGGCTCTCATCGATCGCGCGATCGGCGACGTGCGCGGCAAACTGAACTGATCGACGCCGGTTCGACACGAATTCTGAATTCTGGGAAAAGGACGGCGTGATCGCCGTCCTTTTTTCATATGCGCGCGCCCTCGGCGCGCGGGAGATCCTGCGCTTCTGGTTCGTCGAGGCGGGATCGAAAAATTGGTTCGGCGGCGGCGCGCGGTTCGATACGCTGATCCGAGAGCGCTACGGCGCGCTGCATGCGCGCGCCGCCCACGGCGACCTTGCGGGCTGGACCCAGGACGCGGGCGGCGCGCTCGCCCTCCTCATCGTGCTCGATCAGTTTTCACGCAATCTCGGCCGCGGCTCGGGCGACAGCTTCGCCAATGACGCCGCGGCCCTCGCCCTCGCCGAACGCATGATCGCCCGCGGTGATGATCTGGCGCTGCCGGAAGAGGCGCGCGCCTTCGTCTACATGCCGCACATGCATTCTGAAGACCTCAACGTTCAGGAGCGTTGCGTGGCGCTGTTCGAGAGCCGCCTGCCGAACTCTTCCAACATTCCTTTCGCCCGCGAGCATCGGGACATTATCGCCCGGTTCGGACGCTTTCCGCACAGAAACAAAGCGCTCGGCCGACGGTCGACGCCGGCCGAGCTGACTTACCTCAAGAATGGCGGTTTTCAGCCGAACTGAGCGGGATCAGCTGGATTCGTTCTCCACGCCGCGGGCGCGTTCCAGCGGATCGAACTCGCCATCGCCTTCTTTTACTTCATCGGCGATAGTATAGCCCGCGCCAGCGCCTGCAAGGATCAAGCATCCAGAAAGGCTGACGCCGAGAACGCCAAGCGTCGCGGCGAGAACCAGACGGCGGATGATATCAGTCATAACTTCTCTCCTGCTGCTGTGCGGGAGATAGTTCACAAAATGGATTTGACGACTTTGCGGCTTTATCCTGAATATAAGTAGGAACCGCCAACCTCGATCGCTTTCTGATAAGCGGGCCGCTCGTGGATGCGCTTCAGGAAGGCGCGGCAGTTGGGATAGCGCGCATCGAGCCCGGCGCGCGACGCCGCCGCCTCCAGCGGGAAGCTCATCATGATATCGGCTGCGGAGAACTCGCCGCCGGCGAACCAGCCGCTCGCCGCCAGCGCGCCCTCCCAATAACGCAGGTGCGTCTCGACCTGCGGATTGACGAAGGACTTCAACGCGCCGTTCGCGATCATTTTCGTTATGGGGCGCAGAAGCGCCGGCCCGGCGTTCGAGCCGATGCGCATGAAGACCAGCTTCAAGAGGAGCGGCGGCATGGCCGAGCCCTCGGCGTAGTGCAGCCAGTAGCGGCAGTCGTCGCGTTCCGGCGTCCCGGCGGGAAGCATGAGCCGTCCGTCGCCATGGGCTTCGAGGAGGTGTTCGACGATCGCGCCCGTCTCCGCGTAGATCCGCCCCGCATCCTCCACCACCGGCGATTTGCCGAGCGGATGGACCGCTTTCAGCGCATCCGGCGCGAGCATGGTCTCCGCGTCGCGCTCATAGCGCTTGACGTCGTAAGTCGCGCCCAACTCCTCCAGGAGCCAGAGAACGCGCTGAGAGCGGGAATTGTTGAGGTGGTGGACGATAATCATGGCGAACGCCTCGCGAATTGCGGTGCGCGCAACCTAGTCCGATTTCTCGACAAATCCCGCTTCGTGCGCAGCCCCTACTCGGCCGCCTGAGCGGGCGCGGGCGGCGTCCACCGCAGCACCGGCTTACGGGCGGCCGCCGTTTCATCGAGACGGCGGCGGGGCGCGTGAACCGGCGCGGCCTCGAACTTCTCTTTCGCGCCCGCCTTGGCGTCGCGGGCGAGCCCGAGAAGCGCGTCGCAGAAGAGATCGAGCTCACGCTTCGATTCCGTCTCCGTCGGCTCGATGAGCATGGCGCCATGGACGACGAGCGGGAAATACATCGTCATCGGATGGTAGCCCTCATCGATCATCGCCTTGGCGAAATCGATGGTCTCGACGCCGGTGCCCTTGAGGAAATCGTCGTCGAACAGCGCTTCGTGCATGCAATAGCCGTCGAAGGCCGGGGTCATCTCCGCCGAAAGCCGCTTCTGGACGTAGTTGGCGTTGAGGACCGCGTCCTCCGACGCCTGACGCAGACCGTCCGAGCCGTGGCTCATCATGTGGGAGAGCGCGCGCACGAACATGCCCATCTGGCCGTGGAAGGCCGTGAGGCGTCCGAAGGGTTTCGCGCCCTTCACGACCGCTGCGGCTTCTTCCACGCTTTCGGCGAGGTGGTAGCCGCGCGGGCCGTCCACCACGAACGGCGCCGGGGCGAACGGGGCGAGCGCTTCAGACAGCACCGTCGGGCCGGAGCCCGGGCCGCCGCCGCCATGGGGCGTCGAAAACGTCTTGTGCAGATTGATGTGCATGGCGTCGACGCCGAGATCGCCCGGACGCGCCTTGCCGACGATGGCGTTGAAGTTCGCCCCGTCGCAATAAAAATAGCCGCCTGCTTCGTGCACCGCATCGGCGATGGCGCGCACGTCGCGCTCGAAAAGCCCGCAGGTGTTGGGGTTCGTCACCATGACGCCGGCGACGTCGGGCCCGAGCTTTTCTTTCAGCGCGGCGAGATCAACCCGGCCGTCCGCCGCGCCCGGAATATCATCGACGACGAAGCCGCATTGCGCCGCCGTCGCCGGGTTCGTGCCGTGGGCGCTTTCGGGGACAAGGACGCGCTTGCGCGTGTCGCCCTCGCCGCGCGCATCGAGCGCGGCTTTGATGGCCATCATGCCGCAGAGCTCGCCATGGGCGCCCGCTTTCGGGGACATGGCGACGGCGGGCATGCCGGTGAGGACCTTCAGCCAGTGCGCGAGCGTGTCGATCAGCTCCAGCGCGCCCTGAACCGTTTTCTCCGGCTGCAGAGGGTGCACGTCGGCGAAGCCCGGCAGGCGCGCCATTTTCTCGTTGAGCCGCGGATTGTGCTTCATGGTGCACGATCCGAGGGGGAACGGCCCCATATCGATGGCGTAGTTCTTCTGGCTGAGGCGTACATAGTGGCGCATGGCTTCCGGCTCGGAGAGACCCGGCAGACCGATTTCGCCGGAACGCTCCAGTCCGCCAAGCCGCGCGGGCGCGCCGGTCGGCTCGGCGAGGTCAACGCCGGTGCGGTCCGCGTCGCCGATCTCGAAAATCAGCGCTTCTTCGATGTGCAGCGCGCGGTTGCCCGTATGGGTCGCGCCGTCGCTCGACGCGCCTGCGGCCGGCCGCGTAGGGCGGCCCTGATCGTTCATGGCCATTAAAGCACCTCTTTCAGCGCGCTTGCGAGAGCGGCGATGTGGTCATCCGTGGTCGTCTCGGTTGCGGCGACGAGGAGGATATCCGCCATCTCCTGTTCGCCCGGCCACAGGCGCCCGCCAGGGGCCCCGGCGATCACGCCTTTGTCCGCCAGCTCATCGACCACGGCTTCGGCGTTCTTCGGCAGGCGGATGGCGAATTCGTTGAAGAATTGATTCGTCAGCATCTCGACGCCGTCTATAGCGGCGAGCGCGTCCCATGTGCGGCACGCGGCTTCGTGGTTTAGACGCGCGAGCTTCTTCAGCCCCGCCTCGCCGAGAAGCGACATGTGGATCGTAAAGGCGAGCGAGCAGAGCCCGGAGTTCGTGCAGATGTTCGAGGTCGCCTTGTCGCGACGGATGTGTTGTTCGCGCGTGGAGAGCGTCAGCACGTAGCCGCGCTTTCCTTCCGCATCCGTCGTCTCGCCGCAGAGCCGCCCCGGCGCCTGACGCACATATTTCTGACGCGTCGCGAAGAGGCCGACATAGGGCCCGCCGAAATTGAGGGCGTTGCCGATGGACTGGCCTTCGCCGGTCACGATGTCCGCGCCCATTTCGCCGGGCGATTTGAGCGCGCCGAGCGACACCGCCTCCGTCACCACGGCGACGAGAAGCGCGCCCTTGGCGTGAGCCGCTTCAGCGATGGGCGCGAGATCGACGACGCGACCGAAAACGTTCGGCGTCTGAACGATGACGCAGGAGGTCTCATCATCGATGAGCGCGGCGATGTCCTCCGAGCCGTCCGCATCCGGCGCGGCGGAAACGATCGTGTCGCCGACCAGTTCGGAGTTCGTCCGCGTCACGGCGGCGTAGTGCGGATGCAGGCCACCGGACATGAGGACGCGAGTTCGCTTTGTCACGCGGCGCGCCATGAGGGCGGCTTCCGCCGTCGCCGTGGAGCCGTCGTACATGGAGGCGTTGGCGACATCCATGCCCGTCAGCGCGGCGACCTGGCTCTGGAACTCGAAGAGGTACTGCAGCGTGCCCTGCGCGATTTCCGGCTGATAAGGCGTGTAGGAGGTGAGGAACTCCGACCGCTGAATGATGTGATCGACCGTCGCCGGAACGTGGTGTTTGTAGGCGCCCGCGCCGACAAAGAACGGAACCGAACCCGCGGCGATGTTCTTCGCCGAAAGGGCGGAGAGAGCGCGCTCGACCTCCAGCTCGCCCTGACGGCGAGGCAGGTCGATCTCCGGGTTGAGGGCGTCAGTGGGAACGTCGGCGAACAACTCGTCGATCGTTTTCGCGCCGACGACGGCGAGCATCTCGCGCCGGTCGGCGTCATTCAGCGGCAGATAACGCATTGGGCTCAGTTTCCTGCGTACTCGGCGTAAGCGGCTTCATCCATCAGGGCGTCAAGCTCGCCCGGGTTCGACGGTTTGATCTTCACGAACCAGGCGGCGCCCGCCGGATCCTCGTTCACCTTCGCCGGGTCCTCGACGATGGCGTCGTTGATCGCGGCGATCTCACCGGAGATCGGCGCATAGACGTCGGAGGCCGCTTTCACGGACTCAACGACCGCCATGTCGTCGTTCGCTTTGAACGATTTGCCGACATCCGGCAGCTCGACGAACACGACGTCGCCCAGCTGTTCGGCCGCGTGCGGCGTGATGCCGATGACGGCGACATCGCCTTCCATGCGGACCCATTCGTGATCTTTGGTGAATTTGGTGGTCATGAAACCCTCCTAGCCCCGATAATAGCGATGCGGAACGACCGGCATGTCGACGACTTCCGCCGCCTGCGGCTTACCGCGAATGATGAGTTGAACCCTGGTTCCCGTCGCGGCGTGGGCGGCGTCGACATAACCCATGGCGACGGGCGCTTCCGCCGTCGGCCCGAAACCGCCGGACGTGATGCGACCGATGACGGCGCCGTCTGCGGACTGGATTTCAACGCCTTCGCGCGCCGGAGCGCGGCCTTCCGGCTTCACGCCGACGCGCAGTTTCGCCGCGCCGTCCCCGCGTTGGGCGAGTATCTTCTCCGCCCCCGGAAAACCGCCCTCCTCCCGGCGGCGTTTGCCGAGGGTGAAGGCGATGTTCGCTTCGACGGGCGTCGTCGTCTCGTCCATGTCATGGCCGTAGAGACAGAGCCCCGCCTCGAGCCGGAGCGAGTCGCGAGCGCCAAGGCCGATGGGCGCGACGCGCTCGTCGGCCAGCAGCGCGCGCGCGAAGTCCTCTGCATGGGAATTCGGAACGGAGATTTCGAACCCGTCTTCGCCGGTATAGCCGCAGCGGCTGACCAGGAGGTAGGCGCCGCGCCAGTCATAGGGGCGCATCTCCATGAATTTCTGGTCCAGCACGCCGGGGACGATTTCGTTGACGACAGCGGCGGCTTCCGGCCCCTGCAGCGCGATGAGCGCGCGGCCCTCCTGCACCTCGACCTCGACGCGATCGCCGATTTTATCGCGCAGGAGCGCGTAATCGCGATCCTTCACCGCGGCGTTGACGACGAGCACCAGATACCCCTGGCGATCATCGCGCGCCGGGCGCGTCACCATGAGATCATCGAGAACGCCGCCGTCCTCATTCAGGAAAACCGTGTAGCGCAGCCCGCCCTTTTTCAGCTTGCGGATTTCTCCGGGAACGAGCGTCTCCAGCGCGGCGGCGACCTTTTCGTGCGCGTCGTCGGCGCCAAGCTCGGCTTCCTTTGTCTTCAGCCAGACCTGCCCCATGTGGGAGACATCGAACAGGCCCGCCTTTTCGCGCGTGTGCAGATGTTCTTTCAGAACGCCCGCGGGGTACTGGACCGGCATGTCGTAGCCGGCGAACGGCACCATTTTCGCGCCAAGCTCCACATGGAGGGCGTGGAGCGGCGTTGTCTTCAACTCATCAGCCATGATGGCGTTTCCCCATGATGCGCGCGATCGACCGGCGGTGACCGCCGACCTAGTCCGATCGCCCCGGCTGTCATGGGACCTGAGAGATTCCGCGGACCAGACGGCGCCGCTTGCTCCTTCGGTGGAGCGCCCGAATGTCGAACGCCCGCTTTCCAGCCTGTCGGTCCTGCGCGCGGTCCTTGTCGCCTGAGAGTTTCCGGGGCGGTTGCTCCTTCGGCGGCGGCTCGCGTGACGCATGAGCCGCTCTCTCCCGTGCGCGGGAGGTGCATTGCACCAGCCGGAAAGTACGCGCCTCGTGCGCGAAGGGCAATCAGGCTTTTGCGGCGCGGCAATCGCCGCAGCAGCCGGAAATCTCGAGACGCGCGCCTACGAGGCTGAAGCCCTCGGTCCTGGCGACATCTTTCACGCGCGCTTCCACGGCGCAGTCTTCAACCTCGCGCGCATCGCCGCAGATTTCGCAAATGACGAAGACCTGGCTCGCGTGCCGATGCGCGTGGTCGCCCTCGCACAGCATGTAGGCGTTGAGGGTGTCGAGCTTGTGAACGAGCCCCTTTTCGGTGAGCCCGTCGAGCGCGCGATAGACGGTCATCGGCGCTTTCACGCCCTGCGGCCGTAATTCCTCAAGAATATCATAGGCTTTGCGCGGCTTACCGCTTTCGCGCAATGCGCCGAGCACGCGCTCTTCGTTTCGCGTCAGGGCTGGTGGATCGTTTGAAATCGTCGCCATGATGCGAATTTCGTTCGCTCGGACGCGAACCGCAAGTGGCGGCCTTTACCCGCATGATACTTTATCACATAACGGCGCGTGCTCAGTACGAGCGGGGACGACGAACGGGGTAACCGATGTTTGGACTTTTAATCGCGGCCGCCGTCGCCGCGCCTACCGCCGATGAACTGGATGTCAGCGACGTCATCACCATCCACGCGCGACCGGGCGCGGAGACGCCCGCCGACACTCTATCGCCAGTGACGATCCTGTCCGGCGAACAGCTGCGCCGACGCCTTGCAAACACCATTGGCGAAACGATTCGCCTGGAGCCGGGCGTCGCCTCCACCGGCTTCGGCCAGGGCGCAAGCCGACCGATCATCCGCGGTCAGGGCGGCGTGCGCGTGCAGGTGCTGGACGCCGGCATCGGCGCCATCGACGCCTCGGCGACAAGTCCGGACCACGCGGTCGCGATCGACTCGCTCGTCGCGGAACAGATCGAAGTCGTCCGCGGCGCCTCGCAGCTTCTCTACGGCTCTTCCGCGACCGGCGGCGTCGTCAATGTCGTCAACGGACGTATTCCGGATGAACGGCCAGAAGGCGGCTTCGACGGCGCCCTGCGCTCGGCCGTGAGCACGGTGGACGGCGGCTTCGACGGCGCCGGCACGATCGATATCGATCTTGGTCGCGGCTTCGTTCTCCATGCGGACGGCTCCTACCGGGACGCCGGCGACTACGACATTCCGGGCTTCGCGGAATCCGCTGATTTCATCGCTGCGGAGGAAGCGGAAGAAGAGGAACACGAAGAAGAGGAAGAACACGAACACGAACACGAAGAAGAGGAAGAAGCTTTCGGCATTGTCGAAAACTCCGCAGTAGAGCGTTCCAGCTTCGCGGGCGGGCTTTCCTACATCTTTGAGAACGGGTTCATCGGCTTCTCTGCCTCACGCTTTGAGACGCTTTACGGCGTTCCGGGCGGTCATGGTCACGGCCACGAGGAAGAAGAAGAGCACGAAGAAGAAGAGGAAGAGCACGAACACGAGGAAGAGGAAGGCGAAGAGAGCGTTACCATCGACCTCGAGCAGACGCGCTATGATCTTCGCGGTGAACTCTACTCCGTCGGCCCCTTCGAAACCCTGCGCCTCCGTGCCGCCTATGCGGACTATGAGCACATTGAATTTGAAGGCGATGAGACTGGCACGGTCTTTACCAACGAAGGCGTTGAAGCGCGCATTGAAGGCGTGACGCCGCGTTCGGCGAACGGCCTGCGCACGATCGTCGGGGTTCAGTATTTCGATCGCGACTTCTCGGCCATCGGCGAAGAAGCGTTTGTGGATCCGTCCACGACGCGTCAGTTCGGCCTCTTCGCCTTTGAAGACCTCGAGCGCGGCCCCTGGCGCTTCGAGATCGGCGCCCGCTACGAGCACCAGTCCGTGGAAAGCAAAGGCGACCGCATCTTCACGCTCGACCCAAACGCTGATGCGACCCGTAACTTCGACACCGTCAGCGCATCCGCCAGCGCCGGCTTTAAGCCGACGGAAGACTCCATCGTCAGCCTCAACGTGTTCCGCACGGAACGCGCGCCGGCCGCGGAGGAGCTCTTCTCCAACGGCGAACACCTCGCTACGAACCCGTTCGAGATCGGCGATCCGAACCTCGACACCGAAACGGCGCTCGGCGCGGAAGCCTCCTTCCGCAAATCGCGCGGCCCGGTCGTGTTCGGCGTCAACGCCTTCTACACGTCCTATTCGGACTACATCTTCGAACTGCCTGTCGGCGAGACCGAGGAAGAGCAGATCATCACGCAGTTCACCTCGGCGGACGTCGATTTCTACGGCGCTGAAGCGATCGCCAAAATGACGCTCGGCACGGTCGGCGCGTTTGAAGTCTCCCTAGACGGCGTCGTCGAATATGTTGAGGCGAAACTGGATCAGGCCGCGGACGGCGTCGACGACCTGCCGCGTCTTCCGCCGCTGGGCGGCGTTCTGGGCGTCGAAGCTCTGTCGAACACCGCCGATATCCGCGTGGAATATGAGTTCGCCGCGTCGCGCGACGCCGGGGCCGGTCAGGAGTTTGATACGGACGGATACGGATCGCTGAACGCGTTCCTGACCCTCCACCCGGTAACGACGGAGCCGCGTCTTTCCCTAGACGTTCGTGCCGAGAACCTGACAAACGAAGAGATCCGCTATCACTCCTCGTTCCTGAAAGACCTTATCGCGCAGCCGGGCCGGAACATCACCATCGCCCTGCGTTACGACTTCTAAGCCTTCAAAACACGATCCCTCTACTGAGCGACTCACCCCTCTCCTTTCAGGAGAGGGGTTTTTCGTCTGTTTCGCTCAGTCGAATTTTACCTGCTTCATCAGCGCGGAGACGCCAGCGTCCGGCCCCTCGCCCTGGAACAGCATTGAGCCTTTCGGAAGCGAATACTGAACATGGTCGCCCTGAGGCTGGACGATCGCGCGTTCGCCGTTGATGACGACGGAGCGGACGCCCGAAGATGACGACGCCATGGCGAACATCGGGTTCGATAACATGGTGGAGAACGTCGCGATCATCGGCGAGTCGGCGATGACGCGAAGGGTCACTTCTTCGCCATCCTTCGTGTACGTCTGCTCAATGGACGTGCCGCCGCCCATGACCGCCGCGCCGACGGAAATGACTTCCGGCTCGCCCGCGGTCCAGCCGTCCGTATCGCCCGGAAGACGGCGCGCAAGGAAAAATCCCTTCGCCTGCTGCATGTACTGCTGCGCGAAGGCGAACTCCGAAGCGGCCGTAGCGAAGGAGGCTTCACTCGGCTCGCCCTCCAGCGCTTTCATGGCGCGTTCGCCCGCGACTTTCGCGTTTTCCTGAAGTTCAGCGATTTTCTCTTCCGGATCAGCGGCGTAGGCTGATGCAGCGGCCAACATAACGACGCCAAGAGCGGCGGATTTGCGCAGAAACGTCATGGTTTCCCCCTTTGAACGGTTGCGTCAGGGAAAATTGCGGCGTCCCGCCGCGGGAGGCAAGCCCGCTCAGTTGTCCGCAGACTTCAACCAGTCCGTCAGGTTGCGGAGGCCCTCGTCCAGCGTCGTTTCCGCTCGGACACCGAGGGTCTCTTGCAGCGCTGACGGATCGCCGGCGGAATGGCGGATATCGCCAGCGCGCGCGTCGGCGTAGGCTATCTCCGCCTCGATATTAAAATAGCGCGCAAGGGTCTTCGCGAGCGTATTGACGGAGGTCTGCTCGCCGCGCGCGATGTTCAGCACCCGCGCCGAACCAGAGGGCGCCTCCATCGCCGCGCGAAGAGAACGCACGACGTCGGCAACATAGACAAAGTCGCGCGACTGCTCGCCATCGCCGAAGATCGTCACGCCCTGCCCGCGCGAAAAGCGATCCGCAAAAATGGAGATGACGCCGGAATAGGGCGAAGACGGATTTTGCCGCGGACCATAGATGTTGAAGAAGCGAAAGCCCGTCGTCGGAACATTGAAAAGATGTGAGGCGACTTGCGCGTGCATCTCCGAGCCGTACTTGTCCGCCGCATAGGCCGAGAGCGGGTTCGCCTTCTCGGATTCCTGCAACGGCACGTTCGGATTGTCTCCATAGATCGCGGCTGACGACGCGTAGACCACAGGAACCGGCCCATTCGCGTTCGCGCGGCGCGCGGCGTCTAGCGCGGTCACCGTCGCCGTCAGATTGGCCGCGTGCGTGCCGAGCCAGTCATCGACGCTCGCTTGCACCGAAGCGACGGCGGCGAGATGGAAAATCCCGTCGACGCCCTCGGCGACGGCGGCGAACAGCGCAGCGTCCTCGGCCTTGCCGACATGCAGTTCGATCCCGGGCTGAAGATTGGCGCGCGAGCCGGTCGAAAGATCATCGAGCACGCGCACGGCGTGGCCCGCTTCGAACAGGCTGTCGGCGAGATGCGAGCCGATAAAACCGGCGCCGCCGGTGATGAGATAAGTCGCCATGCGCTACGTCCTTCCCCCGAAGCGTCAACAGCTATCGGGCGATCGCGTGGCAAGGTCCACCCCTTCCTTGGGATGGACCCTCGCCCGTCAGGCCGATTTCGCCGACGTCGCCTCTGCTTCAAGACGCAGGATCTCTTTCGGCACGATGCAGACGAAGTCCGCCTTCGCCACATCCCAGTCCGACAGGATCGACGCGGCGAGCTCGGATTTCGTCTCGGCGCAGTGACGCTCGATCAGTTCACGGCAGACGTCTGCGTCGCGCGTTTCAACCAGCTTGAAGGCCTCGACATCGCCTGGATTGAGCACCAGCGGCAGACGCCCCTCCGGGTCGTAGATGAAGGCGCGCCCGCCGGTCATACCCGCCGCGAAGTTGTCGCCGACCGAGCCGAGGATGACGATGCGCCCGCCGGTCATGTACTCGCACCCGTTCGCCGAGCAACCCTCGATGACCGCGTCAGCGCCGGAGTTGCGCACGGCGAAACGCTGGCCCGCGCGACCGGCGGCGAAAAGCGCGCCGGAGGTCGCGCCATAAAGGCACGTATTGCCGATGATCGCGTCGCCCCGCTCGCCGCCATTGCGCACCACCGTAATGACGGCGCCCGAGAGCCCCTTGCCGACATAATCGTTCGCGTCGCCAACCACCTCGAGCCGAAGCCCCTTGGCTGAAAACGCGCCGAGAGACTGTCCGGCGGAGCCGCGGAGCTTGACCGTCAGGTGCCCGTCTTCAAGCGGCGCATCCGTGAAGGTGCGGACGATTTTCGACGAAACGCGCGCGCCGACGGCCCGGTGCGTGTTGGCGACATCATAAGTGAGCTGCATTTTTTCACGACGCTCGAACACCGGCGCGGCGTCCGCGAGGATTTGCGCATCCAGCGTGTCCGTCACCTCATTGCGACGCGTACGGTCGGAGCGCTTCGGCGTCTCCCCAGCGTCGACGCGCGTCAGCACCGGATTGAGGTCAAGATCGTCGAGGCGCGAGGAACCGCGGGAGACCTGATCGAGGAGGTCGGAACGCCCGATCACCTCATCGAGCGTGCGCGCGCCGAGGGAGGCGAGGATTTCCCGCACCTCTTCGGCGAGGAAGGTCATCAGGCTGACGACATGATCAGCCGTGCCGGGTAGTCGTCGACGCAGGTCTTCATCCTGCGTGCAGACGCCGACCGGGCACGTGTTGGAATGGCACTGGCGCACCATGAGGCAACCAAGCGCGATGAGCGAGGCGGTTCCAACGCCGAACTCCTCTGCGCCCAGCATGGCCGCGATGACGACATCGCGGCCTGTGCGGATGCCGCCATCGGTCCGCAGGGTCACCTGCTCGCGCAGATTGTTCAGTGTCAGGATCTGGTGCGCTTCGGCGAGGCCGAGCTCCCATGGGGAGCCTGCGAACTTGATCGAGGTCTGCGGGCTTGCGCCGGTGCCGCCGACGTTTCCGGAGATGAGGATGACGTCCGCTTTCGCCTTGGCGACGCCCGCCGCGATGGTGCCGACGCCGGCTGCAGAGACTAGTTTCACGCACACCCGGGCTTCCGGATTGATCTGCTTCAAATCGTAGATGAGCTGCGCAAGGTCCTCGATTGAATAGATGTCGTGGTGCGGCGGCGGCGAGATGAGCGTGACGCCCGGCGTCGCGTGACGCATCCGGCCGATGAACTCCGTCACCTTGAAGCCCGGCAGCTGGCCGCCCTCGCCCGGCTTCGCGCCCTGCGCGACCTTGATCTCGATCTCGCGGCACTGGTTGAGGTAAGTAGCCGTCACGCCGAACCGTCCGGAGGCGACCTGTTTGACGGCGGAGTTGGCGTTGTCGCCGTTCGGCATCGGATGATACCGTTCCGGAACTTCCCCGCCTTCGCCGGAGACAGATTTCGCGCCGATGCGGTTCATGGCTATATTGAGTGCGCCATGAGCTTCCGGCGAGAGCGCGCCGAGCGACATGCCGGGCGTGACAAAGCGTTTCCTCAGCGTATTGATGCTTTCAACTTCCGCGAGCGGGCGCTCCGGCCCCGCTTTGCGCATGGCGACGAGGTCGCGCAATTCCAATGGCGGGCGATCGTGCACCATGAAAACGTACTCTTTATACGATGCGTAATCGTCTTCACGTACGGCCTTCTGCAGCGCCGCGACCGTGCGCGCTTCAACCGCGTGGCGCTCGCCGGAGGCGCGCTGGCGATAAAACCCGCCGACGCCGAGCGAGACGAGACCAGGCCGCCAAGCCTCCGTGTGCAGATCGCGCAGGTTCGCCTCAAGGCCGGCGAGGCCGATGCCGGAAATGCGGCTGGTCATGCCGGGGAAGAATTCCGCGACCAGTGTCCGCGACAACCCGAGCGCTTCGAAGTTACAGCCCCCTCGGTAAGCGGAAATGACCGCGATCCCCATTTTCGAGAGGATCTTCATCAGCCCCGCCTCAAAAGCGAGCTTTGTGTTGAAGGCCGCTTTGCCGACAGGCGCGCCGTCTTTCTCCGCGCGCTCCGCAATGCTTTCAAAGGCGAGATAGGGGTTCACCGCCGTCGCGCCGACGCCGATGAGAACGGCGAGATAGTGCGCGTCCGTACACTCGGCTGAACGAACAGTCAGCGAGCAATGCGTGCGCAGACCTTCCGCCGTCAGATGGGCGTGGACGCCGCCGACCGCGAGGATCATAGGCACCGGCGCGCGCGCATCGGACTGGGCGAGATCGGACAGCACGATATGGTCGGCGCCGCCACGTACGGCGTCCGCCGCTTCGCGACGGATGCGTTTCAGGGCCTTGGCGAGGCCGGAGCCGTCGCCCTTCGCCTCGGAAACGTTGAACGTACAGTCGATATAGGCGTGCCCGTCCCCGAAGAGCTTCACCATGCGCTCGTACATGCCGTTCGTCAGCACGGGGCTGTCCAGGACGAAGACGCCCGTTTGGCGTTCGACATCGGCGAGAATGTCGCCGAGGTTCTTGAACCGCGTCTTCAGGCTCATCACCCGCGCTTCGCGCAGCGGATCGATGGGCGGGTTCGTCACCTGGCTGAAATTCTGACGGAAATAATGCGATAGCGGACGGTAGCTTTCCGATAACACCGCCAGCGCGGTGTCGTCTCCCATGGAGCCGATCGCTTCCTTGCCCGTTTCCGACATTGGACGGAGAATGAGGTCTACCGTCTCCAGGCTGAACCCGGCGGCGGATTGGCGCCGGCGCAGATCTTCGGCATCGAACAGGCGGTCTTCCGGACCCGGCCCGATCTCCTCATCGATCTCGCGGATGTCCGCCGTCCATTTCTCGTATGAGTGACTGTCGGCGAGGCGGTTCAGGAGATCCGTCGCGTCGTAGAAGCGCCCCTCCTGAAGATCGACGCCGATCATCCGCCCGGGCTCCACGGCGCCGCGACGGGCGACGGTCTTCCCGTCCAACGGGCACATGCCGGTTTCGGAACCAACCGTCAGCACGCCATCTTCCGTGATGGCATAGCGCAGCGGCCTCAGACCGTTCCGGTCGAGCCCCGCGATCGCCCAGCGACCATCATAAGCGGCGATGGCGGCCGGGCCGTCCCATGGCTCCATGACGGAGTTGTTGTACTCGTACATGGCGCGCCAGTTGGCGGGCAGAACCGCCTCGCGCTTGGACCAGGCTTCCGGGATGAGCAACGTCTTCGCCATCGGCGCCGAGCGCCCCGCGCGGACCAGTATTTCGAACACCTGGTCAAGCGCGGCGGAGTCGGACGATCCCGGCTGAATGACCGGACGCAGATCTTCGCCATGCTCGCCGAAGGCGTCCGCCGTCATTCGGCGTTCGTGGCTCTTCATCCAGTTGGTGTTGCCCTTCAGCGTGTTGATCTCGCCGTTATGGGCGAGCATGCGGAAGGGTTGGGCGAGGCGCCATTCCGGGAACGTGTTCGTGGAATAACGCTGGTGGAAGATCGCGACCGACGACACGAAGTCCTTGTGCGTCAGATCCGGAAAGAAGGCGTCGATCTCTTCGGCGAGGAACATGCCTTTGTAGATGACGTCTCGCGCCGAAAGCGAGCAGATGTAAAAGCTCGGCAGCGAAATCGCGCGCGCGCGATTTTCGATGCGCTTGCGCACGATATAAAGCACGCGGTCCAGTTCCTCCACGGAACGCCCCTGCGGGTCGTGGAACAGAACCTGCTCAATATCCGGGCGCGTCGCGTTCGCCTTCACGCCGAGCGCGTCAGCGCGGACCGGAACCTGCCGCCAGCCATAGATATAGAACCCGAACCGGATAATCTCCTGTTCGACGAGCGAGCGCGCGGCGTCCTGCGCACCGAAGTCCGTGCGCGGCAGGAAAATCATCCCGACACAGACATCGGCGTTTTTCGGCTCGTGCCCCGTCCGGGCGACGAACCGGCGTACGAGGTCCTGCGGCACGTTGAGGCGGATGCCCGCCCCGTCGCCCGTCTTACCGTCGGCGTCGACGGCGCCGCGGTGCCAGACCGCCTTCAGTGCGCGGATCGCCATCTCAACAATTTCGCGACGCGGCGCGCCATCGATGGCGGCGACAAGGCCGACGCCGCAGGCGTCGTGCTCGTCAGCCGGATCATAAAGGCCCAATTCGGCCGCGCGCGCGCGGCGAGGATCGAGATCAAACATCGTCTTCACCCTGAAACCGAAGTGCTTGCTGAAACGAGCAAGCGTTATTCTGCTGCGAGCGCTTTGGCGCCCGCGGAGGAAATGAGGCGTTCAGCGATCGCGTGCGCCGCGACCTGCCCATCGCGCACGGCCCAAACCACGAGCGACGCGCCGCGGACGATATCGCCCGCCGCGAACACGCCGGGAAGGCTTGTCTCAAGCGTGCGCGGCTCGACTCTCACCGTGCCGCGCGTCGTCAACGCGGGCGCCTCATCGCCGAAGAGCGCCGCCCCGTCTTCCGGCTCGAAACCGAGCGCTTTAACGACGATGTCTGCTGGAATATCAAACTCCGAACCCGGCGTTTCTTCTGGAGCACGGCGCCCGGAGGCGTCCGGCTCGCCAAGGCGCATGCGCACGGCGCGCACCGCCGACGCCGCGCCGTTCGCGTCCGCCAGCACCGCCTTCGGTCCGGCGAGCCATTCGAAAACGACGCCCTCTTCCTCAGCGTTCGCGACTTCCCGCGCAGAGCCCGGCATGTTCGCCCGGTCGCGGCGATAGAGGCAGGTGACCGACTTCGCGCCCTGCCGCACCGCCGTCCGCACGCAGTCCATCGCCGTGTCGCCGCCGCCAATGACGACGACCCGTTTTCCATCCGCATTGAGAGAACCGTCATCGAACGCCGGCACGGCGTCGCCGAAATTCTTCCTGTTGGAGACGGTGAGGTAGTCGAGCGCCGCGACGACGCCCGAACTCGCGCCCACCGGCGCGTCCAGTTCGCGCGCCGCGTAAACGCCGCAGGCGATGAGAACAGCATCGTGTTTCGCGCGAAGCTCCGCGAGCGATCCGTCCCGCCCCAGCGACCAGCCGAGTTTGAACTCGACGCCGCCTTCAGCCAATCTCTCGAACCGGCGGGTGACGACGTGCTTCTCCAGCTTGAAGCCGGGAATTCCGTAGACGAGCAACCCGCCCGCACGATCATATCGATCGTACACGGTGACTTTAAAGCCCTGCTCCCGCAGTTTTTCCGCCGCGACCAGACCGCCCGGCCCCGCCCCGACGATCCCGACGCTTTGCGCGCGTTCCTCGGCGGGCGTGATGGCGGGCACCCAGCCTTCCGCCCAGGCCTTCTCGGTGATGTAGGTTTCGACGGCGCCGATGGTCACGGTGCCGTGGCCGGACTGCTCGATGACGCACGAGCCTTCGCACAGGCGGTCCTGCGGACAGATGCGCCCGCACACTTCCGGCATGGCGTTCGTCGATGAGGAGAGCGCATAAGCCGATTTCAGATCGCCCTCGGCGACGAGGCGGAGCCAGTCCGGGATATTATTGTGAAGCGGGCAATGATCCTGGCAGAACGGCACGCCGCACTGAGAGCAGCGCGAGGCCTGTTCGGCGGCGCGCTCGGCAGCGAAGGTCGCGTAAATCTCGCCGAAATCGTCGCGACGATCATCGGGCGAGCGCTTCTGCGGCGTCTCGCGGTCGCGCGAGACGAATTTCAACATGGTTTCAGTCACTGCTAGTCCTTATCGCATCGCAGCGAACATAACCGGCCCGAGCCCGTTCGGCGAACCGCTCTCTGCGCTACAAACGGCCAAGCTTATGCAGTCAGATAGCGGTTCCGGTCAATATCCCCTCTTAAACCGCCCTATCGTCGCCGCCACGGCGTATCGCTGAAACAGCGAAAATTGATCCATTTTTAATTTCATTCCGTTAGGCCTGAACTTGAGGCCAACACCGCGATGCTCGACACCTCCAAACTGTTCTGGGGAAAACCCGGATACGCCCTGTCGCTGATCGCGGTCGCGAGCATCGGCGCGGTTCTGCTTGTCGGCGCGATTGCTCTGATCTTCGACCCTGAAAAATTCGAATACTCGATCACGGTCGCGAGCGTCGTCGCCCCGATGATCGCCATTCCGGTCGTGCTCTTCGGAACGGCCCGAAAAGCCGAGATCGAAAAAGCGCGCGACCGAGCGGCGGAAGCCGAAGCGGCGAAGACCCGCTTTCTCGCGAGCGTCAGCCATGAAATCAGGACGCCCATGAACGGCGTCCTCGGCATGGCTGAGTTGCTGCTGAATTCGCCGCTCGACGCCGATCAGACCGTCTACGCGCGAACGATTCACTCATCGGGCTCGGCGCTGCTGACGATCATCAACGACATTCTCGACTTCTCAAAAATCGAGTCGGGGAAACTTCAGCTCGATCCGACCCCCTTCGATATCCGGCGACTCGTCGAAGACGTCGCAACGCTTCTGCGTCCGTCAGCGACGGCGCGGGGCCTGTATCTTGATATCGATTGGCGAGACGGAGCCCCGGAAAGGCTGATTGCGGACGAAGGTCGGATACGTCAGGTGCTGACGAACCTGATCGGCAACGCCATCAAGTTCACCAAAGAGGGCGGCGTTCGCGTGGCCGTAGAAGGCGCGGCGAATGGCGGCGCCGCCGATATGCGCTTTGAGATCGTCGATACGGGCATCGGCGTCCCGGCGGACAAACTCGACGAGATTTTCGAACAGTTCACGCAGGCCGAGGCCTCGACGACACGCCAGTTCGGCGGAACCGGCCTCGGGCTCACCATCTGCCGGCGGTTGATGGACGCCATGGGCGGCGAGATCGGCGTGCGCTCGAAACTCGGCCGCGGATCGACGTTCTGGTTCACCTTCAGCGCGCCGCTCGCAGCGCGCCACGCCCTCCAGCGTTCAGGGGCCTCTGCGTCTGAAGCCTCGCGCTCGCCCGCGACGGCGACCACTGAGCGCACGCGCATACTGGTCGCCGACGATAACGAAGTGAACCGGCTCGTCATCCAGCATATGCTGGACCCGGCGCGTCATGAGGCTGTCTTCGCCGTGAACGGCGAAGACGCCGCGATGGCGGCCAGCGACGGCGGCTTCGACATCGTCCTCATGGATATCTCGATGCCGGTGCTCGACGGCTATGACGCCGCGCGGCGGATCCGCGCGGAGGAAGAGCGCGCCGGCCGCGGCCCGGTTCCCATCATCGCCCTCAGCGCTCACATCCTGAACGTCGACGACCCGAAACTGATCGCCGCCGGTTTCAACGGCGTTCTCAACAAGCCGATTTCGCAGTCGCGCCTGTTCGAGACGCTGGACGCACACGCGCCGCAGCCCTCGTCCGCGATCGCCGTCGCCTCCTGAACTGAGCGCTCTTTCCATCGACACAGAACTGTTATGCTCCGCCAGTACGTCCTTAGAGCGTAACAGGCGGGGAGAAACGCCATGACGACCTTCAAGACCACCCGCCGCGGCGCGCTCGCCGGGGCCACCGCGCTCAGCGCCGCCGCCTGCGCCGGTTCGCCAAGCCGCGAAGCCTTCACCGTCAAAGTCCCGGACGCCAACAACGTCTTCGCACACGGCGTCGCCTCCGGCGATCCGGCGGCGGACAGCGTCGTCATCTGGACACGCGCAAGCGTCTCGGCGCTCGGCGGCGTGCCGGTCGTCTGGGAAGTCGCGGAAGACCGCGAATTCAAGAACGTCGCCAAGAGCGGCTCGTTCGAAACCTCCGCAGCGCGTGACTACACGGTCAAGGTCGTCGTCGAGGGCCTCGAAGCCGGCGCGACCTACTACTATCGCTTCAGGGCTGCAAGCGCCGTGTCGCCGACAGGCCGCACGCGGACCCTCCCGGAAGGGTCGATCGAGCAGGTGAAGTTCGCCGTCATGTCGTGCTCCAACTATCCGTTCGGGTACTTCAACGCCTACGACCACATCGCACGCCAAGACGATCTCAACGCCGTCATCCACCTCGGCGACTACATTTACGAATACGGTCCCGACGGCTATGGCGGCGAAATCGGCGAAGAACTCGGCCGCGCGCACAATCCGCCCAAAGAGATCATCACGCTGGAGGATTATCGCCTCCGCCACGCTCAGTACAAATCGGATCATGGCAGCCAGGCCATGCACGCCGCGCACCCGATGATCGCGATGTGGGACGATCATGAGACGGCGAACAACACCTGGGCCGATGGCGCGCAGAACCACAATCCGGGCCGCGGCGAAGGCCCGTGGCGTGATCGCCTCGCGGCGGCCATGCAGGCCTATTACGAATGGATGCCGGTGCGCGATCCCCGCCCCGGAAAGACCCGCGAAGACCTCTATCGCGCGTTCGAGTTCGGCGATCTTCTGACGCTCGCGACCATCGAGACGCGCCTCACGGCGCGCTCCCTACAGCTTGAGTACAAGGACATCGTCCCGACCCTGAAGACGCCCGAAGACATCGCCAATTTCCGGAAGAACGTCCTCGGCGCCGAAGACCGGATGATGATCGGCGCGGCGCAGGAGAGGTATCTCGCCGACACGCTTTCAACCTCCGTTGAGGCGGGCAAGCCGTGGCGGGTGATCGGCAATCAGATCATCATGGCGAATGTTCACGCCGCGGACCTTTCACCCTACATCACCAAGGAGATGATGGACGAGATCGCCAAGGACTGGGACGGCATCTACGACTTCGTCGAGTTTTCGAAGCTCGGCCTTCCCCTAAACCTCGACGCCTGGGACGGATACCCGGCGGCCCGCGAGCGCTTCTACGCCATGTCGAAGAACGCAGGCGCGAGCGATCTTCTGGTCGTCACTGGCGACACACATACGTGGTGGGCGAACGACCTTTCCGCGAATTCAGGCGACCGCATGGGGATCGAGCTCGGCACGTCGGCGATCTCCTCGCCGGGCGCCGGATCGTTTCTCGGAGACCGTTCCGAAGACCTTGCGCGCCTGATCAACCGCGACAACGCCTCGGTCCGCTACTATTCCGGCGAAATGCGGGGCTACATCGCGCTCACGCTCGACGCCGAAGGCCGCGGCTCGGCGGACTTCGTCGCGATGTCCACCGTCGAAAGCCCGGAATACGAGGCATACGTTCTCGCGTCCTTCGGCTTCAAAAAGAAAGACGGCACCATCGAGTTCGACCGCATCCGTCATGTCGGCATGAAGGACGAAGCGCTGTTCAAGTACGACTTCGTGAACGATGGCGGCCCCGGCTTCTTCGGCAAGATCGGGCTGATGCTCTAGCTCTCGCGATCTGCGGCGGGCTGCCTTGAACACCCCGCCGCATTTCGTCCTGACTTTATCAGGCGGCGAACACCGGGCGCAACGCTTCCACCAGACCGTTCTGGATCGGCTGCGTCGCGGCGTTGATGGCGGCGACGCCCATGTCTTCGCCAACCGCCGTGCGCACGGGGCGCGGCGAAGGCTGATCGATCAGGTCGGCGATCACGCGCGCGACATTGCCCGCGTCATTGATGGCTTCGCCCGCAGCGAACGTCTCATTGAACATCGCAAGAAGCCGCTCGCCGCCGCGCGCGCGGGCGCCGTATCCCGCGACAACCGCCGCGTCCGCGGGCGCTTCAGATGTCGCCACGAGATCGGTCTTGTGTCCGCTCGGTTCGACCAGAACCGCTTCGACGCCGGTTCCCGCCAGCTCGACGCCGAGCGATTCCACATACGCCTCCATCGCCCATTTGCTGGCGCAGTAGAGACCGAAATAGGGGATCGAAAGCCGTCCTGCGCTGGAGCTGAGATTGATGATCAGCCCTTCGCCGCGCGCGCGCATCCCTGGCAGAATGGCGCGGGATGTACGGACGATCGAATAGAGATTGAGATCGAATAGCCCCTTCACCTGATCGACCGTATACCCCTCGGTCACGCCGACCGGCATGGCGCCCGCGTTGTTGATGAGGACATCAATCGGCCCGCCCGCTTCCGCCTCTCGGATCGCTGAGGAAACCGAGGCGTCGTCGGTCACATCCATTTCAAGCACCGTCAGCGAACCGCTGTTTCCTTGAGCAAGCTCCTGAAAGTCGTTCACGACGTCGGCGTTGCGACCGGCTGGATCGCGCATTGTAGCGACGACACCATGCCCTTCCTCCAGAAGCGCCTCGACCGTCAGTCGACCGATGCCGCGGCTTGCGCCCGTGATCAGGATTTTCTTACGCGCACTCATTTTCCGTCTCCTTGCGAAAAGAACGTCTTCAGGAACAGCTGCAACGCGCCGCCGTTTCCATCGGCTTTCATGCGCGTCAGCGCGCCGCTCCATGAATTGAGAAGAATGTCGGCGGCGTCCGTCGCTTCGAGCGCGCCGAGGCCGACCCGCGAACGCGTCGGGCCGTCGAGAACCGCGGCGATCTCCGCCGAGAGAAGCCGCCAGTGGACGCCGAGGGCGGAGCGGAACGGTTCGGACGTGTCGCCGAGCTCCGTGGACAGATTGCACATGAGGCATCCGTCCTTGTGGCCGCGCCCGGCGTAATCAGCCGACGCCGCCTCGAAAAAACGCCGCAGGCGATCAATTGGCGCGCCTCCCTCGGCCGAGAGCAGTTCGCGCGCGCGGCGCACCTGTTCAGCGTTATAAGCCTCCGCGACAGCGAGGCCGAACGCCTCTTTGCTGTCGAAGTAGTGGTAGAATGACCCCTTCGGCAGTTCGGCTTCGGTGAGGATTTCACTGATCCCCGTCGCCGAATATCCGTTGGCGCGGATGAGGCGCTCGCCGACCTCAAGCAGTCGGTCGCGTGCGCTCTGGAACTTTTGATCGTCTCGGATTCTCGCCATGAATTAATAATTGACCGGTCTATTATTAAACGCAACAGCGCTACCGCTCACCGTTGCGTGAAACGCGTCGTGATGGTCTCAGACCGAAATTTAGTTATCAGATATTGAGAGGCGTTCGATCGCATCCCGGAAACGCGCGACGCGATCGCCGTAAAATCCGGAGACGACGCCCATGACTTCGTCCGGCGCCGCCTCGGGCGATACGCCGGCAAAGGGCGGCGCGGGGGCGTACTCCAGCGCGAGCTGGATCGACTGAGCGACGGTGTCGCCCGCGATCTCCGCAGCGAGCGTAAACGCGAAATCGACGCCCGCGGTTACGCCCCCGCCCGTCACGATATTCCCGTCACGGATGACGCGCGCTTTTTCGTAGATCGCCCCGAATTTGGAGAGAAGTTCCGTATAAGCCCAGTGCGTCGTCGCGCGCTTACCCCTCAGGAGACCCGCCGCGCCCAGCAACAAGGCGCCGGTGCACACGGATGTCACATAGCGCGCACCAGACGCCGCAGCGCGCAGATACTCAAGAAGTTCCGCGCTTTCCAACGCTTCCAGAACGCCCGGCCCGCCGGGAACGCAAAGAATGTCTGGCTGCGGCGCGTCAGCGAACACATCCGTCGGCGTGATGACGAGCGCGGTATCGGTTGGAAGCGGCGTTAAATCGGCGCCAACCAGCCGACACGTCGCGCCCGGAAGGCGCGAGAGAACCTGCAGCGGACCGGTGAGGTCCAGCTGCGTCAGGTTAGGAAAAAGGGCGAAGGCGATTTCCATGGGGAGGGCCTCCGCCCCGTTCGCTTTATGCGACCTCGAAGAGCCCGGCGGCGGCCCGCTTAATTCGCGCAGCGAATTGAGCTGATCCAAAGTGATGGGCGCCGTTCTCCGGTTTGTTCAAGGTCGTCACGCGACCTCGAACAAACCGGCGGCGCCCATGCCGCCGCCGACGCACATGGTGCAGACGACGTATTTGACGCCGCGGCGTTTGCCTTCGATCAGCGCGTGACCGACCATGCGCGCGCCGGACATGCCATAGGGGTGACCGACGGAGATGGCGCCGCCGTTGACGTTCAGGATTTCATCCGGAATGCCCAGCTTGTCGCGGCTGTAGAGCACCTGAACGGCGAACGCCTCGTTCAGCTCCCACAGGCCGATATCGTCCATTTTAAGGCCGTTCTTTTCAAGAAGTTTGGGTACGGCGTAAACCGGGCCGATGCCCATTTCGTCCGGCTCAAGACCCGCGACGGCCATACCGCGATAGATGCCGAGCGGCTGAAGGCCGCGCTTTTCGGCTTCTTTCGCTTCCATGACGACGGCCGCAGAGGCGCCGTCGGACAGCTGCGAAGCGTTGCCGGCGGTGATGTACTTACCTTCTTTCACCGACTGGCCGCCCTGGAAGACTGGCTTCAGGCCGGAGAGGTTTTCCAGCGTCGTGCCCGGACGGTTGCCCTCGTCTTTTTCGAGAACCGTCTCGACGTCCGACGTCTCGCCCGTCTCCTTGTTCATGAACTTCATGACGGACGGCAGCGGCACGATCTCGTCGTCAAACTTGCCGGCTTCCTGCGCCGCGTGGGTGCGCTCCTGCGACTGGACGGCGTATTGGTCCTGCACCTCGCGGGAGACGCCGTAGCGCTCGGCGACGATCTCAGCGGTCTCGATCATCGACATGTAGATCGCCGGTTTGTTCTCCAGAAGCCACGGGTCCGGAACGACGAACATGTCTTTCGTCTGGTTCATGGAGATGGACTCAGCGCCGCCGCCGACGGCGATCTGCATGCCGTCGGAGATGACCTGCTTCGCCGCCGTCGCAATCGCCATCATGCCGGAGGCGCACTGACGGTCGATGGATTGCCCGGCGACCGTCACCGGAAGCCCCGCGCGCACCAGCGCTTGACGCGCGGTGTTCTGGAAGCTCGAGCCCTGCTGCAGGGCCGCGCCAAAGACGACGTCCTCAACTTCGGCCGGGTCGATTTTCGCACGCTCGACGGCGTGCTTGATCGCGTGACCGCCGAGGGTCTGGGCGGTCGTGTTGTTGAACGCGCCCCGATAAGCCTTGCCGATCGGCGTGCGGGCGGTGGAGACGATGACAGCTTCTCTCATGGCGCGCTTCTCCTTTGGTTTGAGCGCAGATGAACTTCCGTTAGCGGCGACCGACGTCGAGGCCGAGGGCCTTGGACGCCTTGCCGAAGAAATTGACCGACTGGCCCGAGCCGTTCTTGTGCTCGTGCAGGGTCGTGCGGTCGTCGATTTTCTCGAAGAGGGCGGCGACGTTCTCCGCCGTCTGCTCGCCCGGTTTCAGATAAACGCCGTCCGTCTCCAGAATGACGGAACGGGCGTAGCCGCCGGCGCCCGCGTCGAGGATGAAGCGGTTCGGACCCTGATCGGAGACGAGCCAGACGAGGCCGGCGGTGACGGCTTCCGGCGTCAGCAGTTTCGCGGCCTCTTCCGGGAAACCGAGGTCGTCCGTCATGCGCGTATAAGCGGTCGGGGACAGGGCGTTGACGCGGATGCCGTATTTCTCGCCTTCCAGAACCAGCGTGTTCATGAGCCCGACGACGCCCATTTTCGCGGCGCCGTAATTGGACTGGCCGAAATTGCCGTAGACGCCGGACGACGAGGTCGTCACGACGATGGAGCCGCCGTTCTGCTGGCGCATGATCTCCCAGACCGCCTTGGTGCAGTTCACCGTGCCCATCAGGTGCACGTCGACGACGAGCTTGAAGTCGTCGAGCTCCATCTTCGCGAACGTCTTATCGCGGAGGATGCCGGCGTTGTTGACGAGTATGTCGACCCGTCCCCAGGCGTCCATGGCGGATTTCACCATGGCTTCGACTTCGTCGTACTTGGTGACGTTTGCGCCGTTGGCGATGGCTTCGCCGCCCGCCGCTTTGATCTCTTCGACCACCGATTCAGCGGCCGAAAGCGAGCCGCCCGTGCCGTCGCGGGCGCCGCCGAGATCGTTGACGACGACCTTGGCGCCGCGTTTGGCGAGCTCAAGCGCGTGAGACTTGCCGAGGCCGTTGCCGGCGCCGGTGACGATGGCGACTTTTCCGTCGAAGCGAATTTCGCTCATTGCGATCTCCGATCCTGTTACTGAACGAATTGAAGGGTGAGCCACTCGGCGATGAGGGCGGGTTTTTCGATCCCCTCGATCTCCACGGTGACTTCATAGGTGAGCTGGTACTGCTTTGGCTGGCGCTCTTTCACGTCCTTCAGAACGAACCGGCCGCGGACTTTGCCGCCCGCCGGAACCGGCTGCATGAAACGCACTTTTTCAAAGCCGTAATTGACGCCCATGGCGACGTTTTCAAACCGCACCGCCGTGCCCGCCCCCATGGCGGAAAGGAGCGACAGCGTGAGGAAGCCGTGGGCGATGGGGCCGCCGAAGGGCGTTTTCGCCGCCGCTTCCGGGTCGACATGGATGAACTGGTGGTCGTGAGTAACGTCCGCAAACTGATTGATCGCGTCCTGCGTCACGTCGATCCAGTCGGAGACGCCGATTTCCGTTCCGACGAGTTCGCCGACCTTGTCCGTGGTGGTGACAGGCATCTGAAGCTCCCTCAATAGCCGCGCAGCGCCGCGAGGCGATCCGCATGGAAATTAACGTCGCCCAGCATTTCCTGCGCGACGCGAATGCGCTTCATGAAGAAGCCGATATCGTACTCGTCCGTCATGCCGACGCCGCCGTGCATCTGAACGGCCTCTTGGCTCGCGAGCTTGGCGACCGCGCCCGCTTTCGCCTTGGCGAGGGCGACGACGGGACCGGCGTAGTCAAAGTTCTCGTCCAGATCCTGTAGCGCTTTCAGGACGGCGGATTTCACCAGCTCGATCTCGGAATAAAGGTGCGCCGCGCGGTGCTGCAGCGCCTGAAAGGTTCCGATCTCGATGCCGAACTGCTTTCGGTCCTTGAGGTACTGAACGGTCGTCTCGAAGGCCTGTTGCGCGGAGCCTGAAAGCTCGGCTGCGAGACCGGCGCGCCCGGCGTTCAGCACCTGCTCCAGCTTGCCGAAGCCGGCGTCCACATCGCCGAGCACCTCCTCGCCCGTCACCTCGACGCCGTCGAAATCGATGCGCGCGGAATTGCGGCTGTCGACCATGATCGCGCGCTCGACTTTCACGCCCGCCGCCTTCGTCGGCACGAGGAAGAGCGTCACACCCTTCTCCTCGCCCGGCGCGCCGGCGGTGCGGGCCGCGACGACCACATGGTCGGCGACATGGCCGTCGGCGACGAAGGTTTTCGAGCCCGACAGCTTAAAGCCGTTGCCGGAGCGTTCGGCGCGCAGCGCGGTCTTCTCCGGCGCGTGCTTGCGGCCTTCATCGACGGCGACGGCGTAGAGCGCCTCGCCGGCGGCGATTTTCGGCAGGTGCTCGGACTTCTGCGCCTCGCTCCCGACCTTGTTGAGCGCCGTCGCGCCGAGAATGGCGGTGGAAAGAAACGGCGACGCCGTCAGGGTGCGGCCCATCTCCTCGGCGATGAGACCCGCGCCGACGAAGCCGAAGTCTGCGCCGCCATGGGTTTCGGGCACGAGGATGCCGGCCCAGCCCATTTCGGCCATCTCTTTCCACTGGCCGCGGTCGAAACCGGTTTCGTCGCGCGCGTCGCGCAGCTTGCGCAGCTGGGAGACGGGCGCGTTATCCGTCAGCCAGCCCTTGGCGGCGTCGCGCAGCATCTCCTGTTCATCGTTGAGGACGAGGGGCATCTTGAGGGTCTCTCCTGCAGGTTCTGGCGGCACCAAAGCCGAGCCCGGCCCGCGGGGAAAGGGTTTGATGCAGTTGCGAACCGGGCGGAATAGAGAAGACCCGCGTTCCCCACGGCTTGACCGTGGGGCCCAACTCGAAAACGGGCCGATAGCGCCCGCCGACACTTCCGGAGATGGGGCCCACGGTCGAGCCGTGGGAAACCTTGCCTGCGGCGGACGTCCTTACGCCCCCGGCAGTTCCAGCACGCGTTTGGCGATGATGTTGAGCTGCACCTCGGACGTCCCGCCCTCGATGGAGTTCGCCTTGGTGCGCAGCCAGGCCGACGGGAGCGCGCCGTCTTTCGAGCGCTCGCCTTCCCATTCGAGGCCGTCGGAGCCGCCGATATCCATCATCAACTCATAGCGGCGCTTGTTCAGCTCGGTGCCGTAGTATTTCAGCATGGACGACTTCGCGCCGACGCCCTGCCCGGCTTTCGCTTCGTCCTTCATGCGCTCCATGGTCAGCATGAAGGCCCAGCCATCGAGATCGGCTTCGGCGACGCGGGTGCGCAGCATGGTGTCTTCCAGCCGGCCATCGACGAGGCCGAGCTCCTGCGCCGCCATCTCGCCGACCGAACGCGCCGACAGTAGGCCGCCGCCCCCGCCGCCGATCATCTCGCGCTCGTGGGTGAGCAGGTATTTCGCGATGGTCCAACCCTTGTTCAGCTCCCCGACGAGGTTCTCCTTCGGGACCTTCACATCGTCGAAGAACGTCTCGCAGAAGGGCGACTTGCCGGAAATGAGGAGGATCGGCTTCGTGGAGACGCCCGGCGTCTCCATATCGAAGAGAACGAACGAGATGCCGTTGTGCTTGTTCGTCGGGTCCGTCCGCACCAGGCAGAAAATCCAGTCGGCCTTGTCAGCGTAGGAGGTCCACACCTTCTGGCCGTTGACGAGGAAGTGGTCGCCCTTGTCCTCGGCCTTGGTCGCAAGGCTCGCGAGGTCAGAGCCGGCGTTCGGTTCGGAATAGCCCTGACACCAGCGGATTTCGCCGCGGGCGATTTTCGGCAGGTGCTCTTTTTTCTGCTCTTCGTTGCCGAACTTCAGAAGCGCCGGGCCGAGCATCCAGATGCCGAAGCTTTCCAGCGGCGAGCGGCAATGGAGCGCCTTCATCTCCTGCTTGAGGATCTTCGCCTCTTCCTTGGAGAGCCCGCCGCCGCCGTATTCCGTCGGCCATTCCGGCACGGTCCAGCCCTTGGCCGCCATGCGCTCCAGCCAGACTTTCTGGGCGTCCGAGGTGAACTCCCATTTGCGCCCGCCCCAGCAGATATCGCCTTCGCCCTGCAGAGGATCGCGCATCTCAGCGGGGCAGTTGGCTTCAAGCCAGGCGCGGGTCTCCGCGCGGAAAGTGTCGAGGTCGGCCATGGGGGACTCCTGTCGGTTTGAGCGGAGAATTCGTACGTCTGCCGCCGAAGGCAAGTTTTCGGCGCAGCTACGTCGTCAACTCGCGACGACAATCCGTTCCAATAGCGCCCGCATCTCCTCCGGCACGCTCACCGGTCTCCGGGTCTCCGCGTCCACATAGACGTGCGTAAAGCGCCCCTCGGCGGCGGCTTCGTCCTGGCCGTCGCCGAAAATGGCGAGTTCGTAGGTGACGGAGGAGTTGCCGAGGCGCGCGACGCGGACGCCGGCAGCGAGCGTCTCTGGAAAGGAAAGCGGCGCGTGGTAGCGGCAGCCGGTTTCCACGACGAGGCCGATGACCTTGCTGGCGAGCGGATCGAGGACGCCGTTCTCGATCAGGAACGCGTTCACCGCCGTGTCGAAGTAACTGTAGTAGACGACGTTATTGACGTGTCCGTAAGCGTCGTTATCGGCCCAGCGCGTCGGGATGGGGCGCAGATAGGGGTAGTCGGCGCGGCGGGTGCGGGGCGGTTTTTCGGTCATTATACAGGCCTTTCACCGCCCTGTTGCACGTTCCCCACGGCTTGACCGTGGGGCCCAACTCCTGAGGTCACGACACGCTCGATCGATGCGGAAAGCTTTCGAGATGGGTCCCACGGTCAAGCCGTGGGAAGCGCCAGCTTCGCACTCTCTCCGCACCGGGAGCTACGCCCGCCCGCCGAGGGAGAGCGCCTCGTCATAGCCGCCAAAGCGCCAGTTCGGCTCGTTGGCGAGCGCGATCTGGCGAGTGGTGAGCTTGTCGATCTTGCCGGTGCCGACGCGGGGCAGCTGCTGCGGGGCGATCCACACCACTTCCGGCGCCTTGAACGGCGCGAGGTGCTCCAGCACCGTTGCGCGCACGCTTTCCGGGTCGATGGTGCAGCCGGGCTTCGGCAGCACCACCGCGCCGACGACCTCGCCCAGCACGTCATGCGGCACGGAGATCACCGCGACTTCCGCAACGTTCTCGTCCGTGTAAATCGCGTTTTCGACTTCCAGCGCGGAGATGTTCTCGCCGCCGCGGATGACGATGTCCTTGTAGCGCCCTTCGACATAGAGGAACCCGTCCGCGTCGAAGCGGCCCATGTCTCCGGTGCGGAACCATCCGTCCTCGGCGAAGGCTTCCGCCGTCGCTTCCGGCTTGTTGAGGTACTCGCGGAAATTTGCGGGCGACCGGATCCAGATCTCGCCTTTTTCGCCGACCGGCATGTCCTTGCCTTCCGCGACGATCCGCATGTCCGTCACCGGCGGCACGACCTTGCCCGTGGAATCCGGGTGATCGCGATACTCCGCACGACCAATAACGGCGCCGAGGGCGTTCGTTTCGGTCAGCCCGTATCCGGCGGAGGGGTGAGAGCCGGGAAATGCCTTAGCGATGCGCTCCACGTGCTCCGGCGGACGTTTCGCGCCGCCCGCGCCGATATCGATCAGTTTCGGGAACCGGCGATCGCCAGCGGCGTTCGCGAGTTCCAGAGACTGCGTGGGCACGCCGACGAAGTTCGACAACTCTTCCGTCTCCAGAAGGCCGAGCGCCTCTTCAACGTCCCACTTGTACATCATGACAATTTTTCGCCCTGCGACCATGGACAGCATGAAGTGCGAGTGGGACGCCGTGACGTGGAAGAGCGGGATACCCATGAGAACGCCGGGCGTTTCACCGAACATGTCGCCTTCAGTCAGCTTCGTCGCTTCGGCGAGGAGCGCCCACGACATGATGGTCGAGAGGGCGCCGCGGTGAGTCAGCACCACCCCTTTCGGATGGCCCGTCGAGCCCGACGTATAACAGATGCAGAAGTCCTGATCCGGATCGATGGGGTTGGTCGGCGCATCCGTCGCTCGGTCCGCGACGAGATCGTCAAACTGTTGATCGGCCCCGTCCCCGGTTTCGCGGGCGAGCACGAGGGTGAGGCCGAACTTCTCACGCAACGGCTTCAGGGCCTCTAGACGCTTGGCGTCACAGACGATGACTTTCGCGCCGCAGTCGGAGAGCGCGTAGTCGAATTCGTCTGTTCCCCACCAGGCGTTCAGCGGCACGACGACCGCGCCCATTGAGATCGCGCCCATATAGGCGAAGCACCATTCCGGATAGTTGCGCATGGCGATGGCGACCTTGTCGCCCGGCTTCACGCCCAGTTCTTCGGTAAGCGCGTGCGCGAACTGGTTCGCCTTGGCGTAGGTGTCGGCGAAGGTGAAGCGGTCGTCGCGAAAGACGATGAAATCCTTGTCGCCGTGCAGCGCTGCGAAACCGAAGAGGTCCCGCAGGGAGGGCGGCGCGTTCTTGAAGACGCGGTAGGTGACGCCGCGAATATCCGCCTCGCCCACCTCGAACAGCGGATTTGTCGCCTGAAGGTGCGCGATCGCTTGGTCGCGATCCGTGAATTGCGGGGCGGCGTCCGTCATCGCTCGCAGTCCTCCTGTATAAATTGTGGAAGCGCCTGTTTTTCCGGCGACTTTTTCAGAATTTCTAACGAGGACGAGGCGCGCGCGAAAGTGTCAGCCGCAGCGCACGCTTTTCTAGTCGGTCTCACTGACCGACGTCGGCGCTCGGTAGCGGTGAAACCCCTGAAAGACCGCCACATTCTTCGCCGGCGCGAGCGGGAAAATCGGACGCCCCTGGCTGGCGGCCCCGTCGATCGGGATATTGGCGCCGGAGACGAACGCCGCGCCCTCGGATAACAGGAAGCAGATGACCGCGGAGACTTCCGCCTCGGTGGCCAGCCGCTTCAGCGGCACGTGCTTTTTCAGCTCCGGCAGCATCGCCTTGGTGAATTCGTCCTCATAGGTGTCGAGGCCCGAAGATGCGATCCAACCGGGCGCGACCGCGTTCACCCGCACGCCCGAGGCGGCCCACTCGACAGAGGCCGTCTTCGTGAAATTGTCCATGCCGGCCCGCGCGGCGCCCGAATGCCCCATGCCCGCCATGCCGTCCCAAAAATCGGCGGTGACGTTCACCACCGCGCCGCCATGGGCTTTCATGTGTTGGGTGAAACACTCCCGCGCGACGAGGAAGCCGCCGACAAGGTTCGTCCGCACCACCGTTTCGAAACCCTTCTGGGAGATGCCCTCCAGAAGAGCCGGGTACTGACCGCCCGCGTTGTTGACGAGCCCATGGATGGCGCCCTCGCGGGCGAGAATGCGCTCGATGGCGGCCTTTACAGCCTGCTCCTCGCGGATATCGAACGCCTCCGTCGAAACGGCGCCGCCATCCTCGGCGATCTCCGCGGCGACGGCGTCGAGCTTCTCCTGCTTGCGCCCGGTAATGACGACTTTCGCGCCGAGGCTCGCCAGCTCATGGGCGACGCACCGCCCGATGCCGGACCCGCCGCCGGTGACGACGACGACGCGGCGGGCGAAGCAACCCGCACGAAGGATGGATTTGTATGTGTCCGTCATTCCGACTGTCCCTTTTCGTCATCCCGGCCGAGCGAAGCAAGAGCCGGGACCCAGGGCCGCGAGCGCTGCACGTTGACGCTCTGGGTCCCGGATAACGGCTGCGCCGTTTCCGGGATGACGCAGCATATTTTACTCATTTTACGGACGCCTCGCGCCGCACTGCACGCAGATACGTCTCCCGGATCACGTCCCAGTCCGCGAGCACTTTCTCGACCTCGCGCTCATCGCGCACCAACGCGTCGTGCACCAGAAGCCCGCTCATCAGGCAGCGCGAGATCGCCAGGATCGACGATATGCGCGCATCGTCCGCACCCGCCTCACGAAAGAGCCGCACGAGCTCGACCTCGTTCACCTCATGCCATTCGCGCAGGGTGACGCCGACGCGGGCGCGCAGTTCCTCATCCGTCCGCGCGGCCGTCAGGATTTCCAGAAGCGCGGCGTAATCATCCGTACGGAACTGTTCGCGCCATGAGCGCATGGTAAGGCTGGCGAGCGCGCCGTTCGTCTCCTCGCCCGCCATCATCCGCACCCAGCGCACGGCGCGACCGAGCAGATATTCCGCGACGCCCGCCATCAGATCAATCTTGGTCGGGAAGTGGTGGAGGAGCGCGCCCTGGCTGACGGCGGCGCGCTCCACCACGCGCTTTATGGAGGTGCGGTCGTAGCCCTGCTCCGCCAGCGAAGCGATGGCTGCCGCCCGCACGCGGCGTTTCATGTCCTGGCTTTTCTGCTGCTGCCTCGACAGCTCCGTCGCCGCCATCCGCGCGTCCTCGCTCACGATTTTCGTTGACGCTAGCGGCGTCGAACCCTAGCGTAAAGAAAAACCGTATGAACGGTTGGTTTTTGGAGGAGACGCTGCGGTCCGCTATTAAAGCGGACGGGCGTGACGGAGCTTGGCCGTGGCGGCGATAGAGACCCGGATCGATGTAAACTCCGAGACGTTCGCCGAAAACCGGGCGGCGCATCTGGAGAAGATCGCCGAGTTCCGCGCGCTGGAAGTGAAGATCCGCGCGAACTCCGCGCGCGCCAAACCGAAATTCGAAAAGCGCGGCCAGCTCCTGCCGCGCGAACGCCTCGCCCTTCTCCTCGACCGCGGCGCGCCGTTCCTGCCGATATCGTCCCTGTGCGGCCTAAACATGCATGACGATGACGGCGACGCGAACGCCTCTGGCGGCGGCGGCATTTCCGGCATTAGTTATGTTTCCGGCGTGCGCTGCATGGTCTCGGCGAGCGATAGCGGCATCAAGGGCGGCGCGGCGACGCCCATGGGCGTGCACAAGGGCTTGCGCGCGCAGGAACTGGCGCTGGAGAACCGCCTGCCCTTCGTCCAGCTGATCGAAAGCGCGGGCGCCAACCTCTTCCGTCAGTCGGAAATGTTCGTGCCGGGCGGGGCGAGCTTCGCGAACTTGGCGCGCCTCTCCGCGGCGGGCTGCCCGGTCGTCTCCGTGGTGCACGGATCGTCGACGGCGGGCGGCGCCTATCAGACGGGGTTGTCGGATTACGTCGTCGCGGTGCGCGGACGCACGAAGGTGTTCCTCGCCGGACCGCCGCTTCTGAAGGCCGCCACCGGCGAGATCGCGACGGACGAGGAATTGGGCGGCGCGGAGATGCACGTCCACACGGCGGGCACGGCCGATTACATGGCCGAGGACGACGCCGACGGCGTGCGCATCGCCCGCGAAATCATGGCGTCGCTTGGCTGGAACAAGGACGCAGGCGCTCTCCCCCAGGGGCCGGAACCGCTTTACGATGCCGAGGAGCTGCTCGGCGTCGTCCCGCCGGACTACCGCGTTCCGTACGACGCCCGCGAGGTGATCGCCCGCATCGTCGACGCTTCCGAGTACGTTGAATTCAAGGCGGGCTTCGGCCCCGCCACCGTCACCGGCCATGCGAGCGTCGGCGGCCATCCGGTCGGGATCATCACCAATAACGGGCCCATCGACCCGGACGGGGCGGCGAAGGCGGCGCAGTTCATCCAGCTCTGCTGCCAGACGGGGACGCCGGTCGTCTTCCTGCAGAACACCACCGGCTATCTGGTCGGGAAGGACGCGGAGCAGCGCGGCATCGTCAAGCACGGCTCAAAGATGATCCAGGCGGTCACCAACATGACCGTGCCGAAGATCACGCTGCATATCGGCGCGTCGTTCGGGGCCGGGAATTACGGCATGTGCGGGCGTGGCTTCGCGCCGCGCTTCGTTTTCGCCTGGCCGAACAACCGCATCTCCGTCATGGGCGGCGAGCAGGCGGCGAAAACCATGCGCATCGTCGCGGAGGAAGGCGCCGCCAAGCGCGGCCTCCCCCTCGACGAAAAAGGCCTCGACGACATGGCCGCCATGGTGATCGATCAGTACGACAAGGAGTCCACCGCCCTCTACGCCACCGCCCGCCTCTGGGACGACGGCCTCATCGATCCCCGCCATTCCCGGCAGGCCCTGAAATTCTGCCTCGACACGATCTGGGAAGCCGAAAACCGCACGATGAAGCCCTCAAGCTTCGGCGTTGCACGGATGTGAGGGCGGGATGATCCGGAATTTTTTGGTTTCTGTTATCGCCACAGCCTGTTCCGCGGTCGGATTCATGCTTTTTAGCATGCTCGGGGCCTTGTTGTTTATCTTGCCTCCCGCAAAACTTTTTGATTGGTCGATGTCAATCTGGCTGAATTGGTCGATCGTTATTCTTGCTTGGTACACACCCTACCAGATCCTCATCCTCACCAAACAAACCGCTACTGGACTTACTTTAGCCTGGATACCGTTTGCCATCACCACAATGGCAGCCATTGGCATATACCATTTCAATCCACGCGATCATAAAGACCTGTACCCCTTAATTCTTCTTTGTCTTTGCCTGGCATCCCTTTTGTTCTTTCGTTTAAACGGCGCACTTTTGTCAGCCCCCGCAACAAATACACCGGAAGCTTAACATGCAACTCACCCCCGAACATGACCAGCTTCGCGAGACGATGACGAAGTTCATCGAGAGCGACATCAATCCTTACGTGGACGACTGGGAGGAAGCGGAGATCTTCCCCGCCCATGAGCTCTTCAAGAAGATGGGCGATCTCGGCCTCCTTGGCGTCACGAAGCCGGAGGAGTTCGGCGGCATGGGGCTCGACTGGACCTATGGGGCCGTCGTCGCCGAGGCTCTCGGCCACATCAACTGCGCGGGCGTGCCCATGGCGATCGGCGTACAGACGGACATGGCGACCCCGGCGCTTGCGAAATTCGGCTCCGATGAGGTGCGCGAAGCGTTCCTGAAGCCCTCCGTCTCCGGCGAATACGTCGCCTGTCTCGGCGTTTCGGAGACGGGCGCCGGCTCCGACGTCGCCTCCATCAAGACCACCGCCCGCAAGGACGGCGATGATTACGTCATCAAAGGCGGCAAGATGTGGACCACCAACGGCACGCAGGCCGACTGGATGTGCCTTCTCGCCAACACCTCCGACGATCATCCGCACCGCAACAAGACCATGATCGCGCTCCCCCTGCGCGAGGCGAACGGCGAACTGCGCGACGGCATCGAAATCGCCCGATCCCTGAAGAAAATGGGCAACCGCTCCTCGGACACGGCGCAGTTCTTCTTCGATGAAATTCGCGTGCCCCAGCGCTACCGCATCGGCGATGAGGGCGCGGGCTTCATGTATCAGATGATCCAGTTTCAGGAGGAGCGCCTGTGGGCCGCCATCTCCTCCATCACCGGGCTGAAGAAAACCATCGAAGCGACCATCGAGTACACGAAGGAACGCGCGATCTTCGGCAAATCCGTGCTCGACAACCAGTCCGTGCACTTCCGTCTCGCGGAACTGATGACGGAAGTCGAAGCGCTGCGCGCCCTTTCCTGGGAAGGCGTTGAGAAGATGATGCGCGGCGAGGACGCGACCATGCAGGCCTCCATGGCGAAGCTGAAGGCGGGGCGCCTCCTGCGCGAAGTCGCCGACAGCTGCCTGCAGTACTGGGGCGGCATGGGGTATATGGAGGAGACGCCGATTTCGCGGACCTTCCGCGACTCGCGTCTCGCCTCCATCGGCGGCGGCACCGACGAGGTGATGCTCTCCATCATCTGCAAATATATGGGGACGCTCCCCAGCCGGAAGAACCATTGAGGCAAGCATGACCGACCTTCCGCAATCGGATGACCTGAAGCTCGACGAGCGCGACGGCGTCCTTCATCTCTGGTTCGACCGACCGGAGGCGAAGAACGCGCTCTCGGCCTCCATGGTCGACGGCGTGACGCGCATCGCCCGCCTGTTGCCGGCGCGCGATGATCTGCGTGCGGTCGTCCTGCGCGGTTCCGGCGGCGCCTTCTGCGCGGGCGGCGATCTGAAGGAATTCGGCGCCTCCTTCGCCTCCGAAGCGCCGACGGACGGCTCGCCCGACCCGATCCTCGCCATGAACCGCTCCTTCGGGACCATGCTGCAGCTCCTCGACGCCATCCCGCAGACGCTCATCGTCGGCGTCGAAGGTCCGAGCTTCGGCGGGTCGCTTGGCATTATCTCCGTATCCGACGTCGCCATCGCCACGGCGGACGCGAAATTCGCGCTTTCGGAGACAAGCCTCGGCATTCCGCCGGCGCAGATCGGGCCCTATGTCGTCCGCCGCATCGGCCTCTCCCACGCCCGCCGCCTGTCGCTTACCGGCGCCCGCTTCGGCGCGGAGGAGGCGCTGCGCGTCGGGTTCGTGCACGAAGCGGTGGCGGACGCCGCGGCGCTGGAAGCGAGTATCGAAGCGGCGCTGAAAGGCGTGCGTCGCTGCGCGCCGGGCGCGAATGGCGTCACGAAAGAGCTCTTCACCCTCTCCGCCCACGCCATCGACGGCGGCCTGCTCGACGAGGCGGCGATCATGTTCCGCGACTGCCTGCGCGGGCCCGAAGCCGCCGAGGGCGTCGGCGCGTTCCTTGAAAAACGCAAACCCTCCTGGACCGGAGAATAGCCCCGTGGCGCGGCGCATCCACACGATCCTCATCGCCAATCGCGGCGAGATCGCGCGCCGGGTCATGCGCACTGCGCGCCGCCTCGGCAAGCGCACCGTCGCCGTCTATTCCGATGCGGATCGAAACGCACCCCATGTGCGCGAGGCGGACGAAGCCATCCATATCGGCGGCTCGGCGCCCGCCGACAGCTATCTGAAGATCGACGCCGTGATCGAGGCCGCGAAACGCACCGGCGCCGACGCCATCCATCCGGGCTACGGCTTTCTCTCCGAACGCGCCGAATTCGCGGAAGGCTGCGCTGAGGCCGGGATCGTCTTCATCGGCCCGAAACCGGACGCCATCCGCGCCATGGGCGACAAGGCCGCTGCGAAACGCCTGATGCTCGAGGCGGGCGTTCCCTGCGTCCCCGGTTATCAGGGCGAAGAGCAATCGGACGAGCGCCTCATCGCCGAGGCGGAGACCATCGGCTACCCGGTGATGGTGAAGGCCTCCGCCGGCGGCGGCGGGCGCGGCATGCGCCGGGTCGGCTCGGCCGCGGAGCTCGCCGAGGCTCTAAAGTCCGCCCGCTCCGAAGCGGAGAACGCCTTCGGCGATGGACGCTTGTTGATCGAGAAAGCCGTCGATCGCGCCCGCCATATCGAGGTGCAGGTCTTCGGCGACGCCCACGGAACGGTGCTCCATTTCGGCGAGCGCGAATGCTCCGTGCAGCGCCGTCACCAGAAGGTGATCGAAGAAGCGCCCTCGCCCGCGCTGACGGAGGGTAAGCGCGCCGAGATCTGCGCCGCCGCCGTCGCCGCCGCGCGCGCTGTCGATTACGAGAACGCCGGCACGGTCGAGTTTCTCTATGACGACGAGACGGGCGAATTTTACTTTCTCGAGATGAACACCCGTCTGCAGGTGGAGCATCCGGTGACGGAGGAAGTGACGGGCTTCGACCTCGTCGCCCTGCAGATCGCCGTCGCCGAAGGCGAGCCCCTGCCGATCGAGCAGGAGGACATTGAGACCGATGGCTGGTCGATCGAGGCGCGTCTCTACGCCGAAGACGCCGCCGCGGGTTTCCTTCCGCAGACGGGCGCTCTACTCAACTGGCGCGAGCCCGACCTCGAAGACGTCCGTATCGATACGGGCGTTGAAACCGGCTCGACGGTTTCCGCCTTCTACGACCCGATGGTCGCGAAAGTGATCGCCCATGGGGAGACCCGCGACGACGCGCGCCGCGCCCTGCACCGCGCGCTTGGCGAGATCCGCGCCCTCGGCCTCACGACGAACGCGGCTTACCTGCGCGCGATCCTCGCGCACCCGACCTTCGCGGAAGGCGCCGCCCTCACCCGTTTCCTCGCCGACGAGCACGACACGCTCACGGTCTCGCCCCCCGCCTCACCGACGCTCCTCGCCTGCGCCGCGGCGGCGTTTCTCGATCACGCTCCGGCCGACCCGCTCTTCGGCTGGTCCGGCTACGGAGAGCAGCGCTTCGCCCTCACGCTCGACATCGACGGCGAGGAGATGACCGCCGCGGCGTCCCTCGACGGGCGGACGCTCAAGCTCGAAGCCGAGACGGGCGCGACATCCCTGACGCTGACGGCGTTGTCCGCCGATCGCATCGCGTTCGTTGAGAACGGCCGCACCGGCGTCGCCGACATCACCCGCGACGGCGCCGTCCTCTTTATCGACCTCGGAGACGGCGCGCGGCGCGTGGAGGACCTCTCCCGCCGCGCGGCGGTGGGCGCGGCGGGCGGCGACGGCGTCGTGCGCGCGCCCATGGCCGGCTCGGTCATCGAAGTTCGGGTGAATGAAGGCGACGCCGTCAATAAAGGCGATGTGCTGATCGTCATGGAAGCGATGAAAATGCAGCACCGGCTGGAAGCGCCCATTGACGGCGTGGTTGAGACCCTCTCCATCGACGTGGGCGCCCAGACGAATATCAGAGACGTGGTTGCGGTCGTGACCGGCCGCTGAATAAGGGAGGCCCCGCAATGGCCGACAAAGTCCTCATCACCTGCTCGCTCACCGGCGTTCTGACGAACCCGGAGCAGCACCCGGTCCCGGTGACGCCGGAACAAATGGCCGCGGAAGCGAAGCGCGCCTTCGACGCGGGCGCGACCATCATGCACTGCCATTACCGCGACCAGACGCCGGGCAAGGGCCATCTGCCGAGCTGGGACCCGGCGGTGGCGAACGAGATCAACGCCGCCATCCGCGAGGCGTGCCCCGGCGTCATCATCAACGCCACCACCGGCGTCGTCGGCTCGGAATACCAGTACGTGCTCGATTATCTGCGCGCGACGAAGCCGGAGATGGCGGCCTGTAACGCCGGCTCCCTCAACTATCTGAAGACCCGTTCCAGCGGCGAGTGGGCCTGGCCGCCCATGGTGTTCGACAACCCGGTCTCCAAGGTGACGGACTTCATCAATGTGATGAAGGAGATCGACTGCACGCCGGAGTTCGAATGCTTCGATATCGGCATCGTCCGCTCCGTCGGCATGTACATCGAGAACGGCATGACGTCCCATGCGGACTATAATTTCGTCATGGGCGTCGCCTCCGGCATGCCGGCGGACCCGGAGCTTCTGCCCTTCCTCGTCAAGTATAAAAAGGACGGCATGCCGTGGCAGGCGACGGTCATCGGCCGCGCCGAGGTCTGGGACGTCCACCGCAAGGCCGCGGAGCTCGGCGGAAACCTCCGTACGGGTCTGGAAGACTCGTTCTATCTGCCGAACGGCGACAAGGCGACATCCAACGGCCAGATGATCGAGGAGCTCGCCAGGGTCGCGCGCGAAGCCGGGCTTGAAATCGCCGGACCGGACGAAGCCCGCGGCATGGTGAAGGCGCTCGCCGCCTGATCGGACGGCGCGGCCGGAAACGGAGCGCGCCGCGGCCCCGAAGCGAGCATGCATCCCGCACCAGCAACGGAGGCGGGACATGCTTCTCGACGGAAAATCAATCATCATCACCGGCGCCAGCAGCGGCATCGGCCACGCCGCGGCGCGTCTCTTCGCCAAAGAAGGCGCGCGGCTCGTCGTCGGCGCCCGCCGCGAAGGGCTGCTCGAAGAGCTCGTCGACGATATCCGCCGCGAGGGCGGCGACGCCGTATTCCTGGCGGGCGATGTCTCCGATGAAGCGTATGCGGCGGATCTCGCGGCGCTCGCGGACAAGACCTATGGCGGTCTCGATGGCGCCTTCAACAACGCCGGGACGCTGGGGGAAATGGGACCGGTCGCCGAGATGAGCGCGGCGAACTGGCGCGCCGTAATGGACGTCAATCTCACCAGCGCGTTCTTCGCCGCGAAACATCAAGCGCCGCTGATCGAGAAGCGCGGTGGCGGGGCGATCGTCTTCACCGGCACCTTCGTCGGCCACGCCATCGGCCTCCCGGGCATGGCCGCCTACGCCGCCAGCAAAGCGGGCCTCATCGGCCTCACGCAGACGCTCGCCGTCGAGTACGGACCATCGAACGTCCGCGTGAACGCGCTCCTTCCCGGCGGCACGCGCACGGCCATGGCGCCGAACGACCCGCAGACTCTTGACGCTATTGCGGGTTTTCACGCCCTGAAACGGATCGCCGAGCCGGACGAAATCGCCTCCGCGGCGCTCTTTCTGCTCTCCGACATGGCGAACTTCATGACGGGATCGGCCATGACTGTCGATGGCGGGAACTCGATCGCGAAAGCGTGATCGCTATCGGCTTTTAGGCCTGCCTCGCGGGCGGCGTTCGGTCTAGGTTCGCCGCCCACGAGGAGGAGCCCCATGAACCCGCACGGCACGCCCGAAAGCGAAGCAGCGCTGAAGACCGCCTTCAAAGCCGCGATCCGGTATCTGCGCGATTTCAATCGCGGCCCGGTTCCGGCGCCGGTCAGCCAATCGGAAATTCTGGCGCGGCTGCCAAAGGAGGCGCCGGAAGCCGGTTCGCCGGCAGAAGAGGTGATCGCCGACTTCATCGCGGCCGCGGAAGGCGGCGTCCCCGCCAAACTCGGCGGACGCTTTCTCGCCTATGTTATGGGCGGCGCGCACCCGGCGGGCATGGCGGCGGACTGGCTGACGACCGCATGGGACGACGCGCCGGGCACGCCCCTCGCCTCCCCTTTCGGCTGCGCGGTGGATGCGCGCGTCGGCGAGTGGGCGAAGGCGCTGCTTGATCTGCCTGCGGAGGCGAGCTGCGGGATCGTCACCGGCACGACGGTCGGCAATTTCGTCGGCGTCGCGGCGGCGCGGAACGCCCTTCTCGCCCGCCATGGCTGGGATGTGGAGGCCGACGGCCTCTTCGGCGCGCCGGAGATCCGGGTACTGATCGGCGCCGAGGCGCACCCGACCATGCTCGCAGGGCTCCGCTTCGCAGGATACGGCGCGAAACGCGTCGTGCCGATCGAGACCGACGACAACGGCGCCATGCGCGCCGACGCGTTCGAACAGGCGCTCTCCGAACAGCCGGACGACGCGCCGATCCTCGTCTGCGCGCAAGCCGGGCACATTCACTCCGGCGCCTTCGACCCGTTCGCCGACATCGCTCCGCTCTGCCGCGCACGCGGCGCGTGGCTGCATGTGGACGGCGCCTTCGGGCTTTGGGCGCGGGCGACGCCGTCGCTCCGCCAACTGACGGATGGCGTCGAGCTCGCCGACAGCTGGGCGACGGATGCGCACAAATGGCTGAACACGCCTTATGACGGCGCCTTCGCCATCGTCCGCGACGCCGCGGCGCACGCGCGCGCCATGTCCGCGACGGCGAGCTATCTCCCCGCCCCCGCGGGCGAGCGCGACCCGTCGCACTTCGTGCCCGAACTGTCCCGTCGCGCTCGCGGCAATGCGATCTACGCAACCATCCGCGCACTCGGGCGCCAGGGGATCATCGACGGCGTCGAGCGCTGCGTCGCCAATGCGCAAAAGATGCGCGATCTGTTGACGGCGGAGCCGGGCATCTCTTGTCTCAACGACGTGGTCATCAATCAGGCGGCGTTCCGCTTCGAAGCGCCTGATGGCGATGCTGAAAGCTCCGACGCGCTCACGAAAGAAGTCGTGCGCAAAGCAATTGAGACGGGCGAGGTCTTTCTCCAGACGGCTGAATGGCGCGGACGCACCATAATGCGATGCTCCGTCTGCAGCCATGCGAGCACGGAGGATGACATGCGGCGCGTGGCGGAGGTACTGATCGACGCCTACCGGCGCTCGGTGAACTAGCGCGCGACGCCCCAGTCACGGAACACCGCTTCGGTGTCGGCCCCGGCGACGCCGGCGGGTGTCGGCGGATCGGCTGGAGTGCGGGAGAAGCGGGGTGCGGGCGCGTTCTGCAGATCGCCGCCCACGTCCGTGAACGTCTTTCGGGCGGCCATGTGCGGGTGCGCCGGCGCTTCATCGAGGGTGAGGACGGGCGCGAAGCAGGCGTCCGTGCCTTCAAGAAGCTCGGTCCATTCATCGCGCGATTTCGTTCTGAAGAGCGCGGCGAGCTTTTCCTTCAGCTGAGGCCAGCGCTCTTCGGCGCCGGGCATGAGAAAACCGCCCGGCTTGAACTCCTCCGCATCAAGCCCGAGGCGTTCGATCAGCTCTGCGTAAAACTGCGGCTCGATGGGCGCGATGCTGACGAACTTGTCGTCCGCGCATTCGTAAGTGTCGTAGTAATGCGCGGCGCCACCGAGGAAGTGGCCGCCGACGGCGTTGGTCCACAGCCCCAGTTTCTGAAAGCTGATGAAGAGCGCCATGAGGTTCGCCGCGCCGTCGACCATCGCCGCATCGACGACCTGTCCCCTGCCGGAGCGCTGCGCCTCGAAGAGCGCGCACATCATGCCCCAGACCAAGAACATGGAGCCGCCGCCATAGTCCCCGATGAGATTGAGCGGCGGGACGGGTTTGCCGCCGGTCGGCCCGATGGCGTGGAGCGCGCCGGTGAGCGCGATGTAGTTGAGGTCGTGGCCCGCCGCCTGCGCGAGCGGCCCCTCCTGCCCCCAACCGGTCATCCGCCCATAGACGATCTTCGGGTTCCGCCTCAGGCACGCCTCCGGCCCGATCCCGAGACGTTCAGCCACGCCCGGCCGATAGCCCTCGAAGATCGCATCGGCCTTTTCAACGAGCCGCAGTAGCGCCTCGACATCTTCCGGCTTCTTCATATCGAGCGCGATGGAGCGCTTGTTCCGCCGGGTCGGATCGTTGAGCGGCGGCGCGTCCGGGTCACCTGCGGCGCGCTCGACGGCGATCACCTCCGCCCCCTGATCGGCGAACAGCATGCCCGCGAACGGGCCCGGCCCGATCCCGACCAGTTCGATGATTTTGAGGCCCGCTAAAGCTCCCGCCATATTGCTTCCTTTCGCGTCATCCCGGCCGAGCGCAGCGAGAGCCGGGACCCAGGGCGGCGTGCGCGGAGCATGAGGCTCTGGGTCGGGATAACGGCTGCGCCGTTTCCGGGATGACGATTTGCTTACCGCGGCTGCATGCGGATTCCCGCATCGAGCCGGATGCATTCACCGTTGAGATAGGGGTTCTCAACGATCTGGGCGGCCATCAGGGCGAACTCCGCCGGGTCGCCGAGACGCTTCGGGAACTGGATCATGGAGACGAGGGAGTCGATCACCTCGTCCGGCATGCCGTTGAAGAGCGGTGTGTTGAAGAGACCCGGCAGGATCGTATTGTTCCGCACGCCCAGCTTCGCAAGGTCGCGGGCGATGGGCAGGGTCATGCCGACTATGCCGCCTTTGGACGCGGAATACGCCGCCTGGCCGATCTGGCCGTCCTGCGCGGCGACGGAGGCGGTGGAGATGATGACGCCCCGCTCGCCGGCGTCGCCCTCAGGGTCGTTCGCCTGCATTTTCTCCGCACACAGGCGCAGGACATTGAAGGTGCCGACGAGATTGATGTCGATCACCTTCTGGAACATCTGCAGGGGGTGCGCGCCGTCCTTGCCGACGGTCTTCGCCCCGACGCCGATTCCCGCGCAGTTGACGCAGATATGGACGGCGCCGAAGCGTTCGACGACGGCGTCGATATTCGCCTGCACCGTCTCTTCACTGACGACGTTCGTTTTGAAGTAGGCGCGGTTTGCGGCGTCGCCTTCGGCGAATTCGTTCCCAAGCTCATCATTCAGATCAAAGATCGCGACCTTCGCGCCGCGCTCGGCGAACAGCTCAGCCGTCGCCCGGCCCAGACCTGACGCGCCGCCAGTGATGACGGCGACCTTGTTTTTGATATCCATGTGTCTCTCCTGAACGCTCTGCTGGCGCTAGTTCATCTTCCGCTGATCGAGCCCGAGCCCGCGGCCGATGATCTCTTTCATGATTTCAGACGTGCCCGCATAAATCCGGCTGATGCGCGCGTCCACGTACATGCGTGAAATGCGGTACTCATCCATATAGCCTGCGCCGCCGTGCAGCTGAACGCATTCATCGACGACATCGCCCTGAATTTCGGAGGTCAGAAGCTTTGCTTCAGCGGCGAGGTCTGCGGAAAGTTCGCCGTCGAGGTGCTCGAGCACGCAATGGTCGACGAAGGCCTGCGCCATATCGAGCTTGGCGCGCATCTCCGCCATCTTGAAACGAGTGTTCTGGAAGCCCGCGAGCGGACGGCCGAACATGCGCCGCTCTTTCACGAAGTCCATGGTGATGTCGAAGGCCGACTGCGCGCCTGCAAGATAGCCGACGGCGCCCATGAGGCGCTCTTCGGCGAGGAACTGCATGAGATAGTAAAACCCCTTGCCCGGCTCGCCGAGGATGTTCTCCTTCGGGACCTTGACGTCCTCGAAGAAAAGTTCCGCCGTGTCCTGAGATTTAAGCCCCATCTTCTTCAGGTTACGCCCGCGGGCGAAGCCTTCCATGTCCGGCGTGACGAGGAAGAGGCCCATCTCATAGGGCTTGTCCGGGTTCGTCTTGGCGGCGACGACCACGAGATCGCAGTTGATGCCGTTGGAGATGTAGGTCTTGGAGCCGTTCAGCAGCCAGTAATCGCCGCAATCCTCCGCCTTGGTCCGGGTGCCGGCGACATCGGAGCCCGCTCCCGGCTCGGTCATGGCGACCGCGAGGATGATGTCGCCGGAGACGGCGCCCGGAAGCCACTTCTGTTTCTGCTCGTCGTTTCCAAGATGGTTGATGTACGGCCCGACAATGCGGTTGTGAAGCGAGATGAAGAAACCGCTGTCTCCGCCCTTGGCCATCTCCTCGACCAACACCTGATCGAAGCGGAAATCGGTCATGCCGGCGCCGCCGTATTTCTCGTCGGCCCACATGCAGAGGAGGCCCGCATCCCCCGCCTTCTTCCACGCCTCACGGTCGACGATGCCGGCTTCGCGCCAACGGTCTGAGTGCGGAACGATGTGCTCATCCAGGAACCGGCGGCAGGTGTCGCGGAACAGCTCGTGTTCCTGTTCGAAAATGCGGCGGCGGAGATTTCCCATGGCGCGTCCTCCTTCGTTTTTATTTGCCGGTGAATGCAGGTTTTGTTTTCGACAGCACCGCCTCGACGCCGATGCGGAAATCGTCCGCCCCGATGCAGCGCGACTGCAGCTCGGCTTCGAGCGCGATGGTCTGCTGTTGATCGAGATGCTGCGCCTTGCGGAAAACGCGTTTGGTGAGGCCGAGCGCCAGCGGCGCGCGCTCGGCGAGCGATGTGGCCCAGGCGACCGCCTCGTCGACGACCGTGGCGGTCGGTACGACCCGGTTGGCGAGCCCCCAATCGAGGCAGGTCGCGGCGTTGATCTTCTGCGCCTCCACCGCGACCTCATAGGCGCGGGCGTAGCCGAGACGCTGCACCAGCACGGCGGAGAGGCCGCCATCCGGCACCAGTGAGATATTGGCGAAGGCGCTCATGAGATAGGCGTCTTCAGCCATCACCATGAGATCGCAAGCGAGCGCCGTCGACATGCCGATGCCCGCGGCGGGGCCGTTCACCGCGGCGATGATGGGCTTCTCCATGGTCGCCATCACCTGCAGGAAGGCGCCATATTCCGTGTTCAGAGAGTGTTCGACCTGCGACGGGTCCCCGCCGGTCGGGTCGCGCAGATCCGCTCCGGCGGAAAAGCCGCGTCCGGCGCCGGTGAGAACGACCGCCCGCACGCTCGCATCGCCCGCCAGTTCGCGCATGGCGGCGGCGAGTTCGCGACGCTGCACGTTGTTGAAGGCGTTCAGCGCGTCCGGCCGGTTGAAGGTGACTTTCGCGACGGCCGCCGTCGGCCGATCGACGATCAGGGTCTCATAGGCGCTCATGGCGGTCCTCCCGAAGCAACCAACCGTACGTCCGGTCGGTTTTTCTGGAGGATAACCCGCGGCGGCGCTCGGCGCACCCGTCTTTCGCAGCCTTAAGCCGGCGCCGCGGCGAGCGCCGAACTATCGGGCGCTTTCTTTTTGAAGCGGCGCACGACCAGGAAGGCCTGCGGCACGAAGAAGAACGACACGATCGTCGACATGAGAACGCCCCCGGCGATCACCGTCGCGAACGGCGGCCAGAAGCCGCCCTCCGAAAGCAGCAGCGGCAGAAACCCGCCGAAGGTGGTGATGGTCGTCGACGAGATATGCCGCGCGGTTTCTCCGACGACGTCCTGAACCGCGTCGACGTCGCCGGCCATGGCGCGCTCATCGGCGCGCAGGCCGGACAGGATGATGATCGCCGCGTTGATCGCGACGCCGACGAGACCGATGAGCGCGATGATCGGCTGGAAGCCGAAGGCGTAGTCGGCGATGGTGAGCGCCAGCATGCCAAGGCCGATCGCCTGCACCGCGACCATGAAGACGATGGCCGACAGCCGGAACGAGTTAAACGTCAGAACCACCGTTGTGATCATCAGCATGATGATGAGGCCGAACGAACTCATGAGGTTCCCGACCGCTGTCGATCGCGCCTCTTCGTCGCCGCCGACTTCGATGCGATAGCCCGGCGGCGCGTCGTAGCCCTCTTCCGCCCAGAGCTTCTGGAATTCCGTCAGGGCGACGGACGCGAGCGCGCCGGCTTCGACATAGACGGAAATGACGTTCACACGCGCGCCATTGTAGTGGCTGACCGAGAAGGGTGACGGCTCGAGATTAAGGTCGCCCAGCGCTGAGATCGGCGCGCCGGAGAAATCAACGAGCCCCGCCGTTCGACCACGGTTCAGAATGTTGAGAGACTGAAGCTCGGCAAATTTCGCGCGCTCTTCATCGGAAAGGCGCACGCGAACGGGAAGCTCTTCGGCGCCTTCAATCACCGTGCCGCCGAACGCGCCTTCCAATTGCCCGTCGAGAGACCGCGCGATATCGACCAGCGACAGCCCCGCCTGACGCGCGGCGTCTTCATCGGCGTCCAGCCAGAGCTTCGGACGACCGCCGGAAACCGACGCGTAAGAATGCGTGACATGAGGGACTTTCGAGAAGACGCGCCGAACATCCTCGCCGATCCGCTGCAGCTCGCCGAAGTCTTCGCCGTATATCCGCAGTTCGATCGGCGCGAAAACCGGCGGCCCCTGCAGCAACTGGCGCGAAAGAACCTGCACGTCCGGCAACTCATGGCTCAACGCGTCCTGTACGTCGTTGATCGTGTCATAGAGCCCGCGGAGGCTTCGCGCCGTCACCATGGCCTCGGCGTAGTTGGCGTTGCCGTCCTGGTTCATCTGCATGTTGTAGTAAAAACTGGGCGCGGAGGCGCCGACGAACCAGTCGGCTGTCAGAATATCCGACCGCGACGTCAACAGCGCGTCGGCTTTCGCCACCGCGAGCTCCGTTTGCTGAATGGAGGCCTGAGGCGAGAGGCGCAGCTCTATGTGAAACTGGTTCCGATCCGCCTCCGGAAAGAACAGCGTCGGAAGCGTCGTCACGCCGATGAAACCGATGACGGCGGGAACGGTCGCCGCGAACATGGAGATGAGCGGCGCGCGCAGGCTCGCCTTCAGCACCTTGTTGAACGCCCAGGAAACCGGCGGCAGCGTGATGCCGCTGACCCAGAACGGCGCGCTTCGATCATCGCGGCCGATCCAGGATTTGAGGGCGCGCGGCAGGAATAGGCCGCTCAGCGCCGCGCCCAGGGATATTGCAAGAAGAAATGAAACGATCAGGGCCGTGATGACGCTGATGGAAATCGGGCCGACGAACTCCCCCGCCGCGCCCGGCAGAAGCGCGATCGGCGAGAAAGCGAGGACCGTCGTCAGCGTCGACGACAGAAGCGGCGTCCACAGACGCCGCACCGACGCCGAGACCGCTTCGCGCGCCGTCAGCCCTTCGAGCAATCGGCGGCGGATCGCGTCGGTCATGACGATGGCCGCGTCAACGAGAAGCCCGAGCGCAACGACGAGACCGGTGATCGACATCTGGTGGATCGGAATGCCGATCATCTGTAGGACGATGAGCGAGGCGAGGCCCGTCAACGGAATGGCCGCCGTGACGATGAGCGCCGACCGCCAGCCGAGCGTGACGAACAGAACGACGACGACCAGCGCCGCCCCGACGAGCAGGTTCGAAATCAACGATCCGAACCGCTTCCCGGCGTATTCGGATTGATCGAATATGGTCTCGATCCGGACGCCGCCGCTTAGGCCCTGCTCGAATTCCGACAGGGCATCGGCCACCGACGCCGACCAGTCGCCGACGCGCAACCCCGTCTCCATGCGCGTCGCGACGATGACCGACGGCGCGCCGTCGACGATGGCGAGATCATCGGCCGGGCTGACGAGACTGCGGCGCACCTCCGCGACATCGCCGACGCGCACGATGGCGCCGGTGTCGTCCTCCAGAAGCGGGATCGTCCGCAAGCGTGAGAGCGAATCGAGTTCGCCGCGAACTTCCAGAACATACTCGTTGCTTTCCCCACGGAAGCGCCCGGCCGCGACTTTGGAGTCTGCGCCGGAAATCGCCGCGGCGACGTCGTTCTGGTCCAGCCCGAGCGATTGAAGAACGGCGCTGTCGACGGCGACGATGACTTCTTCGGACGGCGCGCCGTGAATGGCGACGAACTCCGTTCCCGGCACGTCCCGCAATTTGTCCTGCAGCTCTTCGGCGATCCGTTTCAGGATCAACCGGTTCGGCGCGCTCTTCGCCTCCCAGACGAGCGCCGACATGACGGTATAGGCGTAACCGCGATCGTCGTTGAAAACCGGCGTCGCCGCGCCGGCGGGGAAGTCTTCGGCGGCGTCAGAGACGGCGTCACGAATGACGGAGAACGGGCCGGACGTCTCGTAGATCGCGTCTTTCAGCGTGACGGTTACGGACGAAAGTCCCGTGCGGCTGTCGGACCGGATGGTGTCGATCTCCGGTATTTCACGCAGCTCGTTCTCCAGTTTCTCCGTGATGAGCTTTTCCACGCGCTCGGCGCTCGCGCCTGGAAAAGCTGTCAGAATGATCGCCACGCGATTGGTGATTTTCGGATCTTCTTCCTGCGGCATGGTGAAGAGCGCCGCGAGGCCGCCCACCAGCAGAATGGCGACCGTCAGGATGGACAGGCGGACATTATCGAAGAACAGCGTACTCATGGCGGACGCTCCCGGTTCGTCGTTCGATCAGACGGCTTCTGAAACGATGCGCACGCGTTGGCCCGGCGTGAACCTGAAGGCGCCCGAGCGCACCACGAGATCGCCGTCGGCCAATGTGCCGCGCACGTACACGCGATCTTCCTCGATATGCAGGATCTCCACATCCTTACGGACGATCCGCCCGATATCGTCGGCTGCATCCGCGACCGGCTCGACGGTGAACACGGACCAGAGACCGCGCAGGCTCTCATTCAGCGCCTGCGCCGGCACCCAGACGCCGGTTTCGCGCTCGGTCTCCGTCAGTGAAAGGCGAACAAGGTCGCGCGCGACGAACCCCGGATCATCCTCGACTTCGAGAATGACCGTCAGCGTACGGGTTTGCGTATTGACGTCCGAGACGATCGCGATGACGCGCCCCTTGGTGGACAGAGACCCGGCGGTGATTTCGTATTCCTCGCCCACCGAAATCCGATTGCGGAAACGGATCGGCACGCCGATGCGGGCTTCAAGCACGCCGGCGGCGTTCAGGCGAAAAACGGGTGTTCCGGGCTGCACCACCGAGCCGACATCGACATAGCGACGCACGATCTCACCCGCGAAGGGCGCCGAGATGACGGAATCTTCAAGGTCCTTGGCGGACGCATCGAGGGCGGCGTCAATCTGCGCGATCCGGGCGCGCAATCCATCGCGTTCGGATCGAATATCATCGAGATTCTGATCCGTCGCGAACCCTTGTCGCAAAAGCTCGCGCGTGCGCTCCAGCGTGGAGTCCGCGCGCTCCAGTGAGGCTTCGGTCTCGGTCTTCTGGGCGCGAAGCTCGGCGCGACGGTTTTCGACCTGCTCCGTATCAAGACGCCCGAGCGCCTGGCCCGCCGCGATCCGCTCGCCCTCGTCAACCGTCAGGTCAATGACACGCCCCCCTAGCTGGAAGGAGAGATCCGACACCTGTTGCGGCGAGAGACGCCCGGCGAATTTTCGGGTCGCGACGTAGCTGTCCGTTTCGTTGGCGACGAACACGGCGACTTCGCGCGGCTCCGCTGCGCCCGGCGCGTCGGCGGAGCGTGCAGCGATCAATGCGCCGCCAAGGGCGACGCCCGTGACCGCGATGACGACAAGCGCGGCGAACCGCGCGATCAGACCGAATACGAACGAAAAAAAGCGTCCCACGTCTCTCTCCTGGTCGCGGTTGGTTAGTGCGACATCTCCGTGTCGCTCAGCTTCAGAATGGCTTCCGCCAGCGGACGAACGTCGTCCGGCGCTGTTCCGATCTCATCGAGACGGCGCGCCGGGCGATCGATCATCAGCATCGTGAAACCATGGACTTTCGCCCAGGCCTGCAGCGCGCGCGTCTCCGCCTCGCCAGCCGGCCAGCCCCCGTCCGGGGCGCATTGCTCAATCTTGTCCGTCAGCACGCTGTAGGCGTCGTCGCACGCGGCGCGCAGCGCAGGCGGCTGCGAGACGGCGAACGTCGCGCCGAACATCAGGCGGTAGCGCGCCGGGCGTTCCAACCCGAACATGATGTAGGCGAGCCCGCACTCGAACATCGCGTCTTCAGCCTCGTCCGCCGCTTCGGAAGCCGTGCGCGTGCGCGCCTCGAGTTCGCGAAAGCCTTCTTCGGCGATTGTCGCGAGGAGTTCGGTCTTGTCGGAGAAATGGCTGTACGTCGCCATGGGGCTGACGCCGATGCGGGCGGCGAGCTCGCGCATCGAAAACGTCCAGTCGCCCCGTTCCTCGATCATCTTCGCCGCCTCATCGACCAGCGCCCGTTTCAGGTCGCCGTGGTGGTAGCTTCCGCGCTTGCGCGAACGTGTGGTTCCAGAATCCATACGGCGTAAAGATGGGAATGGATCGCCCGGCGTCAAGAAAAATGCTTCAAGCCCGGCTTAACTGTTCGGACGAAAGGAAACGGACGATGAGCGATCCGACCGGCGGGCCTCTGAAAGGCGTTCGCGTCCTCGATCTCAGCCGCGTCCTCGCCGGCCCCTGGGCGACGCAGCTGCTCGCCGATCTCGGCGCCGACGTCATCAAAGTCGAACGGCCGGATGGCGGCGACGATACGCGCGGCTGGGGGCCGCCTTTTCTGCCGGGCGAGGACGGGCAGCACGGCGACGCCGCTTATTACCTATCGGCGAACCGGAACAAGCGCTCGATCTGCATAGACCTGACGAAACCGGAAGGCGCGGAGCTGGTTCGCGAAATCGCCAAGTCATCTCAAATCCTCATGGAGAACTTCAAAGTCGGCGGGCTGAAGAAGTATGGCCTCGACTACGAGAGCATTTCAAAGATCGCGCCGCACATCGTCTATTGCTCGATCACGGGTTTCGGGCAGACGGGTCCGTTCGCGCCCCGTGCGGGCTATGACTACATCGTTCAGGCGATGAGCGGCCTCATGAGCGTCACCGGTCAGCCGGACGGCGCGCCGGGCGCAGAGCCGATGAAAGCGGGCATCGCGGTCGCCGATCTTTTCACGGGCCTCTTCTCCGTCGCCGGAGCCCTCGCCGCCCTTCGCCACGCAGAAGCGACCGGCGAAGGCCAGCACGTGGACCTCGCGCTCCTCGACTGTCAGATCGCCGCCCTGACCAATCAGGCGACGAACTATCTTGTCGGGGGTACGGCGCCGACGCGCATGGGCAACGCGCACCCGAATATCGTTCCCTATCAGGTATTCAGGACTTCCGACGGGCATGTCGTGCTCGCCTGCGGCGCGGACCGGCAGTTCCGGCACTTCTGCGAGGCGATCGATCAACCGGCGCTCGCGGAGGATCCGCGGTTCGCGAAAAACGAGGACCGGGTTCGACATCGCGCAGATTTGATCCCGCTCCTCGAAGCCGAATTCGTCGGCCGCTCGACAGATGAGTGGATCGCTCTTCTGGAGTCGGCCGGCGTTCCGGGCGGGCCCATCAACACCATGGATCGCGTCTTTTCACAGGAGCAGGTCGTCGCGCGCGGCCTCGCCAAGGAGACCGGGCGAGCCGGCACGTTGATCGGTTGTCCGGTGAACCTTTCACGGACGCCCGCCGTAGATCCGAAGGAACCCCCGCGTCTCGACGAAAATGGCGATGAAATCCTGAGCGATGTGCTAGGATTTTCGGAAGAGAAGATTGCTAGCTTGAGACGGAACGGCGTCGTTGGTGCGAACCGTTAGCAGTTTGTAACGCGAATTCTCGCCGGTTTGGCGTATATGCGGTGCAAAATCACAGGTCGGGACGTGCGATCTCGACCGATCCTCGACGGGAGCTATGTCCCGAACCGAGGGAGAGGGTCTTTGAAGTTTCGACGGACACTTATCGCGATTTCGCTTTTGGCGCTCGCCGGTTGCGGCGGCGCTGACGAACCTGCGCGCCCGTCCGGTCAAGCCGCCGTCGGCGTCGTGGTCGGCGAGGTCGTCTATCAAGCGGAACGCTCGCGCGTTGAAGCTGTCGGCACGGCCCGCGCGCGCTCCACGGCCGATATTTTCCCGGAGAACGGCGGCGAGGTCATATCCGTCGAGGCCGGCGCCGGCGACCGCGTGGAGGCCGGCGCGACCCTGGTCCGGCTCGACGATCGCGAAGAGCGGATCGCGGCCCGGCTCGCAGAAGTCTCCGTCGCCGAAGCCGAACAGCTCCTCGCCCGTTATCGCCGCATCGAGGACTCCGGCGCGGTGTCCGCAAGCCAGATCGACGAGGCGCGTACGGCGCTCGACGCCGCCCGGCTGGAGCTGGAGCAGGCGGAGCTCGCCCTTTCCCAACGCACCGTCCGCGCGCCGTTCGCCGGTCATGTCGGCATCCTCGACGTCGACCCCGGCCAGCGCGTGACGACACAGACCGCCCTCGCCCGTCTTGATGACCGCAGCGTCCTCTTCGTCGACTTCAACGCGCCGGAGCAGGTGTTCGGCAACGTGAAATCGGGCGAAGCCGTGAACGCGACGCCGTTCGCCGACGCCGCGACCGTGCGCGAAGCGCGAATAGTGGCCGTCGACACCCGCATTGACGCGACTCGCCGGAGCTTCCGCATCCGGACGGAAATCGACAACGCCGACGACGCACTGCGCCCCGGCATGAGCTTTTCCGTCGGGTTCGATATCATGGGCCAGCGCCAACCCACCGTACCGGAGACCGCGATCCTCTGGGGGAGCGACGGCTCGTATGTCTGGCGGGTTATCGACGAGACGGCGAAACGCGTGCCGGTAACGATCGTTCACCGCGATGAGGGCTCCGTTTTGGTGCGCGGCGACCTGCCGGAAGGCTCGCTCATCATTACCGAAGGCGTGCACAAGGTCCGCGACGGCCAGCGCGTCGCGATTGTCGGCGGCCTGACCGAGGGCTTAACTGTCGCCGGCGGCGTGGTGACGGGCACGGAATGAGCGGCGCCGGTCAGGACCTTCCCGCGCTGGCGGTGCGCCGCCCGCTGCTTGCGTCCGTTCTCAACCTCCTCATCGTCATCGCCGGCCTCGCCGCTCTCATGGGCGTCGAGGTTCGCGAACTGCCGGATGTCGATCGCCCGCAGGTGACGGTGACGGCCCAGTTCCCCGGCGCCGCGCCGGAAACGGTCGATGCGGAAGTCACCAGCATCATCGAAAACGCCGCCGCCCGCGTATCCGGCGTACGCGACATCCGCTCCTCCAGCGAAGAGAATAACGCGCGTGTACGGATCGAATTCAATCCGGGCGTCGATCTCGACACCGCGGCCGCTGACGTCCGCGAAGCCGTCAGCCGCGTCACCCGGCAGCTCCCCGAGCGCGTCGAACAAGTGACGGTGCTGAAGGCCGACAACGACGCCGAGCCGATCATGCAGCTCGCCGTCATCGCGCCGGAATACTCCGAAGAGGAGCTGACGCGCGTCGTTGAGACCAGCATCGCGCCGGAACTCCTCTCCGTAGACGGCGTCGCGAGCGTCGGCGAGTTCGGCTCGCGCGAACGCCAGCTCCGCGTCGTTCTCGATCCGCTGCGCCTCAGCCGATTCGGCCTCGCGGTGTCCGATGTCGCGGACGCGCTGCGCCAGGCGCCGTTCGACGTGCCCGTCGGCAGCTTCCTTTCCGAACAGCAGCAGCTGATCGTCCGCGCCGAGGCGACGGCGGCGACGCCGGAACTCATCCGGGACGTGATCATCCGCGACGAGGTGCGCATCGGCGACGTCGCGGAGGTCTTCTTCTCGCCAGCAGATGCGGACAGCTTCGTCCGTCTCGACGGCGAGCCGGTGATCGGCCTCGACATCATCCGTCAGGCGCGCTCGAACACGATCCAGATTTCCGACGCCGTGAAGCGCAAGGTCGCGGAGCTGAACGAGCGCTTTTCGGACATCGATATCCTCATCAACTCCGATGACGCGCAGTTCATCCGGGGCTCCGTGCGCGAAGTCGCGACGACCCTCGCGTTCACGGTCGCCATCGTCATCGCGGTCATCTGGCTGTTCTTCTCGTCCCTGCGCGCGACACTGGCGCCGAGCGTCGCGATCCCCACCGCCCTCATCGGCGCGGTCGCGGGGCTCTGGCTCTTCGGATTTTCGATCAATCTCCTGACGCTTCTGGCGCTCGTCCTCGCCACCGGCCTCATCGTGGACGACGCCATCGTCGTTCTGGAAAACATCCAGCGGCTTCAGGCGCAGGGCGTCGGCAAACGCGCGGCGGCGGCCATCGGCGCGCAGCAGGTCTTTTTCGCAGTTATCGCGACCACCGCCGTCCTTGTCGCCGTCTTCGTGCCGATCTCGTTTCTTCCGTCTACGACGGGGCGTCTCTTCCGTGAGTTCGGCTTCGTGCTCGCCGTCTCCGTCATCCTTTCCACCTTCGTCGCGCTCACCATGACCCCGGCGCTCGGCGCGCGGCTGGATCTCAAAGGGTCCAGCAAATTTGGTGAGGCGCTCGGCCGGTTCGGCGGCAGGGTCTCCGGATATTACGAGCGCGCGCTTAACGCCTGTCTCAATCGCCCCTTGGCGCTCGGCGCAGTCGCGCTTGTGTTCGCCGGCGGCGCGGCGGCGCTTTACCCGACCATCGAACAGGAACTGACGCCGACGGAGGATCGCGGGCGCATTTATATTTTCGCGCGCGGGCCGGACGGCGTCGGCGTCGACTTCATGCAGCGTCAGGCCGACGCCATGGAGGCGGTGCTTCAGCCTTATGTGGATCGCGGCGAGGTCTCCTCGATGCTGACCATCGTCGGGCGCTGGGACCCGAACATCGTCTACATGACAGCGCCGCTCGCGCCGTGGTCGGAACGTTCGCGATCTCAGGAGGAAATCATCGCGTCGCTGCGCGGCGAGCTTTCGGAAATCCCGGGCGTGCGCGCGAGCCCTTTCGGTCGCGGCAGCCTGCAGGTCGGTCGCGGCGGGCAACGCTCCGGCGTTCGGTTCGCGCTGACGGGCCCCGACTACGAATACATTTTCGACGCGGCGCGGGCGTTCTCCGATGAGATTGAGATCAATTCGGACATCCTGCTCAATCCGCAGATCTCGTACAATCCCACCCAGCCGCAGCTCTCTATACAGATCGACCGGCGCCGCGCTGCGGATCTAGGCGTGCCGCTGGATGCGCTTTCCGCCACCCTGCGCGCCATGGTTGGCGGCGACGACATCGTCGATCTCAATGTCGGCGATCAGGCGATCCCGGTCATTCTGGAATCCGAACGCGGCGCCATCGCCTCGCCCTCGGATCTCAGCAATCTGTTCGTGCGCTCGACCAACGGTGCGCTGATCCCGCTTTCGACGCTCGCGACCATTGTGGAAGAAGGCGTCGCCTCGCAGCTCGACCGGACTGAACAGCGCCGCGCCATCGAGATCGAGGCGGACGTCGCCGACGGCGTCGCGCTGGAGGACGCGGTCGGGGAGCTTCGACGCATCGCCGCGACGACTCTGCCCGACGGCGTCGACATGGTGCTTCAGGGCTCGGCGGCCACGCTGAACGAGACGAACCGCGATGTGGCGATCACTTACGCCTTCGCCCTGGTCATCATTTTCCTCGTCCTCGTCGCGCAGTTCGAAAGCATCTCCAGCCCGGTCATCATCATGCTGACGGTGCCCTTCGGTTTCGCCGCGGCGGTCTACGCGCTCGTTCTCACTGGCGGAACTCTCAACATCTTCTCGCAGATCGGTCTCGTCCTGCTGATCGGCCTCATGGCGAAAAACGCCATTCTGGTCGTGGAATTTGCAGATCAGTTACGCTCTGAAGGGCAGAGTGTGCGCGACGCCATCTTCAATTCCGCCAACACGCGCCTCCGCCCGATCATGATGACCCTTATCTCCACCGTCCTTGGCGCCCTGCCATTGATCCTCGCCTCCGGCGCGGGGTCGGAGGCGCGCTCGGCGATCGGCTGGATCGTATTCGGCGGGCTGGGACTCGCGGGGCTCTTCACCCTCTTCCTCACGCCTGTTCTCTATTTCGCCGTCGCCCGCTTCACCGGCGCGCGCGCCGACGCCGGCGCGCGGCTGGAGGATGAGCTTCGCGCCGCGAGAGCCGCCGGCGTCACGGCGGACGCGCCGCCCGCCGCCGAATGATGCGTTGGAAACAGACTTTCCGCGCCGCGTTGACGGCGATGGCATGCGCTGCGCTGCTCACCGGCTGTCTGCTCGGGCCGGACTACAGGCGCCCGGAACTGCCGACGCCCGCGACGTTCGACAACCAGTTCGAGCTTCAACAGACCGGCGAGGAGTTCTGGTGGCGCGGCTTCAAGGACGCGGCGTTGAACGGGCTCGTGGAGATGGCGCTCAGACGCAATATTTCCATCGAAGCGGCGATCCGCCAGTTCGAGGGCCTCAACGCCGGCGTCCGCGCCGCGCAGTCAGATCTTTTCCCGACCATCGACGCGCAGGTGAACCGCAATCAGAACTTCACCTCGGACGACGCGCAGGGCCGACTTGACGACAACGGCAACCCGTTCATTCGCAGCCGCGGCATCGCCCAGCTCGTCTTCACGCCGGACTTCTTCGGTCGATCGCGCCGAGCCGTCCAACGCGCGCGGGCGAACCGGAACCGGCAGGCGTACGCCATTCTTGATCTGCGCAGGCTGACGGCGGCGAGCGTCGCGGAACGCTATGTCGAAGTCCGTCGGGCGCGCGCGCGTCTGTCTCTTCTGGAGGAATCCCTCGCGCTCCAATCGCAGACACTGGAGATCGTCCGCGCCCGCCGCAGCGCCGGACTCGCCGCTGGCCTTGACGTGAGCCGTGCGCAAGCCGATCTCGCGAGCACGCGCGCCCAACGAGGCCCTCTGATGACCACGGAGGGCGCCGCGATCTACGATCTGGCGGTCCTCCTCGGCAGAACGCCGGGCGAGGACGTGCTCGACGGCGCCGTCGCCGCGATCCCGAGCTTCGTCGCCGGCCCGCCCATCGGCGTTCCGGCTGATCTCGTCCGTCGACGCCCTGACATTCTGCAGGCGGAACAGGCGTTGATCGCGGCCACGGCGGAGATCGGCATCGAAGCAGCGGATCTCTTTCCGTCCTTCCGCATTCCCGGCGATTTGTCGGTTGACCTCGAAGGCCCGGGCATCGGCGACGCCGTTGTCGCGACCGTGTCCTCGCGCGTCGATATCCCCCTCTTCGACGCCGGTCGTCGGCGCGCCGAAATCCGCGCCGCGCGCTCGCGCACCGAGGCGGCGAAGCTCGGCTATCGGTTGGCGCTGCTTGAAGCGATGCGCGATGTCGAAACGGCGCTGATCGGCATTGAAGCCGCCGCGATGCGGCGCGACGAACTCGCCGCCGCCGTCGAGGCGAGCGAAGCGGCGTACAGGCAGCTGAACGCTCTCTATAAAGAGGGCCTATCGAACCTCACGGACCTTCTCGACGGGCAACGTCAGCTCATTTCGAACCGGGAGTCCTATGTGAACTCCGAGGCCGATCTCGCGGTCGCCGTCATCGCTCTTTATCTCGCGGTCGGATCGCCGACGGGCGAGCCCTATGTCGAGGATGACGTGATCGACAAGCCGGCCCGCCGCAATCTCTATCGTACCGTTCGCGCGGCGCTCGGCGTGCCGACATCCGCCGACGTCGCCGAGATCACCGGCGATACGGAGGCGGCGGGGGCGAACGAAGGCGACGACGCCGCGACGCCCGAACAGTGACGTCGGTTGCGCGCTGGTTCCGCTGACCATCGCCCGCTAAAGATCAACGCATGACCGTTCAAAAACTCATGCGCGATATCCACCACTGGGGATCAACGCTCGTCATGATCCAGCTCGGGCTGGTCATATCGACGGGCCTCCTCCTGATGCTGAAGAAAGACATCGACTGGATTCAACCGCCGACACGCGCGGGCGAAGCTCCTTCAGACATTCCCGCTCAGACATTCGACGAACTGTTCGAGAAAGCGCGAAACGTCCCTGAACTGGCCATCGAGGATTGGCGCGACCTCGATCGCGTGGACGTGAAACCGGGCAAAGGCGTCATCAAGTTCATCGCGGCCAACAATTGGGAAGCGCAGATCGACACCGAAACCGGCGCGCTTCTTCAGGTCGCTTATCGCCGCTCCGACACGATCGAGCGCCTGCACGACGGCTCGTTCTTCGCAGACTGGGTGAAGCTCTTCGTGTTTCTGCCGACCGGCGTCGTTTTGCTCTTCTTATGGGGAACAGGCGTCTACCTGTTCTTCCTGCCGCACGTGAAACGCGAACTGCGGCGACGCAAACGCGCGGCGCAGGCCGCATCGCGCACCGCATAGCCACGCCCTTCCGTATTTTCATTTTACATGACGGCCTCGCCGGTTAGGCTTCGCGCCAACTGGCAAGAATGGGGCGTTTCATGAGATTTTTGGCTTTGGTTGCGACGCTGGCTCTGGCGTCTGGTTCCGGTTGCGCGGAAGAAACTTCAAGGACTATTGCAGCGCCGAAGAACGACAAAGCTGAAGATCAGGGGCCTCTCTCAAGCGGCACGTTCAAAGGTCTCGAACTGCGAAATATCGGCCCGGCGTTCACCTCCGGCCGCATCGCGGATATCGAAATCGATCAAACCAATCCGTCCACGTGGTATATCGGCGTCGGCTCCGGCGGGGTCTGGAAAACAACGAACGCCGGCACGTCATGGACCCCAATATTCGATGGCGAGACGTCCTACTCCGTCGGCGAGGTCGCGATTGATCCGACCAACCCGAACGTCGTCTACGTCGGAACGGGCGAAAACAATGGCGGGCGCCATATCGGTTTCGGCGACGGCGTCTACCGCTCGCGCGACGGCGGGAAAAGCTGGGAAAACATCGGCCTGAAACAGTCCGAGCACATCTCAAAGATCATAATTCACCCGGAAGACCCGAACACTATCTGGGTCGCCTCGCAGGGGCCGCTCTGGTCCGCTGGCGGCGAACGCGGCGTCTTCAAAACGACCGACGGCGGCGAGACTTGGGAGAACGTGCTCTCCGCCGGCGAATGGACGGGCGTCACCGATCTCGTCATTGATCCGCGCGATCCGGATCGTCTTTATGCGGCGACCTGGCAGCACCACCGCACTGTGGCGGCTTATGTCGGCGGCGGCCCGGAAAGCGGCCTTCACGCCTCGACCGACGGCGGCGAAACCTGGACGGAACTGACCAACGGTCTGCCGAGCGGCAATATGGGTAAGATCGGCCTCGCGATCTCGCCGCAGAACCCGGACGTTCTTTACGCCGCCATTGAAGTTGATCGTCGCGAAGGCGGCGTCTGGCGGACGGACACGCGCGGCGCTTCGTGGACGAAAATGTCCGACGCCGTCGGCGGCGGCACGGGCCCGCACTACTATCAGGAGATCTTCGCGAGCCCGCACGCTTTCGATAAAGTCTATCTTGTTAGCAATTACAGCCAGTACTCCGAAGACGGCGGCAAAACCTGGAAACCGGTTTCGACGGAGCTGAAGCACGTCGACGACCACGCGGTCGCGTTCCACCCGACGGATCCGGACTACATCATGTTCGGCAGCGATGGCGGGCTCTATGAGAGCCACGACCACATGACATCGTGGCGGTTCATCAACAACCTGCCGGTCACGCAGTTCTACAAAGTGGCCGTGGATGACGCCGAACCGTTTTACAACGTCTATGGCGGCACGCAGGACAACAACTCGCAGGGCGGGCCGTCGCGCACGGACAACCGCCACGGCATCCGAAATTCCGACTGGTTCATCACCGTCTTCGCCGACGGGCACCAGTCCGCGACCGAGCCGGGCAATCCAGACATCATGTACGCGGAGTGGCAACAGGGGAATCTCGTCCGCGTGGACCGCACGACGGACGAGATCGTCTACATCAAGCCGCAGGCGGCGCCGGGGGAGCCGGAAGAGCGATTCAACTGGGACGCGCCGATCTATGTCAGCCGGCACGATCCGAAGCGCCTCTATTTCGCTTCGCAGCGCCTCTGGCGCTCGGATGACCGCGGCGATACGTGGACGACGCTTTCCGGCGATCTCACCCGCAATGAAAACCGCATGCTGATCCCGCATATGGGTCGGCAATGGTCGTGGGACGCAGGCTGGGACCTGCTCGCCATGTCCGAATACAACTCCATCACCTCCATCGGCGAATCGCCGATCGAAGAGGGTCTCCTCTATGTCGGCACCGATGACGGCCTCATTCAGGTGACGGAAGATGGCGGCGAAAACTGGCGTCGGATCGAAGTCGGCGCGCTGCCCGGCGTTCCGGATCGCGCCTTCGTCAACGACATCCGCGCCGATCTGTTCGATGCGGACACGGTCTATATCGCGCTCGACAATCACAAATACGGCGACTACGCGCCGTATCTCCTGAAAAGTGAGAACCGCGGCCGCACATGGGTCTCGATCACCGGCGACCTCCCGGACCGTCACCTCGTCTGGCGCATGGTGCAGGACCATGAGAACGCCGACCTTCTCTTCGCCGCGACGGAGTTCGGTCTTTTCTTCACGGTCGACGCCGGCGAGAAGTGGGTGAAACTGGAAGGCGGCGCGCCGACCATCTCCTTCCGTGACGTGACGATCCAGCGGCGCGAAGATGATCTCGTCGCCGCCTCCTTCGGTCGCGGCTTCTTCATTCTCGACGATCTGTCGCCGCTTCGCGACATCTCCGAGGCGTCCCTTGAGGAAGAAGCGCTTCTATGGCCGGGCCGTCGCGCCTGGTGGTATATGGAACGCCATCAGCTCGGCTTCAGCGAAGGCGGCTCGCAAGGCGACGGCTATTTCCGCGCGCCGAACCCGCCCTTCGGCGCGGTCTTCACCTACTATCTGAAAGATGATCTCCAGTCGCTGGAAGATATCCGTCAGGAAGCGGAGAAAGAAGCTGATGAAGACGGCGCGGATACGCCGTTCCCCGGCTTCGACGCCATCGACGACGAGTTGATCGAGGTGAAGCCGGAAATCTGGCTCACCGTGCGCGACAGCGAAGGCGCGATCGTGCGCCGGGTGTCCGGCCCGACGAAGAAAGGCGTCCACCGCGTCGCGTGGGACCTCGCCTACCCGTCCATGTCGCCGGTCACCTCCGCGGGCGGCGATGACGACAACGGCTCCGGCTTCCTCGTCGTTCCGGGCACGTACACGGTTTCGCTCTCCAAACGCGTCCGCGGCGAAACAACGGAACTTGTCGCGCCGCAGTCGTTTGAGGTCGAACGCCTGCGTGAAGGCGCGTTGCCGGGTTCAGAGCCTGAGGTGCTGGTCGCCTTCTGGGAGCGGATCGCCCGCTTCCAGCGTGATCTGGGCGCCGCGAATGCGAGCCTTCGTGAAATCGATGGCAAGATCGGCCTGTTGAAGACGGCGCTTTCGCGTTCGCGCGCCGCGCCGGACGCTTTGGACGCTCAATGGCGGGCCTTGAAAGCCGAACACGACGCGCTGTCGGCGCTGCTGCAAGGCGGACCGGCGATGAACGCCATCGGCGAGGATGCTGAAGCGACCATCGGTTCGCGCCTCAATCACGCGATCACGGGTACAGCGTATTCGACCTATGGCCCGACGCCTTCCCACATTCAGTCCATGGACTGGGCGGAAGAGGAGTTCAGTGACGTCCGCACGCGCATAAATGCGCTCAAGACCGAGGCGATTCCGGCCTTTGAAGCCGCCCTTCTTGAGGCCGACGGGCCGTGGGTTTCCGGCGCGCCTGTTCCCGGCGAATAAGCCTTGAGCGCAGCGGCGCTTCTGCTGAGCGGCGCTCTCGCCCTTTCCGTACCAGGCGGATCGGGCGAGGCGTCGGACATCATCACGATCACGGCTGAGCGATCCGCCGCTCTTGGCGACGGCGTATTTCGCCTCGATGCGGTTGCGGCGGAGTACGAACGACCTCGCGACCTCGGCGGACTGGTCGCGACGGCGTCAGACGTCGCGCTCTCCACGAACTCGCGCGGCGAAACTCTGGCGGCTGTTCGTGGACGGACGGAGCGGAGCCTTCGCGTCTATTACGACGGCGCGCCGATCGAGGACCCGTGGGACGGGCGGCTTGACCTTGCGCGCATCCCGGCGCTCGCGGTCAGCGAAATCGCCATTGCGCCCTATCCGACATCGAGCTTCGACAGCGCTGGCGGCCCCGTGCTCGCGGTTGCGCCCGGCGCCGCCAGCGGAGCGAAACTCGCGCTGGAGGTTGGTGATCTCGCCTACCATCGCGCCGCGGCGAGCATCGGCGGCGAACGCGGTTTCGTCGCTGCGGAGCTTACCGCTCGCGACGGCGCGCCGTTCAGCGGCGACGCGAACCTTCCGTTTTCGGAAGATGGCGGCGCCGCGCGGGACAATACCGACTACGAACGCGTATCCGGCGCGTTCCGGCTGGCTCAGAAGACGGATGTCGGAACCCTCTCGGTCACCGGCCTCATCGCCGACAACGACTACGGCGTCGCCGCCGAGGGGCATATCGATCCAGCTATCGGCAGCCCCCGGTTCTGGCGGCTGCCGGAAGACAGGCGATCAATCCTTGTCGGGAGATTTGCGGGCGATGCTTTCGACGTGACGGCGTGGGGTCAAATCGCCTCGAAACAGATCGATCAGTTCGACGACGCCGACTACGCAACCGTCACGGAACGCGAAACAAGCGAAGACGTCGACTTCGGCGCGCGCGCCTCGCTGGGCGTGACCCTTGGAGGCTGGACCGCCCGGCTCGGCGCTGAAGCGCGCGACTCCCTGCACCGCGAAACATCCGGCGCGCTCGGCGCCGCACCTCCTGAAGACACCTTCCGACGCCGAACAAGCGCGCTTTCCCTCGATCTCTCGCGCCCTGTTGGCGAGCGTTGGTCATTCGCGGTCGGCGCGCGCGGTGACGATATAGACACGCTCTCAGCGGGCGGACGACCGCAGGGACCGGATTTCACGGGATGGAGCGGATACGCCGCCGCGCGCTTCGCCGCGAGCGACGCCCTCGCCGTGCGCGTCGCCGGCGGGCGATCCCTCCGCATTCCAACACAACGCGAACTCTATGGCGCCGCCCTCGGTCGCTTCCTCGTCAACCCCGAGCTTCAGCCGGAAACGTCGGTCTATGGCGAAAGCGAAGTCGCTTATTCAGCAGGCCGCTTCGAAGCATCGGTCACCGGATTCGCGGAAAAAACGAGCGACACGATCGATCAGGAAACGGTGACCGTGAGCGGCGCGCGCCTGCGCAGGCGGATCAATCTTGATGGCGTCGATATCGTAGGCGCATCCGGCCACGTCGTAGTGGAGCTACCTGCGAATTTCACGTTCAGCGCCGACGGGACATTTCAAGGCATCGCCGTGCGCGGCGCCGCGGATGATCGCCTAGCGGAACGTCCGGAAGCGATCGCCCGGGCGCGGCTTCGCTGGCGATCCGTAGACGGCTTCGGCGCGCTCATCGAGGTCGATCACCGCGGCGAGGCTTTTTCGTTCGGCGCGGACGGAGACCTGGTAGAACTCGACGCGGCGACGCGCCTCAATCTTGAGGCTTCCTACAAAGCGCCGTCACGGCACGAAGTTCAGGTTTTCGTCCGCCTCGAGAATGCAACTGATACCGCGGTTTTCCCACAAGCCGGACTGCCCGCCGACGGACGCTTCGTGCGCTTCGGCGCTTCGACCACTTTATAACAGAAGAACCACAGGAGACACGTTATGATCCGATTTCTGAAATCCGCCGCAGCCCTCGGCGCGCTGGCCATCGCCACGGGTTATGCTCCAGCGATCGCCGAAGACGACGCCAACCCGCTCGCGTCGCTGCCGCTTCGCGCGATAGGTCCAGCGTACACGGGCGGGCGCATCTCCGACTTCGCGATGTTCCCCGGCGGGAACAATCACTATCTCGTCGGCACAGCCTCCGGCGGTCTGTGGCGGACGACCGACAACGGTTCGACCTGGTCGCCGCTCTTCGACAACGAAGCGTCCTACTCCATCGGCGTCGTTGAGATCGCACCGTCGGACGCAAAAACCATCTGGGTGGGAACGGGCGAAAACAACGCCCAGCGGTCCGTCGCATATGGCGACGGCGTCTATAAATCGACGGATGGCGGCAAAAGCTGGACGAATATGGGCCTGAAGAATTCCGGCCATATCAGCCAGATCTGGGTGCACCCGGATGACGCCGATACCGTGCTCGTCGCCGCGCAGGGCCCGCTCTGGAGCGATGGCGGCGACCGCGGCCTTTACAAATCGACGGACGGCGGCGAGAGCTGGACGCGCATTCTGGAAATTGACCGCTATACTGGCGTCAACGAATTCGTCGTGCACCCGGATGATCCGGACCGCATCGTCGCGTCAACCTATCAACGCCGACGCCATGTCTGGACCCTGATCAACGGCGGCCCGGGCTCGGGCGTGCACATCACTTCGGACGGAGGCGAGAACTGGAAGAAGGTCTCCAGCGCGCTGCCGAAAGACCATATGGGGCGCATCGGCCTCGCCATGGCGCCCTCCGCGCCGGATATGGTTTACGCGATCATTGAAGCCAATGACGACGAAAAAGGCGTCTACCGAACGACCGACTTCGGGCAGACTTGGGAGAAGCGCTCGTCGCACCTGACGACTAGCCCGCAGTACTACAACGAGATCGTCGTTGATCCGCATGATCCGAACCGGCTCTATTCCATGGACACGTTCACTTCGATGTCCGAGGACGGCGGCAAGACGTTTACGGCGCTTTCCACCGATCACCGCCATGTTGACGACCATGCCCTGTGGATCGATCCGGAGAACACCAAACACCTGCTCATGGGCGGGGACGGCGGCGTCTATGAAAGCTGGGATCGCGGCGCCCACTGGCGTCATATGGACAATCTGCCGATCGTCCAGTTTTACCGTATTCAGCCGGATACGGCCGCGCCGTTCTACAATGTGTGCGGCGGCACGCAGGACAATAACTCTCTGTGCGGCCCGTCTCGCACGCCCGTCGTCCACGGCGTAACGAACTCGGACTGGCATATTATCCTCGGCGGGGACGGCTACAAACCGCAGATCGACCCGGAAGACCCGAACATCATCTATACCCAGTACCAATATGGCGGCCTTGCGCGCTATGATCGGCGTACGAATGAACGTCTCTACATCACGCCGCGCGCTCCGGAGGGCGAGCCGGAGTACAAGTGGAACTGGAATACGCCGCTCCTCATCAGTCCGCATGATCGCGAGACGATCTACTACGCGGCGGAGAAAGTGTTCCGTTCAACGGATCGCGGCGACAGCTGGGAGGTCATCAGCCCGGACCTGACCCGCCAACTCGACCGGAACGCGCTGGAGGTCATGGGGCGCGTCTGGAGCGTCGATTCCATCGCTAAAAACGACTCGACCTCCATCTATGGCTCGATCATCGCCTTTTCTGAAAGCCCGGTGACGGCGGGTCTCCTCTATGCGGGCTCGGACGACGGCGTCATCTCCGTGTCCGAGGACGACGGCGCAAGCTGGCGCTCTACACGGAATTTCGCCGGCGTGCCGGACATGTCACTGGTCGAAGACATCATCGCTTCAAGCCACGACGAAAACGTCGCCTACGCCGTTTTCGATAATCACAAGCGCGGCGACGTCAAGCCCTATGTTCTGAAAACGACCAATAAAGGCCGCTCCTGGCGGCCGATCGCCGGTGACCTGCCGGAGCGCGGCTCGGCCCACACCATCACCGAAGACCATGTCGATCCGGATCTCCTCTTTGCCGGGACGGAATTCGGCCTGTTCGTCACGCAGGATGGCGGCGACAGCTGGGATCGCATGAAGAACGGTCTTCCGACCATCGCGGTCCGCGACCTCGAAATCCAGCGTCGTGAGAACGATCTCGTCGTCGGCACCTTCGGCCGCGGTGTTTACATCCTCGACGATTACTCCGCCCTTCGCAGCGATGCTGAAACGGTGGCCGACGCTGATGCGACGCTTTTCGAACCGAAGGACGCCCTCCTCTATATCGAAGGCGATCTTTGGGGCACGTGGGGCGGCGCCCAGTCCTTCAACGGCGATAACTTCTGGTACGGAGAAAACCCGCCCTTCGGCGCGGTGTTCACCTATCACCTGAAAGACGCGCTGAAGACCGCGGCCGAACGCCGTCGCGCGGCGGAGATCGAGATTGAGGAAAAGGGCGGCGACACGCCCTATCCGAGCTGGGAGGAGCTGCGCGCCGAAGACCGCGAGGACGCCCCCGCCATCGTGCTCGAAGTCTCTGACGAAAGCGGAGGCGTGGTGCGTCGCCTTTCGGCGCCGACATCGGCCGGGCTGCATCGCGTCGCGTGGGACCTGCGTTTTGAACGCCCGGACCCCGTGAACCTCTCCGGCGACGGCGCATCGCTCTTTGGCGGAACGCCGCTCGGACCGCTCGCAACGCCGGGCGAATACTCCGTGCAACTTGTTAAGCGCGAGAACGGCGTGGAGGAGCAGATCGGCGAGGCGCAATCCTTCACCGTCAACGCATGGGATCGCAGCCCCGAGGCGACAGACGACCGCGACGTGCTGCTGGCGTTCCAGACCCGCACCAGCGACCTCCTTCGCGCCGTCTCCGGAGCGCAACGCGCGTTGCGCGAGGCGCAGAACCGCGCCTCCCACCTGAAAGCGGCGCTGGACCGGACACCCGCCTCCGACGCCGACGACCGCGCCGCCGTCATGGACATCATGGCGCGACTTGAAGAGGTTTCAGTCGCGCTCAATGGCGACGGGACGATCTCAAGCCGCAATGAACCGGCGCCCGCTTCAATTTCGGACCGCGTATCGACGATCCGGTTCGCGAGCTGGAAGTCGCAGGCCCCGGTCGCGCCGGTGCATGAGACGTCGCTGTCCGTCGCCGAAGGCCAGTTCAGCGAGGCATTGTCCGACCTCAAATCGATCCATGACGATATGATGCAATTGGAAGCATCCCTCGGAGAGAAAGGGGCCCCCTGGACGCCTGGCAGCCTACCGACTTGGCCCCAGCGCTAGTCTGATCGAGAAAACTTCGAACTGCCTGCATCCCAATCGTCGCGCGCCTCCAATTGAGGCGCGCGACGCCCAATTCAGCTCGGAATATTGCCGCCACCCCGAAATTTGGGGCATCTTGCACCCGCGCCGCAGGCGCCGTCCGGCAATGATGCACGAGGGTCAATTCCGACATGTTCACCGTCACCATAGGCGCCACCGGCGGCGTCGCTCAGTCTGTTGTTGATACGATCGCCGCACTGGTTCAGGAGGCCGCGAACATCTGGGCGCGGTACATCGACTTCGGCTCGGCCGAGCTGACGATCGAACTTGCTTTCGACTCGCTTGGCGGAACGACGCTCGCGTCTGGCGGCTCCGATTTTTTCTTCCTGACCAGCGGCGAGTTTTCCGGCTTCTTCCAGGCGACTTCAGTTCTTGAGCTGCAGGACGGCGTGGATCGGAATGGACCGGGCAACGCCGATCTGTTTCTGACCATCGACACCGTCACATTGAACGATGGCGAGTTTTTCTTAGGTGGCGAAGGTGATCCGGGCGTTCCCGGCAACCAGTTCGACCTTCTCTCCATCATTCTACACGAGCTTGCTCACGGCCTTGGTTTCCTGGGCTTTGGAGAGGGCCCGGATGGCGACCAGTCCGTATTCGATAGTTTCGTGACGGACGAAGGCGCGTCGGGATTGTTTTTTAACGGCGCGGAAACAATCGCCGTAGCCGGCGGCCCGTTAAGACTTGCCGATGACAGTCACGTCGATAACTCGGCGGATCTCCTTAATGATACGATTGGCCGAGGAGATCGGCAGCCCATTTCGGTGCTCGATCTCGCGGTCTTTCAGGACATCGGCGTCCCGCTTCTAGGCCCCACGAACGGCGACGATTTTCTCTATGGGCTCGAATCTACAACACTCGCCCCCGGCTTTATCAGCGGGCTAGACGTCGTTGAGCTTCTGGACGGCGACGACACTTATTTCGGCCTAAGCGGCGACGACACGATATCCGGACAAGCCGGCGATGACTCCTTATACGGCGGGTCTGGTCGAGATGATATTTTCGGAGGCGAAGGAAATGATCTCCTCGTCGGCGGTTCAGAGTGGGATGAACTGCACGGTGGCGACGGAGACGATATCATCTATACGGAAGAAGAGGGTATCATAAATACTGTCGGGACCAGCGATTTGGTTTACGGCGGCGCGGGCGCTGATTCGATTTTCGGCGGCGCAAGCCGGATAGAAGGTGGCGCTGGAAACGATTTAATCAACACGGGCCTGGCTGGCGCAGCCTCGATCTTCGGCGAAGACGGCGACGACACAATAATCAGCACTCGCCCCGGAAATACCGTGAACGGCGGGGACGGCGTTGATACGTTTATCTACATCGATAATCAGTTTACGCCGAATGACGCTGGCCTCATTGTAAACCTCAGCGGAACAACGGCGTCACCACTTAACGGGGGCCAACTGGTTTCCGGCAATACGTTTCTGGAAGGCGGCAGCGGCTCGTTAATTGCCGCAATCGAGAATTTCACGGCCTCAAATGGTCGAGACGCCGTCTATGGAACAAACTCCGTCAACGTCATTGACGGAGGGAACGGCGACGACGAGATCCTCGGATTCGGAGGCAATGACCGAATTATAGGTGGCGCGGGGGAGGACGCTCTGGAAGGAGGCGACGGCGACGATGTATTTGTCGGCGGCGCCCCGGGCGGCGTTTTGGATGGCGGAGACGCGATCAACGGCGGAAGCGGCGTCGATACGGTTGACTTCTCTGCGAGCACGACAGCGGTTGGCCTGAATCTGACCGACGGGGTTGGAAACCTCGGAGACGCCCGAGACGACACTTATATCAGCATCGAGAACATCATCGGCTCAGCCTTCTCGGACTTCCTCGTCGCGGACGCAAACGCCAACCGGATCGAAGGCGGCGACGGCGATGACCTCATACAGTCCGGCGGCGGGAACGATCTCAACTTCGGCGGCGCAGGCGTTGACGATATCCGGGCGGGTTTCGGCGATGATCTCCTGAATGGCGGCGCGGGCGCTGATCTTCTGAACGGCGGCGATGGTTCGGACACCGCGGACTATACGGGTGCAACCGGTCGGGTCGCACTCGAGCTTTATCTCGGCGCCGGCCGCGTCGGCGACGCCGATGGCGATCAGTATACGAGCATTGAGAATGTCATCGGCACCGGTTTCGGCGACTATATCGTCGGCTCTTCCGTCGCCAACGTCCTCTCCGGGGCGGCCGGCTTCGACACGCTGATCGGCGGCGGCGGGGACGATGTGCTGAACGGCGGATTCGGTCAGGATATTCTCGACGGCGGCGCAGGTTTCGACACCGCGTCCTATCGCGACGCCACCGCTCAGATCTCGATCACCCTTTTCAATCAGACGGGCCTCGCCGGCGAAGCTGTCGGCGACACCTTCATCAGCATTGAGAACATTGAAGGTTCACGCTTCGGCGACTTCATCGCTGGCGACGCAGGCGCGAATGACATCTCCGGCCTCGACGGCAACGACATCCTGTTCGGCGGCGGCGGCGCGGACGCCCTGCGCGGCGGGAACGGAAGCGACCTGTTGCGCGGCGATGGCGGCGGTGACCTTCTCGATGGCGGCGCGGGCGTCGATACGATCGACTATTCAAAAGCCCAGTCGCGCGTCGCGCTGGAGCTTTACCTGAACGCGGGGCGCATCGGGGACGCGGCTGGCGATACGTTCGTCAGCATCGAGAACGTCATCGGCACGAACTTCAACGATTTCGTCGTCGGCGACGCCTTCGCCAACCGCATTGAAGGCGGCGGCGACAATGACGTCATACAGGCGGCGGGCGGCGACGACGTCATCGTCGGCGGTCTCGGAAACGATGGCCTGACGGGCGGCTCCGGGCTCGACACCTTCATCTACGCGACCGGCGACGGCGCCGACCGCATTTTCGACTTCGCCGCAGGCGTCGGCGCCGGGGACGTGCTCGATCTCTCAACAGGCGCCGCGTTCGACACGTTTGAAGAAGTTCTCGCCGCAACCAGCGACGTCAACGGCGCAGCCGTGATCGACTTCGGAAACGGCGACAGCATCGAACTGGTGGGCGTCGCCAAGGCTGATCTCGATGCGGATGACTTTACTTTTCCCGGGCAGCAGGTTGCTGCCTCAGGTTCACTTTCGAATGCGGGGGCGAAGTCGGTCTCCTCCAATGGCCTCTCTGAGGATACTGACGCTACGGACGTGTTAGAAAATCAGGCGTCCACAGATGCCCCCCTCGAAACGCCGGAATCAGCTCTTCTGAATGACGAACCTCTTATAACCGTCGATCTCTCAAGCGCGCGGCGAGCAACGTGCGCTTGCGCGGCGTGTTGTGGCGACGAACACTCGACAGCAAAACACATCGACCTGCCCGGCGACGAAGCGCTCGTACGCGTTTCGGACCAATTCAACGGGCTCGATCCATTGTCAGATGACAGCCTGCTGACGATGGACGATCACGGGCAGCTCTACTGAGCGCCCGCGCCGAGGCGCTTTCTCCAGCGGGCGATTTCAGCGCGCACCCCTGAAGGAGCCGGCCCGCCGATATGCGATCGGTAGGCGACGGACGCGGACGGCGTCAGAGCATCGAGCATCTCCGCCGTAATCGCAGCGGAGGCGCTTTGCGCTTTTTCTAAAGGCAGTTCGCTGATGGCGCAGCCTTCCGCCTCCGCCATGGCGACCAGCCGACCGACGATATGGTGCGCGTCGCGAAACGGCACGCCAGCCTCGCGCACGAGCGCGTCAGCGAGATCGACCGCCGTCGCGTGTCCGACGCCCGCCGCCGCCGCCATTCTCTCGGGCCGGACGATCAGCTCCGCCGTCATGCCCGCGGCGATCTGCAGGCAGTCCTCGGCAGTCTCCAGCGCGTTCATCGCGGGTTCTTTTCCTTCCTGCATGTCCTTGGAATAGGCGAGCGGCAGGCCTTTGACGTTCATGGCGAGGGTCGTGAATGCGCCGAGGACGCCGCCCGCCTTCCCGCGCAGGAGTTCCGCCGCGTCCGGATTGCGCTTCTGCGGCATGATGGAGGAGCCCGTGGAAAAGCTCTCCGAGCACTGTAGAAACCCGAACTGCGGCGTTGAAAAGATCACCAGTTCTTCCGCGAACCGCGAAAGAGTGAGTGCGGAGAAAACGCACGTAGAGACCGCCTCCAACGCGAAATCGCGCGCTGAGACCCCGTCCAGCGAATTTCGGCAAGGTCCGTCGAAGCCGAGCGCCGCCGCCGTCGCCTCACGGTCGATAGGGTGCGACGTGCCGGCGAGCGCCGCAGAGCCGAGGGGGCATTCATTGAGACGCGCGCGCGCGTCCGACACGCGGCCCTTGTCGCGCTCCGCCATCTCCGTATAGGCGAGGAGATGGTGCGCGAAGGTCACCGGCGTCGCCGGTTGCAGGTGCGTGAAACCCGGCATGACCGTCTCCACATGACGCTCGGCTAGATCGACCAGCGCACGCTGCCAGTCCTCAATGGACACCGCCACGCGATCGAGCCCTGCACGGACGAACAGGCGCAGATCCGTCGCCACCTGATCGTTGCGAGATCGCGCAGTGTGCAGACGTCCCGCCGCCGAACCGATCAGTTCGCTGAGACGATGCTCGACATTCATGTGCACGTCTTCCAGCGCCTCGGTGAACTGGAAGCGACCGTCCGCGATCTCCGCCTCCACCTGATCGAGCCCGGAGAGGATCGCGGCGAGGTCCTCCGCACTGATGATCTTCTGAGCGGCGAGCATGGACGCGTGCGCGCGCGAGCCGGCGATGTCCTCCGCGGCGAGGCGTTTATCGACGTCGATAGAGGCGTTGAAACGCTGCATGATTTCCGCCGGGCCCTCGGCGAAACGCCCGCCCCACATGCGGTTCGCGCCGCCTTTTCCGTCTTCGCTCATTCTCATCTCCGCTTCCTGCGCCCGGTTGACATCAGCCTCCCGCACGTGACGTAATCCCGCCGACTGATAGGACCCTCGCCCCGTGATCGCACGCTTTTTTCTTGAGACGCCCGCCACGCGCCGCATCATCATGCGACGTCGCCGTCTTACGCGCGCGGTCGGGCTGCGATAACGCCAGCTCGAAACCACCGCGCGCGCCCGGCCTTTGAGCCGGGCTTTTTTGTTTTTATCACCGCTCGAAACTGAACGCCGAAAGTCCCGATATGCGCCACTATCTCTCCACCGAAGACTGGTCCCGCGCCGATCTGCAGGCGATGCTCGACGATGCCGACGCCTTCCGCCGTTCGCCGACCTCGGACGTCCTGAAAGGCCGCAAGGCGGCGCTCGTCTTCTTCAACCCGTCCCTGCGCACGCGTTCGTCCTTCCAGATCGCCATGCTCGACCTCGGCGGCGATGCGATCGTGCTGGACGCCGCCGGCACATGGCCTCTGGAGACGACGCCGGGCGCGATCATGGACGGCGATGCGGAAGAGCATGTCTCGGAAGCGGCGCGGGTGCTCTCGCGCTATTGCGACTTCATCTGTGTCCGGGCGTTCCCGAAATTCATCGACTGGTCGATCGACCGGCAGGACCTTGTCGTCAAGGCCTTCGCCGAGCACGCAAGCGTGCCGGTCGTCAATATGGAAACGATCGTCCACCCCTGTCAGGAACTCGCCCTGATGCGCGCGATCGAAGACCGCATCGGCGCGCCGGACGGCAAGAAATTCGTCCTCACCTGGACTTATCATCCGAAGCCGCTGAACACTGCCGTCGCCAACTCCGCGCTGCTGATCGCGGCGAAATTCGGCATGGAGGTGACGCTCCTCTGCCCGACGCCGGACTATGTGCTGGACGAGAAGTTCATGTCGCGCGCGAAAGCCGACGCCGAAGCGCAGGGACGCGCGATCACCGTCTCCCACGACATCGAAAGCGCCTACAAAGGCGCCGACGTCGTCTACGCCAAGAGCTGGGGCGCCCTTCCCTATTTCGGAAACTGGGAGGCGGAAAAACCCATTCGCGACGCGCACAAACATTTCATTGTCGATGAGCAGAAGATGGCGCTGACCGATGGCGGCCTTTTCAGCCATTGCCTGCCCATGCGCCGCAATGTGAAAGCGACCGACGCCGTCGCCGATGCGCCCTATTCCATGATCATCGAGGAAGCGGAAAATCGCCTGCATGTGCAAAAAGCGATCCTGAAGCGCCTCGCCGCCGAGCTTTGAAGGAGCCCCGCCAAATGTCCGCGACCGACATCGTCCTCGCCTTTTCCGGCGGCCTCGACACCAGCTATTGCGTCGTCTGGCTGAAGGAACAGGGCTTCAACGTCCACACCTATTACGTCGACACCGCCGGGCCCGGCGCGGCGGAAGCCTCCGCCGAGGCCGTCGAAGCCCGCGCGCTGGAGCTGGGCGCGACGACCCACCGCTCCATCGACGCTTCCGATCGTCTGTGGGAGGAGATCGTGACGCCCCTTGTCGCCGGCGGCGAGTGGCGTCAGGGGCGTTACCCCCTCCTCTGCTCGGATCGTTATCTTATCGTGAAGATCGGTGTCGAGATGATGCGCGAGATCGGCGCAGAGGTCGTCGGCCACGGCTGCACCGGCATGGGCAACGATCAGGTGCGCTTCGACCGCTCGCTTCGGGCTCTCGGCGCGCAACGCATCGTCGCGCCGATCCGCGCCGTTCCGCGGAACGCCGGAAACGTGCGCGCCTACGAGCAGAAATATCTGGAGCAGCATGGTTTCTCCGTGCCCGCCAAGCAGAAGTCCTACACCATCAACCAGAACCTTCTGGGCGCGACCTTTTCCGGCGGCGAGATCGACAAATGGGAACGCCCGGGCGACGGCGCCCGCTCGCTCACGCGCGCCCGCGCAGAGTGGCCGTCCGAACCGCACCGCCGCACCGTGCGTTTTGAAAAAGGCCGCGCCGTCGAACTCGACGGCGGCGCGACGGGTGCGGAGATCCTCGCCGAACTCAACGCCGCCTTCGGCGCTTATGGCGTCGGTTACGGAACGTATACGGGCGACACGACGGTCGGCCTCAAAGGTCGCATCGTTTTCGAAGCGCCGGGCCTCATCGCGCTGGAAGCCGCCCACCGGGCGCTGGAGCACGCCGTGTTCACGGCGGCGCAGAACGATTTCAAACCCGTCGCCGCACGCAAATGGGCGGACCTCGCCTATGATGGCGGCTATTTCGATCCGCTTCGGGAGCAACTGGAAGACTTCATCATGTCGACGCAGGAGCGCGTCACCGGCGAGGTCGTTCTGGAAACTTCCGGCGGTGTCGTGGACGCGGTCGAGGTTCGTTCCGACAACGTCCTTCAGCGCCCTGGCGCAACCTATGCTCAAGCTGCGGACTGGACGGCGGAAGAGGCTGAAGGCTTCATCAAACTTGCTGGTCAGTCAGCCGCGCTCTGGGCGATCGCCGGAAAGAGCGGATCGTGACGCCGCTTGACGCCGTCCTGAAAGAGCTCTCGTGGCTGGTCGCGACGGACACGCGCAATCCGCCGCGTAAAATCGGCGTCGATGCCCCGCTGTTCTCCGAACTTCGCAGCCATCTGCCGGGGTTTGACTGCACGACATTCGACTACGGCGACGGGTGCCTCGCCTTTCACGCCGTGCGCGGAAAGACCGACACGCTCTTCAACGTACACCTTGATACGGTACCGGTCGCGCCGGGCTGGACGAGCGATCCGTTCAAGCTCGCGTTCGAATCGGATCGCGCGATCGGTCTCGGCGCGTGCGACATCAAAGGCGCGGCGGCCTGCCTGATCGCGCTCGCCCAGAGAACCGACGCGCCGGCTGCATTCCTGTTTTCGACGGACGAGGAAGCCGGAAACAGCGCCGCCGTTCGCGGCTTCCTCAAGGAAGGCTTCGACTACGAGCGCGCCATCGTGTGCGAACCGACCGGCGCGCGCGCGGTTCCCGGTCACAGAGGCATTTTCTCCGCGGAAGCGACGTTCACCGGCGTTTCCGGCCACGCTTCACAGGGCGGCCGTTCCGCCGTACACGCCGCCGCGACATGGATCGCCGCGTGTCTTGAGCTTCCCGAGACGCGGAACGCACGCCTCAATTTCGGTCGCATCGAGGGCGGCGTGAAGCCGAATATGATCGCAGCGGACTGTACGGTTCTGTTCGGCATGCGCGCGCCGGCGGGCGCCGCGCCGGAGCCGATCGTCGACCGGATGATCGCGCTCGGCGGCGATCAGCTGGTCGGCGTCAAACCGCGCTTCAAAGGCCCCGCCCTGCCTGAGAGCGCCGACGCCGCCGCTCGGCAGGCATCGCTGGAGAACTGGACGCGGACGAAAAGTCTCGCGACCGCGGCCCCGGTCGATTTCTGGACGGAAGCCTCCCTCTTCGCCGCGGCCGGCGTTCCCGCGCTCATCTTAGGGCCGGGCGACATCGCGCAAGCGCATTCCGCCGATGAGTGGGTTTCGTATGAAGACCTCACAACTGCCTACGACGCCTTTCACCGGATACTGACCGATGCCTGAACCGACGCTTCGCACCGCGCTGACGGGGCTCCTCAGCCAGATCCAGGACGGCAAGGAAATCCGCGCCTATCTCGACCGCTTCGGCGCGACGGACCGCGCGGCCTTCGCCGTCATCAAGGTCGGCGGCGCGGTTCTTTCCGACTCGCTCGATACTCTCGCGGCATCGCTCTCTCTTCTGCACACGGTCGGCCTGACGCCCATCGTCGTGCACGGCGCCGGGCCGCAGCTGGACGCCGCGATCACCGAAGCCGGCGTCGACGCAGGAAAAGCGGACGGGTTGCGCGTGACGACGCCGGACGTTCTGCGCGTCGTCGACCGCGTCGCGCGCGATGTCGGCGCGGACTTCGCCGCCGCGATCCGCGCTCATGGCGGGTCGGCGGCGACCATGCCGCCGAGCGTCGTCGAGGCACGCATGCTGGACGAAGACCGCCTTGGCCGGGTCGGCGAGCCCATCAGCGTCGATCTCAACCTGATCGAAAAGACCGCGGCTTCCGGCGCCATTCCGCTTCTCAGCTGCATCGGCGCGACGGCGGACGGGCGGCTTGTGAACGTCAATGCGGATGCGGTGGCGCGTGCGCTCTGCCATGAGCTTCGCCCTCTGAAGATCGTCTTCGTCACCGGCGTCGGCGGCCTTCTGGACGAGCACGGACGCATTATTTCGTCCATCAACCTCGATGCGGAATTGGATGCTCTGGCGAAAACCGGCGCCCTGCACTCCGGCATGAAGCTGAAGCTGGAAGAGATCGATAAACTGCTGGAGCCACTGCCGGCCTCATCGTCGGTCTCCATCACCTCGCCTGACGGCCTCGTGCGCGAGCTCTTCACCCACGGCGGTCAGGGCACGCTGGTCCGCCGCGGCGAACGGGTGCGGACGATTACCGATCGCGCGGAGCTGGACATTGAGCGTCTCTCGGCGCTCGTGGAGTCGGCGTTCGGGCGCGCTCTGAAGCCGGAGGCTATTGAGGACGTCGATCTGAAACGGGCGTATGTCGCCGAAGCCTATCGCGCCGCGGCGATCACCAGCCCCTTGGGCGAGGCGGCCTATCTCGACAAGTTCGCGATCTCCCGCGACGCCCGCGGCGCCGGCCTCAGCCATACGCTCTGGCGCATGCTGACGGACGATGAACCGCTCCTCTACTGGCGATCTCGCGAAAACAATCCGTTCAACGCATTTTATTTCGAGCGCGCGAGCGGCTTTGTCCGCAAGTCGCCGTGGATCGTGTTCTGGGCGGGGCCCGCGGACCTCGCGGACGCGCGGCCGATCATCGATCAGATCGCCTCCCTGCCCTCGAGTTTCATCGAGGCCGACCAATGAGCATTTCCATCGGCCTTGTCGGCGCCCGCGGATATGTCGGCCGCGAACTCATCGACCTCATCAACGCGCACCCCGAGCTGTCGCTTGCATACGCGTCCTCGCGCGAGCTGGCGGGTAAGCCCGTCAGCGGACTATCGCCTTCGTTTGACGGCGATCTGGAGTTCGAAGCGCTGGAAGCGGGCGATGTCGGCGCGCGCAAGGTCGATGCGATCGTCCTTGGGCTGCCGAACGGGTTGAGCGCGCCGTTTGTCACAGCGATCAACGACGAAGCGCCGGATACGCGCCTTGTGGACCTCAGCGGCGATCATCGCGCGGCGGCGGACTGGGTCTATGGCCTGCCGGAACTGAACCGCGAGACGATCCGGAACGCCCGACGTATCGCCAACCCCGGCTGCTACGCGACGGCGGCGCAATTGGCGCTCGCGCCCGTGCGCGATGCGGTTCGCGGTCCGGCGACCGTGTTCGGCGTCTCCGGCTGGTCGGGCGCCGGCACGACGCCGTCGCGCAAAAACGATCCGGACGCCGTGCGGGACAATATTCAGCCCTACGCGCTTTCCGGCCACGCGCACGAAAGCGAGATCGCCCGCGGCGTTAACCTCGACATCCGCTTTCACCCGAGCGTCGCGCCGTTCTTCCGGGGATTGACGGTCGTCGCGTCCGCGATGATCGACCCGTCGATCGCGAATACCGTCGAGGAACGGTTTGAAGCCGCGTATGCGGCGGAACCATTCGTCATTCTGCAGAAGGACGCCGCCGAGCCTGCCGCCGCAGCCGACCGACACGACTGCATAGTCGGCGCAGTTTCAGCGGACAAAGACGGCCGCTTCGTTGCGACCGCCGCGCTCGACAACCTTCTGAAGGGCGCCGCCAGCCAGGCGGTGCAGAACCTCAACCTCGCCTTCGGGTTGCCTGAAACCACCGGCCTCAATCCTCGCTGATCGCGTCCGTATTCGACGCGCCAACGCCTGGCGCGAAGAGCACGGCGAGACCGGCGAGCGCGCCGGGCAGCCCTTCAAAGACCGCGCCAGCGAAGCCGATATGGCGCCAATAGAGCGCGACGCCAACGCCGATGACGAGAGCGATGATCGCCCGCGCTTCGGACGGCCGCTTTCCTGCGACATAGGCGATCATCAGCGGGCCGAACGCCACGCCGAGAATCGACCATGACAGGATCACGAGATCGAACACGCTTTTCGGGCCGATGAGGGCGATGGCGAGCGCGAACATCGTCACCGCCGCGGTCGCCGTTTTCATCATCCATGGCTTCTCCAGACGGTCCGGCGCGTAGTCGTGCGTCAACGCCGCTGAGCAACTGAGCACCAGACTGTCCGCCGTCGACATGGTCGCCGCGAAAACCCCCGCGAGGATCATCCCGACGAAAACGCCGGGCAGCAACTCCCGGGCCATGGTCGGGAGCGCCAGCTCCGGATCAAGGCTTGCAAGGTCCGGCAGATAGAGGCGCGCCAGCAGGCCGACGCCGGTCGCCAGACTGTAGAAGATCGTGAAATAGGCGTAGTACCAGAGGCGTACCCGGATCATCTGACCGGTATCTTTCAACGCCATGAACCGCACCATGATATGCGGTTGCCCGATGACGGCCGCGCCCGCCGCCATCCAGCCAACGACGAAGAGCGCAACGCCCGCGAGGCCCGGAACCAACATGGTCGGCGGGATGACGTCGAAATAGCCGTCGATTTCGCGGAACTGCGCGACCGCGCCGGACCAACCGCCCTGCCCCTGCAGCCCGACGATGAAGAGGAGCGTCATCGCGGCCATCATCACGATCGACTGCACGGCGTCCGTCCAGATCGAGGCGCGAATGCCCCCGGCGATGGAGTAAGCGAGGATCATCAGTGAAACGATCACCGCGCCCAGGTTGGCGTTCCAGTCGAGCACGCCCTGAAGGGCCTTGCCGCCCGCCGCGATCTGCGCGGCGGCGTAGGAACCGAGAAAGATAATCATCACCGTCGCGGCGATCCGACGCCAGACGGCGAACTCGCGTCCGGTCCAACGCGCCAGAACCGACGCGTACGATGCTTCGTTGGTGTCGACGGTCGCGGAATGAAGACGCCGGTGAATCCAGAGGGAAGCAAGGAAATCCCCCAGAAGCCACCCCGCCATCAGCCAGATCGCAGCGAACCCGGCCGTGTACGTATACCCGATGACGCCGATGAACATGTAGCCGGAATTGTTCGTCGCCACCGCCGAAAGCGAAGCGAGCCACGGCGATACCGTCCGCCCGGCGAGATAATAGTCCTTACGGTCCTTCTTCGCCTGAAACGCCGAGGCGAGGCCCACGCCGAGAAACAGCGCGAGAAAGAAAAGAAAACTGATGGCGATCATGTGGTGCGCCCCCCTTCATCCGCCGTTGGCAGGCTGATGTCCGTCAGCTCCAGAAATTCAGCGTCATCTTTCAGAGCATCGAGCGCGTCATCGTTTCTCGCTTCGATCCTCAAGGATTCAGATCTTGAAATCGCGCTACGCAGATCATCCATCGCCTCTTCTACGAAACCCGTCGCCGCAAACGAACAGGCCCTCTGGTAGAAAGCGTGAGCGTTATCCGGCTCTTTGTCCAAGGCGCGATTACACAGACTGAGCGCCCACTGAGGTTCGTTCAACGCCAGCGCGGCATCCGCTTTGTACGTCATCGCCTCCACATCATCGGGGCGCAATCGCATTATTTCATCGTATACTGCGATTTTTGCGGCCGGCGTCGTCTCCTGCGAAGCCCGAAGCCAGAGCGAATGAACCTCGTTGGTGAGGTCAATTTCTTTCTGCGCTTCTCTCAGCTTGGCCGATTTCTTTTTGAGCTCGCCCTCGATTTGGTCCAGCCGCTCCGAGTACCCCTGCACAAGCTCGCCGACCCGGGCCTCGGCGATCTCGTTGATGCGCGACTTCACATCGCGCAGCGACGACCAACCGAGAAAGACAAGCAAAGTCGTCACGGCGATGATAATATAGAAAAAATACTCGACGGCCCGTTGCGCGTAAGCTGTCGCGTTCTCCGCAACCTGATATTCGCGCTGGGTTTGACGCTCGATCAGTTCCGCGCGAAGGCGCTCCAGCTCGGTGCGCATCTTCAGCTGCTCATCGAGCAGAAAACGCGCCGTGAACGGCGAATAAAGCGGCTGCTCAAGATCAGCGATCGGCGCATCCACGCCGACCGGCGGATCAAGCGGCGCTTCCGCCTCCACCGCTTCGGCATCAGCTGGCTCCGGAGCATCCTGCGCCAGGCTGCTTGCGTTGAATATTATAATGAAGGCCGCGAAAATCGCGGCCTTCAAGATGGAATGACGCACCACTCCGTCAGCTCCCCGTTTACGCCGCGGCTTTTTGTTCTGGCGCGACGATAACAGCGCCGTCAGGCTCGACCAACGCCCCATGAAGCGCGCGCACGGCCTCGTCGTAGTCATCAACATCGAGCATGAACATGGCGTCGACTTTGCGCGGCGTATTCTGATGAGCCAGAGGCTCAACGCCGACCGCATCAAGCGCTTTCAGCGCCGTCAAGGCAAGCCCCGAAACGCCGAGGTCTGACCCGATGGCCGACACGATGGAGACTTTCCGTGTCGTGATCTCAGCGGAAGGGTAAGCTTCCTCGATATCGCGAACCACGCGTTTCATTCTCTTCGATGGCGCATCGAGATAGTGAACAATCGTGTTCGCGTTCGACGTTTTGGTGACGATCCTCACCTTATGGCGTGTCAGGACTTCGAGGATTTTTGCATCGTATCCCTTCTTCCCCGTCATATCCTGTTCAAACACCTGCAGGGCGAATACGGAAGGAAGACCCGTGATGATCTCAACGCGCGGCGTTTCCGAAACATAGTCACCGTCGATAACCGTTCCGTCATGGTCCGGCTCAAAGGTGTTCTTGATCCGCAGCGGAATCCCGGCCTGACGCAAACCCTTGGCCGCTGAGGGGTGGATCGCCTCCATCCCCATGTTCGAAAGCTGGTCAGCGACGTCGTAGTTCGTCCAACCGATCGTTCGAACACGGCCTTCGCCCACAAGACGCGGGTCGGCGCTGGAGAGGTGGAACTCTTTGTGGATGATCGCTTCCCGGGCGCCCGTCAGCACCGCGAGACGCGAAAACGTCACTTCAGAGTATCCACGGTCAAACTGACCCATCAGGCCGTCCCGGCAATGCGCATAACCGGTGACGATCGGGAGTTCCGATGAAAGATCAATTGTCTCCATCGCTCGCGTTATTCTCTCATCGAGCGACGGGCTCGACTCGTCCCGCCAGCCGGAAAGATCGATGAAACGCGCGTTCACGCCACGGCTCTGAAGCAACAGCACCGTGTTGTACGCGCTGTGCGCTTCGCCAAGCGCGGACAACATCTCACGCACGGTGAGCAGGTGCTCATCAAGGCGGAAATGCCCATAGGAGCAGAGCCGATGCAGATCGATCAGACAGCTTCGCACGCCTTCAATTCGCTCACGAACGAAAGCGTCAGCGGCCTCGCGGCTCTGCGTGTCCTCGAAAATCTCGCCATTCAGCCGCTGCATCTCAGCGCCGACCGACGAGATCGCGTCGCTCCACGCCCATTGGCTTTCGGCCCCCGCGAACAGGGCGAACACGCCGGGTTCGCCGGTCTTTTTGTGCTCAAGAAGCTTGTTCGTCATGCCGCCATAGGCGGACACGACGAACATCCGGTTATAGAGCGCTGCGCCCTCGCGGTCGCCGATGAGGACGTTTTTCAGAACGTCCTCAGTTTTCGACATCGACGTGCCGCCAATTTTTTCAACAGTGTGGGTCACGACACCTCCCTTTATGCGGCGTCTTTTGGAGCCGGATACGCGCCATCAGCGCCGTGCACCTCGTCGCCGACGACCGGCGGATTGAAGACGCACGCCATGGTCATTTCTTCGGTCGCGCGAAGGATGTGTTTGTCGTTCTGGTCGAGAGCGTACATCACGCCGGGCTCGATGCGGTGCGTGACGCCCGTTTCCAGGTCTTCGATGGAGCCGGAACCTGATACGCAGTACACCGATTCAAGATGGTTCTTGTAGTGCATCTCCAGCTCGGCGCCCTTGTGGATGGTCGTAATGTGGAACGAGAAGCCCATCTTGTCGCCGGCGAGGAGCATACGGACGCTGGTCCAGCCTTCCGCGGAAACGGAACGATCAGAACGTTTGGCGGTGTCGTAGTCGCGAACAATCATGTGTTTCTGCCTTTCGATTACGCGGCGCTTTTCACGGACTGTTTCACCGCGTGGGCGATCGCCTCTTCCATGATGTCGAGGCCGCGCGTCAGATCGGTTTCGTCGATGGTGAGCGGGCAGAGCACTTTGACGACTTCGTCGTGCGCGCCGCTGGTTTCGATCACGAGGTTGTTTTCAAAGGCGCGGCTGGTGGCGATATCCGAAATATCGCCGGAGCCGACATCGAGGCCCATCATCATGCCGCGGCCTTTGACGCGCGCGCCGATGCCGCTGAAACGCTCCGCCATCGCCTCAAGGCGATCCTTCAGAATCGCGGACTTCGCGGCGACGGATGCCTCGAACGCGTCATCCGCCCAGAACGTTTTGAGCGCGGCCGTCGCCGTCACGAAGGCGTGGTTGTTGCCGCGGAAAGTGCCGTTGTGCTCGCCCGGCTTCCAGATATCGAGCTCCGGCTTGAATAGGCAGAGCGCCATAGGCAGTCCGTAGCCGGAAATCGATTTCGCCAGCGTGACGATGTCCGGTGTGAACCCCGCATCTTCAAAGCTGAAGAACTTGCCTGTCCGACCGACGCCCGCCTGAATATCGTCGAGGATGAAGAGCGCTCCGTGTTTTTTGGCGATTTCGGAGATTTTCTTCAGCCACGCGAACGACGCCGCGTTAAGGCCGCCTTCGCCTTGAACCGCTTCGACGATGATCGCGGCCGGCGCGTCAACGCCGCTCGACGGATTATCGAGCATGGCGCTGAGATACTCGGCGCTGTCGAGACCATCCATGTACCCATCATAGGGCATGTGCGTGACGCCCGAGAGCGGCGCGCCGGCGCCCGCGCGTTTGCCGGCGTTGCCGGTGCACGAGAGCGCGCCCATGGTCATGCCGTGGAAGCCGTTCGTGAAGGCGATGATGTTCTGGCGGCCCGTCACTTTGCGGGCGAGTTTCAGCGCGGATTCCACCGCGTTCGCGCCGGTCGGACCGGTGAACATCACCTGGTAGTCGAGAGCGCGCGGCTTCAGGATCAGCTCTTCAAACGTACGCAGAAATTCGGACTTGGCGCGCGTGAACATATCGAGGCCGTGCGCGACGCCGTCATCGGCGATGTAAGCGAGGAGCGCTTCCTTCAGCACCGGGTGGTTGTGGCCGTAGTTGAGCGTCGAGCAACCGGCGAGGAAATCGAGATAGGTCTCGCCCTCCGCATCGAACAGGAACGCGCCGTAGGCGCGGTCGAAGACTTTCGGGAAATTGCGACTGTAGCTCCGCACCTCGGATTCGCGACGCTCGAAAACGTCCGTTTCCATAATATCGCCGGCCGGCTCATGGCGCTCGAAAAGATTTGTGATGCTCATGGTCGTTCCTCCTTGGGAGATTTTCGTTCGTTCAGGCTGCGGCGCGGCGTTGAAGCGGGCCGATGGTGAGAAGGTTTTCCGTCGCGTGACGGCCGCCGAAGTGCGGCTCGCGACGGAACCAGGGAATGAAGGTCAACTCGGCGCCTCGCGCTTTCGCAAAGCCGCGGAACAGCGCCCATGACGCCTCATTATCATCCGTAATTGTTGTTTTCAGCGATGTAGCGCCCGTGCGTTCAGCTAGGTGCATGAGCATTCGCTTGCCAAGGCCGCGACCGCGCGCTTTTTCCGAAACAGCGACCTGCCAAACGAAGAGCGTGTCCGGCTCACGGGGCGGAGCGTACCCGGAAATCCATCCGACTACCGCGCCATCCATCTCAGCGACAACGGACGTATCAGAGAAATCCGTCGCCTGCAGAAGATTGCAGTACATAGAGTTCTGATCAAGCGGCGGGCACGCCGCGACGAGGTCGAAAATCGCCGCCCCGTCCTCGGGAACGGGCGCACGAAGGTTTATTTCCTCTTTGACAGCCTTGGAGTCCACCATGTCGTTGTCCTTAATCAGAGTGCGGGTCGGCGCGAAACGCGCCCGAGGCGAAACGGTCGGCGAAGCGCCGAAGCGCTCCGCGCCGCCCGCATCGCCCGCTCTTACGAGCCGGCGAAAACGATCGCCGCAATACCCAGCGCTGCTGCGGCGGCGGTGAACGAGACGTACAGGATCGTCTTTGTTTCTTTGCGTTCGTCGGCCTGGCGAGCCGACACTTTACTCAGTTTCGGAGCGTCGTCCGTCATGGAGCGCCTCCTTTCGTTTTAGATGAACAAGTTCAATCCGCGATGATCGCGTTCAACATCCAAGCGGCTTCTTCATGGACGCCAATGCGGGCGATCATCATGTCGGCGGTAAAAACATCGCCGACTTCTTCAGCTTCCTTCGCCATCGGGCGCATCAGATCGGCAAGCTTGAGATGGTCCTGCGCCAGTTCACGGATCATGTCTCCAGCTTCAGGAAACTGCTCCACATCATCGATGACGCTGTGCTTCACGTAGCCGGAAAGCCCCATCGGCGCCGGCATGCCGAGGGCGCGGACGCGCTCGGCGAGGTCGTCGACCGCTTCTGCGAGATCGACATACTGATCATCGGTCAGCTTGTGCACGCTGTAGAACAACGGGCCGGCCACGTTCCAGTGATAGCCGTGCGTCTTGTGGTACAGCACATAGGTGCTGGCCAAGGCCTTCCCCAGCATACGGGCGATGTTAGCGCGATCCTCTTCGGAAACCGCGGTATTCTGGGGCAGGGTTTTCGCTTTGGCGTCGAGAGCGCTGCTCATCAACTCCTCCGTGTTCCTGCGCCCCGCTCGCGCTTTGTCGAACCAACGTCCGACGGCGAACGACACGTCTACGGCCGCAGCGGCCGCGATGAAGTCGCCGGGCCCGCTTAAGCGGACGACTTCGGCGACGAGATTGTCAGCACCGGCGATGCGTCGAAATCATCCGCACGCATCATTCGGGCGACGTCGTTCAGCGCGGCGAGGATTTCCTTCCGCCGCTTTTTCGGCAGCCCGGAAAAGGCGCCGACAAAGGTCTCCTGCAGAAGCGGCGGCGCTTTCGTCAGCATGTCGCGGCCCGCGTCGGTCAGTTTCGGATGAACGATTCGACGGTCCTTCGTGCTGCGATGGCGCTCGACGAGGCCTTGCTTCTCCAACCGGTCGAGGATCGCCGTCACCGTCGGTTGAGAGAGGCTCACTTCGTCGGACACCGCTTTCGTCGTTACTTCTCCCAGGTCCTCAACGGCTTTCAGGACCACCAGTTGCGGCGTCGAAAGCCCCGTTTCCTTCGCCAGTTTCTTCGACTGCACGTCAATCGCGTGAATGATCTGTCGCAGGACGATCAGCACCTGATCCGCCTCCTCGCCCGTTTGAGCGTTGAATTGCTCTTGCGGGGTTTCAAGCACGCGCGTCGCCATTTCCGTTTCGCCTGTAACCTTTCGTGGTCTAAATAATAGAGGCGAAAAGTTTCGTCAACTAAAATTATTCACATCGACGCGAGCGACATCGCCCCCTCCTCCCAAACCCGCGGAGCGGCTATATCTCCGCCTCGCGGACGAGCCGCGTTGAGAGAACGGAGCGCGACATGGCGGAGACGAAGACGGCGGTGTTCGCCGGCGGGTGTTTTTGGGGAATGCAGGACCTGATCCGGCGTGAGCAAGGCGTGGTCGCGACCCGCGTCGGTTATGCGGGGGGATCCACCGACAACCCAACATACGAGCAGGTCAAAACCGGACGCACCGGGCACGCGGAGGCGATCGAGATCTCTTACGATCCCGAGCGCATCAGCTATCGCCGCCTGTTGGAGCTGTTCTTCCAGATCCACGACCCGACGACGAAAGATCGCCAGGGCAACGATATCGGCTCGCAATATCGCTCAGCGATCTTCTACAGCTCTGAGGAAGAAAAAGCCGAGGCCCTCGACGCGATCGCGGATGTCGACGCCTCGGGTCTATGGCCGGGCGCAGTCGTCACCGAGGTGACGCAAGCGGGCCCGTTCTGGGAGGCCGAAGCGTTTCATCAGGATTATCTGGAGCGCTACCCGAACGGGTACACCTGCCATTTTCCGCGGCCGAACTGGGTGCTGCCCCGCCGCGATCAGGCGGCGGAGTAGGCGTTCAGCCACCGGCGCCGAAGACGGCTTTGGTCTCCAGAAACTCCTCGAGGCCGAAGCGCCCCCATTCACGCCCGACGCCGGATTTCTTGTAGCCGCCGAAGGGCGCGGCGAAATCCGGGCCGGCGCCGTTGACGTGTACGTTGCCCGTCCGCAGTCGGCTTGCGACCTCCAACGTCTGCGCCTTGTCCGCGCCGCTGACGGCGCCGGAAAGTCCGTACTCGCTGTCATTCGCGATCTCGACCGCCTCGTCGACGCTCTCATAGGTCATGATGGAGATGACCGGCCCGAAAATCTCTTCCCGCGCGATGGTCATGTCGCGCGTGACGCGACCGAAAATGGTCGGCTTCACGAAATAGCCCTTATCAAGACCTTCCGGTCGGTCCGAACCGCCCGCGAGCAATTCCGCGCCTTCCTCAACGCCAAGATCAATCAGTCGGCGCACTTTCGCATATTGCCCGGCGTTTGCGACCGGGCCGATTTCAGCGCCTGATTCCGACGGGCCGGTCGTGACCGCCGCTGCGGTTTGCGCCGCAAGGGCGGCGACCTCGTCATACCGGTCCTCCGGAACCAGAAGTCGGGTCGCGGCGTTGCAGGACTGGCCGGAGTTCATGACGACGCCCTTCACGCTTGCGGGAACGGCGCTCGCGAAATCAACGTCCGGCAAGAGAATGTTCGCGGACTTCCCGCCGAGCTCCAGCGCCACGCGCTTGATGCCCGCCGCCGCGTTCTTGCCAACCTCGACGCCCGCCCGCGTGGAGCCGGTGAAGGAGACCAGATCGACGCTCGGATGCGCGGTGAGCGGCGCGCCGACGCCCGGCCCGTCGCCGTGAACGAGATTGAAAACGCCTGCTGGAACGCCGGCCTCCTCGAATATCTCTGTCAGAATGCTGGCGCTCAGCGGCGCCAGTTCGCTCGGCTTCAGCACCATGGTGCAACCCGCCGCAAGCGCTGGAGCGACCTTCGCGGTGATCTGATTGACCGGCCAGTTCCACGGCGTGATGAGGGCCGCAACGCCTGCGGGTTCACGACGCACGATGGTCGAGCCCATTTCCTCTTCAAACGGAAATGTCTCCAGCACCTTCAGCGTCTCCATGAAATGAAGAAGTCCCGACGGCGCCTGCAGCCCCTGCGCGAGCGCGCTCGGCGCGCCCATTTCGAGGGATACCGCTTCAGCGATGTCGTTTATGCGCTCACCGAACTTCGCGAGAACGGCGTTCAGGAGATCGAGGCGTTGCGCGCGGGTCCATTTTGAGAACGCCGGAAACGCCGCCGCGGCCGCTTCGACGGCGAGATCGACATCACGCTCGTCGCCCAGCGCGACTTCGCCGATCTGCTCCTCCGTTGACGGATTGATGATCGACCTGCGACCGGAGCCGATGGGCTCCACCCATTCGCCGCCGATGAAAAAGCGCGTCGCATCCCGGGACATGGCGTTCTCCTCGTCCGTTTTCCCTCACGCTATCAGCGGGGTCTCGACGCGAGCAATGTTCTTACGCATTGCGGCCTCCCGCCCCGCAGCCTAGGTCGAACGCGACCGCTAAACCCCAGGAGCCGCCCCATGTCGCCCGAAGCCCGCTCGCTGATCGCACCCTATCTGATCGAAGACGGCGGCCTTGCGGTCGACAATCCGGCGAGCGGCGCGATCATCGCACGCGTCCGGGACTACGCGCCCGGCGAAGTTGACGGTCTTGTCGCCGCCGCGGATCGCGCGCGTCCGGCCTGGGCGAACCGCACGGCGAAAGACCGCGCTGGAATTCTGCTCAAATGGAAAAACCTGATGATGGCGCATCAGGACGCCCTCGCCTCCCTCGCCACGGCGGAATGCGGCAAGCCCCTTGCGGAGGCGAAAGGCGAAGTCGCCTACGCCGCGTCGTTCCTTGAATGGTTCGCCGAGGAAGGAAAACGCGCCTACGGCGACATCGTGCCGACGCACGCGCCCGGCAAACGCGTTCTGGTTCTCAAGCAGCCCGTCGGTGTTACGGCGGCGATCACCCCGTGGAACTTTCCGCTTGCGATGATCACCCGGAAGGCGGGTCCCGCCCTCGCCGCGGGATGCCCGATGATCGTGAAACCGGCGGAAGCGACGCCGCTTTCCGCGCTCGCTTTAGAGGCGCTCGCGCGCGAGGCCGGCGTTCCGGACGATATCTTCCGCGTTGCGCCGACGACCGACCCCGCCGGCGTCGGTCAGGCGATGTGCCGCAATGCGACCATCCGTAAACTGTCGTTCACGGGCTCGACGCGCGTCGGTAAAATCCTTATCGCCCAAAGCGCCGAGACGGTGAAGCGTGTCAGCATGGAACTTGGCGGCAACGCGCCTTTCATCGTGTTTGACGACGCCGATGTGGACGCGGCGATCGAAGGCGCCCTCGCTTCGAAGTACCGCAACGCCGGGCAGACCTGCGTCTGCGCCAACCGGTTCCTGGTTCAGGACGGCGTGCACGACGAATTCGTAGAGAAGTTCTCCGCACGGATCAGCGCGCTCAAGGTCGGCGACGGCGCCGAAGCGGGCGTTGAAATCGGCCCGCTCATCAATGCGGCGGGCGTCGAGAAGGTCGCCGAACTGGTGGACGCCGCCCTCGCGCAGGGCGCGAAAACCGTCGTCGGCGGCGCGAAACACGAGGCGGGTGAGAACTTCTACCAGCCGACCCTCGTCACCGGCGTCACGCCCGATATGCGCATCGTCCGGGAAGAGATTTTCGGGCCCGTCTCGCCGATCGTTCGGTTCAAGGACGATGATGAAGCGGTCGCCATCGCCAACGACACGCCCTTCGGCCTCGCCGCCTATTTCTACGCCCGCGACGCGGCCCGCATCTGGCGCATCATGGAGAGCCTTGAGTACGGCATGGTCGGGATAAACGAGGGCATCATTTCAACGGAGTCCGCGCCCTTCGGCGGCGTCAAGGAATCCGGCGTCGGTCGCGAAGGCTCGCGCTACGGCATCGATGAGTATCTCGAAATCAAATACGCGCTTCTCGGCGGGCTCGGCTGAGCCCGCCGAAAACCGTCCGTTCACCCCATTGTCGGGATGACGAAGGCCTGATCGCCGATATCGCCGGTCGGCCAGCGCTGGGTGACGGTCTTGACCTTGGTCCAGAACCGCACGCCCTCGGTACCATGCTGGTTGACGTCGCCGAAGGCGGAACGCTTCCAGCCGCCGAAGGTGTGATAGCTCACCGGCACCGGGATAGGCACGTTGACGCCGACCATCCCGACATTGACCATCTGCGCGAAATCCCGCGCCGCTGCGCCGTTGCGCGTGAAGATCGCGACGCCGTTGCCGTACTGATGTTCAGAGGGAAGTTTCGCGGCTTCCTCCAGCGTGTCGGCGCGCACGACCTGTAGAACGGGACCGAAGATCTCTTCCTGATAGGAACGCATTTCCGGACGCACATGGTCAAAAAGCGACGGACCGATGAAAAAGCCTTCCTCGTGGCCCTGCAGCCGGAAGTCGCGACCATCGAGCTTCAGCTCCGCGCCCTCTTCGACGCCCATGGCGATGTAGTTTTCGATCCGCTCACGGTGGGCGGCGGTGACCACCGGCCCGTAATGGGCATCCATATCCGTGGAGACGCCGACACGCAGACCGTTCACGGCTTCCAGCATGCGTTCGACGAACTCATCCGCCGTATCCTGACCGACGGGCACCGCGACCGGCAGCGCCATGCAGCGCTCGCCGGCCGATCCATAAGCCGCGCCGACGATGTCTTTCACGACCTGATCCATATCGGCGTCGGGCAGAATGACGCCATGGTTCTTCGCGCCGCCCATGGCCTGAACGCGTTTTCCGTGTTCGGCGCCCGTCGTGTAGACGTACTGAGCGATATCGGAGGACCCGACGAAGCTGACGGCCTTGACGTCCGGGTGCGTCAGGATGGCGTCGACGGCTTCCTTGTCGCCGTTCACCATATTGAGAACACCTTCCGGCGCGCCTGCTTCCATAAAGAGTTCGCAGAGCCGTAGCGGCACGGACGGATCGCGCTCGGACGGCTTCAGGACGAACGTATTGCCGGCGGCGATGGCGATGGAGAACATCCAGCACGGGATCATCGCCGGGAAGTTGAACGGCGTGATGCCGGCGCAGACGCCGAGCGGCTGGCGCATGGAGTAAACGTCGATGCCCGGCCCTGCACCATCCGTGTACTCGCCTTTCAGAAGATGCGGAATGCCGCAAGCGAACTCCACCACGTCGAGACCGCGCTGAATGTCGCCTTTGGAGTCAGCGATAACCTTGCCGTGCTCGGATGAGAGAAGCTCCGCAAGCTCGTCCATATTGGCTTCAACGAGGCGCTTGAATTCGAACAGAACGCGCGCACGGCGCTGCGGGTTCGTCGCCGCCCAGGCGGGACCGGCGTTTTTCGCGACCTGAACAGCCTCGGCGACTTCTTCCGCGCTCGCGAGCGCCACCTGGCGTTGGACGCGACCCGTGTTCGGATCAAAAATATCGCTGAAGCGGCCGGACCGGCCCTCTATGCGCCGACCGGCGATGAAATGCGTGACGTCGCCCATGGCGGACCTCCCGTAGTTTTGTTTTTAACGCGCCGTTCGGTCTTCAGATCCAAACCGCCGCACTCGAAACCATACCCGAATCCAGTCGCTGAAAACCGCTTTTCAGCGGTGGAGTTCAAACTGGCGCCACGCTCTAAAATTTGCGTAGCGGTTGGTCATTTCCACCCCTACGAAACTGGCAATTCGCCGTTTATCGACGTGCGGCTCGGTGCGTTGCGCGCGCGGGACTGCGCCCGACAGTTTTCTCCAACCCTCATCACCTGCAAAAATGACCCCGAGCCTGCGGGCGAGAAGGAACAAAACGCCTCGCTCAGGCTTGGGACACCGGAAGGAACCGCCTCAATGAACAATCCGTACACGCTCTGGGGCACGCCCGGCTCGCTCTATACCGCCAAGGTTCGCGCCTATCTGCGAAAGCACCGGATCGAGTTCGTTGAGCGCGCCGCAGGCGAACCGGAGTTTCGAGAACGGCTGGTTCCGACGGTCGGGCGATGGATCATTCCCGTCGTCGAGACGCCCGATGGCGATGTCCTACAGGACGGGACCGACATTCTGGATTATTTCGCAGCGCAGTCGAACGGTCGATTTCCAATTGTTCCGGACACTCCCGTCATGCGTGTCATCGCGCACGTGTTCGAACTGTTCGGCGGCGAAGGTCTCTTGCGTCCTGCGATGCACTATCGCTGGAACTTCGACGCGGAGAACATTGCGTTCATCAAGGATGATTTCTGCGCCGGTCTCGCGCCGGGGGTGTCGAGGGCGGAGAAAGACGCCGTCTTTGACTTCGCCAGCGGACGGATGCGCAAAGCGACCGAGGCGTTCGGCGTCAGCGACGCATCCGTCGCGATGGTCGAGCGTTCGTACCGAGAATTCCTGCAGCTGCTGAACACCCACCTTGAAGGCTCGCCCTATCTTCTGGGCGGCCGACCGAGCATCGGCGATTACGCCCTGTTCGGCCCGCTCTTCGCCCACCTCGGACGCGACCCCGCGCCGGCGTCGCTGATGAAACGCGAAGCCCCGTCCGTCTATCGGTGGACGGAGCGAATGAACGTGCCGGAAGATTCCAGTCCGGAGCACCCGGGCGCCTCCGCCGAGTTCGCTCAAACCGCCTCAGAAACGCTCCTGGCGCTTCTGCGCTTCGTCAGTGACGACTATCTTCCCGAGCTTCGCGCGCATGTCGCGTTCGCCAATTCCTGGCTCGCCGATCGTCCGGACCTGGAAGCGGGAACGAACGGTCTCGAAAAGCCGGGCGCACGGATGATCGGAACCGCGAGTTTCGCCTGGCGCGGCGTCGATATCGCCTCGACCGTCATGCCCTATCGCTTCTGGCTTCTGCAGCGCGTGCAGGACGCCGTCGAACAGGCGGGCGCAAGCGCGCAGCCGGCCATCACCGCCCTGCTTTCGGATACTGGCCTGTCGGACCTGATGTCCCTGCAGACATCCCGCCCTGTCGAGCGACGCGGGCATCTGGAGGTCTGGGGCGCGAGCAGATAAGCTCTCGCCATGAAGTCCGCGCTCTTCGCATTGGCCTTCGCCATCGTCGGCGCGGTCGTTGGCGGAACGTCCGCCCTCCTGATGTCCGGGCTCGGCCCCGGCGGCGGGCCGGCCGACCATTTCGACATATCGGTCAACGGATGGGCGTCCGACTGGTCCATCGGCGACGCATCCGCGAGCCCCTATGTGCGCGCGCGCATCGCCAGACACGGCCTTCTCGCGCTGACCAAGTCGGAAGCCGTCTACTTCACGCGAGCAACCGATGATGACGACCGCTCTTTGATTGAACGATGCGACTATATCCTCTCAGGCGGCCGGCAGGCGGCGAGCTGGTGGTCGATCACGCTCTACGACGCCGCCAGCCGACTGCCCCTGAACGACGACGCGGCGTTGAGCGTGGACATGACGTCGGTGGACGACGCCGAAAACTGGTCCGTGATCATCAGCGCCCGCGCTCCGGACGACGGTCTGGATTGGATTTCGAGCCGCAACGCCGGCGAATTCGACCTCACGCTTCGCCTCTATGAACCAGCCGAAGACCTGCTCACGGCGCCCGAGGAACATCTGAAGCCGCCGAAGATCGAGCGCGTGAGCTGCGCCGGAGGCGAGCGATGAGAAAGGCGCTGGTCTTTGCGGGAATTTTTCTCGCCGCCGGCCTCGCTGGCCATGTCGCGACGCTCCACGCGCTTCCGACGCTGATCATGGCGAAAGCAATCCGGACGCTGCAGGAGAACGGGTCCCCGACGAACGCTTTCTTGATGGCGCCCCGCATGACGCCGCAAACCCAGACCGTGGTGCGCCCCTCACCGGATCTCGCCTATTCGATCTGTCTGTTCGACGTGTCCAATGGCCCGGTCCTCGTGCAAGCTGCGCGCTGGCCCCTCTATGCGTCGATGTCCGTTTATGACGCCCGGACCGACAACGTGGCGGCCCTGTCGGTTCAGACCGGCTCGGGCGAGGCGAATTCCATTGTAATCACTTACAAAAATGACGAGGCGCCGCGCGACGAAGGCGCTTTTCGCGTCGCCGTGGATCACCCGAAAGGCGTCGTGCTTATTCGCCGCCTCGCCCCGACTGCGGAACTGTACGCCGCCGCGGCCGCTGCTGCGAAGGGCGATGTCTGCGCGCCGCTTTGAGCACGTCGGCAAGGCCGCCGGGACCGCATGTTAACGATGTTTTGGGACATCTCATGGCTTCGTCATTTCAACAAAGCCTGGCGATACGACGCTCAAATCGCCGGCGCGCATACGGATGCTTCGCGCTGAACAGTCACGTCGCTTCAGGCGACGGAAACCGTCGACGCGGGGCTGTGATTTAACCGTCACAATGGGCCGCGTATCGGCCTTCGTCCGGGGACACCGAATAGACGCTCGCGGATATCTGGGCGTAGTGTGCTGAAAAAATCGGCAGCCGCCGCACAATCCGCCGTCAGGGAGAAGACCGTTGAAACAGACCTCCAAAACCCTTCGCATCGCAGCATTTTGCGGCGCCGCAGCGTCCGCCATGCTCGTCGCCGGAACCGCAGTCGCACAGACTGTTGACGAAATCGTCGTCACCTCGCAGCGCCAGTCGGAAAGCCTCCAGGAAGTTCCGATTTCGGTGACCGCGCTCACCGGCGACGATCTCGCCGCCAAGCAGGTCGAAGGCTTCTCCGACGTCCAGCTCTTCACGCCGAACGTCTCGTTCTCCAAATCCCAGTTCACGAACTCCACGCTCGCCATTCGCGGCGTCACCAATCTCGCGGTTGCATCCACATCCTCCGCAAACGTTTCAATTCACCAGAACGACGTCGCACAGCTGAATTCGCGCCTGTTTGAAACCGAGTTTTACGACGTCGAGCGCATTGAAGTTCTGCGGGGGCCGCAAGGCACCCTGTTCGGCCGCAACGCCACGGGCGGTGTCGTCAATATCATCACGAACAAAGCGTCCACGGACGAAGTCTCCGCCGCCCTTGAAGCGGAGTACGGCAATTTTGACGCCGTGAAGATCACCGGCTCGCTGAACATCCCGCTCGGCGACTCCCTCGCCGTCCGTTTCGCCGGTACGGCGATCCAGCGCGAAGGTTACACTGAGAACGTCTTCACCGGGAACGATATCGACGATCGCGATCTTTACAGCTTCCGCGGCTCCCTGCGCTGGTTCCCGTCGGACCGGACCACGGTCGATCTGACCGCGAGCTATTTTGAAGAAGACGACAACCGCACCAGTTTCCAGAAACGTCGCTGTAACGCGGACATCATTCTGGGTTGCGCCACCGGCCTGATCGGCCAGCCCGGTCAGCCGACTTCCCTCGGGTTCGACATTCCGGCGACCTCTGGCACGATCGCGTCCATCGCGTCGGACGCGACATTCCGCGCCCTCGGCACGCAGCTCGGCGCCACCGTCGGCGCCGGCCTGGAAGCCGGCGGTGCGCCGGCGGGCACGGCCGCCGCGCTCGCGACCGCTATCGGCGACGCCTGGGCGGCGCACGGCCTGCTGCCGGCAGGCGCGGATCTCGCCGGTCTGCAGGGCATCTCGCAACCGACCGACCTTCGGAAAGTCTCCGAAGATTTCGATCCGGAGTACTATGCGGACGAGTTCTTCGCGAGCCTCAATGTCGCGCACGACTTCGACAACTGGTCGATTAAGTTCAACGCCGGCTATGGCGACACTTCGGTCGACTCCATCCGCGACACGGACTCCTCCGTGAACGCACAGGTCACGCTGCCGAACTTCAGCGCCCTCCCGAACATCATGGCCATCTACGAAAGCTTCGGCGTTCTGCCGGCAGGCAGCGTTCCTGTGTCAACGCAGCTCGGGCTCGCCGGATTTTATGCGGGCGGACTGCCGACGTCAGGTCTTTCGGAATCGGGCGTCATCTCCGGCGACATCATTCAGACCGGCGATCGGATTTACGGCGTCGAGCAGTCGATCGGCGAGAGCACCTATTACTCCGTGGAAGGCATCGTCTCGACGGACTTTGACGGCCCGGTGAACTTCATCCTCGGCGTCAACTATCTTGAAGACGAGTCCGAGGAAGGCGCCGACTTCAACGTCGCTTTCAATCCGCTGGACTACTTCGCCGTCGTCGGCGGTACGCTGCTGGCGCAGACGCTCGGCTCTATCGGCCAACTCGCTCCGGGCGCACCCGACCCGGCGTCCGTCTTCGCCACGAGCCCATATTCCTTCTACACGCCGACCTTCAACAACGACGCGGTCGATTCGAAGCTGGAATCGCTCTCCGTCTTCGGCGAAATGTACTGGGACATCACCCCCTCGCTGAAGTTCACGGGCGGCCTGCGGTACAATGAAGACACGGTCAGCACGTCCGAACGCAACGCCTTCGTCGCGAGCTTCCAGAACTTCCTGGCGCTCTCGGCCGGCGCCCCGGTCACGCCGATCCCGGCGGTCGTCCCGGTGCCGACCTCACAGGAAGCGTTGATCGCGTCGCTGGAGACCGGTGCTCCGTATGACGATATCGAACTTGATTTCGACGCCGTGACCGGTCGCGCCGTGCTTCAATGGCAGGCCACGGACAATCAGAACTACTATGCGTCATTCTCGCGCGGCTTCCGTCCGGGCGGCGTGAACCCGTCCACCGGCGGCAGCCTGGGCGGCAATGCGACCTTCGACGACGAAACCGTCCTCGCTTACGAAGTCGGCGCGAAACTCGTCGGCCTCTCCGGCTCCCTGCGGGCAAACCTCGCCGCGTTCTACTATGATTATTCCGGCTTCCAGCTGCCAAACCTCGTCGGCATCACGGCGGTCAACGACAACGCGGATGTGGAGATCTTCGGCCTGGAGGGCGAGTTCCTCTTCCTGCCGACGGATGACACGCGGATCAATCTGACGCTCTCCTATCTGGAGACGGAGATCAAAGACTTCACGGCGGTCGATCCGGCGAACCCGGCGGCCTTCACCGACGCCGATGTCTATCGCGACGTCGTCCTCGGCAGCGCCTGCGCTGTGAACAATAACGGCCTGCCGTCGCTCATCGGCCAGAGCATCCCGGGCTTCGGCACGCTGACGCCGTTCGTTCCGGGCTGCGACACGCTCGCCAGCATCGTCGCCGGAACCAACGCTACTCTTCCTGCGGGCGCGCCGAACTACGAGTTCTTCGACGGCGGCATCGAACAGGACCTGTCCGGCAACGAACTGCCGCAGGCGCCGAACTATTCGATCGCCATCGGCGCTGAGCATGACTTCCGCTTCAACAACGGAAACCTCATCTTCACGCCGCACATTGACTATTACTATCAGGGCGAATTCTACGGCAGCACCTTCAACCGCGAAGCCGATGTCGTGGAAGCCTACGGAAACCTCAACCTGCAGGCGACGCTGCAGCCGGAAGTCGGCCCGTGGTACGTTCGCGTATTCGCCCAGAACGTTTTCGACAGCGAGAACATTCAAGGTCAGTTCACGGGCGCGCAGGCGCAGGGAGCCTACGTCAACCAGTTCATTCAGGAACCGCTCCGTTATGGCGGCGCCATCGGCGTGCGCTTCTGATCGACCTGTTGATAATCGTCAGCGCGCCAATGGCGGGCTGACCAAGGAAAAGCCCGCTCAATTGAGCGGGCTTTTTCTTTCTTGGCGGTTCATCTCGTTCGAATGAGGCGGCGCGAAGCGATGAAATTTACCGGCGTCATCGCCGCGACCACGACGAACACCGCCCAGCGCGGGTTCGCGCCAAAATTCTCCAAAGCGGCGAGCAAGCCGGCGCCGATAACGAGCGCCACAAGCTGCCACGCAACAAACCTTGCGCCCGCCGCGAAACGGAAAGGCTCACGGAACGTGAAGCGCGCGTTCAAGAGGTAGGCGAGCGCGATGCTGATTGGATAGGTGATAGCGTAGCTGGCGGGGCCGGAAACAAAGAACAGCGCAGTCTGATAAACGGCAAGAGAAACAATGAAGTTCACCGCCGCGACCGCGAGGTAAACCGCTCCTTCCCTGCTCGTTCCGACCATCGTCAAAGACGTTTTCTCGGCAGACTGCTAGACGCCGCCGCTCGCGCCCAAACGCGAAATTTTCAACGTGTTCGTTTTGCCGGGTCGACCGAACGGATAGCCCGTGACGATGACGACGCGTTCGCCATCGACAGCACCACCGAAATCGCGCGCGGCGGCCTCAGCTGTCTGCAGCATATCCTCGAAACTTTCGACATCTCGCGACACGCGCGCCTCAATGCCCCAGCCGAGGCGCAGTCGGCGCGCGACGTCCGCATGCGGCGTCAGGACGACGATCCCGCAGCGCGGACGATCACGCGAGACGCGCCGCGCCGTCGACCCGGACGCCGTATAGGCGACAAGCGCCGTCACGTCCGGCGCGTCCGTCGCGAGGCTTGCGGCCCGGGATATGGCGTCGGCGGTCGTCAGTTCGTTCGCAGGGAGATCAACCGAACGCCCTCGCCAGTATTCATCATCCGCTTCCGCGGCGCGGATGATGCGATCCATGATGGCGACCGCCGTCGGCGGGTGGCGCCCGACCGCGGTTTCCGCGGACAGCATGACCGCATCGGCGCCCTGCAGAACGGCGGTCGCGACGTCGGAGGCTTCCGCCCGCGTTGGCGTCGGCGCATCCACCATGGACTCCAGCATGTGCGTGGCGACGATGACCGGCTTTCCGGCGGCCCGGCAGGCGCGAACGATGCGACGCTGGATCAGCGGAACTTCTTCAGGCGGACATTCAACGCCAAGATCGCCACGGGCCACCATGATCGCGTCCGACAGCGCGACGATCTCCTCGATCGCCTCGACCGCTGAGGGTTTCTCGATCTTCGAGATGATCCCTGCCCGATCGCCGATCAACTCTCGCGCCTCGCGGACATCCTCCGGTCGCTGCACGAAACTGAGCGCGACATAGTCGACGCCCGCCTCCAGCGCGTAAGCAAGATCGCGCCGATCCTTATCCGTCAGAGCGGAAATCGGCAGCGGACGGGACGGCACATTGATTCCTTTGCGGTCCGAAAGCGGCCCGCCCGCCTCGACCTTTGCGAGACGCGCCGAGCCGTCAACGCCAGTGATGCGCAAACGGAGTTTCCCGTCATCGAGCATCACGAGATCGCCCGGCTCCAGAACCGCGATCAGCTCCGGGTGCGGCGCCGGTATCACGCCGGGCTGATCCGTCTCCTCGCCCGGCTCCAGACGCACGTTCGCGCCGTAGTCGAGAGTGATCTTCCCGCCGGGTAGCTTGCCGCAGCGGATCTTCGGCCCCTGCAGGTCTGCGAAGACCGTGATCGGCCGACCGGCGCGCTCTTCCGCCTGACGCACCGCGGCGAGAACCTTTCCATGCGTCTCGTGCTCGCCATGGCTGAAATTGAGCCGGAACACGTCGACGCCGAATTTATGCAGATTTTCCAGCATCTCCGGCGACGCGCTGGCGGGGCCGACGGTTGCGACGATCTTGCAGAAACGCGTGGACTTCATGGGCTCTCCCCTGCTTTGTCTTCAGTCGCGCAGCAACGCAGCCGCGCCGAGCAGCGCCGCGCCGTCCTGCACGATCAGGTCAACCGGAACCGGCTCCAGATACGTCTTCATGCGCCCTTTATCGAGGAATTTTTCGTTGAAGGCGCTTGCGAGAAAGATATCCTGAATCTTCGGCAGGATGCCGCCGCCGAGAACGACGCCGCCGCGCGAGCCAGTACCGAGCACGGCGTCTCCCGCCACCGCGCCGAGCAGGCCGCAGAAGAGGTCGACCGCCTTGACGGCGATAGGGTAACTTCTGTCCTTCGCAGCGTCGGTAATTTCATTCGCTTGCAGAGAAACGCGTGGCGTTCCGGCGATGACGCACAGCGCACGATGCAGGTTGACGAGCCCGCGTCCTGAAAGAATGCGCTCGACTGACACGCGCGGGTGCTCCCGCGCGATGAACTGCATCACCTCGACTTCTTCCGCCGTACGCGGCGCGAAGGTCACGTGCCCGCCTTCCGTCGGCACGACTTTCCAGTCATCGCCAAAGGGCACGAGCAGCGCCTGCCCCAGCCCGGTGCCGGGGCCGACCACCAGTTTCGGCGCGCCGACCTGCGCCGCGCCCGCCTTCACCTCTACGAACGCCTCATCCGGCAAGTGCAGAACGCCCGCCGCAAGCGCTTCGAAATCGTTCACGACCCGGAGGGCGTCCAGTTCCAGCTCACGCTCGACGCGCGCTTTCTCCAGAACCCACGGCGAATTGGTGAAGGTGACCGTGTCTCCGTGCGCTGGCCCCGCGACGGCGAAACAGGCGCGCTTCGGCTTCGCCGAGGTCGCTTCGATATAGGCGTCGGCGGCGTCGCGTATCGTCTCGAAGTCTTCGGCCCGAAAGGTCTGTGGTTCGGCGACCATCCATCGGGCGCCGTCGCGGGTCGCCAGGCCGAACCGCGCGTTCGTGCCGCCGATATCAGCGACGAGCACCTCTTCAGACATTGCTCGCCTCAGTCAGAAGAAAGGTCATGGCTCCCGCCTCCGCACCGTTGACGCTCGCCCGCAGGCCCGCGAACAGCTCCCGGCCGACGCCGCGACGCTCCGCATCGAGATCGACAGGCGCGGACACGCGGTTCGCGAACTCCGCCGGATCGACCTTGATTTCGAGGCGACCGGCGACCGCATCAAGCCGGATGATATCCCCGTCGCGCACTTTGCCGATCGCGCCGCCGTCCTGTGCTTCCGGCGTCACGTGGATCGCCGCAGGCACCCGACCCGACGCGCCGGACATACGACCGTCCGTCACCAGCGCGATTTTGAAACCACGGTCCATCAGGACGCTGAGTGGCGGCGTCAGCTTGTGAAGCTCTGGCATGCCGTTCGCTTTCGGTCCCTGGTTCGGAACAACGGCGATGAAGTCCCGATCGAGTTCGCCCGCCCGAAAGCGGTCGATGATCTCCTGCTGCGAGCCAAACACGATGGCCGGCGCTTCGACGATCCGGCGTTCTACTTTCACCGCCGAAGTCTTGATCACCGCCCGCCCTAGATCTCCTTCGAGGGTCACAAGACCGCCGGTCGGCGCCATCGGGTTTGCGACCGGTCGGAGTATGCTCTCATCAAGCGACGTCGCGGCGCCTGCGCGCCATGAAAGGGCGCCCTCCTCCAGCCACGGATCCTCCGTATAGCGGCGCAGGCCGGGGCCGGCCGCTGTCATGACATCCTCATGCGCGAGCCCCGCGTCGAGCAGTTCACGGATGACGAAGGCGAGACCGCCCGCCGCGTGGAACTGGTTCACATCTGCCGCGCCGTTCGGATACACCCGCGCGAGCAGCGGCGTTGCGTGCGAAAGCTCCGCGAAATCCTTCCAGTCGATGACGACGCTGGCCGCTCGCGCCATGGCGACAAGGTGGATCGCGTGATTGGTCGACCCGCCCGTCGCGTGCAGCCCGACTATGGCGTTGACGACGGCGCGCTCATCGACCACGTCGCAAAACGGAATGTAGTCGTCGCCCAGCTTCGTCGTGCGCGCCGCCCGTAGCGCCGTCTCGCGAACAAAGGCGTCGCGAAGAGGCGTGCCCGGATTGATGAAGGCCGAACCGGGCAAGTGAAGCCCCATCATCTCCATCATCATCTGGTTGGAATTCGCCGTGCCGTAGAACGTGCAGGTTCCGGCGGAATGATAGCTCGCCTGCTCCGCCGCCAGCAACTCCTCGCGGCTCGCCTTGCCCTCGGCGTAGAGCTTCCGGATGCGTCCTTTCTCGTCATTCGGCAGGCCGCTCGCCATGGGTCCGGCCGGCAGGAACAGGATCGGCATGTGCCCGAAGCGGGCCGCGGCGATGAACAGTCCGGGCACGATCTTGTCGCAGACCCCCAGCATTAGTGCGGCGTCAAAAACGTTGTGAGAGAGGGAAACCGCGGCGGCGAGCGCGATGACATCGCGAGAGAACAGCGACAGGTCCATGCCCGCCTGTCCCTGCGTGACGCCGTCGCACATGGCCGGCACGCCGCCCGCCACCTGCGCCGTCGCGTCGTAGTCGGCGAGCGCGGCCTTGATGAGGTCTGGATAGTCCTTCAGCGGCTGATGCGCCGACAGCATGTCGTTGTAGGCCGTCACGATGCCTATATTCGGCCCTCGCCCTTTCGCGAGCTTTTTCTTTTCGTCCAAGGGGCTCGCAGCGGCGGCGTGGGCGAGGTTTCCGCAAGAGACATGCCCGCGCTGCGGACCGTCGCTCGCCGCTGCGCGCATCTGACGGAGGTAGGCTTCACGCGTCGGGCGGCTGCGCTCGCGTATCCGATCCGTCACGCGGGCGAGCGTATCGTTGAGTTGCGCCATGTGGCTCCTCCGCTTACGGCGTCCAGCACGCCCATAAATCCGGCCGCGCCGCAAACAGGGCGCGCACCGGCGCGTCTTCGACCGGCCCCGGCGTTCGCGCCGCCTCATACGCCGCGCGTTTTTCATCGCCGCCAATCAATAACAGGGCGAGCCCTGCGGCCTTGATCGCGCCGGCGGTCAACGTCATCCGATCAAGGAATGCGCCCGTCACTTTTGAAGACTTCGCGCGGACGGCCGCCAGATGGGGGCCGTCAATCGCCAAGGCATCAGCGAGGCCCTCCGCATGAGGGAACCAGGAGGCGGTGTGGCCGTCCGCCCCCATGCCGAGAACAATCGCGTCAAACGGCTCCCACCCAACGCAATCTGCGGCGTCCTGAAGTCCTTCAGCGGGCGTCGCGACATCGGACCAGAGCCCGACGAACGTCGCCGCCGCCGCGCGATCCCGCATCAGCGTGTCCCGCACGAACGTCTCGTTCGAACCGTCCGTTCCCGGCGGAACCCAGCGCTCATCGACGAGGGCGACTGTCACCTCGTCCCATCGAATGTCACGCGTCGCGAGCTCACGATAAAGCGGCGCCGGCGTCGAGCCGCCGGAAACGGCTAACCGCGCCGCGCCGCGCTCGGCGATGGCGCGGCCGAGCTGCGCTTCGATGAGATCGGCCAGCCGCTGTGCGGCGACGCCCGTGCTTGGAAATTCAATGAGCCCGCCCTCAGAGGCCACTGAACCACTCCGCGCCGTCGCGATCGAGCATCATCGCTGACTGGGCCGGTCCATCCGTACCCGCTGCATAGGGATATGCCGGCGTCTCGTCATCCCGCCAAGCCGCCAGAATGCGATCCACCCATGTCCACGCAGCTTCCACTTCGTCGCGGCGCATGAACAGCCCGAGATCGCCGCGCACGACCGCCATCAGAAGACGCTCATAAGCATCCGGATAGCGCGCGGCGAAAGCGTCCGCGTAGGAGAGATTGAGCGGAACGTAGCGCAGGCGCATGCCGCCCGGTCCGGGGTCTTTGGTGACCAGCAGCAGCTTCACGCCCTCATCGGGCTGCAGCCGGATGACCAGCCGCGTCGGCGGCGGGGCGGCCCCCGTTTCGACCAGGGCATGCGCGACATCCTTGAACTGAACGATGATCTCAGAGCGACGCTCGCCCATGCGCTTGCCGGTGCGCAGATAGAACGGCGCGCCTTTCCAACGCCAGTTGTCAATACGCGCTTTCAACGCGACGAAGGTTTCGGTCATCGTCGGCTCGCCAAGTTCGTCGGCGTAACCCGGCACCGCCTTGTCGTCGACCGCACCTTTCACATACTGCCCGCGGATCGTCTCAGTCCGCACGTTCTCCTTCCCGATGGGGCGCAGAGCGCGCAGGACCTTGATCTTCTCATCACGGACCGTATCCGGTTGCAGATCGAAAGGCGGCTCCATGGCGACGAGGCAGAGAAGCTGCAGCAGGTGGTTCTGCACCATATCGCGCAGCGCGCCCGCCTTATCGTAATAGCTTGCGCGATTGCCCGCGCCGATGGACTCCGACACGGTGATTTCGACATGGTCGATGGCGTTGGCGTTCCAGACCGGCTCGAAAAGAGAATTCATGAACCTCAACACAAGAAGGTTCTGAACCGTCTCCTTGCCAAGATAATGGTCGATACGGAATATTCTGTTCTCTTCGAAAACGGCGGCGACGGCGTCGTTGACCTCGCGCGCGCTCTGAAGATCGTGACCGATGGGCTTTTCGAGAACGATTTTCGCCTGCGGCGTCTTCAGCCCCGCCGCCTCGATATTCCGGCTGACGCCGCCATAAAGCGCCGGCGGCAGGGCGAGATAAAAGACGCGCTCTTTCTCCGGCGCGCTCAACAGGGCGGCTAGCCCGCTCCACCCGATGTCCGCGCCATCCAACGCATCGCCTGTGACATAGTGGAGAAGTTCCGCGAACGCAGCCCACTCCTCTGTGGAGACAGCCTCTTCGGGGTAAAATTCCTGAAATCTTTTCATCGCCAGCGTGCGAAAACCGGCGTCATCCAACTCCGTTCGCGACAGCCCGATGATCTGCGATTGCGGCGGGATTTGATCATCCCGCCAGCGACGAAACAGCGATGGAATGAGTTTCCGCAACGCAAGATCGCCCGCGGCGCCGAAGACCACGATGTCGAACGGCGGAACCGGAACCAGCTTCGGCTCAGACGCCGTTCGCGCAGTTGAAATCGCGTCGCTCAATTCGCTCGCTCCATCTCGCAGAGGCTTCGTTCCGCAGACTATGGGGATTTCAGGGCCGCAAATGCAACCATGCGCCAAGCAGAGCGGACCGATTCAGCGATGGATCGGCGACGACGAGACTGACGGACCTTCCGGCTACGCCTGAACGGTTGCCGCAGTGCAAAGTCGGTATCTTAGAGGATCGACTGCCCCGTCTCCGCCCAATCCTTGACGAACGCCGCAAGGCCCTTGTCGGTCAGCACATGGCTCGCGAGCTGCTTGAAAATTGACGGCGGAACGGTGGCGACGTCCGCGCCCGCGAGCGCTGAAAATTTTACATGGTTGGTCGTCCGGATCGACGCGGCGAGGATCTGCGTTTCGAAGGCGTGCCGGTCGTAAATGACCCGGATCTCCTCGATCAGCTCCATGCCGTCGATCCCGAGATCGTCCAATCGGCCGATGAAAGGCGAGATGTACGTCGCGCCCGCTTTCGCCGCGAGCAGCGCCTGGTTGGCCGAGAAGCAGAGAGTGACGTTGGTTTTGACGCCCTTGTCCGTCAGCACCCGGCAGGCTTTCAAGCCGTCCCAGGTGAGCGGCAATTTGATGACGACGTTCGGCGCGATGGCGGCGAGAACGTCCGCCTCCTTCAACATCGTCTCGAATTCCGTCGAGGCGACTTCGGCCGAAACGGCGCCGTCGGTCATCCCGCAGATCTCGGCGATGACTTCCTTGAAGTCCCGACCCGACTTGGCGATGAGGCTCGGATTGGTCGTCACCCCGTCTACGAGGCCTGTCTCGAAGGCGCTTTTCAGCTCAGCGGTGTCGGCGGTGTCGATGAAAAATCGCATGTGATCGGTCCCGAAGTCGCGTCAGCGCACGTGTGAAGCGCGATCCGTTGATCGCGCTTACCGCGGCTCGGGTCAATGCAATGGCCCGCGCGACACGCCGCGCGCCCTTGACGCGCGCGCGAAACTTTTTGAAGCCGGAGGCCGCCGAAGCACGCGACATCGCGGGAGCTTCCGACAATACAAACAAGCGCCCGACGTGAAGTTGAACGGCGGGCTCATAAGAACGGCGAATTCTATGGCGGGAGCGATCAAAGGGGCGGAGGACGGGTTCGCCCGTCGCCTCGCGGAACGCCGGTTTCCCGAACCGGTGACCAACCTGTCGGCCGACGATCTTGGCCTGTCGCGCACGGATGTCGTCGAGTTGTTCGAGAGCCAGCTTCAGAGCCGGCGTCTCGATCTCGAAGCCCGCAGGCTCGGCGCAGAAAAGCGCGGGTACTATTCAATCGGCAGCTCGGGACACGAGGGGAACGCCGCCGTCGCGCGGGCGCTCCGCCTCACCGACATGGCGTTCCTGCACTATCGAAGCGGCGCCTTCATGATCGAACGCGCGCGGCAGGCGCCGGGCGCGACGCCGCTCTGGGATATGGCGCTCTCCTTCGTCGCCTCCTCGGAAGACCCCATATCCGGCGGTCGGCACAAGGTGCTTGGCTCGAAACGCCTCTTCATTCCTCCGCAGACAAGCACGATCGCCTCGCACCTGCCGAAAGCAGTGGGCGCCGCCTATTCGATCGCGCTCTCGCGCCAGATCGAAGCGCCCGACCGGGCGATGCCGACGGACGCGGTCGTTGTGTGCAGTTTCGGCGACGCCTCATCCAATCACTCGACGGCGCAGGGCGCGATCAACACCGCGGCGTGGACCGCCTTTCGCAATCTGCCGCTGCCGCTCATCTTTCTGTGTGAAGATAACGGCATCGGCATTTCCGTTTCGACGCCGGACGGCTGGGTGCGGGCCGCGAACGCCGATCGGCCCGGCCTTCAATATATCTCCTGCGACGGACGCGATGTCGTCGACGCCCTGCGCGGCGCGCGCGAGGCGGAGCGCTGCGCCCGGATACGTCGCAAACCCGTTTTCCTGCACATGCGGACGGTACGCCTCATGGGCCACGCCGGATCGGATATTGAAGACGCCTATCGCGACCGCCCGACCATTGACGGCGAAGCGGACCACGACCCGCTTCTGCACACCGCGCGACGCCTCGTTTCTGAATTCGGATACTCAGCAGAAGACGTTGAAGCGCTCTATCGTCGAACAGCGGAGCGCGTTCATGCGGTGATGGAGAAAGCGACCACACGACCGAAGCTGTCCTCGTCGGAAGAAGTGACGGCGTCGCTGGTTCCGCCGCCGAGGGATGTCAGCACAACCGTAGAGCCGGAAGCCGAACCGGATCCGACGCCTCTCCACCTCTCGCGAATGATCTCCGCGACGTTGGCGGACGAAATGGCGCGCTTTCCGCAGATCGTCGCCTTCGGCGAGGATGTCGGCCGAAAAGGCGGGGTCTACGGCGCGACGGTGAAACTACAGAAAACCTTCGGTCCGCATCGGGTGTTCGATACGCTGCTCGACGAGCAATCCATTCTCGGCATGGCCATCGGCCTCGCCCAAAATGGATTTCTGCCGGTCCCGGAAATTCAGTTCCTCGCTTACGTTCACAATGCGGAGGACCAGATCCGCGGCGAAGCGGCCTCGCTTTCCTTCTTCTCCAAGGGCCAGTTCGCGAACCCCATGGTCATCCGCGTCGCCGGCCTCGCCTATCAAAAAGGCTTCGGCGGACACTTCCACAACGACAACTCGTTCGCCGTCTTTCGCGATATCCCGGGCGTCATCCTCGCCTGCCCGTCGAACGCGGCTGACGGCGCGCGTCTCTTGCGCGAGTGCATCCGCCTCGCTCGTGAAGAAGGCCGCGTCGTCGTCTTTCTCGAGCCGATCGCCCTCTATGGAACAAAAGATCTGTATGAGGAGAATGACGGTGAAATGCTGGCGCCTCTCCCGGCGCGCGCCGCCCGCGCGCCATTCGGCGAACCGGCTCTCTTCGGCGACGGCGCCGACATCGCGATCATCACCTACGGCAACGGAACGTTCATGGCGCGCAGGGCTGCGAAGCGCCTCGCCGCCGAAGGGGTCGCGAGCCGCATCATCGATCTGCGCTGGCTGACGCCGCTGCCGATGGACAGGGTTCTTGAAATGATCCGGCCAGCGAAGACGGTTCTGATCGTCGATGAGTGCCGACGCACCGGCTCGCTCGCCGAAGAACTCGTCGCGCGCCTGAAGGAGAGCGACGTTTCGCAGCCCGTACGCCGACTGAACGGCGACGACACGTTCATTCCTCTTGGGCCGGCGGCGAACGAGGTTCTCATCAGTGAAGAGATGATCGAGAAAGCGGCGCTCGAGCTGACGCTCCTCGACGGGAGGCCCCAATGAGCCGCAAGGAACGCGCTGTCGTCGTATTCCCGGGCCGCGGCTCCTATGGCGCGAGCGAGCTGGGGTATCTGAAACGCCATCACGCCCCCCGCGCCGCCTATCTCGCGGCCATCGACGCCGCGGTCTCCGAGGCCGGAGGAACGCCCGCGAGCGTTCTGGACGCCGACGACGCGTTCGCACCGAAGCGACACCTGCCGGGCCGCAACGCCTCCAACCTCATTTACGCCTGCGCGCTTGCGGATTTCGCCGCGATCGACCGGGATCGCTTCGACATCGTCGCCGTGTGCGGAAATTCGCTCGGATGGTATCTGACGCTCGCCGCGGGCGGCGCCGTGAGCCTGGCCGACGGCGCGCGCATTGTCGACGGGATGGGCCACCGCATGGAGACGCGCGGCGTCGGCGGACAGATCCTCTATCCGCTCACGAACGACGACTGGCGCATTGACCCGGAACGTGTCGCCATGGTGGACGCCGCGCTCGAGGCGGCGAACCGGGCCGGTCGCGCTTTCCGGTCCATCGATCTCGGCGGGACCGCCGTTCTCGCGGGCGACGAGGCCGGGATCGCCGCGCTCATGGATGCGCTGCCGCAGATCGCGGACCGCTTCCCGATGAAGCTCCCGCGCCACGCCGCGTTCCATACGCCGCTTCTCGGCGCGGTCAGCGACGAGGCGCTCGCGGAATTCTCCATCGACCTCTTTTCACGCCCCGCGACGCCTCTGATCGACGGGCGCGGCGTCATCTGGTCGCCGGATGCAACCGACTTGGCGGCGCTTCACCGGTACACGTTCGGGCATCAGATCGTGGAGCCCTACGACTTTTCCGCTTCCATCCGCGTCGCCCTGAAGGAGTTTGCGCCGGACCGACTGATCCTGACCGGCCCAGGCGGATCCATGGGACCGCCGGTCGCGCAGACGCTTGTTCGCGAAAATTGGGACGATATCGCGTCCAGGGACGATTTCGTTCAGCGTCAGGAGGTTCAGCCGTATATCCTCTCCATGGGTCGCGACGACCAGCGTCCGCTCGCGACCGCCAACTAAAAAGACCCGAGCCGTTTATGGCCCGGGTCAAGTGTCATCGCTCCGGGAGATTTATGGGCGATGAGTTCTGCGCCGTCGCCGCGCCAATGCGATGCGGCGACGGAATTTTTAATGCCGCTCAGAAACCGACGATCAGCTCGACGCCGATGATCCGCCCGCGCTTGAGGGTGGAAAACGTCCCGGCCTGAGGGTTCGCTGCGAACGGTTCGGCGACGCCCGTCGAGCGTGGCCCGCCGAAGGGCAGCTGCGTGTCCTGTCCGGCGACCGCTTCATCCAGAAGGTTCTTCCCGTAGAGGGCGAACTTCACGCCATCGACGGGCGTATTCCAGGCGACGCTGGCGTCGACAATGTCCGCCTCGCTGACGAAGCCGAGATTGTTGTCGGTGTAGGCGAACTCATCCTTGTGCTGGAAATTGGACCGCAGGGTGAGATAGCCCGCGCCGCCCAGCTCGACATCCCAGATGATCCCGACGCCATAGGTGTTTTCCGGCACGCGCGGGATCGCAAGCGCAAGGTCCTGTGCGTCGACGACGCCGTCGCCGGAAATATCGGCGGACACGTTCTCATAGGATGCATCGATGACGCCGACATTCGCCTGCAGGAGCACGTTCTCAAACAGGCGATAGGTCGCCTCCATCTCCACGCCGTAAATCTCCGCATCCGCCGTGTTCAGGATGAACTGCGAGACGCCCGACGTCGGCGAGGTCACGTTCACCTCGCGCTGCATGTCCTCGATTTCCGTCAGGAAGCCGGCGACGTTCAGCGAGACGCGACCGGACGGTTCACGGAACTTCAGGCCGATTTCATAGGCGTCCACGCTCTCCTCCGAGAAGGAGATCGATCCTGTCTGGGCGACCTGCTCCTGGAACACGACCGGGTTGGTGATGCGGAAGTTGTAGCCGCCGGAACGAAACCCTTTGGTGTAGGAGGCATAGAGCTGCACATCGTCCGTCGCGGCGTACTGCAGCCCGAATTTCGGGGTCACGTTCGACCAATCGTCGGAGTCGGTGACATCGTCCGGACACGTTCCGTTCACGACGGAGCACTCCGTCGCTCGTGGGATCGTGTAGGTGAGATCGGCGTCTTTCTCCTCCGCCGAGTAGCGCACGCCGGCGGTGACGGTGAGCTTCTCCGTCAGGTCATAATCGCCCTGCAGAAAGACGCCCCAGACCGTGTGGTCTTGACGTCCGCCGCCGGAAAAAGTCAACGGCGTGACGGGCGGCAGGAAACGCACCTCCGTATACGCAACTTCCTGCTGGAAATAGTAAACGCCCGTCGTCAGCTCCAGCCTGTCGAAGCGGCCCGTGTACCGCAGTTCGTTCGATATCTGATCCTGCTCCAGATCGCTGGTGGAGTGGAATATGAAGACCGGGAGCGAGTCGATGTCGCCGGCGGTCTGCTGCTCGAAGTCGCGCACGCCGAGAATGTTCGTGATCGTCCCGTCGCCGAAGGCGACGTCCCAGTCCGCCCGAAGCGAGGCGAGCGTGGATTTGTTCGTGAAGAGACCGCGCTCGTCCTGCGAATAGTCGAACGTGCCCCGCTCATAAACCCCACGGTTCTGCCCGACGGGCCCATCGGCGTCGACATCGACGTGCTCCACTTTCGCGAGAATGCGCAGCGTGTCGGTCGGCAGCCATTCCAGCGAGCCGCGCACCAGAAACGTCTCGCCGCCGCCGCGGTCGTCGCCGAAAGTGAGGTCCTTGAAGTAGCCCTGATCGTCATTGAAGTAGACGGACAGCCGTCCGTTCAGGACGTTCTCGATGATCGGTCCGGAGACGTACGCCTGATAATACGCCGCGCCGCCGCCCCTGCCTTCGTCAACCGGCGTTTCATAGGCGATACGCGCCTTGGCTTCGAACTCCGATGTCGGATTTCCCGTGTTCACGACGACGGCGCCGCCGGTCGTGTTCCGCCCGAACAGGAGCCCCTGCGGACCGCGGAGCACTTCGATGGAATCAAGATCGAAGGTGTCCTGAATGAGACCGTTATTGATGCCGATATAAACGCCGTCGAGAAACACGCCGACCGTCGGATCAATGGACGGAATGGACGAGTTCACGCCAAGCCCCCGAATGGCGAAATTCGCGACCCCCTTTGACGTCCCGACATCGTCCAGCGACACGTTCGGCGAGGCGTAGCTCAAGCTTTCGATATCGCGAACCTGCAGCGCCTCCAGCGTGTCGGCGTTGAACGCCGTCACCGCGAGCGGAACGCTCTGCACGTTCTCGGGATCTTTCTTTTTTGTGCCGGTCACGGTGACGACATCTGTCAGCCTGTCGATCGTCCGTCGATTTTCATCCGTTGACTGTGCGAATGAGGTCGTCGCCATGGCGCACGACATCGCGAAGGCGCTGACGCCCATAATTGATTTCTTCATGTTTCCTTCCCCTACCTGGTGGTTACTCTGGCGGCTTGGGACCGCACGATTTTTGCGCCTGTCGGCGATCACTGGACGGTGCTCAGTTCCCGCAACGCCTCCACGGCGGTTGCGTCATCGGGATGTTTCTCAAGGGCGGCGCGGAAATCAGCCAGCGCGCGATCGCGGTCGCCTTTCTGTCCGTAGGCGAGGCCGCGAGTGCACAGAGCGACTGGTTGATACCCGGCGCCAAGGCTCTCAATATCGTTCAGCATGGAAATCGCTGCGTCCGCGTCTCCTGCTTTAAGATAGGCGAGCGCCAGATTGATCGGCAGTTCCGGGACGCTCGGATCAAGCCGTTCGGCTTTCAGAAAGTGCGATATCGCACGGCCGTAGTCGTCACGACGCAACCGCGCGATCCCGGCGTTGACGAAGGCTTTCGCCCTTTCGCTTCGCGTCAGGCTTTCGTCGTCCGTCGCGTCTTCGCAGATCTTCAGACGCGCCGGGGAAATCGGTCCGCCCCCAAGCAGCATATCCGAACACTGAACGGCCAGCGGCGCGCCGGCACGGAGAACCGTTTTGGGTCCGGCGCCGAAAGCCGCCGCCGTCGACCACACGGTCGCCAGAGCCGCCAGCATCGCCAGAACGCGCGATGCACAAGGCAATACGCGAAGCATCATCCACATCACACGCCGCTTTCGGTCACGGAAACTACAACGAGCCTTATGTGTATATACACTTTTATAATTTCTCAACGCTCCGAACCCACATCACCGTGTCACTCCTGACACAGACCGTATGAAACAGGTCGTCGTGCCTGTCGCAATCAACTGGCCGGCGCTGTCATGAACGCGCGCGCTTGCTGTCGCAGTGCGTGATCCGCGGCTTTCTACGCGACCGACGGCTTTCACCTGGCCGCTGGACCCGAACAGCGGGCGGACGAATTTTACCTCCGTACCGATGGAGGCGTAGGTCTCCCCCGCGGCGAGTGTCGTCTGAACGGCGCATCCGAGCGCAGAATCGAGCAGGGCCATCACCCAACCGCCATGCACGAGACCCATTGGATTGAGGTAGTCGTCAGACGGCTCGCCGCGAAATTCCGAGTGGCCGGGTTCGGCCGCCGTGATCCATTGGCGCATGGTACGCGCAATCGTCGGGGCCGGGAGCGCGCCGCTCAGGATCGCATGCAGCTGCTCCAGACCGTTCTTGTCCGCCACCTCATCCGGGGCGGCGAGACCGAACGGAACGTCGAGAAACGCGGCCGCACCAAACGGCTCGATCTCACCGAACTTTGCATACATGACCAAACTCCGAGCACTGCATAGCGCAATACGTTACATGTGTATATACACTTTTAAAGTACGCAAATATCATTTCGCTACAATCATTTGCTCTCTGACTTTTCAAGAATGGCCTTGTGCCGTCGCAGAACGGAGAGCGCCGACTTCGTCGCGTCGAGCTCGTCGTCGAGAGCCTTCTCCAGCTGTTTCTGGAATTTTTTCCAGAGCGGGTACGCCTCTCGGAGACGCCGCCAGCCGTCCTCCGTCAGCTCAATGGACCGCTTGCGCGCCGCGCCTTCATCGCTGCGCTGAACAAGTCCGGCCTTTTCAAGCAGGCGCAGATTTCGCGTAGCGCTGGTCCTGTCGAGGGACAACTGATCCGCCAGCTCCGTAATGGACTCAGGATGCAGGCCGCCGATCGACGCCAGCAACGAGAACTGGGTCGTCGTCAGATCAACCGGCCGAAAGCATTCGTCAAAGCTGCGTGTAATCGCACGCGCGGCGCTGATCGTCCGCACGGCGAGGCACCGGGACCCGATATCGTAGAGCATGTCCTTATCAGCCATTATGTGCATATACACCCTTGACGCAGCCACAGCAACAGATCACGTCTGGCACGTAACGTGTATATGCACGTCTTAGAAGCTTCAGAGGTCCCGAAATAATGCCTGATCGCAGCGAAACCCTGTTCCGAACCGTGCTTTCGGCGCGTTGGCCCGTCATCGTCCTGGCGTTCGCCCTCATTGGCGCCACGGCGTTTTCGATCCCGAAACTGCACAAGGACACCTCCGCCGATGCGTTCATCGGCGAAGATGAGCCGGCGCTGGTCTATAAAAATCAGATCGAGGAGATGTTCGGCCTCACCGATCCCATCGTGATCGGCGTCATCGACCGGGACGCCGACGGGATATTCGACCCGGATAATCTCGCGCTGGTGGAGCGCCTGACCCGCGCCGCGGAACGGCTCCCGCAGGTCGACCCGGAACGGATCACCAGCCTCGCGACGGAAAACTACATCGCCGGGACGCCGGAGGGCGTCGTCGTCGATGGTTTCTTCGATCGCGATACGGAGCTCTTCACCCATCCGTTCGGAACGCCGGAACGCGCGCTCGAAATTCGCCGCGCCGTCGAGGATACGCCGCTCTATCAGGGCCTGCTGGTCGGCCGCTCCGGCGAAGCGACCATCATCGCCGCGGAGCTGCTGAACGACGATCTGGCGACGGAAGCCTACGAGGCCATACTGGAGATCGTCGCCAATGAGACGGTCCCGGACGGTTCAGAAGTCCATGTCGCCGGCGAAGGCGCGGTCATGGGCTTTCTGTCCACCTATATTGATCGGGACGCCAGCCGGTTGAACCCGCTGGCCGGACTGATCATCACGATCGTCCTTCTGGTCGCGTTCATGTCGATACGCGCTGCGATCCTACCCAACGTCATCGTCGCTGGAACCGTGCTCGGATCGTTCGGCCTGATGGCCGCCTCGGGAACATCCTTTTTCGTCATAACGAACGGCCTTGTCGTGAACCTGATCGGCATCGCGGTCGCCGATTCCATCCACATCGTCTCGAGCTTCTACGGCGCGCTGCGCGACGAGCCGGAGCTGTCGAAAAAAGACGCCGTAGCCAGAGCCATGGCCCGCATGTGGCGTCCGATCACGCTCACCTCCGTGACGACGATCGCCGGCTTTCTCGCCCTCGGCGTCAGCTCGCCCATGCCGCCGATCCAGGCATTCGGCCTCTTCGGCGCCCTCGGTGTCGGCCTCGCCTGGCTCTACTCCATGACGCTGCTTCCGGCGCTCCTCAGCGTTTGGCCGTTCCGGCGCATCCCGTTTCCGTTCGCCGTCAACAAGAACGGCCGTCCTCGGATCAGTCTCACCGAGCGCTTCATGTCTCTCATCGGCGAGGGCGTCCTCGCCGCGCCGCGAAGCATGCTTCTGATCGGTTCCGTGCTTCTGGCGGTCGGCGTCATCGGCGCCATGCAGATCCGCGTCGAGGAAGTGCGCATCGACAATTTCAAGTCGAGCGAACCCATCTACAAAGCCGACAAAGCGATCAACGCGACGACGGACGGCGTCTATCGCCTCGACATCCTCGTCGAGACGCCGGAGCCGGAAGGGCTCTACGACCCGGTCGTCCTGAAACGGATCGAAGCGCTTCAGACGTATGTCGAAACGCTGCCGTCAGTCGGCGGGTCCACGTCCATCGTCGACTATGTGAAGCAACTTCACCGATCCGTTCAGGACGGCGATCCGGCCTTCTACTCCATTCCGGACGATCGGAACCTGATCGCTCAGCTGTTCTTCCTCTACGGCGCGAGCGCCGATCCCACCGACTTCGAAGAAGAAGTCGATTACGACTTCCAGCATGCTCTGGTTCGTGCGCAGGTCACCGACGGCGCGTACACGACCAACAAGAAAATCGTTCCGGTACTGGAGCAATGGGTCGCCGAGAACTTCAATGACGACCTCGCGACCGCGACCGTAACCGGACGCGTAACCGTCTCGTACTATTGGTTCAACGGGGTCGACACGTCGACCATCCTTTCGGTGATCCTGTCCTTCGCCGCGGTCACGGTCGCCGCCATCATTCTCTTCCGCTCACTGATCCTCGGCCTGCTTGCGGCGACCCCGGTCGGCCTCGCCATCCTTCTCGTCTACGCCGTGATGGGCTTGACGGGCATACCGCTCGGCATGGGGACGTCCATGTTCGCGGCCATCGCCATCGGTCTCTCCATCGACTTCGCCATCCACGCTCTCGACCGCATTCGGGAAATCGGTCGCGAAAACGGCCTCACTCCCGAATCTCTGATCGCGCTCTACCCGGAAACCGGCCGCGCGCTCTTCTTCAATTTCGTCGCAGTCGCCGGCGGCTTCGGCATCCTTCTGACGTCGGATGTTCCGCCGCTCATCAAGTTCGGCTCGCTCGTCGCTGTCGCCGTGTCCACCGCGTTCATCGCCTCGGTGACCCTGCTTCCGGCGGCCGTGCTTGTTTTCAAACCCAAGGCCCTCACCCGGTAATTTCTGAAAGGAGAACCATCATGCGTCACCTTCTTGCAAGTCTCAGCCTCGCCGTCCTTTCCACATCCGCGATCGCGCAGGAGACCCTCACGGGCGATGAGATCATCGCTCGCGTCAACGCCCGCGATGACGGTCAGCACGTTACGCGCAACTTCACGCTCGAGCTCGTTGATCGGAAAGGGCGCACGCGCACAGAAGAAACCATCGGATACCGGCGGTACTTCGGCGAGGAAAAGCGCACGATCATTTTCTACACGGAACCGAGCAGCGTTCGCGGCACGGGCTTCCTCACCTTCGATTACGCCGATCCGGATGCGGACGACGATCAATGGCTCTACCTGCCGGCCTTGCGGAAAGTTCGTCGCATCTCCGCATCGGATCGCGGAGACTATTTCCTGGGCACGGACTTCACCTATGAAGAAATCCGCAAGGAGCAGAAGGTCGAGCCATCCGACTACATCTTCACAGCGACCGGCGCTGAAACGCTGGATGGACGCGATCTCCTCGTCGTCGAGGGAACACCCGTCAACGAGGAAATCGGCCGGGAGCTTGGCGTGTCCCGTACCGTATGGCGGATCGATCCGAATATCTGGATGAGTCGTAAATCGGATTATTACGACCTCAACGGCAACCACGCGCGCACGATCACGCTGGAAGGCGTCGAAACGATCGACGGTTACATCACCACGACGCAGCTCTACGTCGTCAACCACAAGACGGGGCACAGCACGCGGCTGACGTTCCAGAATACGGATTATGAAGCCGACGTTCCTGAAAACCTCTTTACACAGACGCGCCTGCGTCGGGGGCTCTGACGATGGCCGCCGTTCGAAACATCTCCCCGTTCCTGCTGGTTTCGGCGGCCCTCGCGACCGCACCGATCGGGGCGTCGGCGGCCGAACCGCCGCAGCTCCGAGGTGAAATCACCGCTCGATACGCGGCGGAGCTCGATGACGGGGACGCGCAGATCGCAGAGCTTCTCTACGAACCCGAGTTGACGGGCAGGCTCAATGCGAACCTCTCCTACACTGTCATCGGGCGCGTTCGGTATGACGCGGTTGACGAGCTGGAGCCGGGAGATCCCGGCGCGCAGGCGAACGGTCGGTCGTCCTGGAACAGGCGCGTTTTCTGGGGCGATGACGCCGATCTGGAGCTGCGCGAAGCGTATATCGACGCATACGCCGGGTCCTGGTTCGTCCGCCTCGGCAAACAGCAGGTCGTATGGGGACAGTCGGACGGTCTGCGGGTTCTCGACCAGATCAACCCGCTCAGTTTCCGCGAGTTCATTCTCGGCGACTTCGAGGATCGACGCATTCCGACCTGGATGCTGAACGCCGAACGCGTGGGCGCCGTCACGGTCCAGATTCTCTGGATACCCGACACGACGTATGATGAGGTTCCCCGCGATGGCGCGTTCGCCTTCACATCCTCAAGGTTCGGCCCGCAGATCCCGACGGACGCGACGACCGTGTCGTTCAACGAAGGTCGCCGACCCGACAACGCGATCACAGATAGCGATGTCGGCCTGCGCCTCTCCGGTCTCCTCGGCGGATGGGACTGGTCCGTCAACGCTCTCTACGCCTACCGTGACCAACCGGTCTTCCGCCGCAGCGACGTCGCCGCGACGCAGTACGCCTTTGAGCCGGAGTTCGAGCGTTCGGCGCTGTTCGGCGCATCAGCCTCGAACGCCTTCGGAAAATTCACTCTCCGAACCGAAATCGGACACCAGACCGACGCCTTTATCGCGACGGCGTCGCCCGCCGCCTCCGACGGTGTGCTTGAAACGAGCGAGACGAGCGGCGTGGTCGGGCTCGACTATCAGCACGATGCGGACACGCTGCTCAGCGGTCAGATTTTTGTCAGCCAGATAGCGGATGAGGTCGAACTCGCCGCCCGCGAACAAACGACGTCGACAGGAAGTCTCCTCGCGAGCCGCGAAATGCGCAACGACCTTCTAAAGCTGGAAGCGCTGCTCCTGCACGACTTTGATGAGGGAGACGGGCTTCTGCAAATCTCCGCGCGGTACAATCTGACCGATGCGATCACTGCGCGCGTGGGCGTTGATCTTTTCTACGGCGACGCTGACGGCCTCTACGGCCAGTTCGACGAGCGGGACCGCGCGACCTTCGCGCTGACATACGGATTTTAAGGCGTCTACTGACGGATCAGCCGGTTGCCTCCTGCTATTCGGTTCCCGAACCCCGCCGTTCCGCCTGAAGCCATGCGGCGCACGCGCGAACAGCCGCAGGCCGGGGGCTAGCGTTGGCGCCGCTTCCCGGCGACGCGTCTTTCCGTTTGATGTCGATGCCGAGCGCGTGGATTTCCGACGCGACGATCCGCGCGACGCCGCAGGCGCCGAGCTCGGAGAAATGCGTGTTGTCCTCGACGCCCTCCGGGAAACGGGCGTTCGCTGTTTCACGGGTGAGCCAGAGGTAATCCGTTTTCGTCTCTTCACGGCCGATCGCTTCGAAATAGTTGATCGAAAGCTGCGCGAGATCGATATAGTCGGCGCCCATTTCCCGCGCGGCGAGGCGCGCGTTCTCCCGATAGAGCCCATGGGTCTCCACCATGGCCGGACCTTCCCAGAGCCGTCGCGCGACAGAGGAAACGATAACCGGGCGCGCGCCTGCGGCGCGGACGTCTGCGATGAACGCGGTCAGGTTCTGGCGATAGGCGCCGGCGGGCGCCGCAAAGCGCTTGGGGTCGTCATCACGGCTATCGTTATGACCGAAGCTGATGAGAACGATGTCGTCCGGCTGCAGCGCATCAAGCAACGCCGCCCAGCGGCCCTCATCAATATAGCTCTTTGTGCTGCGACCGCTGACGGCGCGATTGTCGAGCCTCACGCCATCGCCGAGAAAATACGGCAGCGCCTGCCCCCATCCGGCCTGCGGCGCGCGCTCCGGCGGGTACCAGGAGGCCGTGGAGTCGCCGGCGATGACGATGCGCTGATCGACGGCGTGGACCGACTGCAGCATAGAAAGCGCCGCAGTTAATCCGAATAACGCCTTAACGGCGCACATCGTGGCCGTCCTGCGCCAGCGCGTCGTTGAGGCCGGCGCGGGAGATCAGCAGACTATCGCCCGGCAGGGCGTGCTTCAGGGCGGCGAGCGCCATTCCCTGATCGAGGGCGCGCTGATCGTCCGCCCCCTGCATCAAAGCGTCGAGAACGCCCGCGGCGAAGGCGTCGCCCGTGCCGATGCGGTCGACCACGTTCGGCAGGTCGATAGGCGCGTTCACGGCTGCGCCGCAACGCCGATAGACGCCGCCGCCAAGAGACATGTCATCGACGCTCGTCTGCGTCCGGCTGGTGCAGGCGATGCGCTCGAGCCGATCAAACGTCCGGAACGCTGTATCGAAAGCGAGGTCGCGCGCCTCGAAGCTTTCGCCCAGAATGAGACCGAGATCGCGCTCATTGATGAAGGCGAGGCTCGCATGGTCGAGGATCGCGCGCAGCACCGCCGGAGCATCGCCCGACCAGGCGTCCCAGAGGTTCTTTCGGTAATTTCCGTCGAAGGAGAGTTTGACGCCCATGCGCGTCGCCGCCTCCGCCGCCTCGACCGCGAGCGCTGCGGGGCCTTCACCAGTTGCGGGCGTAATGCCGGAGAGGTGCAGCCAGTCCGCATCCGCTAGCGCGTCGGACCAGTCGATCATGCCGGGACGGAGCATGGTGAACGCGCTCGCCGCACGATCATAGATGATTTCGGAGGGGCGAAGGACGGCGCCGGCGCTCATGAAATAGAGCCCCATGCGCCCGCCGGGCTCCTGTATATGGGTCAGGTCGACGCCGAACTGGCGCAGGCGCCGCCGAACGCCTTCGGCGAGGGGGTTCGGCGGTAAGGCGCTCACCATGCGGACGTCATGGCCGAGCTGCGCGAGCGCCACGCCGACATTCGCCTCGGCGCCGCCGACGATGACGTCGAAGCGGTCCGACTGCAGAAGAAGCTCACGGCCGGGCGCGTTGAGACGGAGAAGCAGCTCCCCGAAACAGACGATCCGACCGCTGCGGCTCATCGCGCGAGCCACCCGCCATCGACCGGCAGGGTCGCGCCCTGCACATAGTCCGACGCCGCCGATGCGAGGAACACCGCCGCGCCCGCAAGATCGTCCGGACGCCCCCAACGCCCCGCCGGGATGCGCCCGAGGATCTCGGAATTGCGCTTTTCATCCTCGCGCAGGGCCTGCGTGTTGTTCGTCGCGATATAGCCGGGCGCGATCGCGTTCACGTTGATCGATTTCCCCGCCCATTCGTTCGCGAGAAGACGCGTCAGCCCCATGACGCCGCTTTTCGACGAGGTGTAAGACGCTACGCGGATGCCCCCCTGATAGGACAGCATGGACGCAATATTGATGATCTTGCCGCGGGCGCCTCGAGCGATGATCCGCTTGGCGACTTTCTGGGAGAGGAAGAAGAGCGTCTTCAGGTTGATCTCCATCACCTGATCCCAGTCGTCCTCGGTAAACTCCAACGCGTCATTGCGGCGGATGATGCCAGCGTTGTTAACGAGTATGTCCGTCGGACCCAGCGCGGCTTCAGCTTCCGCCGCCACCCGTTCGCATACGCTGGAATCTCCAAGATCGGCCTGAACCGACGCGAACTTGCGTCCCAGCTCCTCGACCAGATCTTTCGTTTCCGCCGGGTCGCTGCGTCCGCACGCGACAATGTCCGCGCCCGCTGCGGCGAGGCCGAGCGCGAGGCCCTGGCCGATGCCGGTGTTCGCGCCCGTGACGAGCGCGACTTTTCCGGTGAGATCAAAAAGAGACATGGGAGCCGCCTTCTTATTTCAGTTGGCAGATGTCGAGGACGTTCATGTCCGTGTAGTCGAGGTTCTCCCCGCCCATCGCCCAGATGAAAGTGTAGGACTGGGTGCCCGCGCCCATGTGGATCGACCAGGGCGGCGAGATCACCGCTTCCTCGTTTTTCATGATGATGTGACGGATCTTGTCTTCCTCGCCCATGAAGTGGAAGACGCGGTTCGCGCCCTCGAGACCGAAATAGAAGTACACCTCGGACCGACGGTCGTGCAGGTGCGGCGGCATGGTGTTCCACACGCTGCCTTCGCTCAGCATCGTCAGGCCGAGAAGCAGCTGGCAGGACTTGCAGGTCTCCGGCACGATATACTGATAAATGACGCGTTCGTTCGATTCCTTCAGCGAGCCGCGCTCCAGCGGCTTCGCCTCGTTGATCGAGATTTTCACTGGCTCATACGCCGTGTGCGCGAGGGTGGAGACGAGATAGAATTTCGCCGGGTTCGCCGGATCGTCGGATTTGAAGACGACGTTTTTCGTGCCCTTTGGCGCGTAGAGGCCGTCCTTCGGGCCCATGGCGAAGGTCTCGCCGTCAAGCTCGATGGAGCCGGCGCCGCCGCCGACATTGATGGCGCCAAGTTCGCGGCGCTGCAGGAAAGGCTCGCCCTCGGCGGAAGCGGGTTCGGAATGCACCGGCAGGGCGAGCGGCGTGTCGATCGGGGCCGCGCCGCCGATAATCATGCGCTCGTTGTGGGTGTAGTTGAGCGCGACCGCGCCGTCCCGGAACAGCCCTTCGACGAGATAACGCTCGCGCAGGTCTTCGTTGCTCGCGCCGTCCATCATGGACGGGTGGGTGGCCTGATAGACTTTATCGAACATGGAGCGATCTCCCTTTATCTCTCATCGCCGGTGAATTGTTCTACCGGTGTCATAACTCTCTGGCGCGACGCCTTCAACGCCGCTTGATCGTCAATTTCCGCCGAAGGCGCGCGGCAGGGCGAGCGACAGATCCGGCCAGAAGGTAATCAGCATCAGCGCCGCGAGCAGCGCCCCGTAAAACGGCCAGATCGTCCGTACGCTCTGCTCGACCGGCACCTTGCCGACGGCGGAACCGACGAACAGGACCGAGCCGACCGGCGGCGTCACCAGCCCGATGCCGAGATTGAGCATCATGATGATCCCGAAATGCACGGGATCGACGCCCACTTTCTCCACCACCGGCAGCAGGATCGGCGTCGTGATGACGATCAGGGGCGACATGTCCATGAACGTGCCGAGAAGGAGGAGTAAGACGTTCACGATCAGGAGCACCGCGATCGGGTTTTCCGTAATGGACGTGATGAGCGTCGCGAGCTTGGTCGGCCCCTCGAGAATGGCGAGCGCGTAGCCGAAGGCCGTCGCCGCGGAGATGATGAGGAGCACCATCGAGGCGATTTTCACGGACTGGATCGCCGCCTCGATGAAGCGCTGACGCCCGAGGGTTCGATAGACGAAGGCGCCGATCACGATGGTGTAGATGACGGCGATGGCGGAGCTTTCCGTCGCGGTGAAGACGCCGGACAGGATGCCGCCCATGATGATGACCGCCGTCATCAGCCCGGGGATCGCCGCGGCCGCCGCCGTCGCGAAGGGGCGCCAGCCCGGGAAAACGCCGCGCGCATAGCCTCTGTGGCGCGCGACGAGCCAGGCGACGAGCATGAGCATCGACGCGGTGAGAACGCCCGGCACGACGCCCGCGAGGAAGAGATCGCCAATGGAGACGCCCTTCCCCGTCGACGCGGCGTAGATGATCATATTGTGCGAAGGCGGAATAAGCAGACCGACGATGGCCGCCGTCACGGTGACGTTCACCGCATAATCGCCGTCGTATTTGCGCTCGCGCATCATCGGCACGAGGGTCGAGCCCATGGCGGAGGCGCTGGCGATGGCCGAGCCCGAAACCGCGCCGAACAGCGCTGAAGCGCCGACGGTCACCTGCCCCAGACCGCCGCGCGAGCGGCCGAACATGCCTTCCGCGACGCGCACCAACCGGTCCGCGATGCCCGAGCGATACATGAGATCGCCTGCGAAAATGAAGAACGGAATGGCCATCAGCGTAAAGACGCTCATGCCCGACGCCATGCGCTGCACCAGCACGACCATCGGCAGATCATAGGCAAGAAACGTCAGCATGGTCGCGGCCATTAGCGAGAACGCGACGGGGACGCCGATGGCGAGAAAAACCAGCAGGCTGATGACGAGAACGGCTAGCTCCACCGCGGGTCCTCCTCGTTCTCCACGGCGTGGCCGGTCGCTTCCTCGAGAATCCGTTCAAGCGAAAAGAGCGCGATGAGCAGGCCCGCGACGGGAAGTGCGATGTAGGCGGAGCCACGCGGCAGCCCGAGCGACGGAATGGTGAACGACCACGTCCGCGCGACAAGCTCGACGCCCCAGATCAGAAGCGCGAGGCCGCAAACCCCGACCACCGTATCCGATGCGAACCGCAGGCGCTGTTTCCAGACCGGCCCGACGGCGTTTTCCAGCGCCACGATGCGGATGTGGAAGCCTTCGCGAACCCCGGCGGCGGCGGCGAACGAGGCGTACCAGATCATGAGGAAGAGCGCGCTCTGCTCCGACCAGCTGGGGCTCGCATTCAGCACGTAGCGGGCGAAGACCTGCCAGCCGATGATCGCGGTCATGAGCACCAGCCCGCTCGCGGCGATCCAGAGGAAGATGGCGGCGGCCCGGTGCGTAAAGCGGGTCAGGATCTCAAGCATCGGCGAGCGCCTCGATCATGGCGAGCACGCGCTTCTGCTCCGGACTGCGCATGAAATCGTTCCAGACGGGCCGCATGGCGTCGGCGAAGGCATCGCGGTTCGCGACCTGGTTCACCTGAACGCCCGACGCGAGGATCGTCGCGCGCGCCTCCTCGACGCGAGCCGCCCAGAGCTCGCGCATGACGCCGACCGAAAGGAGGGCCGACTCGCGAACCGAAGTCTGGTCGTCCGCACTCAGCCGATCCCAGCTTTTTTTCGACATCACGAGCACTTCGGGCGCGAGGAGATGCCGCGTCAGGCTGTAATATCCCGCCGCTTCGAAGTGACGGGCGTTCTCATAGGACGGCCAGTTGTTCTCTGCGCCGTCGATGACGCCCTGAACAAGCGACTGATAGACTTCAGCGAAAGCGATGGGCGTCGGGTTGGCGCCGAGCCCGCGCACCATGGCCAGATAAAGATCGGAATTCGGCACCCGGATCTTCATGCCCGCCATGTCGGTGGGCTCGTTGATCGGGCCGCGCGTGTTGTAAAACGAGCGCTCGCCGCTGTCGTAATAGCACAGGCCGATAAGCTCATGCTTTGCGAGCGAGTCCAGAATGATCCGGCCGGGTTCGCCGTCGAGGACGCGATGCAGATGCGCGGCGTCCCGGAAGAGGAAGGGCAGCCCCAGAACTTCCGTCAGCGGCTCAATTGAGTTGAGCGGCGCGAGATTGACGCGGTTGAGATCGAGCCCGCCGAAGGAGGTGATCTCCAGCGTGTCGCGCTCCACGCCGAGCTGCGCGCCGGCGAAAATCTTGACGCCCAGCCGCCCGTTCGTCCGTCGGCGCAATTCTTCGCCCATGAACCGGACGGCCTCGACGGTCGGATAGCCGTTCGGGTGCGTGTCGGCGGACAGAAGCGGTCGTGAAGTTTCGCCGCCGCAGCCTGCAAGCAGCGCCGCGCCGCCGCACAGCAGCTCACGTCGTCCGATGAGGCCGAAACTCTGATGAGACGAGCCCGTCACGCCGCGTTTCCCCTATCCGAGGCGGTCTCTGGGCCGCCTTCTTTCCATTTTGGTAACCGGTGTCATGCCCGATTAACGATGACGTGTCCAGCGGTACTCAGGTTCCGGGTTGCACATAAGGCACCGTCTCGAACAGACGCCGTTCGTCGCCGCGCGGATCGTATTCAACCCGCGGCGGCAGGTCCATGATCATGGTCCCGCGCTGGGCGAGCGTGTATTGCGGCCAATCCGGCGCGAGGCCCGTTTCCGGCGTTCCGCTCTTTGCGAAGGCGAGCAGCGCTTCGGAGAGGATCGTCGCCATGGACCGCGCCTCGGCGCTGTCCGTCGACAGAGCGTCGCGCACGCCCGTCGTGTCGAAGACAAGCGGAATATCAAGCGTATGCGGCGCGCCGAGCTTGCCGCCGTCTTTCGGCGTCTCCCAGTTGAGCTGGTAAACCCATGTCGCCGCGCCGGACGCCGCCCGGCGCTCGGCTTCCTCGACCTGCCCGCGCCAGGAACGCCCGGCGGTCGTCGCGGCGAAGAAGACCTCGCTCGGGCTCATGTTCGGGCGCATCTCGCGGTAGTTCTCAACGACCCACTCCGGCGAGATATCGACGGGCAATTGCGGGGCGAGCGCATCGGGAAGCTCCGCCCACGTCAACTTGAAATTCTTCGGATCGCCGCTGAGGAAGGCGCGCGTCTCGTCCTTGGTGTTGCCCAGCACCATGGGGACGGCGTGAGACTGGGCGGGCGCGTCCGGATAGAACGGGTGACGCTTGAGCGAGCGCATATCGAGCGTCGGCCCGAAATAGACGGGCCCGCGCCCGAAGACGGGATCGACGGCGCGCAGCGCGGCGACAAGTTCGTCCGTAGGCAACGCGCCGATACGGGCGATATCAGCGGGCTTCACGCCGAGCTCGTCCAAGAACGCCTCCGAACGACGCGTCGCGTTGAGGGGCCCGGACGCCGTCACCTGTTGCCCGCTCATGGTCCACGCCTTGCGGAAGAGCCCCTTCGCGGCGGGCGTCGCCATCAGGGTCGCGATCTTCGCGCCGCCGCCTGATTGGCCGAACACGGTGATGTTCGCCGGGTCGCCGCCGAAATGCGCGATGTTGTCGCGCACCCATTGAAGCGCGAGGATGAGGTCAAGCTGGCCGAGATTACCGCTATCGGCCCAGCTTTCCGGCGCGCCCAGCCGCGAAAAATATCCGTACCCGAAGACGCCCAGGCGATGGTTCACAGTTACGACGACGACATCGCCGCGCTCTACCAGCCGCGCCCCCTCATAAAGCGGGCTGGAGCCGGAGCCGGTCGCGTAGGCGCCGCCGTGGAAGTAAACGAGCACGGGACGTTGTTCGGCGCCCGCAAGACGCCGCGTCCAGACATTCAGGAAGAGACAGTCCTCATCCTGATCGGCCTCGTTGGAGCGTTGCGGACAGGCCGATCCGTATGCGGTCGCGGCGCGAACATCCGTCCACGGCTCCGGCGGCCGTGGCGGCTGGAACCGCGCGGCGCCCGTATCGGCGCCATAGCGAACGCCCAGGAACGAATAGACGTCTCCGGATTTGCGACCGCTGATCTTGCCGCAGCGGTCTCAGCAATGGGCGCGGCGGCGCGGGCGCCGCTCGCAAGGCCAAGCGTCGCCGCCCCCGCGGTCGCCTGCATGATTTTACGTCGGTCGATGATCGGCACGGCGGCCTCCTCTATCCCTTCATGACGCCCTTGCGCACCGCCCAGGCGAGAAGAAGCTCCGGCCACGCCGCCGCCGGCAGCCCTTCCGTATACCGCAGGGCGAACCCGTGGCCGCCTTCTTCAAAGAAATGCGCCTCAATTTCAACGCCCGCCCGACGCGCCGCCGCGAGATACGTAAGCGCGTTATCGACCGGCACCGCCTCATCATCGATGGCGGAGAAGACGAACTGCGGCGGGCCGTCCGTGCGGACTGTGTTTTCAAGCGAGTAAGCCGTGATGCCCGCCTCATCCCCTGCTCCGCCGAGCAATTCTGCGCGCGATCCTTCGTGAACAAACGGCGGTCGCATGCTGATGACCGGATACGCCAGCGCTGCGCCGTCCGGTTTCACGCTGAAAGCATCCGCATCATCGATTGGGTCATAGCTCGGCTCCGCAAAGCGGTTCGCCAACTGGCCGACCAGATGTCCGCCCGCGGAAAACCCGATGGCCAGCGTTTTGGCGCCGGTCGCGCGCCGCACAAGGCGCAGCGCTCTTTGTACATCCTGCAACGGCGCGTCAGGCCCCGCCGCCCACGCGGCGCCAGGCAGGCGATAACGCAGAACGAAGCTCTCAACGCCCTTCGCAGCGAGCAAGCGGGCGAGCTCGAAGCCTTCTTTATCGATGACGACGCGGGCGTAGCCGCCGCCGGGGACGATAAGCGCCGCGCCACGTCCAGCGCCACGCGCCTTGAAATGCGACAGGGTCGGTGTCCGCACGCTGATGGCCGCGCGATTGCGCAACCCCAGCGGATCGTCGCGTTCGATGACCGTATCCTCGACGCCGTTCGGAACGCCGCCCGGCGGCTCGCTCGGCCAGATCGGAAAGACCGTATCCGGTTCCGATGCGCTCTGAACCGCCGTCTTCAGAGGATTGCGCGCAACCGCCTCGCCGCCGCTGATGCCGAGCCCGGCGATAGCGCCGACGAACGCGCGCCGGTCAAGGCTCACGTGCCGCGGGCCGCGCTTTCGGCGCTCAACGCCTTGTCCGAGCGCGGGGTCATGGTCGCGAGATCCCAGAGTTTCGGATTGAAGGCGCGACGCGTCGGCTCAACTTTCGGATACCCGCCGACCTCTTCCTGAGAGTCGATGATCTCGCCGCGCCCTTCGGCGGTGTCTGCAAGAACGCGGACATCGTGTCCGTCACGATCCCACGGCCGCGCGCCAACGTTTTTCAGAACATACGCCTCGACCTCATGCGGCTCGAGCACGTTCAGGTCTTTAGTCGTCGCCGGATCGAAAGGACGCTCGATGATGGCGGCCGACGACGTCGTGTACCGACCGAAAATCGGTGTCGGCTTGCCCCAGCGGTCGTAAGCAAGATTGTTCGAGGTCGCGACTTCCACATCGCCGTCGCCGCCGAGCATGATCATCGGCAGGCCCGGCTCCGTGGACGGCCCGGCCTTCATCGCGTTACCGATGACCGCCATGCGGCCCGTCTGTTTCTCCGCGTCGCCCCACTCAAGCCCTTGCAGATTATAGTGAATGGCCCGCGCGCCCGGATTGTAGATGAAGTTGTTGATGAGCGCGCCGCGCACGCCGCCCTTGAAGAGCGGGCTGCGCTCATAATTATGCGCATAGAGATTGTAGGCGATCGTAATGTTCGACGTATTGTCGTGAATGAGCGACCCTTTGGAGTGCTCGCCCTTGGCGTGGGTCGAATTCGCGAGCCCTTCAGCGATCAGGTTGTTCGTGAAAAGAATATTGTGCGACGCGCCCTTGCGCCATTCGTCCGGCGTTTCGCCGGTGAAGCGCGGCCCCGAAGCGGAAAGATTTTCATCCGTCGCCCACGACAGCGAATTGTGATCGACGATGACGTTCTGCGCGGCGATGGTCGTGATCGCATCAATATCGCGCCCGCAGCGCGGCGCCTCGCCGAGATCGCCCGGGCGGATGCGCATGTGCTGGATGATGACGTCGTGGGTGCGGACAAGCAGACCGCCCTTGATGATCGTGATCCCCGGCGATGGCGCCGTTTGCCCGGCGAGCGTCAGGTCCGGCTCCGTGATCGAGATGTTCTCGCCCGCAAGATCGATGACGCCGCCGACCTCGAACACGACGATGCGCGCGCCTTTGGTCTGCAGGGCGGCGCGCAACGATCCGGCGCCTTTCGACTTCAGATTGGTGACCCGGATGATGTCGCCGCCGCGCCCGCCATCGGTGATCGCGGCGCCGCGCGCCTGCGGATAGGTCAGACTGTTTTCGGCGTCCGAACCGGAGGCGACGCCGCCCGCCGCTGAGGCCAGAAAAAAGAGAGCGGCGACAAGCGTTTTCATGAGCGTACTCCGGGACGTTTCCTGTGGTCGGCGCCTCTTTGGGCGCGTTTGAAGCTTGAGAATGACACCGGTTCCCCTTACTGTCTACGGGCGCCGAAGAATGAGAAAGCTCATGCCGAACAACCTGAAAAAACAAGGCGGCGATACTGGGGATGAAGTCGCGACGTCGTTCGTCAACGCCCGTAAGGCTGCAAAAGGACTGCCGGCGTTTCCCGGCGAAAAGCCGACGACCCTGCATCAGGCTTACGCGATCCAGAACGCCGCGATCGGCCTCTGGCGCGCGCCCGTGCTCGGCTGGAAGGTCGGCCGCATCAACGGCGCAGACATCGAGCGTTACGGCGTCGACCGCCTCGCCGGCCCCATCTTCGCGCCGCTGATAGACGGCCTGAGCGGCCCCGTCGAAACCCCTATGTTCGCGGACGGGTTCGGCGCGGTCGAGGGGGAGGTGATCTTCTTCATCGGCGAAGACGCGCCCGTCGGCAAAACAAGCTGGTCTACGGATGAAGCGAAAGCGATCATCGGCGATGCACGCTTCGGGATCGAAATCGCTTCCAGCCCCTTCGCCGGGATCAACGATCACGGCCCGTTGGTGACCATCGCCGATTTCGGAAACAATAACGGCCTCGTCGTCGGCGCTGAAATCGAGAATTGGCGCGCGTTTGAGATCGACGACTGGGCCTGCGAAACCTTCGTTGACGGCGTATCCGTCGGAACCGGCCGCGCGAGCGGCATCCCGGGCGGTCCGGTCGAAAGCCTCCGCGCGCTCCTTGAAAACACCGCCGCGCGCGGCATGCCCCTGAAAAAAGAAATGGCGGTCACCACTGGCGCCATCACCGGCGTACACGCCATAAAAGTCGGTCAGAAATCCGTCGTCCGCTTTGGCGAGCATGAACTCGCCTGCACGATGACGGCGCAGGGAGAACAGCCATGATCAGAACCGCTTCGCTTATCGCCGCCGCATCTTTCATCGTCGCCGCCTGCAGCGGGAACGTGGAAACAACGCCCAAAGAAGACCTGGCGCTCGCCGACATTCCGGCGGAGGCGCTGGCGAGCGCTCAAGCGGCGATACCGGGCTTCACGCCGGAAAGCGCTGAGTCCGAGACGCGTAATGGTACGCCCTATATCGATATCGAAGGCGCCCGGCCCGACGGCGCGACTGTGGAGCTCGATATGCGGTTCATCGACGGCGCCTGGGAAGTCGTCGAGATCCAGCGCGATATCTCAGCTGACGAGGTCCCGCAGAGCGTTCGCGCCGCCCTTCCCGACTCCGCCAAGGCGAAAGACGCGGCGCGGATTATCGAAAGCATTCAGAACGATGGCCGCGTCGTTTTTGAATTTTACCATCGCCAGTCCGATGGCTCGAACGCCAAAACGGAAGTTCTTCTGGACGGCGAGACGGCGACCCTGCTTGACGAAGAGTGGGAGCACTAAGGCTTCGGCGGCGCGCTCGATTGGCGGACGATCAGTTCCGGCGCGTCATGCTGAAACTCGCTGTCATCGACATCGTCCGTCGCTTCGATCTGCAGGCGTAACAGCTGGCGCGTCGCCGCCCGCCCCATGCCGCGAATATCCGTCCGCACGCTGGTGAGCGGCGGCCAGATGCGCGCCGCCATTGGCGTGTCGTCATAGCCGACGATGGAAAGATCATCCGGCACCACCAGCCCATGTTCGCGCGCCGTGTGATAAACGCCGAGCGCCATTTCATCGTTACCCGCAAATATCGCCGTCGGGCGATCCTTCCGCGCGATCAGCCGTCGCGCGCATTCAACGCCGGAATCGTAAGTGTAGGCGCCTTCCAGAATATTCTCCGGCGCGAGGTTCAACCCGAATTCATTGAGGCCGACTTCGAAGCCGGTCAGCCGCTGATGCGAGGAACGGAAGCTCTTCGGGCCGTGCACGTGCGCGATTTTCGTGTGCCCGAGCTCCGCCAGATGGCGCGCAGCAAGCGCGGCGCCGCGGGCGTCCTGCGTGCGGAGCATGTGCGGCGCATCATCGAGGTGCACCGAGGCGATGCGGACATAGGGACAATCCGCTTCACGTAAAATCTCCGCACAGTGATCATCTTCGGAGACCGAAGGCGTCAGAATGACGCCCGCCGGCTTCTGGCGCGCGACGAACAGCTTGATCTTGCTCGCAACATCCGTGTCCTGCCGGTCGCACGGATGCAGCACGAGCTCAAATGGCGTTTCGCCGAGAACATCCAGAACGCCGCGCTGCATGTTCACGACATATTGCGGGCTCGGATTGTCGTAGATGAGCCCGATCAGGAACGACCGCCCGAAGGCGAGCGCGCGCGCCTGCGTGTCGGGCACGTAACCGTGCTCCTGAATGACGGCCTGCACCCTGCGGCGGGTTTCGTCCCGCACGAGCGGCGAGTCGTTGATGACGCGCGAAACCGTCTTTTTGGAGACCTTCGCAAGGCGGGCGATGTCGTTGATGGTGACGGGGCTGGATTTCCGACCGCTGCTTTTATCTTTTTCCATCTTCGCAGTCCGCACGGCGCGAAAGGAGGAAGGAACGGGCGGCGCGCCAGCAAGACGCCGAGTCTTAGGGTCGTCGCTTTCCACGGTCAATTCGCGCTCGCCGACGCCTCCCGGTCGAGCGCGTGCGCGCCCCGATAAACGAGGCTTCGAAACCGCGCCCGCCCAGCGCCCGCGGCATAGATGGCGGGTCGAAGGCTGAGAAAGTCGTAGGCGACGTTATGATGATAGCCGGAGACCTCCATCTGCACGTCGAACTTCGTCCAGTCCTCGCCGTCGAGCCTGTACCAGCAGGTCAGCACGTGACGGTCGTTTCGCATCCTGACGCGCAGACGCTCCACGCCGGAACCAAGTTCGCCGCGGCGACGCTGCTCTCCATATCGGTGCATGATCAGACCGCGATCATCAAAGCCGAGCCCGGCGTAAAGTCGGTCGTTGTAAAAGAGGATCAGCCCCGCTTCTGCACCCGCATCGCGCTCGATCTCCACCTCAACTTCGTAGCGCCTGTCCCCGGCGATGAATGAAAGCGGCGAGGCGTTTGTCGGCGAGGCGCCTTTCGCCGTCAGCGCGAGACCGTCCCCGGAAAGATCGATGCGCTCGTATTCGGACGCTTCCGGACGAAAAAACGCCCATTGCAGCCCAAGGCGATCACCGGTGAAGTCGTCTGAAAGCGCGACGCCATGCGGCCCGCCTGTCGCCTCGACCGGTTTAGGAAACGGCTTCGACAAATCGTCGCCTAACGCTTCGAACCAGCCATCGCTCCGCCAGCGGACGGGCTGAAGAAGCGCCTGGCGCCCGAGCGTCCAGAAGTCCTTTTCATAGCCATGAGAGATGAGCCACCAACCGCCCTGCGGATCGTCGATAAGGGTCGCGTGCCCCCGCGACCACCAGGCTTCCGAACGGCTTTTCGTGCGCACCTGCGGATTGTTCGGCGCGTGCTCCCACGGCCCATGCACGGAGCGCGAGCGCGCGGCGATGACCATGTGCCCCGTCGGCGGGCCCGCGGTGCCGCCGACCGCCGTCAGCATGTAAAACCACTCCCCGCGACGGAGCATCTTCGGCCCTTCCGGGCAGAAGCACTCCACGTCCCAGTCGTCCGGGTACCTCCACGGATCGTAGACATGGCTGACCGGTCCGTCCGTCGCGAGACCGTCGGCGCGCAACGGGACGAGATCACCATTGGAAAGGAAGAGATAGCGACGGCCATCCTCCCCTACGATGTGCCCCGGGTCGATATGGTCAGGCAGCACAAGATCGACCGGCTCGCTCCAAGGGCCCTCGATACGGTCCGCATGGATCACATAAATGGATTTATAGTCCGCCGTACGCGCTGGAATGAAGATGTAAAAACGCCCTTCGTGCACGACGAGATCCGGCGCCCAGACAGAGCCGATCGGCGTGGTCAGCGCCGCCGTGACAGGCGCCCAGTTCACGAGGTCTTCGGAGCGCCAGATGACGAGACCGGGATAGGCGTCGAAGGATGAAAACGTGGCGTAGTAGACAGGCCCGACGCGGATGATCGACGGGTCCGGGCGGTCGCCCGAAAAGATCGGATTGAGGAACGTTCCGTCCCCGCGGTCCGCGATCCGCTGACCGTCAAAACCTACGCCCCAGCCTGTGGCGTCTTTGATTGGCTGGGCTTCGCTCGGCGCGCGTGGATTGCACGAGGCGAGAAGTGTCGCAAGCGGAGCAAGAGCCGCCTGGCGTCGGTTGATACGCATGGGAATCTCCCCCGAAAAAAAGAGCGCAGCCCGACCGCTTGGGAAGGGCTGCGCCTCAAGTTAGCCGGACCGGAACAAATTCAGCCGGCCATCGGACAGAGAGAGGGCGGCCCCAGGAGGGAAGACCGCCCTGCCCATCAGAAGCGGTACCGGGCGCCGATCAGGAAGTTGCGGCCGGTGTGGTGGTAGAGCGTCGGCAGCTCCAGACGGTCGAAGGTCTGATGCTCGAACTCGTCCGTCAGGTTGACGGCTTCAAAGGTGATATCCAGCGCGTCGGTGACGGCCCAGGCGCTCGCGAAATCGAGGTTGAAGGTCGAGGCGACGCCCCGCTCTTCACGACCCGCGGTGCGACCGCTCGAGTTCGGCATGCGCGTTTGATAGGCGTCGCGATAGGCGCCGGAGATACGGGCCTGGAACGGACCGCTCTCGTAGTAGAACGTCGCGTTGAAGGAGTCCGGCGAGAAACCGATAATCTCATCGCTCTCCACGTGCGTGAAGTTGCCCGTGAACCCGAACCCTTCGACCGGCAGGAAGTTGAAGGGCTGCTGGTAGACGATCTCGAAGCCCTGGATCGCCCCGGAGCTGCCGTTCACCCGCGTGTTCAGATCAACCGCCGGATTAAGACCGTTGGCGATGTCGATCCCGAGCGGTGAGGTCGGGCTGATGAACGCCACTGGGATGCCCGTCGCGAAGAACGTGGTCTCGATCGTATCGGAGGACGTGGAGAAGCTCTCGACGTCTTTGTAGAAGTAACTGAACGCCAGCAACGCTTCTTCCGCGAAGTACCACTCAAGCGACACGTCGTAGTTCGTCGCCCGGAACGGATCGAGGCCCGGATTGCCCTGATTGAGCGTGTACGGCGGACCGTTGAAGGAGTCGATCGAGCCGCCCGGCGTCAGGTTGCCGAGAGACGGACGCGACATAACCTTCGCGACACCGGTGCGGACAAGGAAGTCGTCGCTGACTTCGAAGACCAGGTTCAACGCCGGAAGCGTATCGTCATAATCCCGAAGGATGGTCACTTCATCGGCTCCGAGGAAACCCGTCGACGCGACGTCGGTCGCGACATAGCGGACACCCACATCACCGCGAACCGGCATGGCGCCCAACAGGAACTCGAAGTCGGCCTGAATGTATGCGCCGGTCGATTCTTCCTCGACGCTACGCGTATCCTGGCCACGCACGACAGCCGGGATCGAGAAGAGATCGATGAGATCGGCCGCCGCGTCGAAGTTCGGCGTCAACCAACGCGTATCGACGCCGCCCGGCAGATCGAGACCGTTGCCGAAGCCGTCGACATAGGAGCTGAGGGCCGGCGTGACAGGAATGAAGCTGCTGAACCCGGCCAGATCGGTGACAGAGCCTTCCGCACGCGCCTCGCGGGTCGCGAACTCGAAGCGCTTGTAGCTGAAGCCGCCGGAGATGGTGACTTCTTCGGAGACGTCCCATTCGGCGTCGCCGCGGATGGTCTCAAAGGTGTTATCGACGCCCTGCGGACGGTTCCGATACTGCGTAAATAGGAACTCGCTCGGGTCCGTGACATCCAGATCACCGAAGTCGATGAACGGCGTTTCCAGACCCTGCCTAAAGTCGAGCGAATATCCCGACACCGTCGTCGCCGCATCGAAGAAGATCGTCGCCTGCTGCGGGATTTCGAATTCCGACTCAGACATGCCCGCGAAGAGGCTGGCTCGAACCGTGTCGGTGAAGTCGTGCTCGATTTTCGCCGAGAACTGGTTGAAGTCCGTGGTCAGGATATCGCGACGACGCTCCGTGCGAACCGGAACGATCCCGGAACTCGCATCCGGCTGAATATCACCGACGAAATAGTCCAGAACGCCGCTCGAATTGATCGAGAAGTCCGTGATGTCGATGTTATCCGTATTACTGCGGATGAACACCTCCATGAAGTTCTCGTCACGCTCGCCGTCAAACTCCGAATAAAGACCATCGATCGAGATCAGCGTGCGCTCGGTCGGCTGGAACTGAGCTGAGGCGGTGACGCCAAGGCGCTCCTGCTCGTAATCGAGGCGGCCATACCGCGGAATACGCGCATACCAAGCGTCCCGCACAGCTTGGCAGTCGCCGGTCGTGACGCCGTCACACGGCGTGCCGTTTACGGAACGGAAGGTCGCCGCATCGTCGAAACGAACGGTCGAGAATCCCTCTTCGCGGATGTTTCGATCCGTGTAGGCGACGGAGACAAGAAAACCGACCGTCTTTGCGTCATTCGACCACGATGCGAGACCGGCGAAGCGCGGCGCGGTCTCCTCGATGAGATCGTTGTACAGCGCCTGCCCGGAAACAGCGCCCGAGAACCCTGGCTTGAAGTCAAACGGTTGAGCCGTCTTCAGCTCGACGTTCGCGCCAAGCGAGCCTTCCTCGACGCTCGCCGACTGGGTCTTGCGAACGACCAGCTCATTGAACAGGTCCGAGGCGAACGTGTTGAAGTCGAAAGTACGCGACCGGTTCGTGCCGCCGGAGGCGTCCGAACCGCCGCTGACAGAAAGCGTCTCCATGCCGTTTATCCGGACACGCGTGAAGTTGCCGCCAAGCCCCCGCACGGTGACGCGGCGGCCTTCGCCGGCCTGTCGGTCGATGGCGACGCCCGGAATGCGCTGAAGAGATTCCGCGAGGTTGAGATCGGGAAAGTCAGCTATGTCTTCTGCGACGATCGCATCGACGACGCCGTTTTCATTTCGTTTCACGCTGAGCGCCGCCGCCAGAGACTGACGGAAACCGGTGACAACGATCGTGTCGGTCTCCCCTTCACTGTCCTGCGCGAACGCTGGCGCGCCGAAGGCGGCCGTCAGCGCAAACGCCGACGCCGCAAGGCGCAATTGGAGTGTACCTTTGTCGAAGTTCATCTTTGCCTCCTCCCCGGATTGGGATCCCTTCGTGGTGATCTTTTGATGTTTGGCACCGGTGTCATCGACATTATCACAATGTTTTCAATACTCAATCGAAACCGGACCCCTGTTCGCACTCGCGGTAGTGATTTGATTTTCCGAGAATTATTCGTCCGCATGCGAAAACTTTCGCTAGGCTCGCTGAAATCGATCGGCGCTGTTGCCAAATTGTCGCGCCCGTTCGACTTCGCGTAAAGTTGAGATCAATCAGAGCAACCGCGATGGAGGCGAAAAGCTCGTCCAACGCTTCGAGCACGTAGCTTTGTGGTGCGCGAGCGTTCGCTACTGCGGCGTTTCACGCCGTGTAACCAGTGATGCGCAAACGACGCGACACGCGCCGATCAACAGCGGTTAATCGTGGCCATCGCTCGTAGGTGCGTCAACGATCACAGATCAGCCGCATCACGGGATATCAGCCGCTGCAACTTACTGCCTGAATGTTTGGCGACGTGCGACAGGCTCGCATAGGCTCGCCTCAACGGCTCATAATAGCGGACGCGGAGACGCCTCTCCCGGCCCGCATAAAACAGCGGCCTCGGGAGGACACCATGTCTGCAACATCGGAGGCTGCGGCCTCTTCGTCCGTCGACGCGCCGGCGTCAGCGCAGAACTACGGAACACCACGTTACCGACTGTATGTTCTGAACGCGCTGCTGCTCGTCTATATACTGAATTTCATTGACCGTGGGCTTCTCGCCATCGCCGCAGCGCCGATCAAGGCGGAGCTCGGTATCGACGACACCGGCTTCGGGCTCCTGACCGGCTTCGGCTTCGCGCTTCTCTACACAATCGTCGGCATCCCGGTCGCACGATTGGCCGAACGAAAAAACCGTGTGCGCATCATCGCGGTCTCCGTCGCCATCTGGTCGGCGATGACGGCGGCCTGCGGGCTTTCCATGGACGTCACGCTGTTCGGCCTGACCATCGGCGGCTTCTGGATCCTATTGTTGTTCCGCATCGGCGTCGGCGTCGGGGAAGCGGGGTGCACGCCGCCCGCCAACTCTCTCATCGCCGACTACTACGCGCCGCAGGAGCGCTCGTCGGCGCTCGGCTATTACGCCATGGGCGTCACCCTCGGCTCCATGCTGGCGAGCCTGATCGGCGGGCCGATAACGGATGCGTTCGGCTGGCGGGCGGCCTTCTTCATCCTTGGCCTGCCGGGCGTCGCGATCGGCGCGCTTCTGTGGATGACGGTGAAGGAGCCGCCGCGCGGATATTCAGACCCGCCGAACGCGCCGAAGACGGAGAAAGCCGACTTCAAGGCGGCGATGAAAGAGCTGATGTCCAAGCCGTCCTATTGGACCATGACCGGCGGCGCGACCGTCGCGGCGTTCTGCGGCTACGCCATCGCGAGCTTCCTGACCCTTTATGTCGTTCGCACATTCGGTCTGACGACCGGACAGGCTGCGGTCTATTTCAACACCCCCGCCGCACTCGCGAGCGCGATCGGCACGTTCGCGCTCGGCTGGCTCGCAACGCGGCTGCGACAGCGCAATGTCGCCGCCATCGCCTGGCTCGCCGCGGCGGGTCTCGCCGCCTCCGTCCCGTTCTATCTCGTGGCGTTCACGACCGAGATCATGTGGCTCTGCGTGCTGATGTTGTCGCTTGGCGGCTTCGTGAAGTACGGCTATCTCGCCGCTCAGTACACGATCGGCCAGGGCGTCGTCAGCGCCCGAGTGCGCGCGACATCTACGGCGGTGATGCTCTTCGTCGTGAACCTTCTGGGTTACGGCCTCGGGCCCTTGTTCGCGGGCGTCGTCAGCGATTTTTGGTTCAACCGGGCCGTCGCCGCGCGGGACTTCGCCGAGCCCGTGGACCGCGCCATGTGCGACGGCATCCAGACCCTCGTCAGCCGCGCCCGTCTCTCCGGCGAACAAGCGCTGGTCGAGGCGCCGGAAGTCGTTCAGGCGTTCTGTCTGAAGGCGAACGCCGCCAGCACCGAAAACTCGATGATCACGCTGGCGATCCTGTACCTCGCCGCGGCGGCCTTTTTCGTCGCCTGCGCGCGTCGGCTGAAACAGGACCTCGTCGCATAAGGGAAACGGGCCCGCGAGGGCCCGTTCCTGTGATCGAAGCAAAGGAAGAAGCGCTCACGAAATCTCGGGAGCGCTTCTGTCATCAGAAGGACTTCGACAGGCGGAAGGAGCCGCCGACGGCGCTGAGATCGCCGAACTCGGCGAGGACGCCGGCCGAGACCGCGATGTCCGGGCGCGGACGGTAGTTGAGCCCGGCGTCGATCTGGAACTGCGTCGAGACCGAGCCGGCTTCCGTCACGAACTCGCCGCCCGTCGCCGCGGCGCCGAAGCGCGAGGCGAACTCGTGCTCGGTGTCGCCCATATACTGGACGAGGCTGAGCGCGCCGCCGAGATCGAGCGTCTCGCTCATCCGGTAGGTCGCCTCCGCGCCGAGCGCGATCTCCGCACGCGTTGCATCAACCGCCTCGACTTCAAGCGCGGTCGCGCCCGCGCCGACCGTCGTCGCGTCCTGGCCGTAGACCGAGAGGCCCGCCGCCACGAACGGACGCACCATCAGAGCGCCGTTCTCATAGCCGTCGACGGTGAGGCGCGTACGGATATCGACGCTGGAGATATCCGCCGAGCCTTCCTGCGACACGTCCGCGAGCGTCGCCGGATCAAGGAGCGCCATGGTGAGGTCCGTCGAGCCCGTCGCGAAGGCGAGGTCCGCCTCCCACGTCGCCGCTCGACCGGCCACCGTCATCGCCGACATGGCCGAGGCCGCCATCTGGAAGAGCGAGCCTTCCGCCTCGTCGCCGCGCACGCCGTCCTGGTCGCCCGAGAACGTCGTGAAGCCGAGGGCGCCGCCGATCGTCACCGGGCCGAGGGCGTAGCCGCCGACGCCCGCCGCGAAGGTGAACGCCCCGCCGGAGAAGCCGGTCGCATCGCCGTCCGCACCTTGGCTGACGCTGAAGGGCTGCAGAGCCGTCCAGGCATAGAGGCCGTCATGGTCGACGAAGGAGCCGCGGTTCGCCCGCATGCTGAGGAGATCGGTGAAGCGGTCCTGAGCGACGGTCATCGTCCGCAGACCGATGTCGAAGCCTTCCGGCGTCAGGTCAGTGAGGGCGGCGCCGAGTTCAGCGGCGGTCGTGAGGCCGCCAACGCCTTCGATCAGATCGCCGAAATCAGCGTCGAGATCAGGAGCGAAGAGCTGGTTGATCAGGACGTCGCCGACGCGCGTCTGGTTGGCGTTCAGGCCGTTGATGTCCGAAGCCAGACGAACCGTGGTGACGAGATTGATGTCGCCGTTCACATTGTCGACTTCGAGCTCGTTGGCGAGCAGGAGGCCGTTCTCCCCCGGGACGCCAGCGTCAAAAGCGCCGGAGATCGCACCGCCCGCATCGATGATGCGGCGCGTGTTCTCGCCGAGCTGCAGGCCGCCGGCGAAGCGCAGGTCCAGCGTCCCGCCGAGGGTGACGTCGCCGGTTGTGATCAGTTGGTCGTGGCCCGTTCCATCCACTTCGACGATGAACACCGAGGTCGATCCGAACGCGACGTTCCCGTCCACCGTGAACGCCCCCGGCGAGTTGCCGATGTTGAGGACGCCATTGTTGGCGAGGTCGCCAGTCAGCACTGCGCCGTCACGGGCGTTGAGTTCGGCGCCGTCGGCGATCGTCGCCGTCAGGGCTTCCAGCGACCCGTCGAGCACCGTCACGCCGGCGTTGAAGTTGGCTTCGGTGAGACCGAGATGCGCGCCGGCCAGCGTGATCCCGCCTTCATTGAAGTTGAAGATCTCGAAGCCTTCGAGGCTATCTCCCGCGGAGCCGGAGTTCGTCAGCGTACGCGCCGCGCCGGTGAAATTTACCGTGTCGACGCCGTCGCCGCCGAACGCGGTCGTGAAGGAGCCGCCCTGCTCGTTGAAGACATCGTCGCCGGAGAGGAAGAACACTCGACCGTCCAGCACGCCGCCTTCTTCAAGGGTGAGGATGGTGGTCGTGTCCACGCCACGGTCGATGACCGAACCCGCCGGGCCCGTCACCACCGCGCCGTTCCGCACGATGACTTCCGCGCCCGCGACTGTGGTCACGTCGATGCCCCAGCTGGTGACGCCGTTCACGGTCCCGGAAACATCGACCACCGTCGCGCCCGATCCGGTGTTGATGGCCGTGATGGCGTCGACGCCCAGGACATCGCCGCTCGCGCCGCCTGTCACGTCGCCTGTCGCGACAATGGTGAGATCGCCCTCGCCGACCTGGGAGGCGTTAATGCCTTCGGAGTCGCCGCCGGTGACAGAACCCGACGTCGTGATCGTGAGGTCGGAACCACCGCCTGCAACCAGAATGCCGCGAGCACCGCCGGTAAGATCTCCGTCCGCGGTGATGGTGACGACGCCGAGGCCGCCCTGGTTGACCGCGAGGGCGGTATCGCCGGCTTCGATGTCGCCGCCCGCGACGATGGCGATGTCGCCGGTTCCGTTGTGCTGCGACAGAACGCCGAAACCCGCGGCTGTAACGCTTGAACCCGAAGCAATGGATACGGAGGTGTCGCCGTCGCCATAATGGCCAGTGAGCACGCCATTGCCTGCGGCGACGATGTCGCCGGCAGCGTTGATGGAGATGTCTCCAGCTCCGTCGTGGAACGACACGACCCCGTCGTTTCCGGCGGCGATGGGGCCATTGGCGGTGATGGCGATGTCGCCCGTGCCGTCGTGGCGACCGAAGATGCCGATTGTTCCGGCGTCGATGGCGCCATCCGTGGTGATGGCGAGCGCGCCTGCTCCAAAGTGATTTGCGAAAATGCCGTACTGCGCGCCAGACACATTGCCCGAGGCGAGGATCGTCATGTCGGTCGCGGCGGTGTTGAAGGCGATCACACGAACGCCGTCGGCCGTATCGCCCGTGGCGTCGTTGACGTTGACCGACACCGAACCGGTTCCGCCAGACTGGACGCGTACGCCATAAGCGCCGCCGGTCGCCTCGCCAGTTGCAGAGACAGAGACATCGGTCGCGCCGCTGTCTGCGAGAACCTGAATACCCGCACCGGTCGTGCCGATGGCGTTGTTCACGGCGATATCGATGGTGCCGGTGTTGTAGACGTCGAGCGCCACGCCACTGTCAGCCCCGGACACCGTATCCGCCACGTTGATCGATATGTCGCCGACACCGTCGTGAGCGACAACTATGCCGTCGCCGGCCGATCCGGTGACGTCGCCGCCCGCGTTGATGGTGAGATCGGTCGCGGTCGCGCCCATCTGGACGTTGAAGCCGTTCTGGCCGCTGACGGCGCTGGCGGTCGTGATCGTCAGAGAACTGGCGCCCTCAAGGAAGGCGTTCACGCCGTCGCCGGAGCCGTCCGCATCCGCATCGCCCGTGATCGAGCCGTCCACTGCGACTACGAAGTCGCCGACATGGTACGAACCGCTGGTGATTTCGACGCCGTTGTCCCCTGCCGAGAGAGAGCCGTTGACGGTGATGTCGAAGTTGGCGGTTCCGCTGGAGCTGAGTTCGACCGCATCTGCTCCCGCGGAGACGACGTCGCCCGTGACGAGAGCGACGACGTCGCCGACGCCATCATGATCCAAGTAAAACGCGTCATCGTCGGCAACGGTGATCGCGCCGTTCACGGTGACGCTGATGTTCCCTTCGCCGTCATGATCGACATCGACGCCTTCATCGCCGCCTGTAACGTTGATGTCGCCATTCGTCGTGATGACGATGTCGCCGGTTCCGTCGTGATTGACGTCGAAGGCGCCGTACGCGGAATCGACGGCGCCGTTGGTGACGATGAGGATGTCGCCCATCCCGTCATGATCGACCTCGAAGATCTCGCCTTCGCGTGAATAGAGGTCGCCGTTGGCTGTGATGTTGATATCGCCGGTTCCGTCGTGATCGACTTCGAACCCTTCATCGCCCGCTGAAACCAACGCGTTGGTCACGATGGTGATGTCGCCATCGCCGTCATGGTCGATATTGAACGCGTCGCCGTCCAGGGTCGTCACGTCGCCATTTGTGGTGATCGTGATGTCGCCGTCCGCGCCTGCGCCATCCGCGCCGGCGCCGTAACGGTCGATATCAAAGCCGTTATCATAGGCGGTGAATGCGCCGTTGGTGACGATGGTGAGATCGCCGACGCCATCATGATCCGCATTGATCCCGTCCGATCCGCCGTCCGTCGTCGCGACGACGTTATTGAGGGTGAGCGCGACATTGCTCGTCGCCGCGGCGTCAACGTTGAGGTTGATGGCGTTCTCGTTGGCGTCAAGTTCTGAGACCGTTCCCGTCGAGACGAAATTTACATCGCCGCCGCCAGCGAGGACGTTGATGGCGACGCCGTTGTCGACGTCCGCCACGGTCAGATCGACGACGCCGAGGCCGCCCTGCTCGATAAGGACGCCGACGCCTCCGCCGTCGATGCTTCCCTCCACGAGGCCGGTGACGCCGCCGGCGCCGGTGTTGTTCAGGATGACGCCGTTGGCGCCGTAGATGGTCGAAGCGGAATTGAAGACGGTGAAGCGCTGGCCGACGTCGCCGGAGCTGAGAAAGACGAGGCCGTCGCCATCGGTGAGAATATCCACCGGGGTCGCGGCGTCGCCGACATTCACCGTGACGTCGTCAACGTTGATCGTGAGACCGTTGATCGGCTGATCGTTCTCCTCGAGGCAGAGGACGGTGTCGCCGGCGCGAGCTTGGTTGGACGCCGCGCCGTCGGAAATACAGCCCGTCGGCAGCGCCTGCGCCTGCGCGCCGCCGCCATAAACGCCAAGCATCGCCGCCACGGTCGAGACCGAGGCCGCGACCATCAGCTTGCGGGAGAGGCGTCCACTACCGGCTTTCCCGGCGGTCGTCGGCTTGAACTCGTCATTCGTCATGTCGTTGGTCCTCATGGTTTCAAAAAGGGGTCGACGGTTGGTCGCGGCGGGACGCGGAAGCGTTCAAAAAAATCTCGGGAAATGAGTCCGGAGGCGTCGTTTGGGTGGCGCTCTCTCGCACGCGCCCCGTTGGACCAGCGTGGTGGCGAGCCTGGTCGAAACCGTTGAACAGCGTTGAAATTGCGTTTGAACGTGAACGGCGGGGCCGTGCGCGGACGGCGCCTCACGAAGCCGTATGCTGATCTCCGCTTAAGCCGGCGCGAGTTCAACAATCCGTGAAAGGTTGATCGCCTGAGAGCTGAAACCCGCACGGTTGCAGGCTTTCCGGATCATTAGAGATCACTCTCTTTACGGATTTTCGTGGTTAACACGTCGGCGTCCATCGCCACGGACGACCAAACTCCCGACGAGATCGCGTAAAACTCGGCTGCGCGCGCCGAACATCGCAACTCCCGCTCTGCTTGAAGCCCGTGAGCGCACCGACTATTCGACAGCGCTTGATGGCGTCGCCGACAAAGGCGGTTTCATAATTCCGTGGGAAACTGACCCGCGCTCACCCCAGCGACAGAAGACCATGACCGAAGCGGCGACAGACAGGCAATTGATCCAACGCATCGCGAAAGGCGACCGCGCGGCCATGCGCGTGTTTTACGAGCGCTATCACGACGCCGCCTATCGGTTCATCCGCTCGCGCGGGGGCGACGAGTTTGAAGCGGCGGACGTGCTGCAGGACGCCATGATGGAAGTCTGGCGCGCGGCGGACCGCTTTCAGGGCGCCTCCAGCGCGCGCACCTGGCTCTTCTCCATCGCCCGCAACAAGATGATCGACCGCATTCGTAAAGGCAGCCGCATCGACCATTTCGACGAAGCCCCGGAGCAGGTGGACGACGCGCCTGGTCCGCATGCGGTGCTGGAAACGGTGGACGACCACGCGCTCCTGAAGTCGTGCGTAGAGAAACTGAGCGAAGCGCACCGGCGCGTCATTCACCTCGCCTTTTTCGAAGATATGACGTATCCGGATATTTCTGAGATCGAGCGCGTCGCCGTCGGCACCATCAAGACGCGGATTTTCCACGCCAAGAAGCTGTTGATGTCGTGCCTCTCCGCCGCGCTTGCTTAATAGCCCGTCACGCTCTCGATGAGATCAGTCCGGGCATTCAGCAGCTCCGCCCCGCGCGCGCTCGCCTCGGCGTCGTCGAACCGGACGCGATAGAGCCCGAGCGCGCTCGGTCCCGCGATGATCTCGCCGCTGATGGCTTGCAGGAGGCGCGTGACGTCGTCGATCTTGGCGTCCGGCGTGAACGCGACCGTGAGCACGTGCTCGACCTGTTGTTCGGAGACCGGGACGAACTGCGCCTCCGGCCCCGAACCGTTCTGCATGGGGACGGCGGCGATCTGCCAGATCAGAACCGCGACCGCCGCGAGCCCCGCCGTCTGCAGCGCGGAGAAGCGCTGGGTGCGGAGAAACCGGGGAAAATTGTCATTGACGGGTCCCGCTTTCGTCTCGGTCTCGATGGCGCGCGACAGCCGCGCCCAGCCGAACTCAGTTTCGGGAACGTCCGTCTCGGAAACCGCGCGCAAACTGCTGGCGAGCCGCAGGTCCGCCTTCAGAGCCGAGGAGCGCTCGGCCTCTGCGAGCAGAGCGGCTTCGTCCTCCGCAGACAGGCGCCCGGCGATGTAGTCGCGAACGCGCGGGTCGATCGGGTCATCGTCAGTCATGGCGTCCTCTCTCGGGGCGTCGGGTACGAGCGGTCAAGTCCGTTCATCCGCTTAGTCGCGCGAACCGGCGCAATGGTTTCGTCCCTTTTTTATTTTTCGACCGATCCATGCGCCACGCCCATGAGACGATGGCTGCGACGAACGGTCTGTGCGCTCTCTGGAGCCCTGATCATCGCTCCAGCCATTGCGAACGCTGAGGAGCTCGGTCCGCGCCTCAGCGCCGAGGCGCGCCTACGATATGAGCTGGCAGAAGACGCCGACGCCGGAACGAGCAGCGACGCCCTCGCCGCCCGCCTGCGCACGACGGCGGAGGCGCCGCTGTTCGCCGGATGGAGCGCCCTCGGCGAATTGGAGTTCATCGGCGCTGCTTCCGATGAAGAGGCGGACCAACACCGCGTTCGCCCGCTGGCGCATGACATCGACGCCGTCGATCTCAATCGCCTCCAGCTTCACTGGACGGGTTCTGATCGCCAGTTGACGCTCGGCCGTCAGCGTATCGAGCTGGATGACAGCCGCTTTCTCGGCTCATCGCCGTTTCGCCTCAACGATAGAACCTTCGACGCCGCCACCGGCTCGGCGCTCATCGCCGAGCGCGTCTCCGTGGAGGTCGGCGCCTTCTGGAGAGTGCAGACGCCCGCCGGCCCGCGCAGCGATGTCGGCGTTCTGGAAGGCGAAAGCTGGTTTCTGAACGCCAGCGCGGCGACCGGGCTCGGTCAGATGACGGCCTTTCACTATGCGCTCGACCTCGACGACGGCCTCGGCGCCCCCGCGAGCAATGCGCGCTCGAGCGCGACGACAGGACTGCGTATCGAACGTCGGGTTCCTTTGGTGGACTACCTTGTCGATCTTGAAGCGGCTTTCGCGACCCAGACGGCCTTCGCCGGAAACCCAACGCAGTACGATGCAGAGTACTATGTCGTCGGCGTCTCCGCGGTCGGCGAATTTCTAGAGGTCGGCGCCCGTTACGAAGAACTCGGCGCCGATGAGGGCGGCGCCTTCCAGACGCCGCTCGCCAATCTCCACGCCTTCAACGGTCGCGCCGACATCTTCACGACGACGCCCGACGCCGGGCTGATCGACGCTACGGTTGAACTTGTCATCCGTCAGCCGGGCGCGAGCTGGCTGCGCAGCCCGGCGCTTTCCATCGCTTTTCACGACTTTGAAGCCTCGCGCGGAGACACGCAGTACGGGCGCGAATGGGATGTCCGCTTCACCGCCGCGCTGTTCGGACAGCCGGTCGGGATTGAATACGCCGACTACCGCGCCGACCGCTTCCCGCAGGACACCCGGCGCCTCTTCGTTTTCGCCCAACGACGTTTCTAGATTTTTTTTGAACCTTCCGGCGCGGAGGACGACCAACCGGCATGACCCAGCATCGGCACTCCCCCCGCAAGGCTCTCCTCGCCGCCGCTTCCGTCCTCGCCGCATACGCTGTGGCCGGCTGCGAGACCGTGCGCCTCAACCCGGCGCCGCCAGCGGAGATTTCAGCCGACAAGGATGACGTCGTCGATCGGCGCGAAATCGTCGTGCTGGTGAATACGGCGAGCGCCTCCGACGAATTGCAACGCAAGTCCTGGCGTCTCGGCTACCGACTGAAGTCCAAACATGTCCTCCCGGAGCTGGACCTCGTTCTTCTGACTTTCACAATTCCGAATGGCATGGATGGCGGCTCCGCGATCCGCGAACTCGAAGCGCTTGAAGCGGCGGCGACGGCGGGCGTCAATCATGGTTACACGGTGCAGGCGGATGAAACCGCGTCATCCATGCGCCACTACGCCAACAAACTGATCGGCTGGCCTTCCGAAGGATGCCCGGCGCAGCGGCGCATCGGCGTCATAGACGCCGGAATCGGCGCCGCGGCGGAGCGGTTTACGAAAGCGCGCATCACGGAGCGCGATTTCACAACCGCCGAACCAAAACGCTCCGATCACGGCGAAACCATCACCGCGCTGATCGCTGGCGACGGACGGTTGACGGATGCTTCGATCTATCTTGCCGGCGTCATTTCCGACACGCCACAGATGCAGGCGGCGAGCGGTGTGGATCGGATAGTGCTCGCGCTCGACTGGCTTCTCGGCCAAGACGTCGACGTCATCAACATCTCGCTCGCGGGCCCCTACAACAAGATTCTCGACCGCGCTTTCGATCAAGCCGCCAAGAACGGCGTCGTGATCGTCGCCGCAGGCGGCAACGCCGGTCCGAGCTCTCCGCCCCGCTATCCGGCGGCCTTCGCGAGCGTCATCGCCGTGACCGCCGTCAACGCGGACGGCGCTCTGCACGACAACGCCGTCCGTGGGCCGCACATTGATTTCGCTGCTCCGGGCGTCGACATCGCGGTGCCGCCGCCGGGCGTCGCGCGATACACGTCGGGCACGTCCATCGCCGCCCCGTTCGTGACGGCGCGCATCGCCGCAGACGCGTCTCTCGTCACCGTAACCGACGTACGCACCCTGAAATCCGCGCTCGCGCAGGGCGCTGTTGATCTGGGCCCGCAAGGCCCGGACCCGGAATTTGGCCTCGGCCTCATCACGACGCCGCCAGGCTGCGGACGCTCCGAAACCTGAACGCCGCGCCTCCCTCCCCATCAAGCCAGCGAGAAGATGCCATCATGACCGCCGCCACCGCCCTTAAAACCCCGAAATCGCAAAACGCCGCCAAGCCTGCCGCGCCCGCCTCCGACAAGAAGACCGACATTTCTTTCTCAGGCGGCCTGAAAAATTTCCTGCAAACGCAGGGCATTGCGCTGGCGTTCACATCCTATCAGAGCGGCAATCTCTATATCTTCGGGCACGGACGGGATGGGAAATTGTCGCTGCATCAGGCGGCCTACCCGCAGGCCATGGGCGTCGTCGGCGACGCGAACCGGCTCTATCTCGCCTCGCACAGTCAGATCGTTCGTCTCGAGAATGTTCTGGCGCCCGGCCAACTCGCCAACGACAAGCACGATCGCGTCTACGTGCCGCGCAATTTTCAGACGACCGGGGCCGTCAGCCTTCATGAGATCGGCATTCGCGACAACGGCAAGCTCGTTTTCGTCAACACGCAGTATTCCTGCCTGTGCGAATTCAGCCTGACGCACAGCTTCAAGCCGATCTGGAAACCTAAATTCATCTCCAAACTCGCGCCGGAAGACCGGTGCCACCTCAACGGCCTCGCCATGCGCGACGGCGCGCCGCGTTATGTCACCGCCGTCTGCCGCTCTGACGTCGTCGATGGCTGGCGCGACCGCCGCCACGACGGCGGCGTCATCATCGATATCGAGACGGATGAAATCATCGCCGAAAACCTTTCCATGCCGCATTCGCCGCGCTGGCACGCGGGGAAGGTCTGGGTTGTGAATTCCGGCACCGGCGAATTCGGCTGGATCGACGAGGCGACGAAATCGTTCAAGCCTGTCGCCTTCTGCCCGGGCTTTGTTCGCGGCCTCGCCTTCCACAACGGCTATGCGATCGTCACGCTGTCGAAGCCGCGCTACAAACGTTTCGACGGCCTCGCTCTCGCCGACAGAATGGACGAGAAAGACGCCGATCCGTGGTGCGGCGTGCAGATCATCTCGTTGCAGGACGGATCGGTCGCTCAGTGGATCCGCTTTGACGGCGCCGTGCAGGAACTGTTCGACGTCTGCGTCCTGCCGGGCGTGAAGGACGCGATCACCCTCGGCCCGCAATCGGCGGAAATTCAGACCTTCGTGACGATCGAGCAACCGGCCGGCGCAGAATTCTGAACGAACGGCTCGCAAAGGCGCCGAGCCGTCGGGGCCACGTCACCAGAATACGACGTACACAAGCGCGAGAAGCGCTATTGCAGCGATGGCCAGCACGTTGAAGGTGATAGTCGTGCCGAAACCGATATCGCCGCGGCGAACCGGCTGGTCCTCACGTGGCGCGGGCGTCACCCGCGATACGACAAGGCCCGCCGCGACGCAAATGAGGAACACGAACCAGATCCGCACGACGAACGGCATGGCGAGCGCATCGAGCCCCATGGCGCCGAGGAACCCGCCGCCTATGCCGCCGAGCGCCGCCGGATTGGCGAGCGACCAGAAGAATAAGGAGACGGCGACGGAGCCGACCAGCACCGCGAAGGCGCCGGCTGTGTTCGCGCGTTTGTCGAAAAACCCGAGCAGGAAGATCGCGACCACCCCCGGCGCGATGAAGCCGGTGTACTCCTGCACCGTCTGAAAAGCGCTTTCGAACCCGCCGAGGAACGGTTTCGCGAGCACGAGCGCGATCGCCATCGCCGTCAGCGAGGTCGCGCGCCCGATGGTCACGTAATGTTGTTCATCCCTGTTCGGCGCGAACGCGCGGTAGACGTCCATGGTGAAGATCGTCGAGATCGAGTTCATCATCGAGGCGAGCGACGAGACGACGGCGGCGATGAGCGCGGCGAAGACGACGCCTTTGAGCCCGGCGGGAAGCAGCCCCATGAGCACGCCGTAAGTGCGGTCCGAGCGCGCGGTCAGCTCGTCGAGCGGCAGAACGCCGTCGCGCGCCAGAATAAGCGCCGCGATGCCCGGCACGACGACGATGACAGGAATGAAGAGCTTCAGGAACGCAGCAAAGGCGAGGCCCGTCTGCGCCTCGGCGAGGCTTTCCGCGCCAAGCGCGCGCTGAATGATGTACTGATTGAAACCCCAATAGGAGAAATGAAGCACCCAGAGGCCGCCGAGCAGCGTCCATATCCCCGGCAGATCCTCGTAGTTCGGATGATCGCGGTTGAGGATCATCTCGAAGTGGCCCGGGACCTCCTGCGTCAGACGCGAGAACCCGGCGAGAGGGCCCGCTCCGTTCGCGACCAGATCAAGCGCCAGCCAGGTGATGATGAGACCGCCGACGATCAGCACGACCACCTGAATGATGTCCGTGAGCGCGACCGCTTTAAGACCGCCGTAAATCGAGTAGACGACGGCGAACGCCGCAAGGCCGAACATGGCGGGCAGGACGGAAATTCCCGATACGGCTGAAACAGCGAGGCCGCCGAGCCAGAGAACAGTCGTCAGATTCACGGCCGTATAGAGCGCGATCCAGTAGACCGACATGAGCGACTTCACGCCGCCTCCGTACCGCTGATCGAGGAACTGCGGCATCGTATAGATGCCGCGCTTCAGAAAGATCGGCAGAAAGAATTTCGCGACGATGATGAGCACGAGGGCCGCCTGAAGCTCGTAGGCGGCGATGGCGACGCCGACGACGAAGCCCTGTCCCGACTGGCCGATGATCTGTTCCGCCGAAATATTGGCGGCGATGAGCGACGCCCCGATCGCCCACCAGGGGAGCGCCTTGCCCGCGAGGAAATAATCCTCCGTGCCTTTTGTTTCGCCCGCTGGTTCGCGGGAGACGAAGAGCGCGAGCCCCAGAAGGACCGCCCCGTAAATGGCGATCACCAGCAGATCAAGTCCGGTCAGACCCATAACTCCCCTCGCCGGACGGCTCTCTCTTTGCGTCCATCGCTTCGCCTGTCATGTCGCGGCGCACCGACGGCGATGATCAGAGATGCGCCCTACGACACGTACACTGAAGTCGAACCCTACAGCTACTTCACCCGGAACCTCACAGCCGCTCCGCCGCCGGTGGAGAGGGGTAGCGCCAATACTGTTTCAGACGTCACATCGCGGCGCTCGATGACAATATCATACGGATTCTCGTCGTAATCGGCTTTTTCACCATCGCGATAAATTTCCGCCGTGTACGACTTGCCTGATTCGAGAAAGTCGAGGGATACGCTCAGTTCGCGCGCTTTTTCGTCTGTCAGGGCGCCGAGATACCAGTCCGTGCCGCCGCGTTCCTGGCGCGCAACCACGACGAATTCGCCGATTTCGCCCTCGAGCGCGACGCTTTTTTCCCAGTCCGTCGGAACATCCTTGATGAACTGAAACGCCTCCGGATGTTTCTCATAGTTTTCCGGCAGGTCGGCGGCCATCTGAATGGGGCTGTAGAGAACGACATAGAGGGACAGCTGCTTCGCCAAAGTCGTCTCCACGCGGCTGCGCGTATCGGAGCGAGGCATATCAGGCCGCAGGGGCGGACGTTCATTCGGGCGAAGATCAAAAATTCCCGGCGTGAAGTCCATCGGGCCGGACAGCATGCGGGTAAACGGAATGATCGCGGTGTGCTCGGGTGGATTCGGCGGGATCGCCCAGGCGTTATACTCCTGCCCGCGCGCGCCTTCTCGCGAAATCCAGTTCGGATACGTCCGACGGAGCCCGGTATCCTTCACCGGCTCATGCGGGTTGATGGATATCCTGTGCTCGGCGGCCTTCCTCACGACGCTCAGGTGATGATCGACCGCAAACTGACCGTCATGCCATTCGTAGTGACGCACGCCGCGTTTATCGGTCCGTTCTAGGCGCCCGCCATCGGCGACATAGCCCGTTTTCACCTGACGCACGCCGGATTTCTCATAGAGATCAAACGCGTCATCAAGCTGATTCTCATAATTCGTGACGTCGCCGGATGTCTCATGATGCCCGACCAACCGAACGCCCGTCTTCTCCGCGTGGGCAGCGATCGCGTCGATATCGAAGTCCGGATACGGCTCAGTGAATCGGAAAAGCGATCCGTTGTTGAACCAGTCGCCGTCCCAGCCGATGTTCCAGCCTTCGACAAGCACACCCTTGAAGCCGTGCTTTTCAGCGAAGTCCATGTACCGGATCGTTTCTTCCGTCGTCGCCCCGTGGATCGTATCGTTCCCCCACGACCGGTCGCGGATGTGCATCGCCCACCAGATGCCGACATATTTTCCGGGTTCGACCCAGGAAACATCACCGAGCGCGTTCGGCTCATTGAGGTTCAGGATGAGGCGTGAGTTCATCAGGTCGACCGCGCGCGCGCCGATCTGGATTGTTCGCCATGGCGTCTTGAACGGCAGACGCGTCTTGACGAGAACGCCGTCCGACCACGGCGAAAGATCGGCTTTGAACCGACCTTCGCGGGATTGTTTGAGCGACATGCCGGAGTAATCGACCAGCGCCGCTTCATGGATTGAGAGGTAGACGCCACCGGGCGTCTTCATCGTCATCGGCGTATGGGCGAGCAGCGCTTCCGTCGCCGGCGTTTCCTCATAAAGATATTCATAGCGGTTCCAGCCGCGCGATGGGATCCACCATGCTGTGGTAGCCGGATCGACGGTGAATTCCGTCAGCTCATTGACGATTTCGACTCTAGACCTGAACGCCGCCTGCTTCGGAACTTCGTAGCGGAACCCGACGCCGTCATCGAACACCCGCATGCGCACGACCATGCGCCGACGCGGGCCATCGTTTGAGGTGAATGTCACCGCGACTTCGTTATAGTGATCGCGGACCAGACGGTCTTCGCCCCACGGCTGCTCCCAGCTCTCATCGTGCGTCCGACGCTCGACACTGGCGATCTGGAGACCGCGATCGAACCCGAAATCGTCTGCAAACAATATTCCCAGCGCGGACGGAGCGACGACCTGATCACCATTGAAAGCCGCCGAATATCGCGCCGCACCACCATCATCGGTGAGTGTGACGATGATGTTGTTGTCTGGCGACGCGACGACGACTTCTTCAGCCAACGAACGATCGATGGGCGCGCCGAGCGCCGCGAGGGCGACCCCCACAGCGAAAATCATCACCTGTCGCATCGCGGTTCTCCATATGGTTCGCAGAAGGTCGCTTTTCTTGACGCGACTGGACCGCATAAAAATGCCTGAAAAATACTGCAAACTCAACTGACGTACTGATAAAATGGATTGTGCGGCGCAACAATACTCTCGTTCGGAAGCGTTGATTTAGATTGCTGAAGCGAGCTTCCAGAGAGTGTGCCCCCCGCCAGAACAGGGCTGCAATTTTTTACATTTCACGACACCCATGGCGTCCCGGTCGGAGCCGACGCCGCCGCTCGCCCCTTAGAGCGTCAGTCCCAGCGGATGAACGTGCTGATCGTCAGCCGGCCGCGCGATGGGGTCGGATCCAGAGGCGCGTCCCGTCTGATTTCCCCTGAATGAAGAGCGTTCGAGAAATACGCCGCGACACGGTTGAACCGCGCGTCTACGCCGCCGACTTTTTCAAACAGATCCGTATCGCCCTCAATATATTGTGCGGGCGGAACGCCCTTCGTCTTCACCGAGCGCACAAGGCTTGCCGAATAGCGGCCGAAGCGGTCTGGACCCATTCTCAGCCAACCGGTCTCCCGGTGTCGAAAGAAGTTCGTGCCGCCGAACGGAGAGCCGACAAGATAGTGGATCACCGCAAGCTGGTTCAGGTGCGTCGTGTCGATATGCGGCAGCCGTTGCGGCAGCGCGAGCGCGCTCGGCGGCGTGCTGACGATGGAGAAATGCCGCAAGGCGATGGTCGGTTTCGCGGATTCCGGCAGCGCGAAGACGTCGCCGAGATGCGGCGTCAGCAGCTCGATGACAGCCTCTCCATAGGCCGCAGGCGCCTCGGCGCGAACGCCGGGGAAGTGCTGCCCGTTGCCCGCGATCGGCGCCCAGTCCGCCACAAGGGCGATGGCGCGCAGGCCGTTCGGGTCCTCGAACGCATTGTCGACGATCAAAACGGGCGCGTCATCCCCGCCCATATGCTCAATTTGCTCGATACGGTTGCGACTCAGCGCGAAATTGGGATCGTCGTGCATGTCGAAAACCCGGTACTTGCTGCGAACGCCTGTATTCATCAGGACTTCGATGTTATCGTGACGCCGATCCACTGACGCGTCCACAGACGAACGCTGCGCCAATAACGAGGAACGCGTGAACGAGAATTCCAACGCCCGCGCACTGCGCAGCATCGCCATCATCGGCGGCGGTTCGGCGGGCTGGATGACGGCGGCGGCGCTCGCCAACGCCGTCGGCGACCATTGCAGCATCAACCTCATTGAGTCGGAAGAGATCGGCACGGTCGGCGTCGGGGAAGCGACGATCCCGCCGATCCGATCCTTCAACCAGCGCCTTGGCATTGATGAAGCGACGTTCGTCCGCGAGACGCAGGGCTCTTTCAAGCTCGGCATTGAATTCGTCGACTGGACGAGACGCGGCCAACGGTATTTTCACCCCTTTGGTCAGTACGGCGTCGATTTCGACCAGGTACCTTTTTATCACTACTGGCTGCGCGAGCATCTCGCGGGGCGCGCCGGCGACATTGAAGACTACTGTATGGCGTGGGCCGCCGCGCAGGGCGGAAAATTCACTCATCCCTCGCCGGACCGCCGCAATCTTCTGTCCACCCTCGACTACGCCTACCATTTCGACGCCAGCATGTACGCACGGTTCCTGCGCCGTTACGCCGAAGCACGCGGCGTCGTGCGTACAGAAGGGCGTGTCGAGACCGTTCATCTCGATGTTGAGACCGGAAACATCGACCGCGTGCAACTCGCCGACGGTCGGGCGATCGCGGCTGATTTCTTCATCGACTGCAGCGGGTTTCGGGGGCTCCTCATTCAGGAAGCCCTGCGCGTCGGGTATATCGACTGGACGCACTGGCTGCCCTGCGATCGAGCAGCGGCGGCGCCCTGCGCCAGTTCCGATCCGTTTACGCCCTATACGCGCTCGACCGCACGAGAGGCCGGCTGGCAGTGGCGCATTCCGCTGCAGCATCGCACCGGCAACGGCTATGTCTACTGCTCGCAGTTTATTTCCGATGACGCAGCGCAGGCGACCCTTCTTGAAAATCTCGACGGCGAAGCGCTGGCCGATCCGCGTCTTCTGAGGTTTGTAACTGGCCGGCGGCGAAAGTTCTGGCATCGGAACTGCGTCGCCATCGGACTTTCAGCCGGTTTCATGGAACCGCTTGAATCGACCAGCCTTCACCTCATCCAGTTCGCCATCATGCGGCTGCTGGTTCTCCTGCCAGACCGGGACCTCTCGCCATTACTGGAAGCAGAGTACAACCGTCTGACGGGGGAGGAGTACGAACGCATCCGCGATTTCCTCATCCTTCACTATCACGCAACAGAACGACAGGATTCCGAACTCTGGCGGTACACGGCGTCGATGGAGATACCGGATACGCTGCAGTACAAAATCGATCAGTATCGCGCGCACGGCGTGATCGTCGCTGAGGAGCGTGAGCTGTTCAAGAACCCGAGCTGGATCGCCGTTTTTCTCGGTCAGAACATCACGCCGCAGAAAGCGCCGCCCATCGCCGACATGCGCGCTGGCGTTCCGGCCGCCGAACGCCTCGCGGACGTGAAACGGGCCATCGCCGATGCGGCGGCGGCGATGCCGTCCCACGGCGACTTCATCAACAGCTACTGCCGCGCGTCGCAGATCTGATCGATAAAGGCGCCGTGATCCGGCAGCGGGTCGATGGACTTTTCGATGACCGTCCGTACATCCCGCATCAGATTATTCAACTGATCGACGGGGACACGGTCCGCCATGGCGTGCCAGCGGCGGGGGTGAACCCCCTGCCCGACCATGACCTGGATCCAGCTGGCGTCGCGGAAGAGATCCTCGGGCTCCTTGTAGAGAACGCCCGTTTCGGCGAACAGAGCCATCTTGTCTTGAAGCGACTGCGGAATTTCCATCGCCCGGCAATATCGCCAGAACTCGGAATCGGTTCGTTCCGTCTGGTGATAATGGAGGATCAGGAAATCGCGAATGAGTTCGAACTCCTTCGCGACCTGCCGATTGTATTCGGCGCGGTTTGCATCCGGAAAACTCCGGTCCGGGAACAGCTCGATCAGGCGCGAAATGTTCGACTGGATGATGTGGATCGATGTCGATTCCAGCGGCTCTAGAAACCCACTGGAAAGGCCGATTGCGACGCAGTTCTTCTCCCAGAACGCCTCACGCCGCCCAGTCGTGAAGCGAAGCAGCATCGGGTCGGCCATTGCCGGCGCATCGAGCCCCGCTAGGAGCTCCGTCGCCGCCTCGTCCTCGCTCAGGAACTCCGAACAGAATACGTGACCGTTCCCGGTGCGGTGCTGAAGGGGGATGCGCCACCGCCAGCCCGCTTCCCCCGCCATGGACTTCGTGTACGGCAGAAGCGGCTCTACACGTTCGCAGGGCGCCGCGAAAGCGCGATCGCAGGGTAGCCAGCGCGACCAGTCCTGATATCCGACTCCAAGAGCCCCGGCGATCAGCAGCCCGCGAAAGCCGGAGCAGTCGATGAAGAGATCGCCGGCGACGCGCTCGCCCGATTTCAGCCGGACGGCGTCAATGAACCCCGTTTCTCCGTTGAGATCGACGCTTTCGACGAGGCCTTCCGTTCGTTGGACACCTGCTTTCTCCGCATACGCACGCAGATACTTCGCATAAAGACCCGCATCGAAATGAAATGCATAGGCGAGGCCGGTCATTGACGTGCGGCCGACGCGATCGAGCCGGCCAAACCTGTTGCGCGACGTCGCAGCGTAGTGGAGCGAGTAGTCCCACAGACTCCCCGCGAAGCCCTCCGCCTTCGCGCGAAGCCAGTAGTGATGGAAGGCGAGCGCGGCGATTGGCGCGCCAATGTCGCCGAACGTATGGATGTAGCTCTCTCCGAGACGCCCCCAGTCGGAGAACTCAATGCCGAGCTTGAACGTACCTTTCGTCTCGCGGATGAATTCGTCTTCATCAAGTCCGAGGACGCCGTTCAGGCGGCGGATCTGCGGGATTGTTGCCTCGCCGACACCGACCGTTCCGATGGCGTCCGATTCGATCAGCCGTATCCGCACGTAATCGGGCAACAGCTTCGCCATGGCGGCGGCCGCGATCCAGCCCGCCGTGCCGCCGCCGACGATGACGACATCGCGTATGCGTCGGTCTTCCATTTCGCCTCCATACGTTACAGCGCGCCGAACCATTCAAGCACAAAAAACCGCCGATCGGAGGCCCGACCGGCGGCGAAGAGTTGGTGGTGGAGGATGGTTAGAAACTTTTACTGATCTGCAGCGAGTAGGTCCGACCGTAAAGCTCGTACCGGCTTGGGAACTCAACATTCGTGCCGGACAGATCATTGTTGTTGAACGTGCCGAAGCGCTCGTCCGTCAGGTTGTACGCCTCGAAGATGATCGCGAGCCCTTCCAGCGGACCGCCCTGGAACGTGTAGCCGAGCTGACCGTCGAGGATCGTTTCATCGAAGGCGTTCGCGCCCGCCAGCGCGCCGGAGAAGGTCTCGATCTCAGCCAGGAATTCAGAGCGGTGACGGAGGTTCAGCCGCGCCCGAACGCCGTGGTTCTCGTAGTAGACGTCCGCACTGTAGACGTTCTCCGAGAACCCGGGGATCTGCAGCTCGCCGCCCCCGAACTGAGCCGGCGCTTCCGCCGTCGCATCCGTGTACGAATAGCTAAAATTGAAGCCGAAGCCGCGAAGGGTATCCGGAAGATACGGATCAAGCGATAGCCGAAGCGCGGCCTCGAAGCCTGAGATCTCGCCATCACCGAGATTGAGCGGTGATGAAATCGCCGCGACCGTGGCGTCAGGATTGTCGGTGACGAACTGGCTGCCGAGGAACGACTCGACCGCTCCGGAAATGTCGATCAGACCGCGCGCGCCGGACACGATGAAGTTCTTCGTGTCCTTATAGAAATACGCGATAGAGATAGCGCTCGCCTCGCCGAAGTAACGCTCCAGCGACACGTCGAACGCATCGGCCTCGAATGGCCGAAGGAACGTGTTGCCGCCGTTCACCGTGAAACAGGTCTGCCCGGTTGACGGATCAAACGCGTTCGGATCGAACGTCACGACGCCGCCGCTCTCGGAGCAGACGAGACCGTTGCGGGTCGCCGCGACGCTCGCCCGCATATCGTTCATCCGTGGGCGGGAGACCGTTTTCGCGTAGCCGAAACGCACCTGCCAGTCCGGCATGAACTCAAGCGACAGGTTCACGGTCGGCAGGAAGTGGGTGTAGTCGTCTTCTTCGGTCCGTACCGGGAAGGATCCGTCCGGCTCTGCGGCAATGACGCTTGCCCCGGTCGACGATTGCTCGACGAAGATCTGTTGGAAGCCAATATTGCCGCGCAAGGGCATCTCGCCAACAAGCGTATCGATGTCGGCTTTGAGGAAGATCGTCGCGAGATCTTCCTCAACCGTCCAGTCACGGCTCAGGGTGTTGGCGCTGTTTTCCGCGCGAGTGTTCGTATAGATGCCGCTGCTGAGAAGCGACTGCGGATCATAGGCGACCATCCGAAGACCAACATGGGAGAGATCAGCGGCGCCCAGCAGCAGATTGGCCGGGATTTGCAGTTCGTTCGTCGCGGTGACGCCCGGCGCAAAGTCCACAAAGAACTCGTTGCCTGTGCGCGATTTCTCGCGGTTCGTCAGAATGCCGCCGAGCTCCACGCTGCTGATGATCGAGCCCTCGACGAGGTACTCAACCTCTGCCCGGAACTGATTGATCTCGTCCTCGATCGTCGGTTCCTTATAGAAGCCGACCTGGCCCCAACCACCCGGGTCCGTCAGCAGAACGACGGTCGGGTCGGCGTAATCGAGCCCGGCGTCGATCATGTATTCTCCAGACGGAATATTGTTGAAGGTCAGCGTGTCAAGCGTGCCGCTCCCCGCGTTTCCGAAGCCGGCGTAGGATTCGTAGTCGATGTCGTTGCGCTCGATCTGCGAGTTGCTGAGATCGACCTCGAGGATCAGCTTCTCCGTCAGCTTGTAGGTGGCGTTGATGCCTCCGGAGAAGAGTTCAGCTTCGCGCGACAGGACGTCCGTCCGGAAGACCGGGTTGACGTTATTGTAGGTCGCAGAGTCGGCGATCACGCCAGAGCCGGTCGAGCCGGCGAAAGAGGCGGTCGACCAGGAAGCGAGCGGCGTTTCGAGCCCGCGGAAAACGCCTGCGTCTTCGAAGTCCGAGTAGAACGCATCAATCGATACGGCGAACGTTTCGTTCGGCTCCCACTCGATCGCGCCGGCGACTGAGGTTCTTTTGAATTCGCGGGATTCGACGCCCGTGCGCGGGTTGTCGCTCGGGTAAACCCGGCCGCCGTCAAGCGACGTCTGCCCGTTCGCCGTCTTCAGCTCGCGGGAGAAATTGTTGTTCGGATTCGATTGATCCGTAACTGCAATATACCAGCCCAGTGTGCCTGCGTCGTTTTGGTCAATATAGGAGCCGAACAGACGGTAGCCGTCGCTGTCGTAGTCCGGATTGATTTCGCCGTTGTCGTTCCAGACATAGCGGCCGCTCACGGTCAACTTCGCGCCATTATAGTCGAGCGGATTGATCGTGCGCAGATCGACGGTGCCGGCGATGCCGCTGGCCGCGAGCGAGGCATCGGGCGTTTTGTAGACAAGGCCTTGCGCGATCAGCTCCGCCGGGAACTGATCGAACTCGATGCCGCGGTTGTCGCCGGAGGAGACCTGCTCGCGCCCGTTCAGCAGCGAGATCGAAAAGTCGGGGCCGAGGCCGCGGATCGAGATCGACTGCGAGCGGCCACGCACGCGCTGCGCAGTGAGACCCGGCAGGCGCGCGAGCGAGTCGGCGATCGAAAGGTCCGGAAGCTTGCCGATATCCTCCGCTGACACTGCTTCAATGATCGAGGTCGAATTGCGCTTCGCCGCGATGGAGTCCGCGATTGAGCGGCGGATGCCGGTGACGACGACGACGTCCTCGCCTTCGACAGCATCCTCAGCCGTATCCTGCGGCGTCAGCGCGATCGGCGCTTCGGACGCCCGCGCCAGACCCGCGGAAAGCGTCAACGCTGTCGCCGCGGCGCCGGCCAGCAAAACCGATTTCAGGTTCAATGAGTTTTCAGACGTATCAAGAACTTGCATCTTCGACCCTCCGTGATGCGTTTCCGTCGGAAGCTGTTGCTTCCTTCACCCCTAGAAGCGCCGGTCTTGTATCGCCCGGCCGCCTGTCCATCCGATCCAGATGATCCGCACGCCCCTCAGTCGCAGCCGCGAACCCGGCCGATAGCGTCTGCGCTTCGGCTCTTGAAATCCACGATGAAATACTCTGCAATTCTATGCAAGCATCCACGGGGTTTTTCTGCAAATTCGTCGTTATGCGCCGCAATATAATGCTGCACTGCAGTATGGGAGCCTGGCTAACATGTTGTTTTTTAATAGTTACTTGTTCGACTGGTGCGCAATCCAATTAGTGCGAAAACGCAACAGCGCGTTTTGCAAATTTTTGCAAAACTCTTGGAAAGTGGTGTCTGGCGGCGTTCAGGCGGTGATCGCGACGTTCGCGCTGACGTTCTCTTCGGCGGCCGCCGCCGCGTTCTCCAGCCCGCAGGCGATGAGTCTCGACCGTCCGGTGGAAGACGAAATCATCTACTTTCTCCTGCCTGACAGGTTCGCGAACGGCGACACCTCAAATGATCGAGGCGGCCTTTCCGGCGACCGGCTGACGACCGGCTTTGAACCGCGCATGAAAGGCTTTTTCCACGGCGGCGATCTCGCCGGCCTCACCCAACGCCTCGACTATATCGAAGCGCTCGGCGCGACGGCGATCTGGCTTGGCCCGATCTACAAGAACAAACCCGTTCAAGGCCCGCCGGGCGAGGAATCCGCCGGCTACCATGGCTACTGGATCACCGATTTCACCCGCGTCGATCCGCATTTCGGCGACGAAGAGAGCCTGAAAGCCTTCGTCGACGCCGCGCACGCACGCGGCATGAAAGTGTTCCTCGATATCGTGACCAACCATACGGCCGACGTCATCAAGCTGCGTGAATGTCACGATCCGGATTATGTGGGGCCATACCGACCCGCCAAAGGGTGCCCCTATCGCCCCCTCGGCGAGTTCCCCTATGTCACGCGCGGCCCGGCCAAAGGCGCAGCGATCAACACGGGATTTCTAGGCGACGGCGCGCGGGTCCAGACCGACGAAAACTTTGCGCGGCTCGTCCGTCCGGACTACGCCTACACGCCGTTTGTTCCGACCGGCGAGGAGAACGCCAAAACGCCGGAATGGCTCAACAATCCGATCTTTTATCATAATCGCGGCGAGACGACCTGGAGCGGCGAGAGCTCCACTTATGGCGACTTCGCCGGTCTCGATGATCTTTTTACGGAACACCCGCGCGTCGTTGAGGGGTTCATCGACATCTATAAGGACTGGATCACGCGCTACCGCATTGACGGCTTCCGGATCGACACGGCCAAGCATGTGAACCCCGAGTTCTGGCGCGCCTTCGTGCCCGCCATGCTGAAGCACGCGGAGGCGGAAGGCATCGAGAATTTCTACATTTTCGGCGAAGTGTACGACCCGTCGCCGCTCGGTCTTGCGCCCTACACCCGGCGCGACGGTTACCCGGCGGTGCTCGACTTCGCTTTTCAAAGCGCCGTCACCGACGTCGTGGCGAACGGCGCGCCGACCGAACGGCTGGAAAGGCTGTTCTTCGCCGACGCGTTGTATGCGGACGCTGAAGCGGGCGCGCGCCGATTGCCCGTCTTCGTCGGCAACCATGATATGGGGCGCTTCTCCACGCTGGTGAAGCGGTCGTTGCCGGAAGCTGACGAAGCCGAGATCGCCGACCGCGTCGCCCTCGCCCACGCCATGGCGTTCTTTCTCCGCGGCGTGCCGGTCATCTATTTCGGCGACGAACAGGGCTTCCTCGGCGACGGCCACGATCAGGACGCGCGTGAAGACATGTTTCCCTCCGAAGTCGCCGTTTACAACGACAACGACCTTCTACTCACGGACAGGACGACCGCGGACGACAACTTCGATGTCGCCCACCCCCTCTTCCGCCGGATCGCGACGATGGCGGCCATCTACAAATCACACTCCGCCCTGCGTCGCGGAACGCAGATCATCCGCGCCTTCGAAACCGATGGCGGCCTCTTCGCCATCTCGCGGACCGATGGTGAGGCGGGCGAATACGTCATCGCTTTCAACATTGCCCGCGAAGAGCGCGACGCGTACCTTGCCGTGGATTCCCGGTCGGCGCGCTGGACATCGGTTCATGGCTCTTGCCCGAGACGCTCGGCGGCGACGGGATCGCTTGCGATCACCATCCCGGCGCTGAGTTTTTCTATCTGCCGCTCGAACGACTGGAGCACCGCCCGATGAGCGCCGTTTCGGAAACTCTCAAGAACGCCGCAGCGCGACACGCGCCGGAAGCAAGCGCTGAATGGTGGCGCGGCGCGGTTATCTATCAGATCTACCCCCGCAGCTATCTCGATACGAACAAAGATGGCGTCGGCGATCTCGCAGGAATCACGCAGAAACTCGACTATATTGCGAAGCTCGGCGTCGACGCGATCTGGATATCGCCGTTCTTCAAATCACCCATGCGGGATTATGGCTACGACGTTTCGGATTTCTGCGATGTCGATCCAGTGTTCGGCTCGCTGGCGGACTTCGATGAGCTGGTCGCGCGCGCCCACGCGCTTGGCGTGAAAGTGATCGTCGATCAGGTCTATTCGCATACGTCCGACCAGCATCCGTGGTTCATGGAAAGCCGGTCCGGTCGCGACAACCCGAAAGCGGACTGGTATGTCTGGGCCGATCCGCGTGAAGACGGATCCCCGCCAAATAACTGGCTCTCCGTGTTCGGCGGCTCTGCATGGACCTGGGATAGCCGCCGCGAGCAGTATTATCTGCACAATTTCCTGATCGAGCAGCCGGATCTCAATCTGCATGTTCCCGCCGTGCAGGACGCGGTTCTGCAGGTCGCGCAGTTCTGGCTCGATCGCGGCGTCGATGGTTTCCGTCTGGATGCGGTGAATTTCTTCCTACACGACCAGCAGCTACGCGATAATCCGCCGGCGCCGCCGGAGGCGCCGCGTCGGTGCCCGTTCGATTATCAGGCGCACGTTTACAACCAGTCTCGGCCAGGCGTTGAAAACATCCTTGAGCGCCTGCGCGCCATTACGGATGCGCGCGGCGACATTTTCACCGTTGCGGAAATCGGCGATCCGAAGCCTCGTCTTGAAATGAAGACGTACACGTCCGGCGAAAAGCGGTTGAACTCGGCTTATGGGTTCGAATTCCTGTACGCGAACGACATGTTGCCAGATCTCATTCGCAGTGTTCTGTCCGCTTTCGCGACAGACAATGCGGACGGCTGGCCGTCCTGGGCGTTTTCCAATCACGACGCGCCCCGCGCCGTCAGCCGCTGGGCGAAAGCCGAGGATCGCGATCGCGCCGCACGGCTATACGCCCTGCTTCTCATGAGTTTACGCGGAAATGTCTTCCTCTATCAGGGCGACGAGCTTGGGCTGCCGCAGGCGGACGTTCCGTTCGAACGCCTGAAGGATCCCGAAGCGATCGCCAACTGGCCGCTGACCCTTGGGCGCGATGGCGCCCGCACGCCGATGCCATGGAGCGCGAACGCCAAGCATGCAGGGTTCTCCGATGCGGAGGAAGCGTGGCTCCCAGTCGATGCGCGCCATGTTCCGTTGAGCGCCGAGGCTCAGGAGAATGATCCGACGTCCGTCCTCAATTTCGTCCGGCATATGACGGCTCTACGCCGATCGAGCCCGGCGCTCCGCTCCGGATCGATCGAGTTTCTGGAGACCGCGCCCGGCGTCTGCGCCTTCGTCCGCGAGGCTGGCGGCGAGAAACTCGTCTGCATCTTCAATTTCAATGACACTGATACAGAGGCCCCGAAGCTCCAGGGGGCATGGTCAATCGAAGCATCTTCGGCGCCGGACGCCGGCGCCAATTCGCCGCCAGCACTACTCCCCCCGCTTTCGGGCTTCATTGCTCGTCTGATGGGGTAACCCTTCAGGCCCCGCAGGAATCGCGCAGGATCAACTCCGTCGGCAGACGTTCAGAAGGAATGTCACGGCTCGGCATCGCGCTTTTCAGCTTCGAGACCAGCAGCCGCCCCGCCTTGTGCATGTCCTGAGAGACGGTCGTCAGGGCCGGCTGACTGTACTTCGCCGGAAAAATATCGTCGTACCCGACGATCGACACGTCCTCCGGCACACGGCGCCCCCTGTTCAACAAACCGCGCACGGCGCCGATCGCGATGAGGTCGCTCGCGCAGACGACGCCGTCAAACGAGACGCCTGCGGAGATGAAGCTGTCGACCGCGTTTTCAGCGGATTCGACTTCGAAGTGCACGGGCACGTTCAATGCATCGTCCACTTCAAGCCCCGCCTCGGTCAGCGCATCCACATATCCGCTATAGCGTTGCATCGCCTCCGGCGCTCCCGTATCGCCGAAGAAGGCGATCCGTGTGCGGCCGAGACGGATGAGATGACTGGTCGCCCTTTTGCCGCCGCGGATGTTGTCGCTGCCGACGGAACAATAGCGTTGTCCCGGCAGATCGGCGCCCCATACGACGAAACGCGCATCCGTTTCGGCCAATCGGTTGAAGCGTTCGTGAAGAAAGCTCTGGCCCAGGAAGATCACGCCTTCGGAGCGGTTCGACGCCATCAACTCGGTCAGATCATGATAGTCCCGCGGCGCGAGATGCGAGAGGGAGACGTCGCAGCCGACCTCGCGCGCTGCTTCGCCGACGCCGCCGATCAGCTCCAGATAAAACGGGTCTCCCAAACCGTCGCCGCGGCTCTGCGGCGTCGGGATGACGACCGAGAGCATGGACGTTGCGCCGGAAAGAACGGCCGGCATGTGCGGGCGAAACGGATAATTCTGCTCGCGCGCAATACGCCAGATGCGCCGCTTCGTTTCGTCGTTCACCGCCGGGCTGTCGTTCAACGCCCGGGAGACCGTTGCGATCGAAACGTTCGCGAGGCGGGCGAGGTCTTCAAGGCGGGCGCCGCGTTTCATCTGTACTATCCCTTTAGGCATTGGGCAGAGGATCGTTGTCGCTTACGAACAGGGTCGCGAGCGCTGCGACGCCGAGGCTCGCGCCGCCGAGAACGAGCGCCCAGACTGAGTCTCCGCCAAAGAGGTTTCGCACGAAGACGCCCAAAATACTCGCCGCAGTCAGCTGCGGAATGACGATGAAGAAATTGAAGATGCCCATATAGACGCCCATTTTTCCACTCGGCAGACTGCCTGAGAGGATCGCATACGGAATGGAGACGATCGCAGCCCAGGCGAAACCGACGCCGACCATGGAAACCAGAAGATAAGCGGGATCGCGGATGACGCACATGGATGCAAGTCCCACCCCGCCGAGCGTGAGGCAAACCATGTGCGCCGTTTTTCGGCTCGTCCGCGCCGCGAGAACGGGTATCAGGAACGCTGCGAGCGCCGCGACGCCGTTATAGACGCCGAAAAGCACGCCCACCCAGTCCGCGCCCTGATTGTAAAGCGCGGAGCTCGTGTCGGTCGAACCATAATGATGCTTCGTTACCGCGGCGGTCGTATAGATCCACATGGCGAATAGCGCGAACCAGGAGAAGAACTGCACCACCGCCAGCTGACGCATGGTGCGTGGCATAAGAAAGAGATCATCGATGATCTCCGAGAACGGATTGTCCTTATGGCCGTGCTGCTTCAGGAGACCTGCGGCGATCTGCATGAGGCCGAACACGACCCCGCCGATGGTCAGAATGTAGAGCTCTTTCTGCAGAAAGGCCCATTGCGACGAATACTGCGCGATAAGAACCGTCAGCACCCCGCCGACAATGAGCCACAAGCCCCCATTGCGCAGGAAACGGGCGGGAGCCGGGGCGAATCGCTCCGCGCCGGCGTCATCTGAAGCCGCCTCAAAGGCTTCGAACCGCTTCATCTCATCCGGCGAATACTCCCGAGTGGTGAAGACCGTCCACATCACGGCGGCGAAGACCATCGCCGCGCCGAAATAGAAGGAGAGCTTGACGGAGAACGGCACCACGCCCTCCGGCGCCGTGTTCGAAACGGCGAACACGTTCGCCAGAATCCACGGCAGCATTGACGCGAGAACAGCGCCGGCGCCGATGAAAAAGCTTTGCATCGCATAGCCCGTCGTGCGCTGGCGTTCCGGCAGCATGTCGCCGACGAACGCGCGGAACGGCTCCATGGTGACGTTGATGGAGGCGTCCATGATCCAGAGCATGCCCGCGGCGACCCAGAGCACCGACGAGTTCGGCATGATGAGAAGAGCGGCGGTCGTGGCGACGGCGCCGAAAAAGAAATAGGGCCGACGACGGCCGAGCCGTCCCCACGTTTTATCGCTCATATGACCGATAATCGGCTGTACGAGCAGGCCGGTGAGAGGCGCGGCGATCCAGAGGATCGGGAGGGTGTTCGGGTCAGCGCCGAGGGTCTGGAAAATCCGGCTGACATTGGCGTTCTGCAGGGCGAAGCCGACCTGAATGCCGAAAAATCCGAAACACATGTTCCAGATCTGCCAGAAACTGAGCTGCGGTCTCTCCATGTCGACCGGCCTCCCCTTTGTTATGTAATTTTCTGCAAATTACATAACGATGGCCGATGAATGTCGAGTCCTGACCGCCGCGGTTCAAGCGTAAGTCCGCCGCCCGAAAGGCAGGCGGTCTCCCGTCGCGAGCAAAGCGTCGAAAAGATCAGATGCGGCTCGAAGTCAGCCGGGTCATTTCAAGCGCTCAGTTGAACGCGTTCATTGTGAACGGGTTGGAGCGCGCACGGAACTCCGTCGACGCTACGCTCCCCAATCAAGTTCGGCCACGGTTCATTAGTCGACCGCATGCGTACGATATAGCGACGCGATGAACTCGCCGCGATGCCCGATCGCCATCGCGGCTATATTTCCACCATCCTCTCCGAAACAGGCGATGACTGAACAATTGAGGAATTGGTCGCTCCGAACGGGACGATCCGATCGATAACAGCTTCCATCTCCGCTACGTCACGCACATGCGCCCGTGCGACGAAACAGTCGTCTCCGGAAACCCGGTCGCACGAGGTAATCTGCGGCGTCTCTCGGATCGCGGCGATCATGTTGGCCATCTCGCCCGGCAAAGGCCTCGCGCGAATGAGCACGCTCAGACCATAGCCGAGACGGGCGGGATCGATCTTAGCGCTATAGCCCGTGATGACGCCGATATCCTCCAGCCGCTGAACACGGTCCGCAACGCTCGGTGCGGAGAGACCGACCCGGCGAGCGAGTTCAGCGCGCGAAATACGGGCGTCGCCATAGAGCTCCCGCAGAATGCGGGCATCAACCGCATCCAAATCAGGACTCTTGGATCGAAGGATATTCGCTATTTTTGCCTCTGAATTAGACATAGTTTCCGATTCCTACCTTACAAATCCCATGCCCCTCCAATAATATACTTATTAATATGAAGGCATGAATGATCAAGCACCTTCACTCTCAGCCTCGCCCGGCTCGCGCGGCGCCATGTCCCGGATCGCCGACGAGGTTCCTCCGCATGCGTGGTTCGGCGTATCAGCGGTGTTTCACTATCTCGGACCGTCTTTCGCGGTGCTCCTCTTTCCCGCGGTCGGGGTTCTGGGGGTCGCGTGGTTCCGAATCGCCTCCGCGGCTCTCGTTTTCGCTCCCGCGACAAAGCCATGGCGAACCTTCCGTAACGCGACCAATCAAGAACGACTGCTACTGATCGCGCTGGGCGGGTGCCTCGCGATCATGAACAGCGCCTTTTACCTCGCGCTGGAGAGACTGCCGCTCGCGCTCGTGGCGTCGATTGAATTCGTCGGCGCAATCGCCATGGCGCTCTGGGGCGTGCGGACGCGACGCAATTTCCTCGCCCTGACGCTCGCTGTCATCGGCGTTCTGGTGCTGATCGACGCGCCGTCCTTATTCACCGTGGGCGAGCAGACGGCAACGTCTGATCTCATCGGTGTTTTATGGGCGGTTCTGAATGGCGCTCTGTTCGTTCTCTATATTATCCTTGGACACCGGATCTCACAGAACGGCGCTACGGACGGCGTGGAGCGGCTGGGCGCCGCCATGTCGGCGGCGTTCCTGTTCGTCATACCGATCGGGTTCTTGCAGGCACTCGACGCGTTCAGCGCACCCGGGCTGGTTCTGGCAGGCATCGGGGTGGGCGTCTGCTCTTCCGTTATTCCGTATGTCTGCGATCAACTGGCCATGTCGCGCCTGCCGCGGTCGAGTTTCGCATTCCTGCTGGCGCTTCTTCCCGCCACAGCGACGCTCATCGGCGTCATCGTCCTGCGGCAAATTCCGAACGCGCTCGACATCGCTGGCGTCGCTCTCGTCATGGTCGGCGTCGCGGTTCACAAGCCCGGGCGAGCCTGACGCCGGGCGCAGCATCCATGCCGTAAACGGATTTAACAGGAGGCATCATGCCCGAACCCCTTGCTCTCTACCCGGATATTGAACCTTACGCGGTGGACCGCATTCAGGTCTCCCGCCTACATTCTCTTGCATATGAGCAGGTGGGTAATCCGGACGGAGAACCCGCCCTGTTTCTCCATGGCGGGCCGGGCGTCGGTATTTTCCCGGCGCATCGCCGATTTTTCGATCCATCCCGGTTCAGGGTCATCCTGCTCGATCAGCGCGGCGCAGGGCGCAGCACGCCGTACGCTGAACTCGCTGAAAACACGACCTGGGACATTGTCGAAGACCTTGAACGCCTGCGATGTCAGCTCGGCATAACGCGATGGCTGGTTGTCGGCGGCAGTTGGGGATCAACGCTGGCTCTGTGCTACGCCATCCGCCACCCGCATGCGGTATCCGGACTGGTTCTGCGCGGTGTCTTCCTCGCCCGCCCGGAAGATATCGACTGGGTGCATCGCGGGAAAGGCGCGTCAGCTGTTTATCCTGACGCCTGGGACGCCTTCGTCGCGCACCTTCCGAAGCAGCTACGATCCGATCCGCTTGCGGCATATTATCTGCAGCTGACATCGCGTGACGCCGAGGCGCGCGCGGCTGCTGCGATCGCGTGGACGCGATGGCAGGCTTCCATCATGTCCCTCGCCCCGGACGATAAAGAGATAAAGAGCCTGACAGTCGGCGAGCGTTCGATTTCCTTGGCCCGCACAGAATGTCACTTCGCCATGAACGGTTTTTTTATGCCGACGTCGAATTATATTCTCGATAATATCGACCGTATCCTTCATGTTCCATGCCGCATCGTGCACGGACGCTATGATATTGTCTGCCCCGCCCGATCCGCCTGGAGCCTGCACAAAGCGATGCCGGGATCGCAGCTGGATCTGATACAGAATGGCGCGCATTCGCCGACCGAATGCGACATGACGGGCGCCATGGTAAAAGCAATCCACGCTTTCGCGCCCTGATCCGCTCGGGATCACCTTGCCACGATATGAACCCGCCGCGCCGGAGCGTCGCTCTGGGCGAGCTGGAGCAGGCGTTCCTTGCGCCGTGCGAGGAAGTCTACTTGTGCGCTTAATCAGGCCCTCTACCTGGAAACCTCACAAACGCTCCGTCATAGGATTCATCGAGGGACTGCTGCGCAGCGTCGGCCAGTAGGCGGAAATATCCATTCGGATAGCCCGTATAGGTACGCGCCCCGCCTTCTGAAACAGTATGCTGAACGATACCATGATCGGTGTCAGGATATACGGCGAAGAAGACGGGTTTTCCCTCGTCCTGTAGTTGCTGCAGCCGCTGCTGCGTCACCTGCCCCGGCGCTTCTCGATCTTCGCCAGCCAGTATCCAGTACTGCGGAATGCTCAAGGACCGCACGACGCCATAGGCGTCATGGCGCCACATCAACTCCGCGTCTTTCAGGTCTCCGACATCTCCAGCGCGAAGCTCTTCTTGGCTGGCGCGTAAAAGATCGCCGGTGAACTCGCCCTCGATCAGGTTAATCCACGACTCCTCAGAGTACGCAGCGCGTATATCGAGAAAGTCGTCCACGCCGGCGTCGAACCTGTTGGCGACCACCTCCCCCGCCGCGATCGCCAGACGCCTCGCCTTCGCTCTGTCCGCCTCTCCATAGCCAAGCTCGAGCATTTCCTGCGCGACCTGTTCTTCGTCCTCCTCCAGAGGGGACATCAGGAGACCGTAGCCAACGACAAGATAATCCGTTTCCGTCATTGTCGCTGCGAGAGGCGCGACCCATCCCCCTTGGCTGAAGCCGATAAATCCGACAGAATCGAACAGCGTTTCGCGCATCTCCAGAGCGGTTTCGAGAGCTTTCGAGGCGTCGCGCGCCAATACATCGAAGTTCTGGGTGTAGGCCCCGCCTGAGCGCCCCGTCCCGCGCTTGTCGTAGGCGAAAACCGTCACGCCCTGCGCGGCGAGCATGTAAGGCATGTAATACCTGTCGAGCATGCCCGTTCGTTCAGAACCATGAACGATGACGGCGAGCGTCTCTCCGCGCGTTCGATCCTTTGAAGAACTGAATAGTCGCCCCTGAAGCGCTATGCCGGAGCTCAAAAATTCAACATCACGTTCCTCGATATCGACCTTTTTGAAGGCGGGCCCGCCTACCATCGTCAGCTCGCTGGCGTTGCAATCAAGAAGGGCTTCGTCTGAACCGAACTCGCCACGGCGACCATCGAGAAACACATAGGCTGGCTTACGCGCGTCCGGCACGGGCGCACGATCATAGACAATGACGATATCGTCCGATTGCTGATATGCTCCGATCGGACATGAAAATTCCGCCTGCGGCGTTTGTTCGACCTTGGCGCAGGAACAGAGGATCGCCGCCAACCCCATGATGGAGGCTCCGTGTGACGCCTTACGCGACATATGCGCCTCCATTTACACGCTCGATCAGCGGTGTTCGGGCCAGCGCTTTTTCGGCGCTTTCCAGGATGAACATCAGATCGACGCCGAATTCCTCGTTCAGCCCCTTCAGGGCATGCGCGATGTCAGAGCAGGCCGCTTCCAATTTCTTTGCTTCGGCCCGCCCTTTTCGGGTCAGGCTGAGAAGCTGCCGCCGCCCATCGTGCGGATCCGCAGACGCCTGAACGAACCCATCCTTCAGCAACGGCGTCAGTCGGGACGTGGCGAGCTGGTGCGACTGGCCGTCAATTCGACAGATATCCGCGATTGTTCCCGGCCCTCTCCGGTTGAGGAAAATCAAGATGGAGCTGGATGTCACAGGCGAGTTCACGCCATGCGCCTCGAAAAGATCGCGCGCCTGCGCGCACAACCGCGCATCAAGGCGCGCCGCCATATGCGCGACGAACGCCGGACGAACGTCTTTAGCGTAAGAGAACGCTGTCATTTCAATGCCTTTGCGATCTACGCGCCATTTATCCTGTTTTTTGTACAAAATTTTGTCTAACTATGCAACTACAGTCAAATCACGCCGCGACCCTACGGCGCGTCAGCCTCCAATCAGCGCGATTGATCTGTCTGCTGTGGGAACGAGTCGAGCGAACCGACCGAACTGGTCCCGCATTTCTTCAACATGACGCATGCGCGACCCGGAAAGCATCTATTCGTTGGGACCATCCGGCAATGAGACGGACGGCGCCAAGGTGAAGCCACTTTTCCAGAAAACGGCCGCCTCGCCCCGCATGCCATGCGCCACCCAGACAAATCCGTTCTCGCAGGTCAGGTCCCTAGCGTTCGCGGGCATTTTGTAGAAAGCGATCCAGCAGGACTGGATATCCTTCGCCATCTGACGATCCTTGCGCCCGGCGCGCTCGCCGCCACGGCCCTAAGAATGCCTCACTGAGAGAACAACCGGTCGTCCACCTGCCGATTTCCTGAGAGGACTGCGGCCGCGCTTGATCGTCGACCCGGGCGCGAGACTACGGCGTCGGCATTTCAACGAGCGGCAGAAGCCTTGAATCCTCCAGCGCCGCGGTGCGATGTCCAAGACCGGCGAGGTAAGCCTCGTGTGTTGCAAACCCCAGAATGGCCTCAAGCGACGACTGGCGGATCAGCATGGCCTTGTCCCAACGCTCGTCGTCCGGACCGATGAAAAAGGGTCCGTCATCGCCGTAAAACAGGATCTCTCCGCCAGCCCGTTCCAAAAACGGCGCCGTATGCCGCATATAGGCTTCATAGGCGGCGGCGCCGGAGACCTGGGCCGGCGGTGCAAGATCCGGGAACAGCGAGTAGTCTGTATGCGCCCGAAATCGCAGCAGATTGAGCATAATCACGGGCCCTTGATGGCTCGGGATAACAATGCGTATACGGATACATAACTCGGATCCAGATAGGCGGCCATCCCTTCACCAATCGTTTTGTGGCTCCCGCATGGCCCCGCCCCTGCGCGCCCTGCCTGGCGCTCAGATCGCGTGAACAAGCCGCCGCATCGGCGCACGACCGAGCCCTCTGAACCCGAACAGCGCTCTTATGAGCGCCCCTGTACGCCCGCTTCAGGTGAGGCCGGAGACGTGTGTTCCCCGAGCCGACACGCGCCAAACGGGTGCGCATCGTGCGCAAACATGCTCGGAACGCACTCGGAAAAGCGCCTTGATTGCGCGCGGACGCTCGAAAAGCGCTCGCGCGGCGCCCGATCAGTCAATCGGACGGAAAACGAGGGTGAGAAGCAGCCCGATCGCGCCCAAAATCGCCCACGGGAAGAAGTTGACGAGCGCGCCAGCGACCGGCGCGACGGCGCCCGGGGCGCTGTCGGCGAGGGCGGCGGCGTCGAGGCCGAAGAGCATCAGAATGTCCCCCGTGGTGCGCAGCGTCAGCCCGTCCTCAAGGGACGTAATGGCGTCCGCGCCGAGGAGCGCGATGGCGAGAGCGACAAAAAGCCAAGCGATGGCTCGAAAAACGAACATGGTCCAATCCCCGTAAGTCCTTGGAAACCGTACCATCGGGGCGGCCTCGCCGGAAGCGCGGGGGCGAATTTATCCCCTATGGCGATCAATCGGCGCGTCCCCGTTGCGCCCGCGCCGCACATCCTTATAACCCGTCGCTTCCGGACAGGTGGCCGAGTGGTCGAAGGCGCACGCCTGGAACGCGTGTAGGCGGGCAACCGTCTCGTGGGTTCGAATCCCACCCTGTCCGCCAGACCTTCTCCCCCAGACAAGACGTGCGTTGGATGCTCATGCTGTCCCCGCTCAGCATCAGCTTCCAGCGCCGATCTGATCGCCCGCTGTCGCCCTCAGCCCGGGTAGCGGGCGCCCTCCGCGCTGCCTACGGGGAGCTTTTCGTCCAGATAGGCGACGTCTTCCTCCGAGAGCGAAACGTTCAGTGAGGCGATGTTCTCGTTTAGACGTTCGACACGGCGGGTGCCCGGAATGGGAGCGATGTGCTCGCCGCGGGACAAAACCCACGCGAGCGCGAGCTGAGCCGGCGTGCAGCCCTTTCGGTCCGCGAGATCAACGACGGCTTTCGCGAGCGCGAGATTGGCCTCGAAATTCTCGCCCTGGAAACGGGGCACGCCGCGGCGCCAATCGTCCTTGGCGAGATCGTCAATCGAATTAATGGCCCCCGTCAGCATGCCCCGTCCGAGCGGGCTGTACGGTACGAAACCGATATTCAGCTCCCGGCAGACGCTGAGGATTTCGACCTCCACATCGCGCTGCCAGAGCGAATATTCTGTCTGTAGAGCCGTGATGGGATGGACGAGTTGAGCGCGTCGCAGCGTCTCCGCTGAAACTTCCGACAGGCCGATATGCCGGACCTTGCCCGAAGCGACCAGTTCGGCCATGGCGCCAACGGTCTCCTCGATCGGAACCGTCGGGTCCATTCGATGCAGGTAGTACAGATCGATATAATCCGTTTTGAGACGTTTCAGGCTCGCCTCGCACGAACGGCGAACATACGCGGGTTCGCCGTTCAGGCTGCGTTTCGGATCGTCGCGGACGATGCCGAATTTAGTGGCGAGTATGGCCTTATCGCGTCTTTTTTTAGGGCCCGCCCCAGCAGGCGCTCATTTTCGCCCTTGCCGTAGATGTCTGCCGTATCCAGGAACGAGACGCCCACATCGATCGCATGATGAATGGTGGCGATCGATTCTTTTTCCTTGGACGGGCCATAAAACTCGGACATGCCCATGCAGCCCAGCCCGATCGCGGACACTTCCAATGAGGCGCTGAGAAGTCGTTTTTTCATTCTGTAGTGGTCCTTTTTCGCAATCTGCCGCTTATCGTGAATGGCGTGATCGCCGGACCGCTCGATAGCGGCCCGGCGCAGCCGACGAGGCCGATGGCGGCAATACTTCGGCGCTCTATCCCGCTAGGGCGGCGCTTCGCTCTAAACTCAATTCCTGCGCAACCAGTCGCTGACGGCGCGCCCGATCGCGTCCGGCTGATCTTCCTGAATGAAATGGAAGCCCTGGCCGACATAGGCGGTCTCGACGTTTTTCAGGTTCGCGGCGTACCAGTCGGCGACCTGCGGCGGGCCGACGACGCCGGGCGCGGCGTAAAGAAAGAGGGTCGGCTTATCTGTCTTCCGCATGAAGACGAGAATGTTCTCCATCACCGCCGTGGTCGAAGCCGGTTCGCCCGCAATGGGCAGCTCGCGCGGCCACTGTAGCGTCGGCAGTCGGTCTTTCTTCTTCACATAGGGCGCGCGGTATTCAGCCATGGCCTTGTCGCCGAGCGTGCGGTTCACGAACCCCGGCAGCATTTGCTCGACGAACATGTTCCCTTCAATGACCATTTCACGCCCCTGCTCGGCGTTGCGAAGAGCTGTCAGAACCTGCCCCGTCTCGCCCATCGCGGCGATGTCGGCGATGGGGAATGACGGCGGCAGAACGCCTTCCATGAAGGCGATGCGCTCCACCCGCGCCGGATTGCGCCTCGCATAGTCCCACGCGAGCGCCGCACCCCAATCGTGAGCGACGAGCGTAATCTCGGATAGCTCCAACTTGTCGATGAATGCGGCCAGATACCGGTAATGGTCCGCGTAGGTATACTCGATGTTCGGCTTGCCGGAGCGGCCCATGCCGATCAGATCGACGGCGATCGAGCGGTGCGTATCCGACGTATAAGGCATGACGTTCCGCCAGAGGTATGCGGATGTGGGGTTGCCATGGATATAGAGGACGGGTTTGCCGTCGCCCTGCTCCAGATAGCTCATGGCGCTTCCAAGCACGCGTGCGGACTTGCGCTCGACGGCGAGGTCTTCCGAAATGGAAGGCGCCGGGAGTTTCACGTCGTTTGCGGACGCAGAAAAGGGAGCGGCAAGCGCGAGCGCCGCCGAGATGACGAAATGTTTCATGTTGACCCTGTTGTATTCGCCGACACCAATCGGCGACAATTTGTTATGTGTACGTATTTTCTTTAGACGAGTTACGAGATCGCGTCGTAAATCGTCAGCGTCATGTCCGCTGCGGCATCCCGAAGGGGAATGATCGCCTGGTAAGCGTCCGACGCATACCACTCATCTACGGACGATTTGTTCGGGAACCTGATCACCGCGCCAGCGGAGTGCGGTTCGGACCCGACCAGCGTGGAGACATACTTTCCACGAACGATGACTTCGCCCCCATACGGACCGAACGTTTCGGCGGCCTTCTGGCCGTATTCGGCGAATTTTTCGGGGTTCTTGACGTTCACGACTGCAAAAACGAGCACGCTCATATCAGGGATTCCTGCTTCAGTTTACTGGAGTGATTGGAGGGCGGACGTCAGCGCATCGACTTCGGCGCGCTTACGGTAATTGTTCGGGACAAATGCGTAGGCGATCCGGCCGTCCTGGCCGATCACATACGTCGCCGGATCAGCGAACGCATACGACGTACTTCCTGTCAGCGCCTCGATATCGACGCCGATCTGTTTCAGAACGTTCTTGTGCGCATCGGGAAGCTCGAAGATGAGGCCGAAGTCTCGCGCAAGTGCGTTACCATCGTCGTGCAGAACATCGAACCGCACGGAAACGACGGCCTGCGCGACGATATCTTCGGGCGCACCAGACGTCTTGAGGATATCTGCCGCGCCCGGCTTCTCAGCGGTAACCGCGACAATGTTTGCGCCGAGCTTTCGAAACTCGTCGATCCGATCATCGTACTCTTTCAGCTGAAGATTGCAGTACGGACACCAAACACCGCGGTAAAACGTGATGACCAGCGGCCCTTCCCGAAGGTACTCCGCAAGCGATGCCGTCCCCCCGCCGTATTTCGGCAGGTCAAACGTCGGCGCGTGATCGCCGACCTTGAGCGCACGCTCAACGATTTCGAGCGCGCTGATCTCTCCGGCGCCCTGCTCAAGAAGCGCGTTCAGATCTTCGGGGAGATTGTCGCGAAAGAACGCGATCGTTTCCCGGATTTTTCCATTGAGACTGGTCATTCAAGATCCATTCGGTTGACGAAATCATATTGTACATCTATGTACATAACGAGGCGGATTCGTTTTGTCCACTCCTGAACAAAACTTTTTTTAAGGCGGCTTTCATGGCGCGACCAGCGAAGTTTGATCGGAAGGCGGCGATTAATGTCGCGATGAACGCCATGTGGCGGGACGGCTTCGACAGATCGTCCGTGAAGCAGTTGTCGGAACTGCTCGGAATGACGCGTTCCAGCTTTTATAATGCGTTCGGGTCGCAGGAAGATCTTTTCAGAGCCTGTCTTCCCGAGTACGGATCAGTGAGTCCGGATGCGGCGCTCTATGGCGAAGTGGATGGCGATGTACTGCCGCTCCTGTCTGGCGTTTTCCGTTCCATCTGCCGTTCGCGCGCATCTGATCCGGAAAGCCGGGGATGTCTGATCATCAATACGGTGACCGAACTCTGCCCCTCTGAAGACGGGCTTGGCGCCGAGCTCGCCGAACTCGTACTCGGTTCTGCGCAGCGACTGGAGGCCCTTCTGACAATCGCGCAGGAGAACGGTGAAATCGATGCGCATGCTGACACACATGCGCTCGCGCTCGCGCTCCAGAACCTGATGGTCGGCATCAATATCATGTGCAAGGTGGTTCGTGAGGAGACGGAGCTTTGGCTTCTCACGAAGACGACCTTGCAGGGACTTGGCCTGTATCGTGAGCAAGCTGATGCGTAGCTTCAAAGAAATCCACGCGATCGCCGCCAAACGGAAAGGCGGCGACAAAGCATTGGAAGCCCTCCTGGACAAACCCGTTTCGCCGACGACGCTGGCGAAACGCCCAAGCAGCGCCTGGTTGGAGGCCATGACCAAGGCGCTGTTCCAGGCGGGGTTTAATTGGACCCTGATCGAAGAAAAATGGCCCGCCTTTCAGAGCGCGTTCGGTGGCTTCGAGGTGACGACCGTCGCCCATTACAGCGACGCGGATTTGGATCGGCTTCTGGCGGACGCGGCGATCGTGCGGAACGGCGCAAAGATTTCCGCCGTCATCAAAAACGCCCAGTTCCTGCTTCAACTGGAATCCGATCACGGGAGCGCCTCTAAATACCTGGCGTCGTGGCCCTCGGATCGACACCACGAATTGCTCGAGCTGTTTGCGAAGTCCGGCGCGCGCCTCGGCGGCGTTACGGGTCAGCGGGTCTGCCGGTCGGTCGGGAAAGACGGATACGTCCTGTCTGCGGATGTCTGCAAAAGACTTTCCGCGGAGGGCGTGATCGACAAAGCGCCGACGTCCCGATCAGCAATGAACGCTGTGCAGGGCGCATTCAATCAATGGCGAAAGGAAAGCGGCAGGTCGCTGACAGAGATCAGTCAGATACTGGCGCGGAGCGTCGATTGACGGGGCGGCGGCGGAATGAAGCCAGCGGACAACATTTTTCTTTCCAGCATGGAAACTTATATCTTTCCATTCCGGAAAGATTGGCGCAGAATTATGGGAGAAAGGGAGTGAGCCACCATGCCTTCTGATTCTCAGGGAATATCGTCTGAAGCAGCTCAAGCATCTTTGGAACAGTATGACGCCGCGCGTCGTACTGGCGGGAGTTGCGGTGCGCCGCCGCTCTGGTTCATTATACTGACCGCCTTCTGGATCGGGGCGATGGTGGCTTTGCTGGGGGACGTCGAAAAACACCGGGTGGTCGGGCTGATGGCGCTTCTCTCGATGGTCATGACGGCCTCAATGCGGCGCCGAATGGGCGCATGGCTTGGCCATGGACACGGTCTCGCGATCCGGATCGTAGGCGTTCTTGTCTTCGGCGGTCTCGCTATCGCCAGCCTGATGGGCGGAAGCGGAGGTCGAGCGGACATTCCCCTGCTCGCGGGCGCCGCCTCCGCCATCGCGACGGTCGTGTTCTTCTGGATGAAGAAGTCGCGGATCGAAGATCGTGCCTGAACCGAACAATCCGCTGATATCGGATCAATTGGATCCGGTCATTCATGCGCCGATCCGACTGCGTATCTGCGGCTTCCTGTCGGCGTTGGACGATGCGGAGTTTATGACGCTCAGAGACGCGCTGGGCGTAAGCGACTCCGTTCTCTCCAAACATGTCAAACAGCTGGTCACCGCCGGGTACGTTGTTCTGCAAAAAGGAGCGCTCGATGGCCGCAAGCGGGCGTGGGTCCGCCTGACGCCAAAAGGGCGCGCGGCGCTTCTCGCCCACGTCGAGGCGCTCATTCAACTCGCCGGTCAAGCAAACGAAGGTGAGGAAGAATCACGACGACGAGAAAAGCGGCCGAGACCGGAAGCCCTAAGACCGAAGCTGGCGTAATCCACCGGCCGTAAATTCAGCTCTGTTGTGGGACGGCGTGCGGGATGAGGGCTTCGGCGAAGCGGACGTATACGTGAGCTTTCGTCAAGATGACGGCTCCTGGGGCCCCGCCAGAAACCTGGGACCCGTCGTGAATACCGACGCCCCTGAACTCTCCGCAAGCGTTACGCCGGATGGAAAGTATCTCTTCTTCCATCGCTATCTTGGAGACGGCGATCAACAGATTTTCTGGGTGGACGCGAAGATACTCGACACCTTGCGAACGCCGCAGTGAGCGACGGCGGACAAGTCGCCCATCAGCTCTGCGAGAGTTTCACGATCGTTGCGGCGAGCTCGTCCGGTTTGGAAAAATACGCCGAATGGC
>CAYFIB010000002.1:0-151972 GCA_964342855.1 uncultured Caulobacterales bacterium
GCGCCGTCAGCTGCACCGCAAGTTCCGCAAGCCGCTGATCATCATGACGCCGAAATCGCTTCTGCGTCACAAGCGGTGCGTGTCGACGCTGGACGAGATGGGGCCGGGCTCGTCCTTCCACCGCGTTCTCTGGGACGATGCGGAGTACAAGCCGGGCTCGACGCTGGAGCTGAAGCCGGATTCTGAAATCCGTCGCGTCGTCATGTGCTCGGGCAAGGTCTATTACGACCTTCTGGACGAGCGCGAGCGGCTGGGGATCGAAGACGTCTATCTCCTCCGCGTGGAGCAGTTCTATCCGTTCCCGGCGCAATCGCTCATCAAGGAGCTGTCGCGCTTCAAGGGCGCCGACATGGTGTGGTGTCAGGAAGAACCGAAGAACATGGGCGGCTGGACGTTCATGGACCCGAATATCGAATGGACCCTCGGCCAGATCGGCGCGGAAAGCACCCGCGCGCGGTATGTCGGCCGTCCGGCTGCGGCCTCGCCCGCGACCGGTCTCATGAGCGTTCACAAATCCGAATTGCAGGCGTTTCTCGACGAAGCCTTCGCCAAATAACCGCAGGCGGAGCAAAAGCGAAAGAAAACCCATAAGATGGCCGTTGAAATCACCGTTCCCGCCGCAGGCGAAAGCGTCTCCGAAGCCGATATCGGCGAGTGGCTGAAGAACGAAGGCGACTATGTGGAGGCCGATGAGCCGGTCGTCACGCTGGAGACCGACAAGGCGTCCATGGACGTACCGGCCCCGGCGGCGGGCGTCCTGAAAGGCCTGAAAGCCAAAGCGGGCGACACGGTCGCCGTCGGCGACGTCATCGCGATTATCGAAGAGGGCGCCGCGAAGTCTAACGGCGGCGCGGGCGCGTCTTCTTCTGAGGCGCCGAAATCCTCCGCGCCCGCCGGGTCTTCGGGCGGCGGCGAAGAAGTCGAAGTGACGGTCCCGGCGTCCGGTGAAAGCGTCACCGAAGCCGATATTGGCGAATGGCTGAAGAAAGAGGGCGAGGCCGTCGCCGCCGACGAGCCGATTGTCACACTGGAGACGGACAAGGCCTCCATGGACGTGCCAGCGCCGGTCGCGGGTGTTCTGAAATCGGTGAAAGCGAATTCGGGCGACACCGTCGCCGTCGGCGACGTCATCGCCGTCATCGCCGCGGGCGCGTCGGCCGCGGCGTCTGCGCCGAAATCGAACGGCTCTGCGTCGGCGGAAAAACCCGCCGCTTCCGGATCATCGGCTGAAACGCCGCTCTCCCCGGCGCCGCGCCGCGTCGTCGAAGAGCACGGCCTCGACGCCTCGAAAATCGAAGGCACCGGCAAGGGTGGCCGCGTCACCAAGGGCGACGCCCTCGCGGCCATCGAAGCCCGCGGCAAGGCCGCGCCGAAAACCGAAGCCCGCGCCCCGCGCGCGGCCGGCGAGCGCGAAGAGCGGGTGAAAATGACCCGCCTGCGCCAGACCATCGCCCGGCGCCTGAAGCAGGCTCAGGAAGACGCGGCCATGCTGACGACGTTCAACGACGTCGACATGACCGCCGTCATGGAGCTGCGCAAGCAGTACAAAGACACGTTCGAGAAGAAGCACGGCGTGAAGCTCGGCTTCATGAGCTTCTTCGTGAAAGCCTGCGTCCATGCGCTGCGCGAGATCCCGGACGTCAACGCCGAGATCGACGGCGACCACATCATCTATAAAGACCACTACGATGTCGGCATCGCGGTGGGCACGGACAAAGGCCTCGTCGTGCCGGTGCTGCGCGACGCGGATGAGAAGTCGCTCGCGACCATCGAGAAAGACATCGTCGACTTCGGTCGCCGCGCCCGCGACGGCAAGCTCACCATCGACGAGATGCAGGGCGGCACGTTCACCATCACCAATGGCGGCGTCTACGGCTCGCTCATGTCGACGCCGATCCTCAACCCGCCGCAATCGGGCGTTCTCGGCATGCACCGCATCGAGCAGCGCCCCATCGCCGTGAACGGCCAGGTCGTCATCCGCCCGATGATGTATCTCGCGCTCTCCTATGATCACCGCATCGTCGACGGTAAAGGCGCCGTGACGTTCCTCGTGCGCGTGAAAGAGAACCTCGAAGACCCGCAGCGCCTGCTGCTGGATCTGTAACCCTCAGTACCGCCGCTCATCGAGCAATCGCCGCACGCGCTCCAGAAACGGGAGCGCGGCGGCGAAGTCGTTTTCCGGGACGGCCTCCAGCAGCTCCGCGAACAGGGGCGCGACGCCGAGGAGGGAAGAGTCGCGCGCGGCGCGGCCCTCTTCGGTGAGGGAGACGAGTTTGCCGCGCCCGTCCTCCGGGTCCGGACGGACGGCGAGATAGCCCTTCGCCTCCAGCTTTCCGACGGTGTTGGTCACCGCGCCCTTGGTCACCTGCAGGGCGCTTGCCAGGCGCGCCGGGCTCCACTCGCCGCCGAGGCGGGCGAGATGGTGCAGCATGGTGAAATGGGCGCTCCGCATCCCGTCCGGCAACCGCCGCTCCAGCGCCGACTGGGCGAGCTGGTCGATGATGCCCACTTCCGTAAAGAAGCGGACGATGGCGAGATCGGACGTGGAGGCGTCGCTCATCCGCGCATTAGGCGCGATTCGAGCGGCCAGCGCGGGGCGGTCGGCACGGACCCGCCATAGCCGATGCGCGCCCACATCTGCACGACGCCGCCTTCTGGCGCGCCGAGCGTCTCTTGCGCCTCGGCGTAGATCGCCGCCATGGAGGCGTATTCCTGCAGGCCCTGGCTGAGCGGCTGAATGGAGAGCCCGAGCCTCGTCGCCGTCAGCGCCGCGCGCATATAGTCGAAGCCCGCCGCGATCTGGTCGAGCCGCGTATTCCCCGCGCTGACGAACCAGACATGGGCCCGCGTCTCGGCGAACGGCTTTTTCGCGATATTGAGCGCCGACTTGAAGGCGCGGGTGGATTGGTCCTCCATCTTCTCACGCGATACGAGGCCGATGAGCGCCGCGGCTTCGATGACGGGACCGCGGATCGCGAGGCCGTCCGGGTTCTCGTTGATCTCCTTCCGGCCGATGCGCATGAGGTCGATGCTCTCCTGAAAAATCTCAGGGTCCGTCGTCTCCACCTCCCAGGCGCGCCAGGCGAGATCATTCAGTTTCGCGACCGTGTCCGGATCGTCCTCGAACCGTCCGCCTTCCGAGACGCCGGTGACGCGACGAAGCGCCATGCGCGGCGGCGTGCGGTCGTCATACAGCCCGCGGTTCGTCCGCCTATTGAGGATATGGCGAAAATGCGGATCGGGGTCGACAGTTTCCGATGTCAGCCGCAGGCGCGCGACGGGCCGTGCGTCGAGGCTTGTCACGTCCGCGCCCTCCGGGAACGGCTCGATCTCGACGCCGCGCCCGAGGGAGGTGGCCGCGATGCGGAACGTCTCCAGAAAGCACCCGAGGCCGATGACGATCTGGCGGTCATAGGGGTCGGTCTGCGGCAGGCGCCGGTCCAGCTGACAATGGAGCACCGCCTCGTCCGGCCCCTGAAGATTGACGAGCCAAGGCTGCCGGTTATGCGGGTTCGGCGCAAGGATCGCGTAGGAGAGGGCGGCGCGCATGGGGTCGTCATAAAGCGAGCCCGCGCGACGCCAGGGGGCGCCCGCCGCGCCGCTTCCTGAGCACCCCGCCGCCAGAATGACGCCGCCGCCTGCGACCGCCAGAACGCCCCGCCGCGTCAGTTCCGCCTGTTCCATGTCCGCCTCCCGTTCGCTGATAGTTCAGCATTGATCCATATAATTCAACGATAAACAATATCCGTCGAGAGATGCCCTCTGCGCGGTTGATTTGACGGCGGGCGCCGATAGCATCCGGGCGAAAACGGGCTGATTTTTCAACGTTCAGCCCTTATGTGACCCCTGAGCGGCGCCCGCCGCACTCCTCAAGAGGTGTTCCCCATGGCTCGATCCTTCGACGTCGTCGTCATCGGCGGCGGCCCCGGCGGCTACAACGCCGCCATCCGCTGCGGCCAGCTCGGCCTTTCCGTCGCCTGCATCGAAAAGCGCGAGACGAAGAAGTTCGGCGGCACCTGCCTCAATGTCGGCTGCATTCCGTCCAAGGCGCTTCTGCACGCTTCGGAGCTTTTTGAGGCGGCGAACAAGGACTTCGAAGGTCTCGGCATCAAGACCGGCGGCGTCTCGCTCGATCTCGCGACCATGCTGAAGCAGAAAGACGACGCGGTCGAAGGCCTGACGAAGGGCATCGAGTTCCTCTTCAAGAAGAACAAGGTCGAAGGCGTCCTCGGAACCGGCGAGCTTCTCACCGCCAACCGCGTTCTGGTGACGAAGCCGGACGGAACGGAAGAGGAAATCGACGCCAAGCACGTCATCGTCGCGACCGGCTCCGAGCCCGCCTCTTTGCCCGGCATCGAGATCGATGAGGAGAGGGTCATCTCCTCCACCGGCGCGCTTTCGCTTCCGTCCGTGCCCAAGCACATGGTCGTCATCGGCGCCGGCGTTATCGGTCTGGAGCTTGGTTCGGTCTGGCGCCGCCTCGGCGCGGAGGTGACCGTCGTCGAATATCTCGACCGCATCACCCCCGGTCTCGACGGCGAGGTCTCCAAACAGTTCCAGCGCATTCTGAAAAAGCAGGGCATGGACTTTCGCCTCAGCTCCAAGGTGACGGGCGTTGAAAAGCTGAAGACGAAGCTGAAAGTCTCCGTGGAGCCCGCCGCCGGCGGCGAGGCTGAGACCATCGATTGCGACATCGTGCTGATGGCGATCGGTCGGAAGCCGTACACGGACAGCCTCGGCCTGAAGACCGTCGGCGTAGAGACGGACAAGCGCGGCTTCATCCCGACCGAGCATTTCCGCACGAACGTTCCGAACATATTCGCCATCGGCGACGTCACCTACGGGCCGATGCTCGCCCACAAGGCTGAAGACGAGGGCGTCGCGGTCGCAGAGATCATCGCCGGCAAGCCGGGCCACGTGAACCACGATCTCATTCCGGGCGTCGTCTACACCTATCCGGAAGTCGCCAATGTCGGGAAAACCGAAGAGCAGCTGAAAGAGGCGGGCGTCGATTACAAGGTCGGCAAGTTCCCGTTCGTTGCGAACTCGCGCGCCAAGACCAATCATGAGACGGACGGTTTCGTGAAGGTGCTGGCGGATGCGAAGACCGATAAAGTGCTCGGCGTCCACATGGTCGGCGTCGGCGTCGGCGAGATGATCGCCGAAGCGGTGCTCGTCATGGAGTTCGGCGGCTCCTCGGAAGACATCGCCCGCACCTGCCACCCGCACCCGACGCGCACGGAGGCCTTCCGGCAGGCGGCGATGGGCGTCGAGGGCTGGACCATGCAGGCCTGAGGCGAGGGACGTGACGTTCACCGACAGCGTCGGCCTCGTCGGCGTCGCTCTCATCGTCGGGACGTATTTTCTCTCACAGGCGGGGCGGATGGCGACGGACCGTCCGCTCTACCCCGCGCTCAACGGTGTCGGCGCGATCCTCATCCTGGTCTCGCTACATGCGACGCCGAACCTCGCCTCGATCGTGATCGAGGCGTTCTGGTTGGCGATTTCGGTGTTCGGGCTCGTCCGGGCGCTGAAGGCCCAGCGCTAGCGACTAACGCTGAGCCGAGCGATCAGTCGTCAATGGGAATGCCGAGCGCTGCCAGCTCGCGCTCGAATTCGTCCCAGTTGGCGACGGAGTCCTGCAGGGATTTCGACTTGTCCTGCTTTTCCAGCGCCGGCGGCTCGCCGTGGTCGCGAGTCGTCGTCACGCCGAGGCGGCCAAATTTCTCCACCAGCACGCCCGCGAGGGTGTACGGATCGGTGTCGATCTCCGTCTCATAGCTGAGGCGCTCCGGCGTCTTGCCGACGGCGGCGAGCATCGCGTCGATGCGGTCGTACCAGTCAAGAACGTCCGTGCGCCAATCGCGATAAGCGCTCGCCTTCAGCGTCACCTTCACGCCCGTGGTGTCGACATCGATGTACTTCTTCACTTCCTCGGCCTTGCGCAGGGAGAGGAAGCTCGCAAGCAGCCGACGGCGGACGATGACGACGCCGGTGTCCGCGCGCGCCAGCACTGCGTCGCGCAGCAGCGCGTCGTCCAGATGCTTCGGGAACACCTTGTAGCTGACCGCAGCGCACGTCGCGTCGTTCGCCGCGGCGACGGCGTCGAGGAAGGCGCCGGGTTTCGAGCGCGCGAAAGCGACGAGGGCGGGGTCTTCGTAATTCTTGAACGTCGCGCCCGCGGCCTTCGAGACGGCCTCGACCTCGGCGCTGTTCAGCGTATAGGCCGCATGGGTATGGAACAGTTCGTACTGGGAGCGGATGTTGGCGAAGCCGCTCACCACCCGGCCGAGGTGGTTCGTGCCTGTGCGCGGGATGGCGATGAAGCAGATATATTTCATAACTCGTGCAGTCCGATTGCGTCAGCGAATGTCTGGTCGCGCCGACCGACCGCAACAAAACGGACGACCGACGGCGCATGCGGCCCTGCGCGGGGCTCGTTTTGCACCACGCCGCACTGCAGGAACAAGTGCCGGACGCCGCTCGCCTTGCGGCGCCGCTGCGAACCGCTTAAGCGCAAGGCATATCGCCAGAAGGCGAACGGTGGGGAAGGAGCTGATTTTCAATGAAGCTCGCCGATAAATTCGAACTCTCGCGCGGCCGCGCGCTGGATGACGTCGAGGCGGAACTGAAGGGCCTGCGCGCAGAGCTTTCAGCGCTGAAAGCTGGCGCCACAGGCGCGGCGACGCCGCCGCCGATCGCGACGTCCTGGCGCTACAACGCCGCGGAGTTTCCGTTCTTTTCCGACAACATCTACGCGCTGGAGCAGGCGGGCGATCAGGTGAAGCGCTGGATCGGCCCGGAGCCGCGCCTTGATCTGGAACTGCGCCTGCGTCGCGATGTCCGCTATGAAGCGGAGATCTGCATCATCGACATCGCCGTACCGGGCGGCCTCGACGGCTTCGAGGTCCGCGTGGACGGCGAGCCGGTCGATCACCGCTTTGAAGAAGGCGCGGTGAAGTTCGACATTCAGGACAATCTCGCCGCCTTTCGCCGCGGCGTCGGGCTGGAGATGAGCGTCGCCATGGCGGAGCCGTTCGTGCGCCGCCCGGGCGACGGCGATGAGGACCAGCGCATCCTCTCCTTCTCGATCTCCGATATCCGCATCACGCGGCAGGCTGACTGATCGCATCGCTCGAACCTGTAGAGAGGCTCCATGACGATCCGACCGTCCATCGTCATCTGCACGTACGACCGGTACGATGTGCTTCCGCTGTGTCTGGAGGCGCTGTCGGCTGATGTCGCAAGCTCCGCAGGCGGCGTTGAAGTGCTCATCGTCGACAACACGCCGCCGGCGAAGCGGCGCGAAGTCGATCTCTTCGACGACTTCAAGCTGCACATCGCCGACCGGCCGGGGCTTTCCAATGCGCGCAATATCGGCGTGCGGGAAACCTCCGGAGACGTCATCGTTTTTCTCGATGACGACGCGACGGTGCATCCCGGCTTCATCTCGGCGCTGAAAACCGGCTTCGACCGCGCCCCGCAGGCGATGGTGATGGGCGGGAAGACGGTTCCGGCGTTTCCGGACGCGACGCCGCCGGCCTGGTTCTCCGACAAACTTCTCGGCTATCTGTCCTGCATCGATCTTGGCGCGGAGCTTCGCCCGCTGAAACAGGGCGAGTTCGTCGTCGGCGCGAACGTGGCCTTCCGGCGCGAGGTGTTCGACAAGCACGGGCTGTTCGACGTCGCGCTTGGCCGAACGGGTTCGAAGCACCTTCTCTCGAACGAAGAAATTGAGCTGCTACACAAGGTCGGCCTCGACTACGTCTTTTACAATCCGCACCAGGCGGTCGATCACCATATTCCGGCGGGGCGCTTGTCTGCGCAGTGGTTCCGCAAGCGGGTTTATTGGCAGGCGATTTCCGATCTTGTCGGCGATTTGACCTACATCACGCTGAAAGACGCGCTTTCCGAGTACGGCGCTCTGCAGATGCGCCTGCCGCCGGAGAAGCGGGGCCTTGGCTTCCTGCATGCCGAGCCCGGATCACCGGAAGAAATGCAGACCCAGATGCGGTTGATTTATCTCTCCGCTCTTTTCGCCGCGGAAGGCTTTCCGCCGCTGGCCGACGGCTGACCGATGCCGTCAGCGCTCGTCGTATCCCCATTCGCGACCTGGCCGGACGACGCAGGCCAGCGCAAACGCGCGCGCCAGACGACGAAAATGCTCGCTGATGCGGGCTATGACATCACCTTCGTGCTCTACGCGTTCGAGGACCTATGGCGCTGGCGCTGGGACGATGAAGCCGTTGCGAAGATGCGCGAGGACTGGGGCGAGGTCTACGTCTACCCCGCGCCGGAACGCACGGGCGGCCCGCCCGCAAACCGTGACGTCCACGGACTGGACGAATGGTGGGATGGCGGCTTTGAGGCTTATCTCGAGGCCATGTCGCGTCTGAAGCGCTTCGATGTCGTCGTCGTGCATAATGTCTGGCTATCCAAAGCGCTCGATATCTTCCCCAAGAGCACGGTGAAGGTGATCGACACGCACGACTTTTTCTCCGTGCGCGCCGCGATGATGCGCCGGAACGGCATCCCCATGGAGTTCTTCACGCCGCGCGACGCCGACGAAGTGTTCGGCCTGAACAGGGCGGACGTGATCTGGGCGATTCAGGCGGGGGAGGCGGAGGAAATGATCCGCCGCGCGCAACCGGCCGTGCGCTATCTGCCGTATCTCGACGCCGAGCTCATCGACCCGGCGGCGGACGACGACCTCGCGGTTGCCGACGGATATCTCAGCGAAGATCGCGTGCGCTTCGGGTTCATCGGCGGCGGCAGCGTGTTCAATACGCTGGGCGTGCAGAAAATCGTCGCGGCTCTGACAGAGCAGATGGCGCTGGCGCCGGCGCCGGTGGAGCTCGTTCTCGCCGGCAGCGTCTGCAATGCGTTCGACCCGCGCGAGTTCCATCACGTCCCGCTCGGCTATGTTGATGACGAAGAAGACTTCTATGCCGCGTGCGACGTCGTCATTGTACCAATTTTTGACGGGACCGGCATGAAGGTGAAAGCGATCGACTCGCTCTCGCGTCGGCGGCCGCTCCTGTTGAGCGCGCACGCGGCGACTGGCCTCGACATGCCGGACGGGTGGGTGTTCTCAACGCCGGAAGCCATGGCGAAGCGCATGTGCGCCATCGCGTTCCACCGTCCGCCGCTCAAGAATCTGCGCCTGCAGGCTGAAACGGCCTATAATCGGTATCGTGATGAATACCGGCGTCGTCAGCGCGCTGCGCTCTGGGCGATTTCGGAGCAGCGCGCCGTCGTCGATATTGATGTTTCTGACGCGAAGGGCGAAGAGGCCGTTTTCGCGACGCTTCTGGCGTTCAGTTACGCGCGGTTTCTCGCCGGGTTCGCGACCGTCACCATTTCCGGGCCGGCGGATCTCATGAAAAGCCTGGAGATGACGGCGCCGCCGGGATGTCGGGTGCGGATGGTCGGCGAAGACGACGCCGACAGCGCGCTTGCTGATGAAGCGGCGCTGCGCATCACGGTTCGTCCGAGCAAGGGCCGGGTCGGGCTGGACGTAACCGCGAGCACGCGCGGCGAAGAGGATGAGACCCTGGTCGTCGACCATATTTCGCAGGGCATGTTCTGGGAGCCGTCCATCCTGAAGCTGGCGCGGCGCTTCAAGGCCAGTCTCTCGCCCGATGTCGATGACAACCCCAAACGCTATCTTGTCGGCCATTCGACGCGCGATGTCGTCTTGACCGCGAGTACGGACTATCTGTCGCCGACAGATGAGCCGACGGGCGAGGAGGCGCCATTGGCGCTTGTCAGCCGTGAATTCGCGGCTGGAGACCGGTTGTCGGCCCTCGGCGCGCTTCACGCCATTTACAATGGCGCAGTGGAGTCGGTCGTTATTCTCGATGCGTCGAAACTGACGCCGCGCGATCAGATCGTTCTGTCCATCGCCGGCGGGTCCGGCGTCGAGCTGTACGACGACGCGACCGGCGTTATCAGCCGCGCCGCCGTTCAACGCCGCTTCACCGAGCTGGAGCACCGCAATGTCACAGCGCTGGAGCGCCTTCGAGCGACCCTGCTCGAGGGAGCGTAACCGGTCATGAGACGGACGGTCCTCGTCATCGGCGGCGCCGGATATATCGGCTCTCAGGCCTGCAAAACGCTCGCTGAGAAAGGCTTCACGCCGGTCGCCTTTGATAATCTCTCGACCGGTTGGAAAGACGCCGTGCGCTACGGGCCGCTGTTCGAAGGCGATGTGCGCGAGCGGGCATCTCTCCAGGCGGCGTTCGAAGCGCACAGGCCCGACGCCGTCATGCACTTCGCGGCGTTGTCTCTCGTCGGCGAGTCCATGACGAACCCGGACAAATATTACGAGAACAACGTTCTGGGCGCGAAGGTGCTGCTGGACGTGCTGCGGGAGCGCGGCGCGCCGCCGCTCGTCTTTTCCAGCACCTGCGCGGTGTATGGCGATGTTGAAGGCGGTCTCCTCGACGAGGAGACGCCCTGTCGACCGATCAGCTGTTATGGCCGCACGAAGCTGGCGGTGGAATTCATGCTCGCTGACTACGCAGCCGCGTACGGACAACCCTGCGGCGCGTTTCGCTATTTCAACGTCGCGGGCGCGGACCCGTCGGCCGAAATCGGCGAGCTGCATCGGCCCGAAACGCATCTCATTCCACTTGCGCTGGATGCGGCGGCGGGCGACCGCGACGGGCTGAAGATATTCGGAACGGATTACCCGACGCCGGACGGCACTTGTATTCGCGACTACATTCACGTGGTCGACCTCATCGAAGCGCATGTCGCCGGCCTCGAGGCCTTGCTCGGCGGCTCGGCGCCCTTCACCTGCAATCTTGGAACGGGGACAGGGTATTCCGTTCGCGAGGTACTTGAGACCGCGCGAACGGTTTCCGGGGTCGATTTCGCGATCGAGGAAACGCCGCGGCGGCCCGGCGATCCGGCGCGACTGGTGAGCGCCGGCGGCCTTGCGGGCGAGATGTTCGGCTGGCGCCCGGCGCGCGGGCTAAGCGAGATGGTCGCCGACGCCTGGAGGTGGCGCCGATCCGCCGGTTTCGCCCAGCGTGCAGGCCGTTTGTGAGCTGTGCTCGCGCGTTTCCCCTAAGTCACTGAAAAGAAAAAAGAATTCAGGTTTAACGCCCCTTAATCATAAGGGGCGTAGAACCGATCGGTAACAGCCCCGGTCGGACCATGCCCGAAACCGTCCTCGTACTCGACGACAACGCCGCGAACCGCGCCATGATGCGCAGCATCTTCATCATCGAAGGCTGCGACGTGGTCGATTACGGCCGTCCTGACGAAGCGCTGGAGGAGCTGGAGAGCCTCAGCCCCTCCATCTTCGTGATCGACTACCACATGCCGGCCATGGATGGGGTTTCGTTCGCCAAAAAGGTGATCGAAACAGACGCTGCGTATGCGGAAAAAGCATTCGTTCTGGTGACAGGGGACATCGAGGTTGCGGACGCGGCGGACCTCTCTTTCCTCAGCCGCGCGCAGATCATCGTCAAACCCGCCACCCTCAATGAGATCAGAAAGGCGGCTTTCGCCCTATGAGCGCAGCGGCACAGGCGAAAGCCTTCACCGATTCCCGTCAGGTCTATTCCAGCGTTTTCCTGCACATGCTCGAAGACCAGATCAAACGCGCGCTGATGGCGAACGAGCCGTTCTCGCTCGTTTTCGCCAAGCTCGAGACGTATGAGGATCTTCGCTACGCGATCGGCGACAGCGGCCTCGCGACGGCGGGCATCGTGCTGCGGGACGCGTTCAACTCCGTGGTCGGGCCCGCTGGCTGGTTCTGCAGCGCGGACGATCAGGGCACATCGGCGATTGTTCTGCCGTCCATGCGTTCTGTAGACGCCGCGACAATCGCCGAACGCGTACGTCGTGAAGCGCTCTCGCGTTCTGCGCTTGTCGAGGACTCCGGCTATCTCGTCAAACAGGCGTCGTTCTGTTTCGGGGTCGGCGAGTATCAGGGGCAGAGCGCGCGCGACTTCACGACCGATATTCAGAACGCGCTCTACAAATCCATGGTTTCGTCGGCGTACAAGGTCGCCGTTGAGAACCCGAAGTACCAGAAGGTCTTCCTCGCACGTCTCAAGGCCATCCGGCTCGGTTCGGACGCCGCTGCGCCGGTGATGCGTAAGCGCCTTGATGAGGTGGTGAACTTCTTCGGTCGGGACGCGCTCGTTATCGCCGTTCAGGTCAACGGCGTCGGAGCGACCGACACCACGGCGTTCGATTCCGAAGAGTTCATCAATGGGCTGAAGGAATTGGTCTCACCGACATTTGGTCTCGACTGCGAATATATCCCGGCTCGAAACGGTTTCGCACTCGTCTTCTGCGCCGTCTCGCGCGATCCGGCCGATCATATCGTCGACACCATGAAGGAGAAGGTTTCCGAATACGCCGCTATGCGCGCGAGCGAAAAAACCGGGCGTCCGGCCGAGGCGGAAGTGCAGGTCATCGACAATCTGGTCCGCACTCGCCCGGATAACTTCATGAACGACCTGGAGTTCCGTGAACTATCCAAGGACGAGCGTATGCGGCTCATCCTCGACAACCTCGCCACCCTGGACAACAGCGCGATCGAGGTCGCGCAGGGGCTAAGCTCCAAGCGCCGGGCGGTTTCCAACGTGCTGATCGGGTATTCCAGCCGATATCGGGAGCGCATGGATGTCTCGCGCGATAACGAGATCTACTTCGCCAACGATCCGTTCAATCTGCTCGTTGATATCGCCTGCATTCGTCGCGCGGTTGAGATGGCGCGTCAGAACCTCGCCAACGGGCTCTTCCAGATCTGCACCGTACACCTCAATTTCTTCAATCTGCACGAGAAAGAGTACCGGGACCTGATCGACATCGAGCTGCGCGCGATCTCGAAAATTTCCCGGCGGATGATCGACTTCTCAATCGTCCGCACCAGCCGTTCAACGCCGCAGGAAGACGTGAAAGCGCAGATCGGATATCTGAAAGAGTTTGCCCGCCGCGTGTATGTCACGTCCTCTACGGGCTCTGATGCGCCGTTCGATGTCTTCGATTGCGAAGCAGACGGCGTCGGCTTCTTCGTCGATGCGCGTATGCGCGATGAAAAGGGCGTGAAGGAGCAGATCGCGCGCGTGAAAAAACTGACCGCGACAAACCTTCGCAACGTGCCGGTTCTCTTCATGGGGCTCCCGAAAGGCGGCGTTGAGCCGTTCCTCGAGGCCGTGACGCCGGAATTCTTCACGATAAAGCCGGATGATACAGCGCTTCCTGCACTATCGCCCACCCGGTAACCCGATTGGGTGACTTGCTTTCTCGCACGTAAGACACGACGTGAAGCTCTCGCTTCACGGAGCCGCCTTCTATGCCATTTGAGCCGCCCAAGCTCGGCGCGCCTTGTCCGCCGCATCACTCTTCTGGCGACGCCCTCGCCCTGTTGACCCGCCGGCGTTCGTCGGCTGCGCCGACATTGGGCGCCCCGGGACCGTCCGCGGATAAGCTCTCGCTGATACTGCGCATCGGCGCGCGCGTGCCGGATCACCGTCGCGTCAATCCGTTTCGGTTCATTGTCATTGAAGGAGAAGCGCGCGCCACGGCGGGCGAGGTTCTCGCAGACGTGTTCTCAAAGAACAATCCGCAAGCAAACGATGAGGCGGTCGAGCTGGAGCGCAGCCGCTTTGAGCGCGCCCCCGTTGTCATCGCCGTCGTCGCGGCGACGGATCCGGAGCACAAAACGCCGGAATGGGAGCAGGTCCTTACGGTCGGCGCCGTATGTCAGAACATGCTTATCGCGGCCTCGGCGTCCGGCTTTGCGGCGCAATGGCTGACGGAATGGTACGCTTATGACCGGGACGTCCTGTCCGCACTCGGCTTATCTGAGGGCGAGCGCATTGCGGGATACGTTTACATCGGCACGGCGCAGGAAGCGCCGGTGGAGCGTCCGCGGCCGGAGCTTGAAGATCTGATCACCCGCTTCTGAGGGCCCGCCGCAGGCGATTGAGCTCTGAAAGCGTTTCATCTTCACGCGCTTGACGATCCGCAAGATCGTCCTTGTACGCGGTTTCGGCGATGCGCGCGGCGGCGTTCGAGCGCCCCCAGGCCGCCTTCAGCTGCGGAACGTGTGCGGCCTGCGCCTCGCGCGCCTTCTGCTCTTCGCCGATGGCGTCGAGCACGACCGCGCGGCTGGCGTTGATCCACGATCCCATCGCCGCGAGATCGCCGGCGTCGAAGGCGACCGGCGCGCTCTTGTCCGCCTCGCCAAGGGCTCTCTGCTTTAAGCGCGCGTTCGCCTCGGCGGCGAGGTGGCGTTGCATCACCGCCGCTTCGCCCTCGTATTTCAGTTGCGCAAGAGCCTTCAGGCGGGCGAGAGATTTGGCGCGTTTGCTCATCGGCCGCGATTCCGGGCGGCGCGACGCACTTCTTCCGCATACCGAACGGCGGCGGCGACGGCGACATAGTGGTCGCGATGGATCGGCTCGCCGATTTCGACGAGGGCGTGGATGGAACGCGCCGTCGGCGGGTCGCGGCGGATGGGCACGCCAGCCTCGGCGGCCGCTTCGCGAATGCGCGCGGCGACTTCGTCGACGCCTTTGGCCAGCAGCACCGGCGGCGCGCCGCTTTCGCGCGACCATTCCAGCGCGACGGCGTAGTGGGTCGGGTTGACGATGACGACGTTCGCTTTCTTCACGTCGGCGATCATCTGGTTGGTGGCGATATCGCGGCCCTTGGCCTGGCGCGCGGCCTTCATGTGCGGATCGCCTTCCGATTCCTTCTGTTCCTTTTTCAGTTCCTCCGTCGTCATGCGTTGTTTGCTTGCATGGTGGTGGAGCTGGAAGGGGAGGTCGACGCCGGCGATGACGATGGAGGTCGCCCCGGCGAGGCCGGTCAGCCAGAGGGCCTCGCGGAAGAGCATCTCACCGAGAAACTTCGGGTCGGCGCGCATCAGCTCGATGAGTTCATCCGCACGCGACCACATGTAAACCCCGACGACCGTCGAGATGAACAGGAGCTTCACGGTCGACTTCGCGAACTCCATCAACCCGCTCGGCCCATATTTCTGCTTGGCGTTCGAGATGACCGAGAGCCGGTTCATTTTCGGCTGGATTTTCGACGGCGCGAAGGTGACGGCGTTTTGCGCGATCAGCGAGGCGATCACTGCGGCCGCCGGCACGAGGAGGAGCGGCGAGATGGCGGTGACGCACTTGAAGATCAACTCGCCGATCGCCGCGCCGCCGCTCGCCGTGCCAAGGCCGAAGTAGATTTCCGTTGGCTGACGTATAAGCGGCGCGAGAGCCTCGCCGAGGCGCATGGCCGACCAGCCGCCGCCGACCAGAAGCGCCGCGAAGAAGCCGATATAGCTCGCCGCGATATTGACTTCCTTGGACTGCGGTACGTCGCCTTTTTCCCGCGCTTTCCGCAGTTTCTGCGGTGTCGGTTCGTGGCTCTTCTCCTGGGCGTCGTCATTCTGTTCGCTCATTGAAGCGACCTCAGAATTTCCGAATAAAGAACGCCTGTCTCTCCCCGCCAGTGGTCAAGTATGAGCGGGGCGGCGAGGGCGAGACCGACGACGCCGACGGCCATGATCGCTGGCGCGCCGACGAAGGCGACCATCAGCTGCGGCATGGCGCGGTTCAGGGCGCCGAGAGCGGCGTTATAGATGAACGCGATCACGAGAAACGGCATGGCGAGCGCCACGCCGAAATGGATCGCCCACGCGCTTTTCTCAATGGCGAGAACGGCGGCGAATTCCGCCACCGGGAACGTCCCGAACGGCAGGCCCGTATAGGACGTCACGAAGAGGGCGACGACATAGGCGTGAAAGCCTGTCGCCATGAGAATGGCGGTGCCGGCGAGCACGAGCAGCGTGCCGGTCATGGAATCAAGATCGAAGGAGAGGCTGGAGACGAACCCCTGCGCGACGGACAGCGCCTGAGAAATGAAAGCGCCGGCGACCTGCAACGCGAAAATCACGACACGGAGGCCGAAGCCGAGGAAAAGGCCGTTGGCCGCTTCCGCGGCGATGGTGGCGACGAGCATGGGCGGGTTGGTCGGCGCGACGGGGCCGCTTGCAAGGACGCCGGGGGCGACGAGGACCGTCAGCGCCAGGGCGCCGGCGAGGCGGATCTGCGTCGGTACGACCCGTTCGCCGAGACCCGGCAGAAAGAAGATGAATCCGGACATGCGCGCGAAAACGGCGAGCAGGATCGCCGCCATACCGGGCCCGAGGCCAAGAAGCTCCGTAACCTGCTGGAGCCCTTCCATCAGACTGCGCCCAGAATGCTCGGCTTCACTTCCGGGCCGATCTCTTCAAAGGAGAGAACGGCGTTGCGCACGCCTTTGGCGTCCAGCACGGCGCGCACGAAACGCCGCCGCCGCGATGATGTGATGATCGCGGGGTAAGCGCCTTTTTTCGCGGCGAGGTTCACCTGTTCGCGCACTTCCGCGGCGAAGCGGTTGAATTCGTCCGGCGGCAGCGCGACGTCCGGCGCGCCGCTTTCGCTCGGGCGCTCGTGCGCCTGAAACGCTTCCTCCCACGCCGCGCCGATGCGCACGAGGGGGAGGCGGCCGTCCGGCCCGTAGAGTTTCGGCAGGAACTGGTAGGAAATGCGCTGACGGACGAATTCAACGATGGCGTCGATGCCGCTGGCGGAGTTTTTCGCATCCGCGATCGCTTCCAGAATGACCGGCACGTTGCGCACGGAGATGCGCTCCTTCAGGAGCGAGCGCATGACGTTCTGCACAAGGTCGATGGGCGCCTTGTCCGGCACGAATTCGTCGAGCAGCTTGCGGTTCGCTTCCGCGCGGCGCGGATCGGTCGGCGCGGTGAACTCGTCGAGCAGCTTGCGCAGGGCGCGACGGGTGAAGAGCTTGTCGAAGTTCTGCTGAATGGCTTCCAGAAGGTGCGTCGCCGCCACTTCGCTCGGCGCGACGACGGGCGCGCCGGACATGGCGGCCTCTTCCTGACGGTTCTTGTCGATCCAGCGCGCGGGCGCGCCATAGACCGGCTCCTGAACGTCTTCGCCGGAGATGGGCAGGGGCTCGGCGTCGTTCAGCAGCACCAGCACCTTGCCGGGACGCAGAGTGGAGCGCGCGACTTCGGCGCCCTGAATGCGCACGACATAAGTTCCCGGATCGAGCACGGCGTTGTCGGTCAGCCGGATCTCCGGGATGATGAAGCCATACTCCGTCGTGATGTGCTTACGGATGTTCACGATGCGGTTGTCGAGTCCCGCGCCGCGCTCCATCGCCACCGGCACGAGGTCCGGCGCGAATTCGATGTGGATCTCGTCGACATCGATGAGGTCGCCGAGGGATTTCTCGACCGGCTTGTCCTCCACTTCTGTCTGCGCCTGCGCTTCGACTTCCTTTTTCTTCGCCAGCTCTTTTGCGGAATAATAGGCGGACCCGCCGAGAACGCCGGCTGCGATGATGAAAGGCAGAAACGGAAGTCCGGGCACGAACGCAAAGAGGGCGAGAAGGCCCGCGACCGTGCCGAGCGCGACCGGGTAGCCGCCAAGCTGGAGCAGCAGCGCGCGGTCCGCCGAGCCGAACGCGCCGCCTTTGGAAAGGAGGAGCGCGGCGGCGACGGAGACGATGACGGCCGGGATCTGGCTGACGAGGCCGTCGCCCACGGTCAGGATCGAATAAGATGTCAGAGCGTCGCCGATGGACATGCCGTGGACGCCGACGCCCATGGCGAGGCCCATGAAGAGATTGAGCAGCGTAATGAGGAGGCCGGCGACCGCGTCGCCTTTCACGAACTTCGAGGCGCCGTCGAGGGAGCCGAAGAAGGTCGTCTCTTCCTGCTCGATCTTGCGACGCTCGCGGGCTTCGTCGTGAGAGATGGCGCCGGCGGCCATGTCGCTGTCGATCGCGAGCTGCTTGCCGGGCATGCCGTCGAGGGCGAAGCGGGCGCCGACTTCCGCCATACGCCCGGCGCCCTTGGTGATGACCATGAAGTTCACGATCAGGAGCACGCCGAAGACGACGAGGCCGAGGAAAACGTTCCCCCCCATGATGAACATGGCGAAGCCGTTGATGACGTCGCCCGCCGCGCCGGGGCCGGTGTGCCCCTGACCGATGATCAGCTTGGTCGAAGCGACGTTCAGCGACAGCCGCAACATGAGCGACATGAGCAGCACGGTCGGAAAGGCGGAGAAATCGAGCGGGCGCTCGATGAAGAGCGTCAGCGTGAAAATGAGGATCGCCAGTGCGAAGGAGACCGTCAGCCCCGCGTCCAGCATGAACGACGGAATCGGAATGATCATCATGACGATGACGGACATGAGCCCAAGGGCCACGAACACCGTCGGGTGCATGAAGGAGCGAAGGGAGAGGGTCGTCGGCATGGAGGTCAGTCTTCGCTCAGGGTGCGGGCGATTTCGAAGCCTGTCGTGCGCGACCAGGCGCGTCGCTCACGGATGGCGTCGGAGTTTTTCGCGGTGATGACGCGGCGGCGGTAGGCGCTCGCCCGGCTGCGATCACGTGAGTGGTAGTGTCCCACCGCGCGCTGCCAGCTGCCCGCGCCGCCGCGCAGCTCGGAAAGGTAACGCGCCGCATAAAGAGCGCCGCCCATGGGGTCGAACAGCTCCGCCAGCGTTGCATTGTCGCCATGCCAGCGCAGGTTCACCTGAAAACAGCCGACATCGACGGACGAGCCGCGCGCGTGGGCGGCCTCCGCGGCGATCATCGCCGAAATGGGGTCGTCAAAGCGCGAGGAGCGCCCGTCGACATTGATGGTCCACGGCCACGGCTCCCAGCCGCTCGGCCCGGTGCGCCCGGTCTCTACAAGCGCGATCGCCTGCAGAAGGCCGGCGGGCGCGCGGTGCACGCGTTCGGCGGCGGCAGCCGCGGCGAAGCATTCATCCGCCGGCGTCTCGCCGAATTGCGCATGCGCGGGCGCCGCGAAGGCGCTCGCCGCCAGTAAAAGGGAGACAACGCGCGCGATCATTCTAGCCGCCCGCAATGTAGGGGAGGATGCGGCTGGAAAAGAGCGTCAGCAGAGATGAGGCCATGTAGCCCGAACACGCCGCGAAGACGATCAGCATTCCCACAAGCTTCGGCACGAAGGTCAGCGTCAGTTCCTGTACGGAGGTGAGCGCCTGCAGAATGCCGATGATGACGCCGATGACCAGCGCCGCGCCGAGAAGCGGCGACCCGATGAGGAAGCCGGTCCACAGGGCGTCCTGCAGAATGTCGAGAAGAAGCGCCTGATCCATGATTAGACCGGCATCCGGAGGATTTCTTGATAGGCGGAGACGACCCGGTCCCGAACGGTGACCGCCGTTTCCATGGCGAGCTCCGTGGCGGCGAGCGCTTCGACCATGGAGACGGCGTCCGCCTGACCGGCGAGCGCCTGGTTGGCGACTTTTTCGCCGTTCATCACCGTCGCGACGAAATTCTGGGCGATCGCTTTCGCGGCCGGGTTCGGCTTCGTCGTGCTTTCAGTGTCGAAAATGGAGAACGGATCGTCCGCGAGAGCTTTCGCCGCGGCGCCCTGTTTGTTTCCGGCGCCGGCGCCCGCCTGCTGGCGCGCCGCCTCATAGCCGCGAAGGGCGTACTGGGATTTGATATCCATCTAGGGCCTCCTCAACGGCGCAGGAGTTCGAGAACTTCGCCGTACATCTGACGGGTCTGTTCGAAGATCGACATGTTGGCCTGGAAGCTGCGACGCGCTTCGCGGGCGTCGGCGACTTCCATCAGCATATTGACGTTGGACCCGGTGACGTAGCCCTGCTGGTCCGCGAGCGGGTGGGTCGGGTCGAAGCGCCGGGCGAGGGGCGCATTGTCCGTGTCCACGCGGTCGATCTCCACCGTGCGCGCGCCGCTGGCGTTGTCGACGGCGTCGGTGAACGACACCGTTTTGCGCTGGTAGCCTGCGCTGTCGGCGTTCGCGAGGTTTTCCGACGCGTAGCGGAGCCGCGCGCCCTGGGCGCGCATGCCGCTGGCGGCGGAAGCGGCGGCTTTCAGAAAATCGAGCATCAGCCTCTCCTTTAGGTGCGCGGCGCTGACGCGCTGACACGAAGGATGTCCATCGCTTTACGGTAGACGGAAGTGGCGAGCCGGTGCTGGCGCTGGGCGTCGGCTGAGCGGAGCATCTGGTCTTCAAGCGAGACCGAGTTTCCGTTGGCGGACAACGTATCGCCGCTCGCCTCGGCGCGGGCGAGGAAACCGTCCGCATTCGCTGAGGTCGCAGAGATATGCTCCGCCCGCGTCGCGCGCATGGCGGTGCGGCCGGTGTCTTCCAGCGTGAAGGGCTGCAGATCGCGCGCGAGGTATCCCGGCGTGTCCGCGTTGGCGATGTTTTCGCCGATGACGCTATGGCGCGCCCCTGCATAATGCGTCAGGCGCGATGCGTTCTCTAAAAGAGCCAGCTTTCCCAGCATATTGGTCACCAATTCTTGGTTCCTGTAATGATTGGTAAACTGTCCGTGGTTGACAAAGTATGAAGGACGTTAAGCGGGAGAAGCCTGCGATATGGGCGCGGAACAAAGCCTCATTGATCTCGTCGCCGACGCGCGGCCGGCGGCCCTCTATGGACGCGTCGTGGGCGTCGGCGGCCCTGTCATACGCATCGGCGGCCTCAACGGTCTCGCCGCGATTGGCGACCGGGTCGCTATCGCGCGGCGCGGGGGCGATCTCTCCGGAGAAATCATTTCGCTGGAAGACGGCGCCGCCGTCGCCATCGCTCTCGGACGTGCGGACGGGGTGAGCCTCGGCGCGCGGGCCGCATTGGAGCCGGCGCCGCGGGCGCTGCCCTCGCGCGGGTGGCTGGGATGCGTCGTCAACGCCTACGGAGAAATCGTGCTCGGCCACGGCCACGCCGGCGAGGACGCCGCGGACCTTTTCGCCGCGCCGCCGCCCGCCGCGCGCCGCCGCGGGTTCGGAGAACGTCTTGATACAGGGCTCGCCGCTTTCGATACGTTGCTACCGCTCTGCGAGGGGCAGCGCATCGGCCTTTTCGCGGGCTCCGGCGTCGGCAAGTCCATGCTGCTTGGCAAGCTCGCCGGCGGGGCGCGGGCGGACGTGGTCGTCATCGGCCTTATCGGCGAGCGGGGGCGGGAAGTCTCGCGATTCGTCGCCGATGTGGTGGGGCCGGAGGCCATGCGCCGTTCCGTCGTGGTCGCGGCGACTTCGGACGATCCGGCGCCCGACAAGCTGCGCGCCGCGCGCCTTGCCATGGCGACGGCGGAGCATTTCCGTGATGAAGGTCTTCAGGTGCTCCTGCTGATGGACAGCCTGACGCGCTTCGCCGAGGCGCATCGGGAGGTCGCGCTCATCGCCGGGGAAACGCCGTCGCTGCGCGCGTACCCGCCATCCACCGGCGCTGAGCTCGCGCGGCTTGTCGAGCGGGCGGGACCGGGCGCGGACGCCATGGGCGACATCACGGCGATTTTCTCCGTCCTCGTCGCCGGCTCCGATATGGAAGAGCCCGTCGCCGACATGGTGCGCGGCCTGATCGATGGGCACGTGGTGCTGAGCCGGGAGATCGCCGAGCGCGGTCGGTTTCCGGCGATCGACATCGTCCGCAGCGTCTCGCGCTCACTGCCGGAAGCAGCGAGCCCGGATGAAAACACGCTCATCACCCATGCGCGCGCGCTCATCGCGAAGTTCGAGGCGGTCGAGCCGATGGTGCAGGCGGGGCTTTATGCGCCGGGCGCCGACCCGATTGCGGACCGCGCCGTCGCCCTTCACGGCGCACTGGACGGGTTTGTCGCGGAGGATGCAGCGAACGCCGAAGCGGCGTTTGCGCGCCTTGCGGGAATACTCTCGCAGTAATCAGCGTGCGTTGGAGAGGATGAGGCCGATCTGCGCGGAGGCGCCGAGGCCGTTGCCGCCGGAACCGGCGAGCAGCTGAACGGCGCCCGCGCCACGCGTCAAAGCGGTCGGGCCCGCTTTCGCTTCGCTCAGCGCCAGAAACCGGCGGATGGCGGCGTCGACGACTTCCGGGTCTTGAAAGACGTCGACATTCTTGGAGCCGAAGACCTGCTGCGCTTTCTGCTGGTAGGTCTCCACCTGTTTGTCGATGTCGGCCTTCACGAACTCCGCCGGCAGACCAAACGCGGTGTCGAGCACGGCGCGGACCGGTTGCTGGCCCATCGCCTTCAGCCAGCCCGTTGAGTCGCCTTCGTACCCGGTGTTGGCGATTTCGGCGATGGCGCGCTTGAAGTTGAGCGCGAGGCGCATGTTGTCATCGACGCCGCCGACCGCCTCCTCGAAAGCCAGACGCTGGTATCGGTCGGCGATATCCTGACGCACGTCCGAGCGCAGAAGCCGGTTGCCGGTGACGTTGCCGAAGCCGATCGCGTCCGAAAACTGACGGAACCGATCGTCATTGAACTTGTTGGCGATCGCTTCGTTCGACTCCGTTCCGTCATCGATGATCTTGCGCAGAAGCGCTTTTTTGTTGATCTCGGATGAGAGACCGAACGCCCCGGCGGCGACGGTCAGGAGGCGGATGTCGCTGACGAGTTCGCTGGAGTCCTCGACGGCGGCGGCGTTCTCCAGAAAATAGTCGACATTTCGCTGGATCTCGAACGACTTCGAGAACGTGTCGAACTGACGATCGAACGTGTTCTGAAGCAGCTTCCAGCCCACCACGCCGGAAATCGGAATGAGAGGCTGGAAGGTCATGTGACTACGCTTCAGCGGGCTCGGCGAACTGGTCGTCGCCAAGGCGCGGCGGCGCGACGCCGAGGAGGGTCGCCTCCAGCGCGAGAAGGCCCTGAAGCTGCTTCATCACGCGGTAGAGGTTGCGTTGACGGAACGCGCGGATCGCCTCGTCGATGATTTTCTCGCCGTCTGTATCGGCGAAAACGCTGGTCAACTGGTCGAGGCCGAGATCGATCTGGCGGTTCGCTTCGTCCGGGTCCGCTTCGCCCGCGACCGCGAGCTGAGCGATGTAATAGACGCGCTTCACCGGCGTATCGACATCATCCGGGTGCAGGGCGTCGCGAAGGCGCAGGACATGAGCGCTCTCGGTCTTGATTTTCAGCTGCGCGCGACGGTCGCCGTTCTGCATGACGACGCCGTTGACGAGCACCTGTTCATAGGGGCGGAGTTTGAGGACGAGACCGGCCATTATTCCGCTCCGTCCGTGTTCACATCGCCACGCAGCCCCCGCATGATCGCGGTGTTGATCTCCACGAGGATCGACGGATCTTCGTTTCCTTCAAGCACCTGCGCGGTGTGCTTACGGGTGAATTCGGCGAGGTTGAAAAGTTTCGCGCGAAGCTCAAGCGGCAGCTCGTTGTTGTCGCTCGCGACGTCGCTTGCGATGATGAGCCAGAGCTTGAGATTTTCGTGCATGGCTTCGGCGAGCTTCGGAAAGCTTGCTTCGGAGCCGGATATCGCCGCCGTGATGCGACGCGTGACTTGGGCGAAGACTTTGTACTCCACCTGGCGCGGGGCGCCTGTCGAGCGCGCGGATTGCGCGTAGCCGTTTTCGGCCAGAGCTGAATCGAACATCGTTCCTCTCGCTTTTCTCCGTCAGCGGACGCATTCGATGTCCGCTTTCGGCGAGCAGGGTCCGGGGACGGACTGAGCCGTCCCCGAACGAAGCTGTTATTACCGGAACAGCGACAGGATGTTCTGCGGCTGCGAGTTCGCGATGCCGAGAGCCTGAATGCCGAGCTGCTGCTGGACCTGCAGGGACTGCAGGCGAGCCGAAGCCGCTTCGAGGTCGGAGTCCCGAAGGGCGCCGATACCGGTGTTCAGAGAGTCGACCAGGTTGGTGACGAACTCGTTCTGAATTTCGATCCGCCGTTCAGATGAACCGAACGCCGCGGCGGCGTCGATACCGGTCTGGATCAGCGTTTCGATGTCGTCGAGTGCGTCGGAGAGCTGCGTCGCATCCGTCGTATCGACGTCAAGGCCGGCGAGCTCGGAGAGGCCGCCGCCGTTCGTGCCGCCCGACTGGGTGTCGGAGGCGAAGTTGACCGAAAGGCCCGAGTTGTTGGTGATCGCTACGGTCGCGGCGCCCGTGGTCGGGTCCGTGATCGTGCCGGCCGCAGCCGTGATGCCCGTGAGGCCAGCGTCGTTGATCTGAGCGGCGAGGTTGGTCACCGCGTCATTGACGTCTTCACCATCGGCGAGAACGTATTGGAACGTCTCGGTGCCGACCGCGATTTCATAGCCGTCGCCTTCAGCGGCCGTGTACGAAGCAGCCGTGAAGGTGGAGGTCTGCGTCGTACCGTCCGCGATGGCGCCGGAGTTGGAGTCGGCGTTGGTGACGTTGGCGACGTTACCGCCGGAGCCGAAGACTTCAGCCGTCACTTCCAGGTTCTGGCGGGAGACGGTGATGGTCGAGGCTTCGACGCCCGAGGTGGAGCGGTCAAGCGACGCGAGAACGTCGATGTCGCCGGTACCTTTAACGAGCGAGAGGCCGTTGAACTGGGCGGCGTCCACGATAGAGGTGATCTGGTTGCGGAGGTTGCCGATGTCCGTCTGGATCTTCTCGCGGTCGACGTTGTCTTCCTGAGCCGCGACGACCAGGCCTTTGATCTCTTGCAGAAGACCGGTGACCTGCTCCGAAGCCGAACGCGCGACGGCGACGGTGGACTTCCCGAGGTTCAGCGATTCACCGATCTTTTCGAAGCCGCCGACGTCGGATTCGATGACCGTGGAGACCGCCCAGATGGCCGCGTTGTCGGCGGCGGAGGCGATTTTCTTGCCGGTCGAAATTTCGGTGGTGATGTCGCCGATGTTTTTGTTGATGCCGCGAAGGGTCTGCAGGGCGACTTGGGAGTTGACGTTCGTAAGAATGGAGGCCATTTGCCTGTTCCTTTTCAATCAGAATACGGCGCGTTCGACGCCGCGATCACAATAACTCCGCCATCCGTTCGAGATGGGGGAGCCGACCCTCGGAGCGGCGTGAGCCCCGTTGGTCTGCGGATCGTCCTTCTGACGTTTGGAGGCAAAGAGACGCCGCCCCCATGTCGGCAGTTCCGCCGACAAACCTGATCTTTAAGGGGTAATCCATAAGACACTCTTAAAATCAAAGCGTCGATGAATTGTCCCTAAACGAAACACTTTACCTAAACGCGACGCTGGGAAGACGGGGAGGGCGTGGAATCAACGCGCTCTCCCGTCCGTCCGTAAGCGCCGGTGGAGACTGATTCACTACGGATACGCTCAATGCGGCGCCGAGCGGTGGCGACGCCTTCGCGCGCGGCCTGAAAGACGGCGCCGGCGCGTTCAGCGGCTTTGCGCAGGCGCGCGAGCGCGGCTTCCGCTTCCGCCTTGTCCACGGGGTCGAGCCGTGAGGCGTCGATCTTTTCAAGGGATTCCGCGATGCGCTCGCCGAGCGTCGCAGCCGATTTGTAGTCGCCCGCACGAACGGCGGCACACTGACGGTCCAGTAGGCCAGTGATCTCGGACTCAAAGCGGACAAATGGGTTCATGCGGTTCATTTCAGGCGCTCCGCCATGGATTCGTACACCTTTTCCGCAAGGCCGAAGGAGTTCTTCTCCACCATGGCGCTCGCATATTCATCGACCATCATCGCCGCGAAAGCGTCCTCGCCGAGGCCGCCGCCGAAGGCTTCCGGCGTCTTCCCGAGATCAGCGAGCTTCAGCATTTCTGAGAGAAACTGCGCCTCAAACGCTTTCGCCTGCTCCCACATCAGCGGGTCGCGCTGGGGCGTCTCGGCCGCTTTTGTTGCGGCTGCCGCGAGCGGAGAGGGAGTGACGGACGAAATCATGCGGCCAGCATAACCCCGGATATAGTCAATGATCCGTTACCGGAGCGGCAAGACTTTCGAAATATCTGCGGCGCATTCTGCAGGCCGAAGTCTAGAATGGACGACGTGCAGATGAACCTGCTTGAATTCATGACCGGCGGCGTAGCCGCCGCGGCGAAAACCTCCTCGCATTCCCGCACGGCGGATCGCTTTGAGGGCGATAGCGAGGCGGGCGCGCTATTTGCTGCGACCTTCTCGGAAAAATCCGGTACGGATGAGGCGCCGAACGCTCCGTTTACGTTCGCCTTCGGCGCGTCCGCGCGGAACGCCGCGGGGCGCTATGGCGTTTCCGGGCCCCTTTCAGATGGTCCCCTCATCAACGAGAAGGGGGAAGGAACGTCGGACGTCGACATCGCGTCCGATGGCGCCGCGAACAAAGTACGCTCAGTCATATTCTCAAACGCCAAGGACGGTCTTGTTCGTGACGGCGCATTAGCTGGCGCTGCTCGAAACGGGCTCAATGACGGCGAGACGATCGCCGAAAGCAGCCCCGCGGGCGTTCGCGAACCTCTGACAAAGACCGCGTCCCCGCTATCCGCCGCGGCGAACGGCGACACGACAACTGAAAAAACAAGTCGCGTGGCGGATGATCGCGACCCGCGCATCGTTGTCGAAGGCGCGGACGGGCGCGCGCGCGCGACGACCGACGCCAACTCGCCCGTCGTCGCCGCCGGATCCGACGCGCCCGCCATCGAGCTGGCCGCGGAAGCCGACGACGCCGCGCCGATTTCGCGCGCTGAACTCGCCGACGATACGAAGCGCGACATCGCCCCTCAAGCGGCCGGTCGGAGAGCGGGGCCGCCAGAGACGGCGCCCGCCGCGACAGCGCAAATCGCCGCGAACGGTCCGGTCCGTAAGACCGCGCCGGGTCTTGAGGCGCAAACGGACGAAATTGCATCGCGTGTACCTGTGGAGACCGACGCCGCAGACACGCGGGACGCGGCAACCGATCGACGCGACGTGTTTCAACGCGCCGGCGATCCGCGCGGCGCCGAGCGTATCGCGCCAACAGCCGCGCCTGTCTCCCGCCCCGCCGGGCGGGCCAACGCCGCCGAAGGTGATTTGACGATCACCGCTGAGCACGCGGACATTCCAGCCGAGACGGACGCGTTGAGCGCCGCTGAAACGCGCGCGAGCGGCGAGCCGTCAGCGCCGTCCGCCGGGGCGGAGCTCGCTCGCGGGCAGGCGGTGCGCATCGCGCCGGAAGCGCGCGCGGCTATTGAACGCACGCTAGGTACGATTGAGCGCGGCGAAGACGGCCTCATCGAGATCGCGCTCGACCCGCCTGAGCTCGGTAAGCTGAAGATTTCTTATGAGATGACGGCGGACGGCCTGACAGCGCGCGTCAGCGCGCAGGACCCGGCCGCGCTCGAACTCCTGCGCCGACATGCCGATACGCTGCTGAATGATCTGCGCGATCTCGGTTTTGAAAATATCGATCTCGCCTTTTCAGGCGGGGAGAGCGGCGGCGAGGAGCGTCCGAACGAGGACCGCTCGCGCGCCGGCCCGAACGGCGACGCCGCATTCCGCCCTGAAACCGCGCCCCAGCGCTCGGCCATCACTGTCGATGGTCTTGATATCCGGATCTGAGGAGACGCCCCATGAGCGAAACCGTACTCGCCACAAACTCCGCCTCGACCGCAGCATCATCAGCAAGCCAGACCGCGACGCGGGCCTCCTCCGCCGCAAGCGAAGACGCCCTTGGCTACACGGATTTTCTCACGCTGCTGGTGAGCCAGGTGCGCAATCAGGATCCGCTCGATCCTCTGGATTCGACGCAATACGTCTCTCAGCTTGCCGAATTCTCCGCCCTCGAACAGCAGCTCGCGACGAACGAGACGCTGGAAACGATCAACAGCACGCTTCAGGGCGACGATGTGCAGAACGCCGTCAACTGGATCGGCCGTGAGGTTTCTGTTCAGGGCGCGGCGAGTCCTTATGATGGCGGGCCGATCGATTTCACGGTCGAGCCGCCCGAAGGCGCCGAGGTTGCGGAAGTTCAGGTGCGCAACAGCGCCGGCGGCGTGGTCGCGCGCTTTGAGATCGATCCAACGGATACGTCCTTCACCTGGAACGGTCTCGCCGAAACCGGGGGCGAAGCGGCCGTCGGGAACTACGGAGCCTCCGTGCGCTACAAGGCGGATGGGGTCACCATCGGCTCGCGCAGCGCGGTCGGCTATGCGGGCGTCACCGAAGTGCGCATTTCCGATGGCGGCGTGAAGCTGGTGCTGACGGACGGTCAGGAAGTGGACGTCTCGGCCGTCGAAGGGGTGCGCTGATTTCAGGCGTCGCTCCCGCGGCGCTTACAGATCCTGTCGCACAATTCCGAGAGTGAGGACGTGCTTGGCTTTGTCGCCAATGACGGAGCGTGAGGTGATGAGCAGACGCTCCTCCATCACTTCGGTGACTTCCGGCGCGGTGATCTCGCCTGAAAATAGCCCGGTGTGGGAGAGCGCGAAGAGCGTCTCCAAAAGCGCGGCACGCAGTTTCGGCTCATAGGAATACGCGCCGCTGGAAGTTCCAGGCTCCATCTCCAGGGAGAGGTCGAGCACCAGCATGGCTTTCACGCCGTTCTCGCGCACGACCGGCACGATGAACTGGCGGCGGAATTCCAGATACTCCGCGGACGGGCTGTCGGATTTTTTACCGTGGCCGCCGCCGTGGCTGTCTTTTTTCTTTTTCTTCTTATCGGCTTTCTTGCCGTGGTCGTCTTTCTTCTTGTCGCCGTGGCCATCGTCCTTTTTGGCCTCGCCGTGACCATCGCCATGGTCGTCCGCGCTCGCGTCCTCGGCGTGCTCGGTCTCCTCGGCGGGCTTCATGACGAAACCGATGCCGGCGCCCGCGAGGACGCCGACGACGATGATGATGATGGGCAGTAGCTTGGCCATAGCGCCTAGAATGGCGAAATGGCGTCAATAATCTGTTGCCCGTAGCGCGGTTGTTGTATGTCGCTGATCTGGCCGCGGCCGCCATAGGCGATGCGGGCGTCGGCGATCTTGTCGTAGGTGATCGTGTTCGCCCGCGAAATGTCCTCCGGACGGATGATGCCGGCGACCTGCAGGTCGCGCAGCTCGTAGTTCACGCGGACTTCCTGGCTGCCGACGATGACGAGATGCCCGTTGGGCAGCACTTCCACGACCGTCGCGGCGAGGCGGAGCTTGATGTCCTCCTCCCGCTGCACCTGACCGTCGCCCTGCGAGGTGGATGTTGATGAGGTGTCGATGGCGGGTGAGAGGCCGGCGCCCTCCGGGAGAAAATTATCGACCGTCTGATTGAGGCCGAGCAGGTTCGCGATGTTCACGTTCTGCGCGCCCGTGCGCGAGCGCGTCGTGGAGTTGGAGATCTGGGCTTCGTCCTCGATCTCGATGAGGATCGTCAGAATATCGCCGCGACCGCGGGCGCGGCGGTCGCCGAAGAGGCTTTCCGGGCCGGAGCGCCAGAGCGAGCCTGCCGCTCCCGCCTCGATAACCGCAGCGTTGTCGTATGCGATCGCGCGGCGCGCGTCGTCGGGGCGCGCGACTTCCGGGCGTTGGCCGCCGGGCGCGGAAAGTTCCGGCGCGCGGCCGACGCGCCAGAGCTGGCTGGCGCAGCCGGAGGAGAGGAGCCCGACGAGGGCGAGGGAAAGAACGGCGCGTTTCACAGTCTCACCTCGATCAGGTTGGGCCCGGAGACGACGCCGGAGACGGACGTGCGCGAGCTTAAATTCATGACGCGGACGAGATCGCCGGAGCCGCCGCGATCCATGGCGCGGCCTTCGGTTTCGATGGTGAGCCCGCCCATGGAGTAGACCATCCGCACCAGCGCATTGCGCTCCACAAGGGTGGGCGAGCGCAAATCGGCGTCGGTCACCACGCGTCCGGCGTAGACCGTGCGGGCGGCTTCCTTGCCGACGATGGCGGCGAGGCGGATGCGCGCGTCCGTCGCGCGGTCTTTCAGTTCCTGTTCGCTCGCGGTCGGGTCTTCCGGAAGCGGCGCCGGGGCGACGGCTTCCTTACCGATGAGATCGCCCGCGCGGATCGTCGCGACGGCGACGACTTCCTGCGCGGCGGCGGGGGCGGCGATGAGAAGGGAGAAGATGAGAGCGATGCGGATCATGGGGCTTACCTCAATTGAACCATGGCGGTGAGCATCTGATCGGCGGCGGAAACGACGCGCGAGTTCAGCTCATAGCCGCGTTGGGCTTCGATGAGGTCGGCGATCTGCTCGACGACGTCGACGGAGGATTGCTCCAGATAGCCCTGGCGGATGGTGCCGGCGCCGTCGACGCCTGCTTCCCCGATGATCGGAACGCCGGAGGCGGCGGTCTCGCGGAAGAGGTTCGAACCGATGGCCTCAAGCCCGGTTTCGTTCGTAAAGGTCACGATATCGAACACGCCAAGCAGCTGCGCCTGCGGCTGACCGTCGAAATAAGCGTATAGCTCGCCATCGGCGTTGATGGTGACGTCGCGCGCGTCGTCCGGCACGGTGATGCCGGAGGCGAGGGGGTAGCCCTCGGAATTCACGATCTCTCCGTCCGGGGAGAGTTTGAACGTGCCGTCGCGCGTATAGGCGCTGTCCCCGGAGGGAAGCTGGATTTCAAAATAGCCGCGCCCGTCGATGGCGACATCCAGCTCGCCGCCGGTCGCTTTCAGGGAGCCCTGCTCGATGGACATGGAAACGGCCGAGGGGCGCACGCCGAGGCCGATCTGAACGCCCGCCGGCAGCACGGCGCCGGTTTCGGAGTTCACGGCGCCAGCGGCGGTCGCCTGCTGATAAAGAAGATCGGAAAACTCCGCCCGCCGCGCATTGTACGCGGTGGTCGACATGTTCGCGATGTTGTTCGAGATGACCTCGACGCGCGTCTGCTGCGCGTCCATCCCGGTGGCTGCGATCCTGAGCGCGTTCATCAGGTTTCTCCTGGTTACGCCGCCGCCCGTTCAGGGCCGCGGGGCTCGTGGGGTTCTAGGCGGTGCGGCCCAGACGTTCGATGGTTGTTCGTATGCGGTCGTCTTCGTCCTGCATGAGGGATTGTCCGAGTTCGAAGGCGCGCTGCACTTCGATGAGGCGCGTGATCTCCTGAACCGGGTTGACGTTGCTGGATTCGGTGAAACCCTGGGCGAGGGAGCCCGTGGCGGGGCGTGAGGCGCTCGCGACATAGAGGCCGTCGCCTTCGCGGGTGAGGGCGTCCGGCTCCGCCGCAGCAAGGCCGATGCGGCCGAGCGGCGCGTCGCCGACGGAGATTGAGCCGTCGGGCGCGACATAGATCGGTTCGGAGGTCGGCGGCAGGACGATCGGCGCGCCGGCGTCGTCCAGAACGGGGTAGCCCGCCGCCGTTACCAGCCCGCCTTCGGCGTTAATGTTGAATGCGCCGGCGCGGGTGAGGCGTTCGCCGTTCGCCGTCTCAACACGGAAGAAACCTTCGCCGCTGATGGCGATGTCCAGTTCGCGACCCGTTTTGACAAGGGAGCCCTGTTCGAGATCGACAAAGCGGCCAGCGACTTCGGTCGCGACGACCGGAGACATCTCATTGTCGCGCGCTTGCACGAAATCGGAAAAGATCAGGCCTTCGCGCTGAAAGCCGTCCGTCGACATGTTTGCAATGTTGTTCGCGGTCACATCCATGGCCCGCATGAGGCCGGACTGCCGAGACAACAGGACGTAGCCTGCGTTATCCATCTGTCGCCAGCTCCTCGAACACGACGAGTTCTCTCGCGGTAGTCGCTGCAAGATCCTTCGCAGCGTCGAGCGTTGGCGATGATGGTGCGTCCATCTGGGTAAAGAAACTCTGAAAGCCCTGATAAAGCTCCGGGTTCGACGCGGAGAGCGTCGCGGCGGCTTCGGCGGGCAACACCCGGCGACGCGCCATGTAAGCGGCGAGGGCGAGGCGCTTGGCGGCGGTGAGCGGTTCGCCGCGCTCGGTTTCAGAGAGGCGTTCGTAATTCGTTTGCAGAAGGTCCGCCGCGCGGTCCCAACGACCAAGCCGCCAGAGGGCGGACAGAACGAGGGGCGCCGTTTCGTCGTCGACGTCGCTGAAGATGTCCGCCGCCGCCGCCGCGTCGCCGTTCGCAAGGTGGGCGCGGGCGATCAGCGCCTTGAACTGGGGTTCGTCGGCGAATTCGCTCGCCGCCGTCACGGCGTCCGCAAAGCGGGCGCGACGGTAAGCGGCGGTCGCGGCCAGTAAGGCGCGGTCGCGCGCGCGCGCGTCGGAAACTTCAGAAAGAACGTCTGCGGCGGCGTTGGAGAGCCCCGTATCGATCAGCGCATCTGCGACGGCGAGGCGGATATCGTCCGCAAGCGCATCGGCGCCGATGAGGTCCGGGTTCGCCAGAAACGCTTCAAGGGTCGCAAGCCGCGTGGGGGCATGCGTGGATTTGATCCGGTTGTTGATGGTCTGGCGAACCGTGTCGATCACTTCCGGCTGTTCGCCGTAAACGGGCGTGAAATCGGTGTTGAGCACGAACACGGCGCCGGCGACGTCGCCGCTTTCGGCGAGAAGCTCGATGCGGCCGCGCTGAACCATCTCGCCGAATTCCGTGCGGCGACGCTCGAAGGCGAGGGAGGCGAGGTCGAGCAGCAGGTCTTCGTCCGGCTGCGTTCCGGCGTCGAGGTGCAGGCGCGCGCGCGCGAGAAGCGCGGGCGCGCGAATATAGTCTTCTTTTTCGGTCAGCTGCCGGAGAATGTAGTCGGCGCGTTCGTAGTCGCCTTCGGCCTGCAGAATGAGGGCGGAGAGAAGCCGCGGGCGCGGCGCGTCATAGCCGCCCGCGCGTTCGGCGAGAGCGAGATAGATGCGCGCTTCTTCGGTGTCGCCGATGCTGGCCGCGGATTCACCGAGGCTGAGGGAGATCTCCGCAAGCAACGGCTTGGAAAGTCGCTGTACGGCGTCGTCGGCGCGGCGAGCCGAGGCGAGCGCGGCTTCCGGCTCATTGCGCGCGCTGAGGGCGGCGGCCTTCCAGATCGCGTGAAATCCGCGGCAGTAGTCGCCGCGCAGAAGCGCGCCGTTCTCGGAGGGTTTTTTCTCTTCCAGAAGTTCGCCTGCTTCGATGAGCGCGAGGGCGGGCGTGTCGTCGAAGCCGAGGCTTTCCAGAACGTTCGCTGCTTCCGCACCGAAGCCGAGGTGCAGGTACTGCCGCGAAAGGGCGAAGGCCGCGCGCCGGTCCGGCGTGTCGAATTCACCAACCAGTTGCTGGCGCAGAACGGAGATGCGGGCGAGCCCCGCATCGCCGTCCAGCACGGCGCCGTCATTGAAGACGCCGTCGGCGATGCAGGCGGTTGACGGGGCGCGTTCGGGCTGGGCGATGGTCTTGCCGTCGGTGCGGGCGACACGGACGGACTCGTTCACCGGCGCCGGGCCTGTGCCCTGGGCGTCGTGGAATTCTTCGCGGGCGGCGTCTTCGTCCAGCGTGACGAAACCGTCGTTCGCGGCCTGCGCAAGCAGCGCAAGAAGACGGCGGCGCGCCGTTTCGTACTCGTCTTCCTCGTCGGCGGTCTGCGGGGCCGATGACGCGGCGGTCGCCGCCTGGGGAGAGCCGCGATGGTCGCCAGCGTGGTCGTCGCCGTGTTCTTCAGCATGTTGCGCGCCGCTATCGGAACTTGCTGCGTCGGGCGCTGCGGCGGCTGGTTGTTGGACCGGCGCGCCAGCCGTCTCCGTCTCACGCGCCTCGAAGACGTCGATGACGATGCGATTGCCGCCGAAATCGAACACGTTCGCCTCGCAGTCGCAGGCGAGGGTGATGGTGATGAGCGAGGCCGAGCCGCGTTCGCCCGCGCGAATGGCGGCGATGCGCCCGCCGCCGATGGCCGCGCGCGCGGCGCTCAGATCATACTGCATGACGCCGCCGACGATCCGTATTTCAACGGTTCGACCGACATGACTGTGGAAATAGGTCCGGCTCTCGGGGTTGTCGATGACCAGTCGCGTGAAGCTTTCGTGCTCGCCCAGACGTACGCGCCCGGTCGGCGCCTGCGCGGCCGCGCTCGCGAACCCGGTAAGGATCGCGAGCGTTGCAAGGAGGGCGAGTGCGGCGCGCGTCACGCGGCCTCTGTCACCGGCAGTCCGCGCAGGGCTTCTTCGACTTCGGCGAAGCTCGGGCGGACTTTGTACGGAATGTTCTGGCGCGCGACCTCGACGCAGATGGTCGGCGGGTGTTTCTGCAGGTTGGCGACGAGGGTGTCGCGAATGAGTTCGTAGAAGCGCTGGTCTTCTTCCTGAATGGTTTTCGCCTTCGCCGCGAACGGGCCGACAAGACCATAGGCGAGGAAGACGCCGAGGAACGTGCCGACGAGGGCGCCGCCGATCAGCTGGCCGAGAACTTCCGGCGGCTTGTCGATGGAGGCCATCGTCTTGATGACGCCGAGAACGGCTGCGACGATGCCGAGGGCGGGAAGGCCGTCGGCCATGTTCTGCAGGGCGTGGGGGCCGTGCTGGCCTTCGTGCTTCTTGGCTTCCAATTGTTTGTCGAGCAGGTCTTCAACCTGGTGCGGATCATCAAATGCCATTGTCGCGGAGCGGATGGTGTCGCAAATCATGTTCACGGCGGATTTGTCCGCGGCGATTTTCGGATAGCGCGCGAAGATGGAGGAGTCCTGCGGCGCTTCGATATGCTGTTCGATGGCGACCGGGCTCTGACGCGCGACACGGATCAATTCAAACATCAGGCAAAGGAGGTCCTGAAAGTCCTTACCCTTCCATTTCCCGCCGGCGAATACGCTTTTGATATCGCCCATGGCGTGCTTGATCGTCGTCATGTCGTTGGAGACAAGAAACGCGCCCACAGCCGCCCCGCCGATCATCGACATCTCATAGGGCAAGGAGTGCAGGATGATGCTCATCTTACCGCCTGCGGCGAGATACCCGCCGAAGACCATGACCATCGTGACGACAATGCCGATGATAGAGCCCATCGAGCAGCCTTTGCGTTGAGGATCGGCCGGCGCCCGCTGCGCCCCGCTACGGGACGGTTTTCGCCCTCACAGCGTAAACATTCTCTTTATTCAAATTGAAAATATCTTGGTTCAGAAGATATTAACGCCGAGGCGCGCGCGCGTTGCGCCCGGCGATGATGAGGCTGACGGCGTACGCCTTCTCGGCCTCCATGTTCGCGAGGATGAGGGCCGCGGCGTCCGGACGCATCTGCGCCAGGAAACCGGCGGCGAACGATTCTTCCATGGCGTTGAAGATCTCGCCCGCTTCCTTCGGCTTCATCGCCTGATACATGCGCACGAGACGCTCGATGTCCTCGGCGTTGGCCATCTCGGTCTGCGCGACCAGTTCTTCCAGCTCGTTCTTCGTCTGGGCGAGAACCTGAATGCGCTCTTCCAGGCGGCGCTCGAGGATCTGCAGCTCCGCTTCCCGGTCGGCGACGGCGTCCGCGCGGCTCTGAAGCTCGCTTTCGCGCTCGCGCAGGGCGGAGAAAAGTTCCGGCGCGACGCAGGTCTCGCCCGAGTAGGCGCCTGCGGAGGCGGGCGTCGAGAGCGCCGGAGCCGGGTCATACGTCGGCGTCGGCGGCGTCACGTGCGTTTCTTCGGCGTGTTGGTCTGTAGAGTGACCATCGCCGTGGGCGTCGCCCGTCGGCGCGGCGGCGTGCGCGGGCGATGCCGCGCCCGAGGACAGTTCAGCCGCGACTTCCCCTGCGCGCAGCGCGATGGAGACGGCGAAAACGCCGCCGAGGATGACGAGGGGGCCTGGGCGTTTCATTCTTACTTACTCAGTCGCGCAAGGCGCGAACGTTTCGGCGCGACGGCTTCATCGAGCGTCGGCACGTCTTCGTCTTCAAGAAGCGGCTCGTCCGCATACGCCTCGGGCGCCGGTTCTTCCTCAGCAAACGTCTCCGGCTCGTCGGCGAATTGAGGTTCCGGCTCCGACGATGCGGCGGCGCTCGCGAGCGCCGCGCTCAGTTCCTCGCGCGCCGGGCGGGGGGCGGGTTTGGCGGCGGCGGGCGCGGGCTTGCCGTGCATCTTGTTGTGGCGCTCCAGCGCGTCGGCGATATCGTGCGCCTGATCTATCAGCGGGGCGAGGCGATCCATGAGGTCCGCGCCCGCTTTCTCCGTAGCCGCCGCGACGCGGTCGCCGGTCTCCACCTGCTGCTCCAGCATGGCTTCGAGGTTTTCGGAGGTGGACTTCGCTTCGTCGATAAGCGGCTGCAGGCGCTCCACGGCTTCGTCCGCGAGGGCGTTGGTTTCACTCAAGGTGGCTTTCGTTTCGCGCACGGATTTCGTCAACGACGCAATGGCGGCGCCGAGGCCGTTGTTCGTGTTCTGAAGGGCGCTCAGCCGACGGTTGAGGATGAGGCAGTAGAACAGAGCGCCGAGGGAGGCGAACAGAAGGAGGATATCGGTGATCAACGACATCTGATCGCCCCTAGTCGAGAATGAAATCGAGGATGAGCACGTCACGGACGGTGTCCGGCGGCGTCACCATGCGAACGCGGCGGACCATTTGCGCGCGCAGACGGGTCATCGCGGCGGGATCTTCAAGGTCGGTGATTTCAACGGCGCGAAGATAGGTGTTCAGAACATCGCGCACGCGCGGCATCATGATTTCGACCGACCCGACGCCGCTCGCCTCCGTTTCGATGGAGAGCACCATTTTCAGGTGCTTGGCGCGCGCGTTCGGACCGAGGCTGATGATCAGCGGCTCCAGATTAACGAACGCGATGTCGCCGACGGTCTGGATGTCATACGGCGTGGAGTGTCCTCCCTTGTCGCCGCCATGACCGCCGCCGTGGCTGTCTTTGGCTTTCTTGCCGTGATCGTCTTTCTTGCCGTGGCTGTCTTTTTCGCCGTGCCCGTCGTCGGAAGCGTGCTTGTCGCCGCCGCCGGTCGGAATAAGCCCCATGAAGATGGCCGCGCCCACGCCGCCGCCCAATACAAGGGCGGCGACGGCGCTGATGATGATCAGCATCGCGCCGTTCTTCTTCTTCGGCTGCTCTTCGGAGTCTTCGCTCATCGGTCCCGATTTCCGCGGTTTCGCCTGCGGCTGTCGGAGGGACTATGCGCACCATCCGTAAACCCAATGTTAAGGCTAAATGACTGAATCTCCTCTCGTTCGCTCGGGCGAAGTTCCCGGGCCGGTTTTTTGACCATAGCGGCCAGAAAGGTGCGCGAAGAGTGGATTCGTTCGTTTCGACCTGGAACGCGTTAAGCGTCGGCAAGCGTATTTGGCTCGCGATCGCGACCCTTGGCGCCGTCGCAGCCGTGCTCGCCGTCGCCAATCTCGCGACGCGCCCGTCCATGGCTCTTCTTTATGCGGGCCTCGACGGCGCCGCCGCGGGCGACGTTATCGGCGCGCTCGACGGCATGAATGTCGAATATGAAGCGCGTGGTCAGAGCATTTTTGTCGCCTCCAACGATCGCGACCGCGTGCGGATGGAGCTCGCCCGCGAAGGTCTGCCGCGTCAGGGCCAGGCGGGCTACGAACTTCTGGAGGGGCTCTCCAGCTTCGGCACGACGACGCAGATGTTCGACGCCGCTTACTGGCGCGCGAAAGAAGGCGAGCTCGCCCGCACCATTCTCGCGACGCCCGGCGTCTCCACCGCGCGCGTGCACCTCGCCAATCCGGGCCGCACGGCGTTCGGACGCGCTGGCGGTGAAGTGAAAGCCTCCGTCACCGTCACGACCGGCGCGGGCTCGCTCAATCCGCGGCAGGCGCTCGCGATCCGCTATGTGGTCGCGCTGGCCATCGAAGGGCTCGACCCGGATAATGTCGCCGTCATCGACGCACGCGGCGGCGTCATCCTCGCCCCAGGCGAGAACCGTCCGTCCGCCGCCATGGCGGGGGATGTCGCTGAGCGTGAAGAACAGAAGCGCCGCGAACTCATCGAAATGCTGGAGGCGCGCGTCGGCTACGGCAACGTCCGCGTCAATGTCGCGCTGGAGCTCGACATGGAACACGAGACTGTTTCAGAGAGCATTATCGATCCCGACAGCCGCAGTATCGTTTCGCAGGAATCCGAGACGACGGATGAAAACTCCACCGGCCGCAACGGGTCCGTATCCGTCGCGACGAACCTTCCCGGCGGCGACGCAGCGGGCGGGGCGGGCGCGAGTTCAACCCGGTCAGTCGCGCGCGAAGTCAACAATTACGATTATTCCCAAACGGAGCGTCGTCGCGATAAAATCCCCGGCTCAATCAATCGGCTGAGCGTTGCAGTTCTGATCAATGATATTGTTGAGACCGGTCCCGACGGAGCAACCACGTCTACGCCGCGTACAGAGGAAGAACTCCAACAGATACGCCAGCTTGTCGCAGGAGCAGTCGGCTTCAACGAGATTCGTGGCGACACGATCACCGTCGAGAGCATGGCCTTCGCGCGTGATCCGGATGCGGGCGTGGAAGTCAGCGCCAATCCATTGATGGACGGCCTCTCGGCCAACGCCACGACGCTCATCCAGCTCGCCGTTCTCGCCATCGTCGCCATCGTCCTCGCGCTCTTCGTCATCAAGCCGGTGCTTTCCGGCGGCGGCGCTTCGCAAGCAGCCGACGATCTCGACGCGATGGGCGAAGAGGTCGCGCTGCCGGACTTCTCAAACTCCGACTTCGCCATGCCGGACATGCCGGACATGCCGGACTTCGGCGCGGAGCCGGAAGACCGCCCAGTCGATCCGGTTCAGTTGCTGCGTCAGGTCGTCGATCAGCGTAAAGATGAGAGCGCCAATCTTCTGCGCAACTGGCTCGAAGAAGCTGAAGAGGAGAACGTGGCGTGAGCGCGGCCCTGAAACTGGAAGCCTTCGACGACATCTCGCTCTTGGAGCGCAAGAAACGAGAAGCGCTGTCCGCGGCGGAGCGTCGCGGCTACGAAATGGGGCATGCGGACGCCCGCGCCGCTTCGGAAGCGGATCGCGTCGCGGAAATGAGCGCCGCCGAAGCGGCCGCGCACGCCGTGGTCACCGCTGCGCGCGAATTCGCCGTCGCGCGTGAAACGCACGCCGCGGCGGCGGCGCGCTGCGCGGCGGAGATCATCCGCCTTTCCCTGCCGCGCCTTGCGGAGAGGGGGCTCGCTGCGGAAATCGGTGCGCTCGTTCGCGAAGCGTCCGCCTCCGGCATGCACGACATACTGGTCGAAACCTCTGAGGACCTCGCTGCGCGTTGCGGGGCGGAGCTCAACGACCTGCCGGGCGTCGCCGTGGAGCCCGCTGACGATCTCGCCGGCCCGCAGGCGCGCGTGCGCTGGACCGGCGGCGAAGCCCGTTTTGATCTTTCAGCCCTCGACGCGGCGCTCGACCGCGTTCTTGCGACCACGTTCTAAAGGAAAGGCGCTCCCATGACCGATACGCCCGAAGACGACGATTTCCCGGCGATGGCTGCCGGATTGCCGGACCTCGACGATATTTCAGATGGCGGAGAAATGGGCGAACTGCCCGATCTCGATGAACCGATGAGCGAAATGAACATGTCGACGCAAAGCGCCGGACTTCCGGCGATGGATGAAACAGCGGCGCCCGCCTACACCGCGCCGGCGGCGGGGCGACGTCAGGCGATTTACGACGTTCCCGTTGAAGTCGTCGTCTCCGTCGGTCGTGCGCGGCCGATGATCGGCTCGCTCATGGGCATGAAGCGCGACACGCTGATCCCGCTCGACAGCCGCATGGAAGACCCGGTCGAGATTTATGTCGGCGATCGCGTCATCGCTCGCGGCGAGCTTCAGGAGCTGCCGGAAGAAGACGGGCGCCTCGGCGTTCGCCTCACCGAAATCGTCGAAGGCGGCATTCTGGCGTAGACCAATGAAACCGGCGCGCATCATTCTTCTCGGTCTGGCTCTGGCGGCGCTTTTTGCGCCGTCGATGGCGTTCGCGCAGGATGCGGGGGCGGCGGACGGATTGCGCGCGGCCATCGATCTGGCGTCCGAGGCCACGGGCGAAGAAAGCCTCAGCCGTCGGGCGATCCAGCTTTTCCTTCTGATCACGGTCCTCAGCCTCGCGCCGGGGCTCGCGATCATGATCACCTGTTTCCCGTTCATGGTGATCGTCCTTTCCATGCTGCGTCAAGCGCTTGGCCTGCAGCAGGCGCCGCCGAACATGATGATCGTCAGCCTGGCGATCTTCCTCACCTATTTCGTCATGGAGCCCGTCTTCTCGGAAGCCTGGACCATGGGCGTCGTGCCGCTGATGGACGGGAACATCACCGAAATGCAGGCGATGGAGCGCGTGGCGGGGCCGTTTCGCGCGTTCATGCAGGCGCGCGTCTCCGACAGCGCGGTGACGACCCTGCTCGACGCCGCGCCGATGCGCGATCCGAACGACCCGGCCGCGCGCGAGGCGTTCTCCGTGCTGGCGCCGGCCTTCATGCTGTCCGAGATCGAGCGCGCCTTTCAGATCGGGTTTCTGATTTTCCTGCCGTTCCTCATTATCGACCTCATCGTCGCTTCGGTGCTTATGGCCATGGGTATGATGATGGTTCCGCCGGCGGTCGTCGCGCTGCCGTTCAAGATCGCATTCTTCGTCATGGCCGAAGGCTGGACCAGCCTCGCCGGCGCCCTTGTGAGAGGATATTCGTAAGATGGCCGCCATGCTTGCGCCGATTTCGGACAATTTTGACGCGCTCGTTCCCGGCGAGCTGACGCGTCCGCAGAAGGCCGCCGTCATCATCGCCGCGCTCGGCGCCGACGCCGCTCAGCCGCTCATCGAGAAAGTGGGTGACAACAATCTGCGCGCCTTCTCGGCGGCGCTGCTGAAGCTGAAAAAGATCCCGCGCGAACTTCTGGAAGAAGCCATCGCTGACTTCCTGGCGGAGGTCGATCACGGCTCGGAAGAGTTTCGCGGCGGCCTGGAGCAGGTTCGGGTTTTCCTCTCGACGGTTCTGAAGTCAGACGCCGTCGATCGGATGATCGAGGATGTGGAAGGCCCGAGCGGTCGGAACATCTGGGAGAAGCTCGGCAACGTGCCGGAAGATGATCTCGCCACCTTCCTTGCCAAAGAGCATCCGCAGACGGTGGCGTTCATCCTGACAAAGCTGTTGCCGGAGAAGGCGGCGATCATCGTCGATCAGTTCGACGACGAATTCGTGCGCAAGATCATCTCGCGCATGTCGCGCCTGCCGAGCATCGATAATCAGGTGCTGAAGACGGTGTCGGAATCGCTCATGCGCGACTTCCTGACGACCGTGCGCCGCAACCGCGTCATGCGTCGCCCGTCACAGACCATCGGCGCCATCATGAACTACGTCTCGGCCTCCAACCGCGACAAGGCGCTGGAGTTTCTGGAGGAAAACCGTCCGGAACTCGCGGTCGAGGTGCGCCGTTCCATGTTCACCTTCGGCGATATCGCCGAGCGCGTGCCGCCGATGGCGGTGGCGTCCATCATGCGGACGGTCGAAAACGCCGTTCTCCTCCGGGCTCTGAAATACGCTCAGCAGAGCTCGCCGGTGGTGGCGGAGTACTTCTTCTCCAACATGTCGACGCGCCTCGCCGATCAGATGAAAGAAGACATCGACAAGCTGCCGCCCTTGAAGCTCTCTGAAGCCGAAGCGGCGTCGGCGACCGTTCTTAAAACCATCACCGATCTGGTCGATGCGGGCGAGTTCCAGTTGAAAGCACAGCACGAAGAGGATGAAGGCGAGTCCTACCTCTGAGCAGCGTCAAACATCCGCAATAAAAAAGCCGCCCTCGAAGGGCGGCTTTTTTGTCGTTGAAGTTCGGCCTTACTGGACGATGAACTCCGCGTGCAGCGCGCCGGCCGCTTTGACGGATTTCAGGATGTCGATCATCTCGCGCGGGCCGACGCCGAGGGCGTTCAGCCCGGCGACAAGATCAGCCAGCGTCACATTCTCATTGACGATCGCGACCTGCGCGTCGTCGCCCTGATCAATATCGATCGTCGTGCGGGGAAGGGTGATGGTCTCGCCGGTATCGGAGAAGGGGTTCGGCTGCGAGGGCAGCGGGGTCTCGGTGATGCGGATGGTCAGCGAGCCCTGCGCCACGGCGACTTCCGAGATGCGGACGTTCGATCCGAGCACGATGGTGCCGGAGCGCTGGTCGACGACGACGCGCGCGCGCTGCTCCGGCGTGACGGTCAGGTTTTCTATCCGGCTGATGAGCATCGCCGGGGTGACGCCGCCGGGGACTTCCAGCTCGATGGTGCCGCTGTCGAGCATGCGCGCCATGGGCTGGCCAAGCGCGCCATTGATACGGCGTTCGATGCGCGAGGCGGTCGTGAAGTCCTGGTCGCGCAGGTCGAGCGTGATGGAGCGGAGCGAGCCGAAATCGAACGCGATCTCGCGTTCGACGCTCGCGCCAGATGGAATGATGGCCGAGGTCGGCACGCCCGTGGTGACGGAGGCGGCTTCGCCTTCCGCCTGCAGACCGCTGGCGATGACCGTTCCTTGCGCGACGGCGTAAATTTCGCCGTCGGCGGCGTTCAGCGGCGTCATGACCAGGGTGCCGCCAAGGAGGCTCTGTGCGTCGCCGAGGGCTGAAACCGTCACGTCGATGCGTCCGCCAGTGCGCGCGAACGGCGGGAGGGTGGACGTGACAAGTACGGCGGCGACATTGCGGGAGCGGAAGTCCTCGCCCTGAACATTGACGCCGAGACGTTCCAGAAGGTTCTGCAGCGCCTCTTCCGTATAGGGTGAGTTCCGGATCGTGTCGCCCGTGCCGTCGAGACCGACGACGAGGCCGTAGCCGACGAGATCGTTCCCGCGGACGCCTTCCACCTCGACGAGGTCCTTGATGCGGACCTCGTTCGCGGCGGCGCCGGTGGTGACGAAGAAAAGGGCGGCGGCGAGGGCGCGAAAAACCGTCATCGGATGTAGTTCACCAGTGAGAGTTGCGAGAGGCGGGCGGTCGCCGTGAAGGCGATGTCGAGCACGTTTTCGGTCACTTCGAGACGCGTCGCGGCTTCATATTCATCCGCACCGATGAGCGCCTGAAGGCTGTCGATGATGGCCGTCTCCTCCGCTTCGTTGCGGGTGAGGACGGTCTCAAGGCGTTCCTGCGTGAAGCCGAGATCGGCGCGCAGGTCGATCGCGCCTTTCTCCGCGTTCGCAAGATCAATCGCGGAGCTTTCCAGCGCCGTGTTGCGTTCGTCCGGCGAGAGGCCAGTCAGCGAGGCGCTGACGGCGATGGCGCCGAGCGAACGGAACAGGTCCTTCAGGGCCTGATCGTCCGCGCGGGGCTGAACATTGAGACGTTCGGCTTCGGCGACTTCAATCGACGAAGCGTCAAGCGACGAACCCTGATAGATATTCGTCGCAAATCCGCCTGCGGGGTCATTGAAATAGGTGTCGAGCGCGGTTTCGAAGTCCGCCGCCGTCGTCGAGGCGAGGGCCAGCGCCTCCAGGTCAGCGATAAGGGTCGCCGCCGGCGCGAGAGGCGGCGTGTCGACATCAGCGCCGGAAAAGATGTACCGCCCGCCAACGTTCACGCTGAGACCGGCGAAAACAGTGTCGAGCTCGCGACGCGCGATGTCCTGTGAATTGGTGATGATCTGTTCATTGCCGACGCCGAGCGCGCCGAGAATATCCTCGGCGATATTGCCAGCCGCCTTCACGGCGACATCAAGTCCGGACGCTGAAACGTTCGCGCGCGTCTTGGCGATGTTGATCGCCGTGCGATAATCCAGAACGTCCGTCTGCGCTTTTTCTAGCTGCTGGACGAGACCGAGATTGCCGTCGGTCGCCTCGGCGAGGTCGAATCGACGCCCGGTGACGGTTTCGTAGCGCGCGACTTCGGACTGACGTTTCAGATCCGTGATGATGCGGCTCATGTTGCGGAATGCGAGAGCTGTCGGGAGCCCGTTGACGCCGGTCATGATCAGATCTCCAGCAGGCGTTGAATGAGGGAGTCGATGACTTCGATGACCTTGGCGTTCGCGCCATAGGCCTGCTCGATCAGAATGAGCTGGGCGGTCTCGAAATCAGTATCGACGCCGGAGAACGTACGTTCGGCTTCAAAGAGCGACTGCACGCGCGCGCCGACGGCGACGGACTGATTGCCGGCGTCGAGCGATTCGGTCGCTTTGACAGACGTGTACGATGAAATCGTATCGAGCGCGGTGAAGTCGCCGAAGATGCCCGTGGAGGTCGGCGCGGTCGCCGGGTCGCGGAACGCCTGCAGCTGTGTGCGGAGGATGGAGTCCGAGCCAGCAGGTCCCGCCGCGACGGAATTGATGCCGTCGCGCACGCGCCGCGCTTCGCCGCCCTGATCCGGGTCGACGGCGGCGTTGACGGAAAGACGTGAGGCGAGGCCCTCTTCATTCAGCGGATCGAACGCGACGCCCGCGTCCGTAAAGAGGCCCGCATCGCCGACAGCGAGCGTGGCGTCCGCGGTCGGCGATTGGAACCGCTCGATGAGACCGCGGGCGAGGCCGTCGATTTCTTCAGCGAAAGCGACGCCGATTTCATCGCGAACTTCAAAAAGAGCGCCGATGGAGCCGCCCGAGACGCCGAGGAAACCGGAGCCGGGCGTAATTTCCGAATCGCCGACGAAGAGACCTGAAAGCTGACCGCCAGCGTAGGTTTCGCCCTGCGTGATCTGTCCGGCGGCCGTGAACTGAACTTCCTTCGCCTTGCGGTCGAGGAGGAAGACGCCGCTTTCGGTCAGGATGTTGACCTTGCCGTTGTCGGACTGAACTTCCTTAATCGGAATGATCTGCGAAACCTCGTCCAGAAGCTTCTGTCGCTGATCGAGCAGGGCGGACGTATCCCGGCCGGATACGGTCGCGAGCTCAATCTCCCGGTTCAGCGATTCGATTTCGCTGAGATGGGAGTTGAGGCGCTGAACGTCGCGAGCGATCTGGGCGTCGGCGTCCGTACGCAGAAGGGCCGCCTGCGCCGAGAGGTCATTGAATTTGGTGGTGATGGCGCCAGCGGTCTGAACGACATTGCGCTGCGCCGCCTGATTTTCCGGCGTGTCCGCGGCGGTTTCAAGCGCCGTTTCAAAGTCCTGATAAAGAGCGAACAGCGACGCGGGATCTTCCGGTCCGCCGATAGCCGTCGCAATCTCGCCCGCAACGCCCTCTTTCACGGCGGCGTAGGCGAGCTCGCCCTCCGCGAGGCGAAGATCGCGAACGAGGTTGTTGTTCACCGCACGGCGGATGCCGGAAACCTCGACGCCGGCGCCGCGACCGTCCGTGATCGCCGCAGAAAGCTGAACCTCTTTGCGGTTGTAGTCGTCGTTCAGGGCGTTGGCGATATTGTTCGCCGCCACCTCGGCCAGACGGCCGGTGGCTGAAAGCCCCGAGTAGGCGTTTGAGAGAGCGTTGTTGATGCTCATCGCCGGTTCCTATCGAGAGACGGGCTCCGCCCGCCTCTCATGCCTCCTTAGTCAATCCGTTAGCGGATCAGGTTCGTCGTCTCCTGAAGAACCTCGTCGATTGTCTGAATGATCTTCGCATTGGACGAGTACGCCCGTTGCGTCTGGATAAGATCGGTGAGTTCGGCCGTGATGTCGGTCGTCGATTCCTCAAGCGTAAAGCCGAGTGTGGAGCCGACCGGGCCGGTGCCGGAATCCCAGAGAAATACGCCTCCGCTCTCCTGCGAGAGGCTGAAAGCGGCGCCGTCCTCGGCGCGCAGGCCGTTCGCATTCGGAACGTCGGCGACCGGGATCTGATAGATGGTGAGACGGAATCCCGTGTCGAACACGGCTTCGAGATAGCCCTGTTCTGAGACCTCGAAGCGGTCGACCGAGCCGATCGGCACGCCGTTGGCGTCCACGTTGATCGGCGCGAACTCACCGGCGAGCTGGGTCAGCACCGGGTTGGTCGAGTTGCCGATCGACACTTCGATGGGGCCGCTCGCCGTCGTGACGGTGAGGATGCCGGTGGTCGTGTCATAGTTGGTCGTGCCCGCGACGGTCGTCTCGTCAAGGGCGCCGCCCGACGCGGAGGTCGCGTCGAATTGCGCCGTAAACGTCTCAAGCGGAACCGCCGGCGTGGCCGAAGCGCTGTCATAGACGTTGATGGTCCACGTATCGCTGCGGCCAGTTCCCGGAACGGTCGGCGTGAATTCGAAATTCAGGGTCTGCGACAAGCCGAGATTGTCGATGTACTCGACCGGGAACGTCAGCGCCGTACCGGCGGCGCCGGCCTCGGTCGCCGTCGCCGGCAGGTTAAGGCCGAGCGTGATGGCGTCGGTCGCGTCGGACGCGAAAATCGTCTGCGGCAGTTGAACAGCTTCAAGCCCCGAGGCGCTGTCGCGGCTGGGTACGGTGACGGAGCCGTCGACATCGGCCGGCCAGCCGAGAAGGAAGTGTCCTGCTTCCGTACGCAGATAGCCGTTGGAGTCGGCCGTGAAAGAGCCCGTGGTCGTCAAGCGCAGCGGTGGCGTGCCGGTGGTGTTGACGCCGTCGAGCGTAGTCACGGGAAGGAATCCGCGGCCGGAAATGGTGAGGTCGGTCGCGTTGCCGGTGGAGACCAGCGCGCCTTCAGCAGTCACGTTACGGAAGGTTTCAGCGCGCACGCCGCCAGCAGCGAAGGCCGATTGCGACCCGCTGGAGACCAGCGACACGAATTCCGTGTCGGCTCGTTTGTAGCCGTTGGTCGACGAGTTCGCGATGTTGTCGGAAATCGTCGCGAGTTTCACGGAGTTCGTCGCGAGCCCGGCGACTCCGGCGTTCAATGCTGACGTAACGCTCATGTTTTTGCGCCTCCTGCGCTATGTAAACGGAATTCCCGCGTGCAGCATCGTATGGATCATTTAATGATCCATTACGGACGTCTAAACGTCTTATTAAGGATGACTTTAGGACCGCGGATTTTTGAGGAGGGTTATGGCGATCCGCCGGTTCTCCGGCGCGTAGGGGTCGTTTGAAAGGGGCGCGGTGTCGGCTGCCCCGGTGACTTCGAGTATGCGGGCGGGGGCGAGGCCGGAACCGACAAGAATGCGGCGCGAGGCGAGGGCGCGGTCCGTCGACAGCTCCCAGTTGGAATACCGCGAGGACGACGAAAACGCGGCGGCGTCCGTGTGCCCCGTGATCGAAATCGGGTTTTCGGCGATGTTGAGGACGGACGCCATGACGTCCAGAAGCGCGCGCAATCGCGCGGAGGGCTCCGCTGAGGCGCGCTCGAAAAGCGCTTTGTCGCCCGTGTCGACAAGCTCGATGACAAGACCGTCCGCCGTCACCCGAACGCGCATGTGTTGAGAAAGTTCGCCTTCGGCCCCGCCGCCTTCGGCCATCGCTTGCAGGCGGGACTCCAGATCGGCCAGTTCATCGCTCAAGAGCGCGTCCTGACGCGAAGGCGCCGCCGGGGCGCCTGGCGGAGAGACGCTTTCGCCTGAGCCGCGCGCGCCGTCGCCCGCGCCGCCGGTGCCGTTAAAGGCTTGGGTGTCCTCCGCCAGCAGAGAATCGCCGCTGAGCGCGCCGGAGCCGCCGCCGGAAACGCGACTGATGGGGATCGCCGGGTCGAAATAGTCCGCGATGCCCTTGCGCTGGTCTTCCGTCGTCGCGTTGAGGAGCCACATGAGAAGAAAGAAGGCCATCATGGCCGTCACGAAGTCGGCGTAAGCGACCTTCCACGCGCCGCCATGGTGCCCGTCTCCGCCGCCGGAGATCTTCTTCTTGACGATAATCGGGGCTTTGGCGTTGGCGGCCATGGACGCGGGGCACTTTTTCGAAGCTTCCCGAAAGCCATAACCTGAACAGGGTTACCAGAATAAAGACGCGCGCGACATTCTTGGGGCGCGTTCGGAAAGAGGCTGTTTACCGTCTTCGCGCAGATTGACCGCACGTTAAGGAGCCATCGATGTTCGGTATCGGTCTTGAGACGAGCGTGAAACGCCAAATGCTGGACAAGGTCCGTATGAACGCCTCGGCGTTTCCGGTCCTCGCCCAGATTTCCTCCGTCTTTGCGCGCAACGCCGCCGACTGCGTGCGCGACTATCTTGGCTCCATGACCGAGACGGTCGGAAGCAACTTCTCCGTGAAGCGCTATGGCGCCTTCATCGACAACACGCCGATGCCGGCGATGATCGGTGTTCTGGCGACGGAGGATGATCGCGGCGCGGCGGCGATCAGCCTGGAGCCGCGCTTCGCCAACATCATCACCGATCTCGCCATGGGCGGCGATATGCCGGACCTTGATGAGCTGGAAGGGCGCACCCCGACGGCCATAGACTGCGCGCTCGCGGGCTCGCTCGTCGATCATCTGCTGGAGACGTTCGACGATGTGATGGTCGCCGCCTGCGGACGATCGATCGGGCGTCTTTCCTGCAAGCGGTTCGAACATGTGCCGGTGCTGGTCGATATTGCGCCGGAGCGTTCCGAACTCATCGCCTTCCAGGTCTCGCTGGAGATCGGTGAAACAATGGAGCCGGCGAGTTTCGAGCTGCTCGTGCCGATCGGGATGTTCGATCCTGTCCGTGCGCGCTTGCAGTATTCTACAGCCCCGATGACGGACGAAGAACATCAGAAATGGACGGATCATATGGGCGAAGTCGCGCGTGTCGCGCCGCTTCCCATGCGCGCGGAGCTGGCGCGCATCACCATGCGTCTGAGCGAGCTGGCGAACCTGAAGCCCGGTCAGGTGGTTCGCCTTCCATCAGCGAACGTCGGCGACATTCGTCTTTGCGTAAAAGCCGGCCGTGAAGGGCGCGTTGTCGGGTCGGGCCGTCTGGGGACGGCGAAAAACCTGAAAGCCGTCAAGCTGAACGATCAGCTGGATCCGGATTTCCTGGAGCCGTTGGCTGGATAGAAAAAAGCGCGCCGTGTGCGGCGCGCTTTTTTCATGACGGAGTGTGTCGGGCGGACGCCTTATTTGCAGACGACGCGGTTCCGGCCCGTTTCTTTCGCCTGATAAAGGTTCTGGTCAGCGCGGGCGATGAGGCTGTTGATGTCGTCGCCGTCGTTCAGCTCGGCGGCGCCGAAGGACACCGTCACCGACTTGATCAGCACCTTGCCTTCGCGCGTGACGACCGGACGACCGGAGATCGTGGAGCGGATCTGCTCCGACAGGATCGCCGCGTTGCGCAGGCGCGTACGTGGAAGAATGATGCTGAATTCTTCGCCGCCGTACCGCGCGACGATGTCTTGACCCTTCACGCACTCCGCCATGATGCGGGCGACATGCTGAAGCGCGCGGTCACCGGTGGAGTGTCCGTGAACGTCGTTGATTTTCTTGAAGTGGTCGATGTCGCACATGACCAGCGACAGGTTATCGTTGTTCTCACGCGCGGTGATGATGGCGCGAGCGAGCTGGCTGTCGAACGAGCGACGGTTGTGAACGCCCGTCAGGTGATCGCGCATGGATTCTTCACGCAGCGAGGCGAGCTCGGTGCGGAGGTTTTCGACTTCCTGCTTGGCGTGGTTGAGGCCGTCGGAAAGCTCGCTCGTGCGCTTCAGGACCGATTTGTTGTTGGCCGCGAGCGCCTGAATCACTTTCGCCAGCTGATCCGGCGAGGTGATGGACGGCAGAACGCGGGCGTTGTTTTCCAGGAAGTCCGCGAAATGCTCGGTCGAGTCGATATTGTCGCCGACGAGCTGCAGAAGGCTCATGATTTGTTCGTCGAGGGACGCCCGCGCGTGCTCGAGGTCGTTGCTCTCGCCGCTCTTGGCGAGGAACGTCGTGTAGAGATCGTCGAGCATCTGCGTCGCCAGCGGCGCGCCGGCGTCGATCGCGCCGTTGATGCGTTCCGAGAGCGTTGGGAACTGGCCGGAGACGTGGGCGTACCAGAGCTCGAAATATTTCGGGAGCGGCGGCGTTCCGTACTCCTCGAGCTTGGCCAGCGCGTGGTTGGCCGCATCGACGGCCAGATCGTAATCGTTGATCGCGTGCTGCTGCATCCGAAAAGTATTCCCGCGCTACCCTAGACTTCCGTATCGGCGTGAGGCCGCCGAGTTGCGGGATTTGTAACGTCCGGCGGCTGTATGAACGGTTAACCGAGCGAGGTTTTTCCGTTTGAAGCGGGCGACGTTACGGCTGCGGCGCAGTGAGCGCGCCGTCGGTCGCGACGAGGATGTCGAGCTGCATGTCGCGGCCCTTGACGACGTTGTGTCCGTTGACGACGCCCATGCTTTCGATGCGCATGCCGGTCGGCGCGAGCGCCGCGTCGAACGCCGCGCGTTCGGCGATGTCGACGACGGCGACGCCGCAGTCGCGGTTCTGTATCAGGTGCAGGGCTGCTTCGCGTCCGTCGCCGAGCACGACGTCCGTTCCGAGATAGAAGACGTTCGACGGTTCGCGATAGCCGGCGGTCGCCGCTTTAATCTCTGTGCAACCTTTCAGGGACGCGACGACCGCGCCGACGCGGTTCGACGGCCAGAGCGCGTCGAGCCGCGGCGCGGCGGCTTCGAAAACCGCGCCGTAAAGAAGGATCGCGCCGCCCGCGACGGCGGCGAAGCGCAGGGTCGACGGCTTCGACGCGAAGGCCGCGCCCGCGGCGGCGGCGAGGAAGCCGGCGAGGAGGGCGACAAGCTCCGGCCCGCCCGTGGCGCCGCCGAGGCTCGCGATGAGCGCGCCGGCGTCCTCGCGCGTCGCTTCGTCCGCTGCGAGATAGGCGCGCGCGACAACGGGAACCGCGCCGAGCAGAACGGCGACGATGATGAAGAAGATGCTCGCGGCCCGGTGCGCCCAGCGCGCCCAGGCCTGGGAGAGGATCTGCGGCGCGTGCGCGAGGCCGAGGGCGGCGAGGATCGCGACCGCCGGAAACGCCGGAATGACATAGTGCGGCAGCTTGGTCGCCACGAATTCGAAGATGAGCCAGGTCGGCGCCGCCCAGGAGATGAGGAAGATCCCCTCCGGCGTTTTCCGCTTCAGCCAGCCCGCGCCGGCGGCGAGGCCCGCGAGCAGAACCCCCGGCCAGAACGTCACCGGGAAGAGCATGGTGTGATAGCCAAAGGGCCCAGCGTGGCTGTCGTCGCTCTCGGCGACCTTGCCGAGGAGGGCGTGCCCGACCGCCTGATCGATGAAGGCGCCGTTCGTCTGAATGTTGATGAGCACGATCCAAGGCAGACCGATGGCCGCCATGACCGGCAGGCCGAAGATCGGGCGGATGCGTTTCAGAACGCCCCAGTCCCGCGTCCAGAGCCCGTAGACCAGCACCGTCGCCGTGGAGACCATGGCGATGATCGGCCCCTTTATCATGATCGCCGCGCCGCTCGCCGCCCAGAAAAGAAGCGGCGCGCCGACGAACTTCGGCGCGGGCGAGCCCTTCGGGAGCGTCAGCAGAAAGAACAGCGCCGCCTGCGCGATGGCCGCGCTCGCGAGCAGCATGGCGTCGGTCTTGGCGATGCGCGCCTCAAGCGAGGGCGAAAGCGCGAGCGCGACGAGTAGGCCCGCCACCAGCCCGACGTTGCCGCCGCCGATGCGCGCGGCGAGGAAGCCGGTCGCGAGGGCGGCGAGAAGGATGCCGAGAGCGGAGGGAATGCGGTGCGCCCAGATCGGCGCGTCCGGCCCGCCGAAGGGCTGCGTCGTCACCACCTGCATCCAGTAGATGCCGGCGGGCTTCACATGGCGCGCCTGATCCTGAAAGCGGATGTCGATATAGTCGCCCGTCTCCATCATCTGGCGAGAGGCCTGCGAATAGCGCGCCTCGTCCCGGTCGGTGACGGGGAGGGAGAAGAAGCCCGGCAGGATGGAAAGAAGCGTGACCGCGAGAAGGATCGCGAGGCGCTTCGGCCCTAGGCGGCGGTCGTCGCTCATCTCAGCCCTCGGCCTTCATGGCGGTTTCCGACCGCAGAAGCAGCTCCGGCGCGGGCGAATGGGTCCGCCGCATCAGCCAGAGGACGCCCATGAGGTCGAAGAGGCCCGCCGCCGCGCGGCCGATATTGGAGTACTTCGAGACGCCGTGGGCGCGCGGGCGGTTCTCCACCGGCACGTAGCGCGCCTCGAAACCGAGATGCTGGACGAGCGCGGGCAGATAGCGGTGCAGCGCGTCGAAGAAGGGCAGCGCGAGGAAGACGTCCCGCGGCACCAGCTTCAGCCCGCAGGCGGTGTCCGGGCAGTCGTCGTTCAGAAGGCGTTTGCGCAGGCCGTTGGCGAGGCGCGAGGCGGTCTTGCGGCTCGCGCCGTCGGTCCGCTGCTTGCGCACGCCGCCGACGAGGCCGACCGCGCCGACTGTGGAGAGATCGACTTCCCGCGCCATGGCGAGCACGTCGTCCGGATCGTCCTGGCCGTCGCCGTCCATGGTGCCGACCCAGACCGCCCGCGCCGCGAGAAAGCCCGTGCGCAGCGCCGCGCTTTTGCCCGAACGCTTGGGGTGATGGATGTAGCGCACCCGCGAGGAGCCTTCCGATGCGCGCTTCACCGCTTCGCCCGTGCCGTCCTCGGAGCCGTCATCGACGATGATGATCTCCGCGCCCACATCCTCGGTTTTCTCCAGCGCCTCGGCGATGACCGCGCCGACATTCTCGGCCTCGTTGAAGACGGGAATGACGATGGAGAGGGCGGGCGTGCTCATGAAGAAGACCTTGGTCGGGCTGCGATCGCAGAGAGCGCGGAACCGCGCCACGCGCGGGCTTATCGCGAGCGCGCGTGCGAGGGAAGGGCGGGAGAGCGCTGCGGGCTGTTCGGTACCGGCGGCGGCGTCTAGTGAGAGAGGGCGGCCTCGAGGCCGCAGAGATATCCAGACCGCGATAAATCTCGGAGGCGCTCTGTATGATTACGTCCATGAAAACTAAAATCAGCACGCCGCTGATCGCCGAGACGCGCGCGTTCTATGAGCGCGTCTTCGCCATGCGCGTTGTCGAGGAATGGGATGAGGCGGATGATCGCGGCGTCATCCTCGCGCTTGATGGCGGGCGCACGGAGGCGCTGCTGGAGATCTATCATCGCGCGACCGCCGCCGACCTCTCGGGCGTCAGCCTGCAGTTCAGGGTCGAGAGCGTCGCGGCGTTCAGGGCCGCGCTGCCGTCCGATATCGCCTGCTCCGAGCCGACGCCGCGACCGTGGGGCGCGACATATCTCTATCTGACGGATCCGGCGGGCGTCGCCGTCATCGTCTATGAGGGCTGCTGGTAGCCTAGAACCGCGCCCGGAGGCCGACCGCGAGGGTGCGTTCCTCCGCCGGGAAATAGCGTTCGTTTCCAAAAGCGAAGTCGGCGCGTTCGGCGTAGAACGTGTCGAGCGCGTTGCGGAGGGCGAGGAAGACGCTCGCGCCGCCGGGCAGGTCGACGCTCGCACGCAGGTTCAGTATGTCGTGGCCGGGATAGTCTTCCGTATTCGCTGCGTTCGTGAAGTAGGCGCCGACATGGACCCATTCGGCCTCCAGCCGCACGGGCTCGGCGGGGCGGAGCGTCAGGCGGGTGTTGGCGAGGGTCGTGGGGGCGGTGTCGACTTCGTCGCCGGAGCTGATCGTTTCGCTGGCGTTCCCCGTCACGCGGTTGAAGCGGTATGTATGCTCCGCCCACGTGCCTGAGGTCTCCAGCGCGATCCATGGGGCGGGCGAAACCCGCGCGCGCCATTCGAAGCCGAGATGGCGGGTCTTTCCGTCCGGCACGTTCACGCCGTCGGCGTCGCGGAAGAAGAAATTGTCTTTCTCCTGAGCGAAGAGGGCGAGGTCCCCCTCGACGGCGCCGAAATCCGCCCGCCAGCCGATCTCCAGCGCGTCGATGGTTTCCGGATCGATGGCGCCCGACGCATCGCCAACCTGCAGGCGGTAGAGATCGGACGTCTGCGGCGGCCGCGCGCCACGGGCGTAGCTGGCGTAAATCGCGCCCCGGTCCGTCCGATAAAGGAGCGAGGCCTTGGGGCTCGCCGTGGCGAAGTCGTCCGTGCGGCCCGCGACGCGCTGGAAGCGGCCGATCTCGACCGGTTCGCCCGCCGCCAGCTCGTTATCATAGGCGTAGCGGGTGTAGTCGATGCGGGCGGCGAAGGCGGCCTCCAGCCGGTCGGTCAGCGCGTAGCTCGCCTTCGCGAACGGAGAGACGGCGTAGGCGACCACGGAATAATCATAGTGGACGCCCTGCGTGAACGAGAAGACGGTCGGGATCGTCTGAACTTCCTTCAGGAAGCCGCGCGTGCGCTCGACATCGAGCCCCGCGATCAGCTCCAGCCTGTCCGACGCCTGATGATAGACCGCCGACTGCGCGCCGAGGCTCCAGTGGCCCGTATCCTCCACCGCCTGGCTCGGCAGGAAGTGCTGGAACAGCTCCATCTCCGTCCAGCGCGCGAAGGGCGTGATGACGAATTCCGTCTGACCACGATCAATCTCGACGCGGCTGGAGGCGCGCAGCCCCGCAGAGTCGCGATAGGCGTCCGGAAACGCGTTGGCGCGCCGGGCGGTCGCGTCGAGATAGGCGTCCGGGCCTTGCGCGAAGCCCGCGGTTTCCTGATTGAGATTGTATCCGCCAAGGATCGTCTGCACCGTGACGGCGTCGCCGTGATAGGCGTGACGCAGGGTCAGCTTCTGCTGGTCCAGCCCGGCCTCGGCGCGGAACCCATCTTCGGTGATCGCCGTGACGCCGATGAGCGCCGCCTGTCGGCCGCGCCCGCCGGAATAGAGAAGCGTACCGCCATATCGGTCCTCGGTATCGCCGGAGAGGGAGACGAAGCCGCGCGGCGAGGCCGCGGGCTCCGGTGTGCGCACGTCGACGACGCCATGGATCGCATTCGCGCCATAGAGCGCGCCGGAGGGGCCGCGCACGACTTCGACGGCGTCGGCGATCTCCGCATGGGTCTCAAAGAGGCCGTTGGTGTTGGCGAAGCCTGCCGAGCGCAGGGGCACGCCGTCTTCGAGATAAAGGAATGAGCCCGCGCCCGCACCGCCCGTCAGCACCGGCGAGCGGATGGCCGTCAGGCTCTCCGCGCCGTTGCCGCGCTGGATATTCGCGCCCGCGATGCGGTTGATGAGTTCGGACGGGTGGTCGGCGTCGAGGAAACTAAGTTCGTCCGCCATCAGCACGTCGACGGATGTCGGTGCGTCGGCGATCCCTTCCGCACGGCGCTCGCCGACGACCACGATGCGGTCTTCCAGTGCAACCGGTTCCGGCGTCGGCGGCAGGTCAAAAATCATTGCACAGAAAGAATCGGCGCGGCGTCCCGCACCTCGACCGCCGTCGCCGGGAAATCGGCGAAGACGCCATCGACGCCCGCCGCGTAGACGCGACGAAGTTCGGCGTCGATGGGGGCGCCGTCGGGCGGCGTCACGTCATCGCGGAAGGTCCATGCGTGAACGAAGAGGCCGAGCGCGTGGGCGCGGGCGATGAAGTCGGTGAGCTCGCCATGGTCGTCGACCAGCAGCGACTTTTCCGCGCCGACGCCGTCGGCGTAGGCGGGAATGTCCGCAAGCGGCAGATTGGATCGATAGCCGCCATCGGCCTCGATAGCGTAGACCAATTGAACAAGCGGAACGTCGATCTTCTCATTGAGCGAGATGAGGATCTCCGGCTCGAAGGACTGGACGTAAACGGGCGCCGCCGCGCCGGTCCAGCCAGCCGTCTCCAGAGCGGCGAGGAGGGCGGCCTCCATGTCGAAACCGAGCGCGGCGAGGGCGCCTGGCTGCTTCGTCTCCGGATAGACGCCGACGCCGCCGGCCTTGGCGACGGCGATCACTTCCTCGAAAGTCGGGATCTCGAAGCGCCCGTCATCGCCGGTACCGCGCGAGGGGAGCGGCTGGCGCGCGCGCAGGGTCTTGATCTCGGCGAGGGTGAAATCCTCCGCCCACCAATCCTCGCGCGGCTCGCCGTACTGAAGTTTGGTCGTTCGGCGGTCGGCGAATTCCGGATGGTCGGCGATGTCGGTGGTGGTGGAGAGGTAGCGGTCGTGCCGGGCGATGAGGACGCCGTCTTTCGTCAGGACGAGGTCGGGCTCGATGAAATCCGCCTTCTGCTCGATGGCGAGTTCATAGGCGGCGATGGTGTGCTCCGGCAGCGGACCCGACGCGCCGCGGTGGGCGATGACGATGGCCGGACCGCCGGTGATCGTCGCGTCGGTCATGATCGGCGTCGGCGCCTCTTCTTCCGGCCCGCAGGCGGCGAGCATGATGATGGCGGCGAGCAGAAACTGGCGCATGAGAGCATCCCCGGTGAACCCCGCGCCGGAGGTAGAGCATCGGGGATGGGGCGGCAATTCTGGAGAGGCTTTCGCCTGCATATCCCGAATTCCCGCTCATCCCCGCGAAGGCGGGGATCTCAGGCGGCAGGCGATGAAGCAGCTTCAGTTCACCGGGCCCTAGACCCCCGCTTTCGCGGGGGTGAGCGGATGAAAGATTGGGACGGCTCACTCCGCGGCGACGCGGTGCTGGGCGTCCTGCTGCTTCTCCCAGAGCTCGGCGTAGAGCCCGCCTTTTGCGAGCAGCTCCTCATGGGTCCCGGCCTCGGCGAGGCGGCCGCTATCGAGCACGTGGATCCGGTCCGCGCCGATGATGGTCGAGAGCCGGTGAGCGATGACGAGCGTGGTGCGGCCTTCCGAAACCCGCTCGAGGGCGGACTGGATCGCCCGCTCCGTCGCCGCGTCGAGAGCGGAGGTCGCCTCGTCGAGGATGAGGATGGGCGGGTTCTTCAGGATCGTGCGGGCGATGGCGACGCGCTGCTTCTCGCCGCCCGAAAGTTTGAGCCCGCGCTCGCCGACCTGGGTCTCCCAGCCGTCCGGCAAGGCGCGGATGAAGTCGCCGATGGCGGCGAGGTCGGCGGCGCGCTCGATCTCCTCCTGCGCGGCGCCCGGCCGTCCGTAGGCGATGTTCGCGCCGATGGTGTCGTTGAAGAGGACGGTGTCCTGCGGCACGACGCCGATGGCGGCCCGCACGGATTGCTGGGTGAAGCCCTTTACGTCTTCGCCGTCGATCAGAATGCGGCCCGCCTGCGGTTCGTAGAACCGGTTGAGGAGGCGGGAGATGGTGGACTTGCCCGCGCCCGTCGGCCCGACGATGGCGACGAAGGCGCCCGGCGCCGCCTCGAACGACAGACCGTCGAGAATGGTGCGGTTCTTCTCGTAGCCGAAGGTGACGTTCTCGAAGGCGACGGCGCCGGTCTTCACCTCCAGATGCGTCGCGTCGGGCGCATCCTTCACCTCCGGCGCCTCGGCGAGGAGGTCGAACATCTTTTCCATGTCGACGAGGGCCTGTTTGATCTCACGATAGGCGAAACCCAGAATATTGAGGGGCTGATAAAGCTGCATCATGATGAGGGAGATCGCGGCGATGGCGCCCACCTGCATCTCCCCCGCCGCGACGCGCGCGGAGACAAGCGCGAGGGCGGCGACGAGCCCGACGTTCATGATGACCGCCTGACCGAGGTTGACGGCGGCGAGCGACAGGTTCGAGCGCACGGCCGCGTCCTGATAGGATTTCATGGCCCCGTCATAGCGCTCGCGCTCATAGGCCTCGTTGGTGAAGTATTTCACCGTCTCATAGTTGAGGAGGGCGTCCACGGCGTGCGTGTTGGCGCTGGTGTCGAGGGAGTTCATCTCTCGGCGGAATTTCAGCCGCCATTCGGTCGAGGTCAGCGTAAAGAGGAAATAGGCCGCGACCGTCGCGATGGCGATCCCCGCGAAGGCGGACGCGTAGCGCGTTCCGAACAGGACCGCGATGATCGCGAGCTGAACGAGGGTCGGTCCGATATTGAAGAGGAGGAAGCGGAAGAGGAAGTCGATGGACTTCACCCCGCGCTCGATGATGCGGCTGAGCCCGCCCGTGCGCCGCTCCAGATGGAAGCGCAGCGATAACTCGTGGAGGTGCGCGAACGTCTCCACCGCGACCGAACGCGTCGCGGCCTGACCGACCTTGGTGAACCAGACTTCGCGCAGCTGCGGCAGGGCCGCGCCGATGAGCCGAACGAGCCCGTAACCGATGACCAGCCCCATGGCGAGAACGCCCGCCTGCTCGCCGAGCGAACCGCCGGCCGAGAGCCGGTTCACCGCCTCTTCAATGAAGAGCGGCGCGGCGACGGTCGCGAGCTGGCCCGCCACCGTCGCGATGAGGGCGCCGACGACGCGCAGGCGGAAGCCCGGCTGATCTTTCGGCCATAAGTGGGGGAGGAGCGGCAGAACGGCCTTCAGCCCGCCCCGCGGCCCGTCTCCCGTCGCGCGATCCGGCGGCATGGGCGGTCCTTTCGGTGCGGGATGTGGAGGCGGCGGCGCGCGAGGTCAAATCGGCGTCTCGAAGGATGGATGCGCCGCGCCCGTCAGGCGGCTGCGCCCGGTTTCACGTCGCCGCCGTTCAGCACGGTCACCTCGCGCTGCGGGAACGGGATGACGATATCGTGGCGCTTCAGCTCCATCCAGATCATCAGTAGGAGATCGGCGCCCACCCGGTTCGGGCCGTCATCGACGCCGTCCATCCAGAATTCGACCAGTATGTTGATGCCGGAATCCCCGAAGCTTGAAATCTCCGCGTCCGGCCGTTCTTCGATGGGCACGTCGTCGCCGCTCAGGACCTGCGGGTGGCTGGCGACGACGGCGCGGACGATGTCGAAGAGGCGCGGCAGGTCCGTGTCGTAGGCGACGGAGAACTCCAGCGGATAGCGCTGCTTCGTGTTGAAGTGCGTCCAGTTGGTGAAGGACGTGGTGATGAAGCTCTCGTTCGGGACCATGATGTCCTTGCCGTCATAGGTCTCCAGCGTCGCCGAGCGCATGGTCATCTCACGGAGGACGCCCTTGCGGCCATCCTCCAGCTCGATGAAGTCGCCGATGGTGATCGATTTATCGAGGAGGATGATGATCCCCGAAATGAAGTTGGACGCGATCTGCTGCAGGCCGAAGCCGAGCCCGACGCCGACGGCGCCGCCGAAGACGGCGAGGGTCGTCAGGTTGATCCCCATCACCTGCAGGAGGACGAGGAAGATGACGACGAAAAGGACGATCTCGAACAGCTTCGTCGCGATCTCACGGGTGCGGACGTCGAGCCCCGCCTGCGCCTTGATGACCCGCTTGCCGGTCGAATTCGAAATGCGGCCGAGCCAGAAGAGAATGGTGCCGAAAATCAGGGTCCGGACGAGGACGTAGGCCGAAATCCGGATGTTGCCGACATCGATGGAGAGTTTCTCGAGAAACGCCGTGATGTCGTCGAGCCAGCCGACCGCGAAGAACAGCGCCACCGGCACGCCGAACCAGGTGAAGAGGCTGACGAGGGCGCGGTTCTTGATGAAGCGGTGAACGAACGAATAGGCGAGATAGACGACGCTGATCCCGAGCGCGACCTGAATGACTTCGAAGGCGCCGAGCTGAGCGCGCGAAATTTCAACCGAGACCGAGAGCGCGAGCGAGAGGAAGATCGGGAACAGGAGGTCGCGGAGCTTCGCGGCCTGCGCGACGGCGTCTTTCAGGAAACCGGGCGCGGCGAAGCTTGGCGTGGTCTTGAACCGGGCGCGGATGACGGCGCTCGCGAGCAGCGCGAAGACGAGCGAGGCGGCGATGAAGCCGACCTGCACGTAAAACTGCGGGCTCGTCAGCCACCCGATGATCTGCTGCGAAAGCGTGGCCGCAAACGCCTGAACCTCTTCCATCCGGAACCCTTTCGACGAATGCGTCAGTATGGACGATTCGCCGAAAGGACCGTGGCTGCCGCTGGGTTCAGAAGCCCAGCACCTCGCCGACGATGTTGGAGAAGACGATGTAAAGCGACTGCTGGTCGAAGCCGTGCCAGTGGCCGTACTTCTCCTTGATCGGTCCGTAGACGTAGACGAACATCTCCTTCAGCGCCTCGCTGTCGCCGGAGAGCGTCGCGCCGTTCGCTTCGCCGTAGAGATCGAGCGCTTCGCGGGCGAGGCGGCGGACGTCTTTCTGGAATTCCAGATACTCCTCAAGGTCGGCCTTCGTTCCCACATCGAAGTGCGCGGGAACGAACGCATCGAAATCGACGGCGACCAGGCGCTCCAGCGCACGGATGACGCCGGGGCCATAGGAGTCCGGGTGGCCCATCGGCAGGAACGCCTTCGCAAGCCCCATATCGACCGAGAAGAGCATCCGATCCGATGGCAGATGGAACGCGTAAAGCGTATCCGTATGGGAATTTTCCAGATAGATCGCCTTGATGGTCACGCCGCCGATGTCGAACGTCGTATCGCCATTGATGAACTCGGTCGGCTGGAGAACGCCGTTCGACGGGAAATCGCGCCAATAGGAGGGCGAGCGCTCGTGCGCGATGACGCGCTGGGGCTTCAGCGCTGCGCCGCCGACGGCGTGGTCGAGATGGTAGTGCGAATAAATGAGCGCGGCGACAGGCGCGGCCGGATCAACGGCGCTCAGGTGCTCCGCCAACAGGTCGGCGGCGACGGCGTTCAGCGGGTCGATGACGACCCATCCCTCATCGGTCCGGATGCTGATATTGCGGTAATAGCGCCAGCGGAACGCGTAGACCCGGTCTGAAATCTGCTGGAACTCCGAGCCCTCAAAGCGTTCCGGACCGAGATATTTCGATTGCCCGGCGACGAGGCGGGGCAGAAGCGCTTCGCGGATATCGCATCCGGTGAGCGCGGTCGATGCAAGCGCAAGGGCGAGAAGGGCGGCGCGCATAAATCCTCCTGTGGTTGGAGGCTGAAGGTGACAATCGCCGCGTCGCGCGGTAATAGTCGGATAAGTCTATTTTCGGTGAAAATCGGACAATGCGTCTCGCGGTCCTCTCCTATGGCGGTTGCCTGCCGTCCGCTCTCGCCATTCCGCTCGATCTCCTGATCGCTGCGAGGACCGTCTCGGCGCTCTTCGACGAGGGCCGCTTCGCGCCGGAGGTCGACGTTGTCGCGCTGTCGGAGGAGGGGCGCCGTCTCGCGCCGTCGGCCGTCGCGCCCGACGCGTGCGGAGCGCCGGACTGCGTCGTCGTTCCCGGCATGTTCGTCGCTTCCGAAGCCGAGCTAGGCCAGCGGCTGGACGCTCTGGGGGCGGAAATCAACTGGCTCGCCGCAAACGGCGCAAGCCTTGTCGCGAGCGGCTGCACCGGTGTCTTTCTCGCTGCGAAGGCGGGGCTCATCGGTTCACGGACGGCGACGACGACATGGTGGCTCGCGCCGAAGCTCGCCGAGATCGCGCCGGAGGCGACGCTCGATCTCGGCGCCATGGTGGTCGCGGACGGGCCTCTCATCACCGCCGGGGCGGTCTATTCGCAGATCGACCTCACGCTTTATCTCATCGAGCGCTTCGGCGGGCCGGAACTCGCGCGCCGGGTCGCGCAGTACACGGTGCTCGACGGGCGTCGTGCCTCGCAGATGCCCTATCTCTCCCCGGGCGCGCTCGCCGGGCGTGATCCGCTGCTGATGGAGATCGAGCGCCATGTGCGGGCGAACCCGGGGGCGGCGAGCGTCGCGAGCGCCGCGGAAGCCTGCGGCGTCGCCGAGCGCACGTTGCAGCGTCGCGTGCGCGCCAAAGCGGGCCTCGCGCCCGGCGACTTCATCAAGAAACTCATCATGGGCGAGGCGGAGCGCCTTCTGCTCGGTACGGATCGATCCGTCGAGGAAATCGCCGATCTTTGCGGGTATTCGGACGCCGAGACGTTTCGCAAGACTTTCCGGCGCTATCAGGGCCAGAGCCCGACAGCGCTGCGCCGGTCGCGGGGCGTCAGGCGAAACGCTAGCCGGCGTTGAATTGGACGCCAGGGCGTTCGGTCGTTTAGGTTGCGAACGAGACGCGAGATGATCGAGGGGAGGCCATATGCGCCGGGGTCTGGTTCTGTTGGCGGCGGCGGCCGTGATCGCGGCGCCTGCGAGCGCCGTCGCACAACGCTGCGGGAAGATCGAGGCGTGGGAGGCCTCCGCCGCGCCGCTCCTCAAGACGAAAACGCCGAACTCCTATGCCGGGCCGTATCAGGAGCTAGTTCCCTATTTCCGTTCGGACGAGTTCGTCGCCATGGCGGGCAAGCCGTTTGAAAAGCTCAGCTACGCCAAGCGGACCGATCTCGCGAAACGCATCGCGAAGTGCTCGAAGAACTCCTATGTGCGGATGAATTTCACGCATCCGCTCTGGGCGCAGGAAGGCTCGAAGGACCATCAAACCATGGTCCGTCTTCTGAACGAACCGGAAGCGCCGCCGGTCGCAGTCGCCGCCGCGCCGGAGCCGACGCCGCGGCCCGCGCCGGTCGCGCAGCCGACGCCCCGGCCGGCTGTGGTCGCGTCTGCGCCGGAGCCGGTCAAACTACCTTCTCCGGTCCTTCACTGGCGGGGCGACCTCATCGCTGAAACGCCGACAGCCCGGGTCTATCATCGGCGTATCCGGGAGAGCGACCGACCGAGCGGTTGTTATCCCAACAAGACGCTCTCGATCGTCTTCCGTCCGGGTCCGGACGGCGATGTTGATTTCCGCCATTCGGCCATGCATCGGCTGATCGCGGAGATCACGCCCGCCATTAAACGCATCTGCGGCAAGGCGCGTCGGATCGAGGCGAACCTCTTTGTCGAGGACTTTTACCTCGCCTTCCCCAAGGGCGATCAGGAGGGCCCGCAGCTGACGACGCGCGCGGCGATTGAAAACCGTGAGGTGAATGAGGATCGCATCGCGATGATGACCTCCGCCCTCGGCGACACCTCTGATCTGAGAATCTGGTCCATGGCGACGTTGAAGAACCCGGACGGGAGCGCCGTGAGGCCGGCGTTGGAGCTTTTAACATTCAAGGGCTACAGGGCCGCCATGGCGCGCGGCTTCACGGTCCAGGACCCGTTCGTCGCGCAGGCGGCGGCGGGCGATCTCGCCGCCCGCCAGCGCGCGCTGATCGGAACGACCATCGACAACGAGGCCGTCTGGGCGGCGCTCGAAGGCGGGGACTTCACCTATTCGACCGTCAGCCTGCTGGATAAAACCCGGAAAATGAGCGATATCGTCGCCGTCATTGGCGAGGCCTACGGCCTTTCAGTCGTGCGCCGGTGCGACGACCGAGTCGTCGGCGGCTCATACGTGAAGACCTTCAAGATCGGTCGCCAGAGCACCGGCGAAGTTCAGCAGCAACACGATTTTACGTTGGTGAAGGATCTCGGCAAAGCCGCCTACAATGGCCGAACCGGCGATCAGGTGACGCTCTTCTGGCGCTGGGAGCACATTTTCTCTGAAGAGGCGCGCGAGGGCTCGTACCGGGAGGCCATGGACACGGTGATCGGCGAGACCGAATGCCTCTCGCCCGTCCACCGCCGCCTGCACGCGAACGTCCTGCAGTTGCTCGATCATCACGGGCTGCGCTGAACATCACGGGCCGTGGTGAAGGGAGCGCGTGATTTTCGCCGAAACCCTTAATCGGATATTCGCGCGCGGCGGCTAGGCCTTCTTGCTCCAGCAACGGGCGCGGCGGCGATGGCGGCGATTTTTGAAACGCTCTACCTCTCGGTCATCGGGGGCGGGGTCTTTATCGGCCTCCTGTGGCTCGTCTATTCGCGCGACGCCCATATGTGGCGCTATCTGGCAGCGGCGTACGCCCGTCCGTGGGCGGAGCCGCGCGAGGTGCGCCGCCTGCAGAGCGCCGTCGCCTACGGCAGGGGCGTCGCGTCGAAATCCTATAACGGCGTCCTCACCATCGGACGTCACGCCGACGGGGTGGCGCTGCGATTGCTCCCGCCGTTTTCGATCTTCCACGATCCGATCTTCATTCCGTTCAAGGACATTCGCGGCTGGGAGCAGCTCTGGTATCTTGATGCGACGTCCTATGAGCTGGAGTTCGAGCAGGCGCCGGAGGTGAAGCTCGTCATGCCGGCGAAGCAGGTGAAATGGCTGCAGGAGAACTCCTTCGGCCGGATGCAGGTGAGCGAGACGCGCTCGCCGAACGCCGCCCGCCCGAATTTCTGGTACGTCATCATCCTCGTTCAGGGGTTTCTCAGCGCTTTTTTCCTCGCCTGGCTCATTTCTCGCGGATTTCCGTGAGAAACAGCGTTGACGCGATCGGCTTGATCGCGTTCGACGACTGCACCGCGCGTTAACCTCGTTCGCCGATCCTTCCTCGATTACGAGCCGCCAAGGTCGCCGACAGCGAAACGACCTTGCATGCGCGGGCGGGCGCCGCGACCCTGCCGGCGAGTTGAAAGGAACGACATGTCCGACACCACGCTGACCCTGGCCGACGCGCGGCCCGTATTCCGGTTCCGCGAAGACCGCCTGCCAGTCGCAATCCTCCTCGGCGGGTTCGCCGCCGATCTCGCCGTTTTCGCGCTGGCGCCGGTCTGGCTCGCCGCGCTCTGGGCGCTCGTCTCGATCCCCGCGAAGACCTGCGTCGCGGCATGGAACCACCACCATCAGCACACGGCTTTCTTCAACCCGGGCGTCCTCAACCGCTTCATCGAGATCCTGTTCGCCCTGCAGACGGGCGCGGTCTCCAAGCTCTGGGTGCTGCACCATAATGTCGGCCACCATGAGAACTATCTCGATCAGGCGAAGGACGAATCCGCCTGGAAGACGCCTTCAGGCCGTGTAATGGGCGCGCTCGAATACACCTTCACCATCGCCGCGACAGGCTATTCGCGCGCGTGGGCGAACGCCGCGAACCGCCCGCAGGAGCGGCTCGTTTTCATCCTCATGCTCGCCGCGACGCTCGCCGTGCTCGGCGCGCTCTTCGCCATCAACTGGGCGAACGCGCTCCTCGTCTTCCTCATCCCGATGACGGCGAGCTATCTCATGACCTGCTGGCACACCTACGACCATCATGCGGGGTGTTCGGAGACCGATCCGTACGCGGCCTCCAACAACATCACGCACCGCTGGTACAACATCCTGACCGGCAATCTCGGCTACCACACGGCCCACCACCTGCGCCCGGGCCTCCACTGGTCGAAACTGCCGGAATTCCACGCCCGCATCGCCGAACGCATTCCCGCCGCGAACTTCCGCTCCCCCGGCGCGCCGATGGCGTGGCTGCCGGCGAGGTGAGGCCCGCCGAACTCCAGAAATAAGACCGTCATCCCGGCCGAGCGCAGCGAGAGCCGGGACCCAGAGCCGCAAGCGCCGCGCCCCGACACCCTGGGTCCCGGATAACGTCTACGCCGTTTCCGGGATGACGCCGCGCTGAGGACCGCGCAGGCGCCTCACCCCTTCGCCGTCCGCTCGGCGGTCGCCTGCCTCACTCCTCGCGCGGCATGACGGTCGGCAGCGGCTCAGCCCGTTTCCCCCTCTGGTCGCGACGGCTGTAGGTGCTTTGATACTGCCGCCGCTGCTTGGTCACTTCATAGAGGACGATGCCGGAGCTGGTTCCGAGGTTCAGACTCTCAATCAAGCCGAACATTGGTATCGCGACGCACATCTCGCATCTTTCTACAGCGAGCTGGCTGATTCCCCGCGCCTCATTGCCGAACCAGACCGCCAACTTTGCGTACGGAGTATAGTCGCCTTCATCGAGGTAAACGTTCGTCTTTCCTTTGACGTGAGGAGAAGTGACGATCGATTTGAAGTTATTGGCTTCCAAATGCTCCAGGCAAGCTTCCGTGCTGTCGAACCGTTTTACGAAAGTCCATTTCACAGCGGAAACAGATGTTTTCGACAAGGAGCGACGCTCGCGCATATCCTGCCAATCGTCTGGAAGCGCTCCACGCGGATCAATGACGTAAATCTTTTCCACTCCAAGAGCATTCGCGTTTCGGATGACGGAGCCGATATTGGCGATATCTACCGGGTTTTCGAGCACCGCGATCAAGTTCTTGCACTGAAACGGTTTGATCGCATTCGCCCGTTTACGGACGGAGGTCCGTTGAGCTTTTTTCTCGGGTTCGGTCATGAGCGAGGATCGTCTTTAGCTTAAAGTGCTTTTTGCTACCTCACCCTTTCGGCGTCGTCCACCCGGCGGCGCGGGGGACGGTCATCAGTCGGCGGAGGGGGGTGATGACAATCAGCAAGATGATGGCGACGGAGAAGAGGCACCAGATGGTCGGCCATTCGTTCGGGCCGTCGACAAGGGCGAAGCGCACCAGCGGCGGGCCGATGACGATGTTGTAGAGCGCGAACCGCCACGAGCCGATGAGGAACGGCACGCCGAACATGGCGAAGAGATAGTGGAAGGTCGCGTCGCCGAAGAGGAAGCGCAGCGGGAAGGAGTCGTAAAAGACCTGCGGGCCCGGCTCGAGGAGGTCGTTGAGCGGCACTGACCAGGCGAGGTGCCATTCGCCCGTATACGTGCAGAGCGCCTCGCCGCAGAAGGTGCGCCCGAGGCGGCACGGCCCCGCCCACTCGAACGGGAAGACCTGCACCAGCATGATGAGGGCCGCGAGGGTCGAGGCGCCGACGACGAGGAAGGCGGCCCGCTTGCGCGCCGCCTCCGGAATGAAGGCGAGGGCGAGCATTCCCCCCATGAAAGGCTGGAAGCAGGCGTGCAGCCACGCAAGCAGCGTATAAAGTTGGTTCGAGGGCAGCTCGCAGCGATCGACGACCGGCCAGGAGAGCCCCTGCAGCAGCTCCATCGCCGCGAAATAGGCGACCGGCAGCCAGAGGAGCGGGCTTTCCTTCTTCGCGATGAGATAGCCCGCAGCCGTCGCGCCGACGACCGCGAACCCCCAGGACGCTTCCGCGTTCCAGCACATGGCCCGTCCCCCTTTTTAACGGCGCGCCAGCCCCCGCAGGCGCGCCGCGCGTCTTACCGCCACCAGTAAGGCGCGCTCTCATGATCGCCGGTCTCGACCTCGTTCAGGGTTTTCGGATCGTAGATCCGCCCGCCCTGCACGACATAGGCGATGTCGTCGGTCTTATAGATGTCTTCCAGCGGATTGGAATTCATGACGACGAGGTCGGCGAGCTTGCCGGGCTCGATGGAGCCGAGATCCTTGGTCATGCCGAGATTGCGCGCGGGGTGGGTCGTCGCGCGTTCCAGCGCCTGAAGCGGGCTCGCGCCGCCCTGGGCGAAGCCCCAGACCTCCCAGTGCGACCCGAGGCCTTCGCGCTGGCCGTGGGCGCCGATGGAGACCGGCACGCCGCGTTCGGCGAGGCGGTTGGCCTCGCGCGCCATCGGTATGTGGGCGTAATCTTCCGTAGGCGCTTTGGTCCGGCGCACCGTCGAAGCTTCTAGAATGGCGGGCGGGACATGGCGCGAGAGGATCGGGTGCTTCCAGACCTCCGTCTCCTGCTCCCAATAGTGCTCCGCCGTCAGGCCGCCATAGGCGACGACGAGGGTCGGCGTGTAGCCCGCATCCGAACCTGAATAGAAGGCGAGAACGTCTTCATAAAGCGTCGCCTGCGGAAGGTTGTGTTCGACGCCCGAAACCCCGTCCGCCACGTGGGCGAGGTCCATCTGGAAGAGGGCGCCGCCTTCGGCGAAGGTCATTAGGCCCTCGGCCTGCGCCGCGGCGGTCACCTGCTGGCGTTGGTCGCGGCGCGGCTGGTTGTAGTTTTTCACCGAGATCGCGCCGGACTTCTTCAGCCGGCGGACGTGGTTGAGCGCGTCCTCATACGAGCCGATATCGGCGAAGACCTCCGATTTCGCGCCGTAAACGATCGTGCCCGTGGAGTACATCCGTGGCCCGAGGATCAGCCCCGCGCGCTGCATGGAGGACGCGGCGTGGAAATCGTCCGTGTTGTTCGACGGGTCGTGGATGGTGGTGACGCCGAGCGCGAGGGTCGCGCGCGCCTCCCAGTTCTGTTGCGGAATGAACGCGCCGTCCGATTGCGGCCCGTGCGCGTGAGCGTCGATGAAGCCCGGCGTCACGGTCTTGCCCGCGAGATCGACCGTTTTCGCGCCCTGCGGGATCTCGACATCATCCGCCGCGCCGACTTCCAGAATGCGGTCGCCCTCGATGAGGATGACGCCGTCCTCGATGACGCCGCCGTCTTCGCCCGCCATGGTGATGATGCGCGCCCCGGTGAGGGCGACGCGGCCCTCGGGCTTCGCTTTCTTCGCTTCAACGGAAAGGTCCGCATAGGGCTCTTCCGGCGCGTCGTAATCGTCCGCGAAGAGGTCTTCGAGTTCGGTCGCGTAAAGCTCCGCGCCGACGCTCCAGAACAGCCGGCCGTCTTCGGTGAAGCGCGGCTCGAAGCCGCCGGGACCGCTCGCGCGTTTCACGGGCACGCTGGAGGCGCCGCGGTTGAGAGAGACTTCTTTCGCGAGGCCCGGCGTCGGCGCGACGTAGACGTTGTAGTTTTCGGTGAACGCGATGTAGTCCCCGCCCGGCGCCATGCGCCAGCTCGTCACATAGTCGGCGACGGCGTGGGATTTCTCATCGGAGCCGTCGACTTTCACCGAGAGGAGGCGGTGCTTGCCGCCGCCGTCACGGGTGAAATAGATCCGTCCGTCCTCGGTGAAATGCGCGTCACGCCCGTCGCGGGCGATGAGGCTCGCCTCGCCGCCTGAAGCGGGCAGGGCGTAGAGCCCCGGCGCGACGGAGTATTCCGGCGCGCGCAGATAGCCGCCCGTCGCGCGGCGAACGACGATGGTCCGCCCATCCGGCGAAAAGCGCGGGCGCATATAGTGGCCGGGCTCGCGCGAGACGCGCCGCGCCGAACCGCTGCCGGAAGCGACGCGCATAACGTCGCCGAGCCCTTCATCCGTCCACGACACGAACGTGATGATGCGTCCGTCCGGCGAGAAGGAGGGGAAGAGCTCGAACGCCTCGCGCGAGCGGGTAAGGCGCCGCGGACGACCGTTCGGCAGGTCCTGCACGTAGAGTTTGCCGAGGCTTTCAAACACGACGCGCGAGCCGTCCGGCGACACTTCCGCGAAACGGGCGTTGGTGGTGCGGAAGGTCTCCGGCGCGACATCGATAACCGGTCGCGGCGCGGCGATCACCTCGCGGGAGTGATCGACATGGAACGGAATGACGGCGGTTTCGCCGCTCGCGACGTCGATCCGGCGGATCTTGCCGCCCGCCCAGAAGACGAGGGTTTTGGAATCCGGCGTCCAGTCCATGTTCGGGTAGACGCCGTGGACGGCCCAGACCTCCTGCATGTCCTGATCGAGATCATCGTAAATCTTGCCCTCCGCGCCGGTCTGCAGATCGCGCACATACAGTTTCGACTTGGCGCGTTCGCGCTTCACGAAAGCGAGCCACCGTCCGTCCGGGGAGGGTTCCGGTCGCGCACCGCCGCCCGCGCCGTCGACGACGGTTTCGATGGCGTCGCGCGCGATATCGTAGCGGCGGATGTTGAAAACCTCGCCGTTGGAATCCTGCGCGTAGATGAAAGTTCCGCCCGGCGTCACGTTCTGACTGTAGTAGATATATTGTCCGTCAGCGGACCAGGCGGGCTCGCCGAGCTCCTTCTGGTGCGTTTCGCTCGGGCGCGCGACGGCTTCCAGCCCCGCGCCGCCGTCGAGGTGGTAGATCTGGATCGAGCCCGTGCCGAGGGAGCGGCGCGTCGTCCAATGCTTGCGCGCGGCGATGAAGCGCCCGTCCGGCGACCAGGTTGGATTGTTGAGGAGGCGGAAGCTCTCTTTCGAAATCTGGCGCTTGTTCTCGCCGTCGGCGTCCATCACCCAGATGTTGTCGCCGCCTGCACGGTCCGAGGTGAAGGCGATCATCGCGCCGTCTGGGGAGAACCGTGGTTGCATCTCCCACGCCATGCCTTCGGCGATGGGCGTCGCGTCGCCGCCTTCGAAGGGCATCACATAGATGTCGCCGAGCAGGTCGAAGGCGATGGTCTTACCGTCCGGCGAGACGTCGAGGCTCATCCAGGTGCCTTCTTCGACGTCGATTTCGATGGTTTTGCGTGTTCCCGGCGGGTTCGCGACATCCCAGTCCGCGTCCGATTTGGGATCGGCGCTTTCCTCCGCCGGCGCGTCGAAGTCCCAGCCGGAGGCTTCCGGCCCGTGGCCGGGATGCAGGGAAAGCGCGGTGGAAAGGAGGAGGGCGAGTGTGAGCGGCATGAGACGATCCCCGGGTTACGCACGATTGTCGCGCGGCAGGGGGGCATAGGCTCGCGCCCCTGACAAGGCGTCGCGCCTCGCCACTGCGCAAGGCGCGTGATGCGGCGGGCCGGGCGTTCTATTCTCTCGTTCAGATTTGGATCCTCAAGGAGGCCCTGATGGACATCAGCTTTTCCCCCGACGAACTCGCCTTTCAGGACGAGGTGCGGACCTTCCTGAAAGAGAAGCTCCCCTCGGACATCTCGCAGAAAGTGAAAAAGGGCCTGCGGCTCTCGCGCGATGATCTGGAGCGCTGGCACACGCTGCTCAATGACAAGGGCTGGCTCGCCGAACACTGGCCCAAGGAATATGGCGGCGCGGAATGGAACCCGGTCGAGCGCCACATCTTCGAAGAAGAGTGCGCCGCCTTCGGCGCGCCGCGGGTCATTCCCTTCGGCGTCAACATGCTCGGCCCGGTCATCATCGCCTTCGGCTCCGAAGAGCAGAAGAAGACCGTGCTGCCGCGCATCCTCTCCGGTGAAGACTGGTGGTGTCAGGGCTATTCCGAGCCGGGCGCCGGCTCCGACCTCGCCTCGCTGAAGACGAAGGCCGTGCGCGACGGCGATCACTACATCGTCAACGGCCAGAAGACGTGGACGACCCTCGGCCACTACGCCAACAAGATCTTCTGCCTCGTGAAGACCGACACGACCGTCAAGGCGCAGGAGGGCATCTCTTTCCTCCTCATCGATCTCGACACCCCGGGTATCGAAATGCGCCCGATCATCACCCTCGACGGCGAGCATGAGGTGAACGAGGTCTTCTTTGACGACGTGAAAGTCCCGGTCGAAAACCTCGTCGGCGAGGAGAACAAGGGCTGGACCTACGCGAAATTCCTGCTGACCTTCGAGCGCTCCGGCATCGCGGGCGTCGGCTTCGCCAAGGAAGGCATCAAGAAGCTGAAGGAGCTTTCGGGCAAGCAGATGAAATCCGGCCGTCCGCTTGCGGACGACCCGTATTTCGCCCAGCGCATGGCGAAGGTCGAGATCGAGCTGATGGCGATGGAGATCACCAACCTGCGCATTCTCTCCAAGGCCGCGAAAGGCGAGATGCCGGGGGCGGAGACCTCGTTCCTGAAAATCAAGGGCACGCAGATCGGTCAGGAGATCACCGACCTCATGCGCCGCGCCGTCGGTCCGTACGCGTCGCCCTATCTGCACGACGCGCTCGACCCCGGCTACAACGAACCGCCCATCGGCCCGGAAGAAGCGAACGTCCTCGCCTCGCGCTATTTCAACATGCGCAAGACGTCGATCTTCGGCGGCTCCAACGAGATCCAGCGCAACATCATCTCGAAGATGATGCTGGGGCTTTAAGGTTTGTACGCGAGGCGATCCTTCGTGACGCGGCGCGGAGCGCCGCTCCTCAGGATGAAGACAGTACGATCTTTGTCCTGAGGAGCCCGCGGAGCGGGCGTCACGAAGGACGGCTACGAGAAACACACGAGAACGGAAAAACACGATGGACTTCTCCCTCTCCGACGACCGGCGCATGCTGCAGGAAACCGTCGAGCGCTATGTGCGCGACCAGTACGATCACGAAACCCGCATGAAGATCGCGGGCTCCGAGGACGGAACGTCCAAGGAGAAATGGGCTGAGATGGCTGAACTCGGTCTCATCGGCGCCTTCCTGCCGGAAGAGGCGGGCGGCTTCGGCGGGGCGGGCTACGACATCGTCGTCGTCATGAAAGAGCTCGGCCGCGGTCTCGTCGTCGAGCCCTTCCTCGCGACGGCGGCCATGGGCGCGGGCGCGGTCGCCCTCGCCGGGAGCGACGCCCAGAAAGAGGTGCTGGAAGAGGTGATCGCCGGCGCGAAGACCCTCGCTTTCGCCCACGGCGAACCGGCCTCGCGTTACGAGTACGCCCATGTCGAAACCAAAGCTGAAAAATCCGGCGACGGATGGACGCTCAATGGCGCCAAGGCGGTGGTCGCGAACGGCGATAGCGCCGACATGCTCGTTGTCTCGGCCCGCGTTTCCGGCGCGGCGACCGATGAAGACGGCCTCGCGCTCTTCCTCGTCCCCGCCGACGCCGCCGGCGTCGAGCGCCGCGGCTACCCGACCGTCGACGGCTACCGCGCGGCGGAGATCACACTGAAAGACGTCTCGGTCGGCGCCGACGCCGTCCTTGGCGAGCCGGGCGAGGCCTATGACGTCATCGAGCAGGTCCTCGCCCGCGGCGTCCTCGCCCTCTGCGCCGAAGCGGTCGGTGCCATGGAGACCGCCCGCGACCAGACGCTCGACTACCTGAAACAGCGCAACCAGTTCGGCCAGGCCATCGGCCGCTTCCAGGCGCTGCAGCACCGCATGGTCGATGTCTGCATGGAGATCGAGCAGGCGAACTCCGCCGTGACGCTCGCCGCCGCCAAACTCGACGCTCCGCGCGCGGAACGCGAGAAAACGCTCTCGGCCGCGAAAAGCCTTATCGGCCGCGTCGGTCGTCAGGTGGCGGAAGAAGCGATTCAGATGCACGGCGGCAACGGCATGACATGGGAGTACGCCATCTCCCACTACGCCAAGCGCCTGACCATGATCGACCACACGCTTGGCGACATGGACCACCATCTGGAGCGGTTCATCCGCTTCAACCGGGCGGCGTAAAGCGACGAAGGACGCGGCGTCGATGGCGATCGATCCCGAGAACCGCTTTTACAGCAGGGAGATCGGCGACGGGGTCGGCGCGCCGTCATTTGTCGCGATGATGTACGCGACCGTCTACTTCGTCATTCTTCCGGCGATGGCGGTCGCGGCCCTCTGGGGCGCATCGATCGCAGCGGCGCTCGTCGTCGCCGTGATCGCCGCCGCTTCGGCGCTCCTGCTGTTGATTTCCGCCGCGAAAAAGACGGCTGGAAAGCAGGCGTGGCGTTTCACGCTCGGCCTGACGGCGGTGAATTACGTGTTCGGCGTCACGGCGCTCTGCATGGTGTTCGGAACGTCCGTTCTCGCGCCAATCAGCGTCGTTATGATTCTAGCGCTCGCGTTTCCCGTATTCTTAGGCGGCGGCTTCACGTGATGTCGGCAATCTCCGTCAGAAGGAATTAATAATGCGTGCAATGATAATTACTGTTGTGGCCGTAAGCATCTCGGTCTCTGCTGAGGCTCAGGAAAGCCCGTTCCACGCCGGTCCGCTGATCCCCGACTACGGACATATCGCAACCATTGAGAACCGCGACGCCATTCCGAAAAAAGCGCGGTTCAGGATCGCTTATGACGTGACGAAACAGGCCGAAGCGGGGACGCTTAACCGCGCGTTCGTGACGCCGGCGCGGTTTCTCAACATGCACGCCGAGGCTGGCGTCGATCCGAAACGCATGAGCCTCGCCGTCGTCATCCATGGCGGCGCGGTGAAGGACCTTCTGAACGCGGAGCGCTACGCGGAAGAAGTCGGCGGCGAGAACGTGAACGCCCCGCTCATCGCTGAGCTTCGCGAGCACGGCGTCGAGTTCATCGTCTGCGGTCAGAGCGCGGCCTATCAGGGGATCGTGACGGAGGATCTCCTTCCCGGCGTGCGAATGTCGCTCTCGGCGATGACCGCCCACGCGCTTCTGCAGCAGGACGGATACACCCTGAACCCATTCTGAGGCGGGAGCCGGAACCATCCCTGCGGCGAGAATGCCGTACGCGCCTGTCGGCGTGGCGCATCAACCTATAATGATGTAAGCGGATCGTCTCCGCCGAATTCGTCTCACAGTTCGGTGAATTCATGCGCGTGATCGAACGCCGCAGGCGGCGAAGAACGCCGTTTGTCGTTTGAAATCATTGAATAAATTTCCACTCCAGCGAGCGTGGGCGCTGGCAATCATTCAAATTCTTCCCCTTCCGGTAACACCCGGAAAAGTCTCCAACCTTATGGGTCGGTGAGCCGTTTGTGCGGCGCAAAATTTCAGTGACCGGAGGCTTCTGGCGTCAATGATTATTGCTGAATGGATGTGGGGGAAGAGGTCTTGCGGGCGGACCAGCACGGGCTCAGCGAGGGCGCTGTTCATCAGCGCCATGATGTTCGCCGCAGCCGCCTGTTCCGGCGGCGGGGGCGACGATGTGATCCCTGGCGGCGTCGGCGCCCCGCCGCCATCGCCGCCTCCAGCCTCTGGCCCTCCGTCCGCGAATATCTCCGACACGCCTACGTCGCCGACGGCCGCTTCGCGGTTCCTGAGTTCGGCGACCTTCGGCGCGACGGCCGAGGATATCAATGAACTCATGTCCATCGGTTATTCGGAGTGGTTCGCTCGCGAATTCGCCGAGCCGGTCGACGAATACCTGCCGGAGTTTCTGGAGTGGATCGCGCTCGCTGACGCCGACCCGGGCATTTTCGCGAGCTCCGGCACCCTGCCCAACTTCTTCCTGCCGCATATGGCTCGTGGCGAGGACCAGTTGAGGCAGCGCCTTGCGTTCGCGTTGTCGGAAATCTTCGTCGTTAACAATCAGGGGCAGGACGGATTTTTCTTCCGACCGGGCATGAACGCGACCTATATGGACGCGCTCCAGAACGGCGCGTTCGGCAACTACCGCGATCTGATGGAGGCCGTCACCTACAATCCGACCATGGGTCAGTATCTGACCTATATCGGCAATCAGGGAACGGACCCGGACGATCTCGGCATCGTGCCGGACGAGAACTACGCCCGCGAAATCATGCAGCTCTTCACTATCGGCCTTGTGGAGCTGAACAGCGACGGCACGGCGCGTCTAGTCAACGGCGCCGAGGTCGAGACCTACACGAACGATGATATCACCGAACTCGCCAAGGTCTTCACCGGCCTCTACTGGGAGGGGGTGGAATTCAACAATCCCTTCGTGGGGCCGACACGGGAGCAGACCATCGTCCCGATGGTCATGAACGAAGAGTTCCATTCGCCGGACGCCAAGACGTTTCTGGGACACACCATCCCGGCCTTCACCTCCGGCGTCGAAAGCATCGACATGGCGCTCGATATCCTGTTCGAGCACGACAATCTCGCCCCATTTGTCAGTAAACAGCTGATCCAGCGCTTCGTCACCTCCAATCCCAGCCCGGCATATGTCGAGCGCGTGGTGGAGGTGTTCAACGGCGGCGAGTTCGTCCTACCTGATGGCCGAACCATCGGGGACGGGACCCGCGGGAACTTGCGGCCCGTCATCGCCGCCATTCTTCTTGACGAAGAAGCCGTCGACCCCACTCGGAGCGACGACCCGACCTTCGGCAAGGTGCGTGAGCCGTTCGTTCGGTTCATGCACTGGGCGCGGGCGTATGACGCCTCGCCCTATGACCCGATGCGCGAGCGCGACACCATTTTTGAAAGCGCCGACCGGCCGACAGCGCTCAGCCAGCTGCCGTTCGAGTCGCCGTCCGTCTTCAACTTTTTCCGTCCGGGGTATGTCGATGCAGGCTCGATGACGGCGGATGCGGGGCTGGTCGCCCCCGAACTGCAGATCACCAACGCGACGAGCGTCGTCGGCTATGCGAACTTCATGACGGACTATGCGTCACGGGTCTTCAATCCGAACAACTCGTTTCGCGGGCAGTCCCGACCGGACTATTCAGATGAGCTGGCGCTCATCGACGACCCGGAGGCGCTGATCGACCGGCTTGACCTGGAGCTGATGGCCGGACGCATGCGCGCCGCAACACGGGCGCGTTTGCGCGCGGCCTATGACGAACTCATTCAGCGGACGAACGTCTCGAACTTTGAACTGGTGACGGTCCGAACGCTGGTGTTCATGGCGGTCACGTCGCCTGAATTCATCGTACAAAGCTGATAGGGGCGATCATGGGACCGATTTCCAGACGACTTTTCCTCCAACGTGCGGCTCAATACAGCGCGCTTGGGTCCGCCGCCGGGCTTGCGGCCAACCTCTCCAGCTTCAACGCCTTCGCCGCGAACACCAGCGGCTACCGGGCGCTGGTGTGCGTCTTCTTCTTCGGCGGGCTCGACGGGCACGATGTGGTCATCCCTTTCGATCAAGCGTCATATGACGAGTACGCCGCATCACGGTCGGTGCTCATCAATCGGGAAGAGGGCTATCTGGGCTCCCGCGATCGCGAAAACCTGCTGCCGCTTTCCGGCGTCAATGTCAGCGGTCGGGAATACGCGATGCCGCTCGAACTGCAGCCGCTTCACGAGCTGTTTGAAAGCGGAGACGCGGCGATCATCGGCAATGTCGGTCCGATCGTCGCGCCGCTCAATCGCGACCAGTTCCGCAGCGGCGCCGTGCCGACGCCGCCGCGGCTGTTCTCGCACAACGATCAACAGTCGATCTGGCAGGCGAGCGCGCCGGAGGGCGCGCCGACGGGCTGGGGCGGGCGGCTCGCCGATATCCTTCTGGAGTCCGGCGCGAACCCGAATGCAACGTTCACCAACATATCCGTTTCGGGAAACACGCCGTTTTTGACCGGGAACGTCGCCCGCCAGTTTCAGGTCGGCTCCAGCGGACCGCTCACCTATGATGCGATCGACCGCACCTTCATGCTTGGCACGCCGAGCAGTTTCAGCCCGGCTATCGAGGCTCACCTGCTCGATACCGGCGGTGCGACGAGCAATCTGTTCCAGCAGGATATCGTGAATGTCGCCCGTCTTTCGGTGAACGCCAACGCGGAACTCGCCTCAGCGCTCGCCGCGGCGCCTGCGCCGCATGCGCCTGTTCCTACGGAGAATCCGCTCGCCAGCCAGCTCGCCGTCGTTGCGTCGATCATCTCCCAGCAGGCGAGCCTCGGCGTCGGCCGACAGATCTTCTTCGTCTCGGCGGGCGGGTTCGACACGCACCGCAACCAGCCGGCCGAAATGGTTGGCCTCCAGACGGGTTTTGCAGCGGCGATCCGATACTTCTACGACGAACTGGCCGCGCTCGGCCGTCAGGACGAGGTGACGACGTTCACCGCCTCGGATTTCGGCCGGACCCTTCAGGTCAACGCCGGCGCCGGCACGGACCACGGCTGGGGCGGGCACCATTTCGTCATCGGCGGCGGCGTGAACGGCGGCCAGATACTGGGCGACATTCCGCCAGCGGTTTTCGAGCATGAATTCGATAGCGGGCAGGGGCGTCTCATCCCGACGACAGCTGTCGATCAGTACGCCGCTGCGCTCGGCGGCTGGTTCGGCTTAACGCCCAGCGAGCAGGCCGAAGCGGTGCCGGGCATCGCGAATTTCGACCGCAATCAGCTGGACGGTCTGTTCCTTTAACAAGGCGCACGCATGTCGTGCGGGCGCTTTGGTCTCTCCCTCCGCGCTAGAATCGGACGAGCGTGCGGTTCGTTTCGGGGGAGAGACCGCGATGGCCCTGACGATCACCGTGACCCAGCTGAAGGGCGGCGCCGGCAAGACGACCGTCGCCGCGCATCTGGCGGCCGAAGCGATCCGCCGCGGCCTCAGCGTCGGGATCATCGACGCCGACCCGCAGGGGAGCCTCAAGTTCTGGGCCCGCGCCCGGGAGGAGCGCCTCGGCGAACTCGACTGCGCCTTCGCCGACGGCGCCGGATATCGGCTCTCGGCGGAGGCGCGGGCCCTTGGGCGGTCCTGCGATCTCGTCATCATCGACACGCCGCCGCATGCGGACACGGCGGTGCGCGCCGCGCTTCGCCACGCCGATCTCGCGCTCTGTCCATTGCAGCCCTCGCCGCTCGACCTCGCCGCGACCCTGCCGCTCGCGCAGATGATCGGACAGAGCGGGCAGGCGGCGCTCTTTCTCTTCAACCGCACGCCGCCGCGGGCGCGCATCGCCGATCTCATTCAGGCCGAGTTCAAGGCGACGGGCCTGCCGACGGCGCAGACCCGCCTCGGCCAGCGCGCGGCGTTCTCCGAAGCGCTTCTGACCGGGCGCGGCGCGTGCGAACTCGCCCCGTCCTCGCCCGCGGCGCGGGAGGTCGCGGCTCTCTTCGACGAGGCGTGCGCGGAAGAGTTGGCCGCCGCGGCGTAGGGGCGTAAAACCGGAGGCGGGAAACGCTTTCGGGGACAAAAACCATGCACCGCTCCATCCTCGCGCCCGCCGCGGCGCTTCTTCTTCTCGCCTGCGGTTCGGACGCGCCGACGCCTTATGAGCCGGTCCCGGTGTCCGACGCCGATCGCGCGCGCGCCGAGCAGCTCCTCGCCGATCTCTGGGAGCCGCTGCCGGAGAACTGGGAGTGGCGCTATTTCGAGATCGCTCCGGGCGGAGATCTCCGCTGGGGCGTCGGCGGGAACCTGGAGGCGGAGGAGACCATCCTCTTCATCCCGGGCTTCACCGGAACCATCGAATACTACACGGACTTTCTCGCCCGCTGGACGGCGGACGGCTACCGCGTCGTCGCCGTCGACATGCCGGGGCAGGGCGGCTCGGTGCGCAACCCGGACGCCTATCAAAAGCCGTGGTCGAACGATCTCGACGACTACGCGGACGTCATGGCCGCGTTCATCGATCATGTCGGCGAGCGGTTCCCCGGGAACCTCACGGTCATCGGCGAGAGCCTCGGCGGCGCCGTTCTCGCCAACGCGGCGAGCCGGCATGACCTGAAGGCGGAGCGCGTCATTCTCCACGTGCCGGGGCTGGACGTGAATTTCGGCGAGATGCCGCGCTGGTTCGGCAAGCTCCTCGCCCACGGCGTCGCGGCCCTCGGCGGGGCGAACGCCTACGTGAACAACGGCGCGGACTGGTCCCTCGACTGGTACGAAACGGAGGAGGACTCCGGCTGCCGGGTGGACCCCGAAAAGCTGAACGTCGCCTACGCCATCACCGCGCTCAATCCGGACTACCGTATCGGCGACGCGACCTTCGGGCTCGTCTCGGCCATGCTGACATCCGGCGCCGCGCTGGAGAAGAAAGGCGCCGCGGCCATCCCGCAGCCGGTGACGCTCATCACCGCGACGAACGATCTCCTGGTGCGCAACGACCGCGCTATCGCCCTCTGCGCGCCGGAGGGCTTCGGCGACTGCACCCACATAGAGATCGAGTCAGGCCACTGCCTCTCGTTCGAGGACCCTGAGACGCAGGAGCGTTTCTACGCGGCGGTCGAAAGCGCCATCGGCAAGTAAAACGCCGCCGCCCGTTAAGTCTCTGCTTCGCCACATCGCCGTGAGCACGGGGCTCTCCGTGCTTTCGCGGTGTTGACGCGTGTCGCCACCTGCACGACATTTATAGTGAATGAAAAGTTAATTCACGTAAGGGCTTAGCTCATGGCGGCTGATGGCGGGACGATTTCGGAGCCGGAACGCGTCGCGGTTCTCGATGCGGAGCCGACGACGCGGCCGAAGCGGCTGGGGCTCGCCATCGCGTGGGCCGCGGGGCTGTTCGCGGCTTATCTCGGCGCCATCGCCGTCGCCGTCGCGGCGGGGCCGGTTCTGTTGAAGCTCGCGGGCGCCGTCGCCGCGGGCGTCGTCATCACGCTCATCGCCATCGTCGGGCACGATGTCGGCCACGGCGCCATCACGCGGAACAAGCGCGTGAGCTTCTTTCTCGGCACGGCGTGCTTCCTGCCGGGGCTGCACCCCTACGGCCTGTGGAAATACCACCACAACATCATGCACCACGGGCACACGGCGCAGCTGGGCCTCGACGACGCCTATCCGCCGATCACGGTGGCGGACTATGAGGCGCGCGGGCCCCTCGGCAAACGGCTTTACGAGTTCTCCCGCACCCTCGTCGGCCAGCAGTTCTGCTACATGATGGATGTCTTCTTCCCGAAGATCTTCTTCCCCTTCGCCTATAAGGGCTACGCCCTGAAGAAGAGCGACTGGCGGGACATCGCGGTCGTTTATGCGTGGACGGCGCTGTTCGCCGCGGGCGCTCTCGCGCTTTCCGTCGCCGCGGGGCCGGGAGCGGGGGCGTTCACCCACGCCGCCAACGTCGCGGTCTTCGCCTTCATCATCCCCATGACGGTCTGGCTCGTCAGCATCAACTTCCTCGCCATCGTTCAGCACACGGCGCCGCAGGTTGTCTGGCGCGCGCCCCTGGGCCACCCGACGCCGCCGGAGGAGATGATGCTCTCCACCGTGCATATCGAGCTGCCGGAGTGGGCGGACCGCTTCTACCTGCGCATCATGCAGCACGTGATGCACCATCGGAACGTGAAGATCGATCTGTGGAGCCTGAAGGAGGCCGAGGCGCGCCTCTGCGAGGAGCGGCCGGACATCATCCGCGCCAAGTGGACGCCCGCCTACCACGCCATGATCACCCGCGAGTGCCAGCTCTGGGACGCCGAGAACGAGGGCTGGACGACCTTCAAGGCCGTGCGCGAGCGTCTCGGCCGCGACGCCGCTCGCCCACAGGCGCTGGCCGACGCGGCGTAGGGCTTAACCCCGCGCGCTTCACCCTGCGCGCTTCAGGGCGGTCACGGCTTCATCGAGGGCGGAGAGAAAGCGCGAGCGGTCTTTCTTCTGGAAGGGCGGCGGGCCGCCGATCTGGTCGCCGCCGGCGCGCAGGTCCGCCATCACCGCCCGCAGGGCGACCGCCGCGCCGATGCTCGCCTCGTCGAAGGGCTTGCCGTTGGGCGCGAGGACGGCGGCGGCGCCCGCCTTGACGCACCGCTCCGCCAGCAGAATATCGGCGGTGACGACGACGGTCCGCGCCGTCGCCAGCTCCACGATCCGGTCGTCCGCCGCATCGAAGGCGTCGCTCACCACCTCCAGGCGGAGAAGCGCGTGCGCCGGAATGCGCAGGGGCGAATTGCTCACCAGGGTCACGGGAACGCCGGTGCGGAAGGCGACCTTGTAAATCTCCTCCTTCACGGGGCAGGCGTCAGCATCGACGAGGATCATGGGCGGTCTTTCTTCTCGCGCGCGTGGGCGCGCGGCAGTGAGCATCGCCCCGCACCATACCCGCCGCTCGCCCCGGCGAAAGCCGGAGGCTCTCGCGGCAGCCGCACCTTTCCCGCTCATCCCCGCGAAGGCGGGGATCTCAGGTCTAAGGGCGCCGAGTCGGCGTGTTTAGAGCATGAGGCCGTAGACCCCCGCCTGCGCGGGGGTGAGCGGGCGATAGCGTGCAGATGCGGTGTACTGAGGAATTTCGTGATGCTCAATGTCTCTGAGAAAACCTGCAACAGTTCCTATCAAAGTCCGGACAAGACGAAACCGGCCCATCTTCGCCGAAAGCTGTTCAGTGCTTGGCGTTGATGCTCTTCCACTTTCCCACTTGCTCGGCCCCAGGTCAGTGGGACTTCAGTCTTGCCGTTCGTTTTCTGTTCCTTCATAGGTGTGCGTGTGATCGCTGCGCAGCTAGGCAACAGGATGGGCTTGAAATGAAGTTGAAGGAGTACCGAGTCCGCGAGTTCCGTAGCATCTGGGATAGCGGGCCTATTGAGGTCGACGATCAGGCCACTTGCTTCGTGGGAAAAAACGAAGCGGGCAAGACCACCGTCCTGACAGCACTCTATCGCACCAACCCGATTCGGGGGAGCGATGCCGTATTTGATGAGACATACGATTATCCGAAGCGCGAGGTTGAGGACTACCGCTTCGCTGTAGATAATGGTGATCGTGAAGAGGCAGTGGTAGTTGAGTGCACCTACGAAATGGAGGAAGCCGACCTAACCGTTGTTAAAGATGTCTTTGGTCCTAATGTTCTCAAGGGGAAGACTTTCAAGCGTTCAACGTACTACGGTGAATCGAACGGGAAATACGTTCTCACATGCGACGATGATGCAGCGCGTAAGCACCTTGCCAGCAACCCGGCGCTTTCCGATGACCTTCGCTCTGCCTTGGGAGCCGCGGGATCTTGGCAGAACTTTGAATCCGCGCTTGAAGATGCAGAAGCGACTGACGCCGTTAATGCTTTAAAGGAGCTGGTGGGCAACGTCCGCAAGAATAAGCTTAGCCACTACATTTTTAACAATTTGATTTGGCCCCGCGCGCCGAAGTTCTTGTATTTCGACGAGTACTACCAGATGGAGGGGCAGGCCAACCTCAACGCCCTCATCACGCGCGAGGATAATGATCAGCTTCTTGACTCGGACTATCCACTCATCGGCCTCATCAACCTTGCGCGCCTTGACCATCGCAATCTGGTAGCCACTAACAATACAGTAGAATTGAAGAACAAGCTTCAAGGCGCTGGAAACCACCTGACTCAGCGCATCGTAAAGTACTGGTCCCAGAACAGACACATTCAGATGCGCTTCGACGTCCGTGACGCCAAAGCTGGCGACCCAGAGGGGATGCAGCAGGGTGTCAACGTCTGGGGCGAGGTGTACGACTCTGTGCATTGGGCGACCACACCACTGAACAATCGCTCGCGGGGGTTCGTGTGGTTTTTCTCGTTCCTAGCTTGGTACGAGGATGTGAAGCGCCAAGGGCAGAACGTCATCCTGCTGCTGGACGAGCCCGGACTTTCGCTACACGGGCGTGCGCAGGCCGACCTGCTGCGCTACTTCGACTTAGAACTCTCCGGTCACCAGCTCCTCTACACCACGCATTCACCGTTCATGATCGACCCTAAGAAGTTCGAGCAGGTTCGCATTGTGCAGGACTTGGGCATCGACGCGCCCGAACCGCTGCCCAAGGAAAGGGACGGCACCAAGGTTCTGGCAAACGTATTCGATGCCACGGATGATAGCCTTTTCCCTCTGCAAGGCGCATTGGGCTATGAGATTCAGCAGACGCTCTTTGTCGGACCAAATTCGCTCATCGTTGAGGGCGTCGCTGACATGCTGTACCTCCGCGCGGTGTCTGGCGAACTTGAACGCGAGGGCCGTATAGGGCTTTCCGAGGATTGGGTCATCACCCCGGTGGGTGGAAGCGGGAAGGTCCCCACATTCGTGGCCTTGCTCGGCTCGCAGAAGGGCATGAACATCGCCACGCTGCTAGACATTCAGAACAGCGATAGGCAGCTCATCCAAGACCTCTACAAGAAGAAACTGCTCACCAAGAAGCAAGTTTCGACCTACGCGGACTTTACCGGTACCACGGAGGCGGACGTGGAGGACATGTTCGACCGTGCCTTCTATATTGATCTGGTGAATGAGGAGTTCGCTAGGCAAATGCCTGAGAAGATCACAGAGACCAAGCTCAATGTGAAGGAGCCTCGCACCCTCCGGGCCATCGAGGCGTGGTTGGCTGACAATCCGATGAATTCCGGCACGTTCGGGCACTACCGTCCCGCACGTTACTTCACCGAGTATCTCTCCGAACTGTGGCCCACGGTGTCAAACGAGACGAAAGATCGATTTGAGGATGCTTTCAAGCACCTCAACGGGCTTCTGCATTCGTAACCAAAATATGTCGACCGCCGCTAAATTCGGACACTCTGTGCTCGGTTTATTAACGTACGCTCATCGGTGGCTCAGAGAACGTCTTCGCATCAGAAACGGAACACTCAAAATCTTGAAGAATGCGTTCTTCAGGTATTGCTACTGCGCCCGGTGAGCTAAAAGCAACGAGTATATTTAGACTAGAGTTTCACTCCCCACCCTCCACCAACCCCGCCCCCTCGCGCCGCTTGTCCGCGCCCCATTGCGCGCCGTCCGTTCCCAGAACAAACCCGTTGACGCCGCTCGTCAAGCTGCGGGTCGTGACGGCGTACCCATAAGACTCCAGCGCCGCGACGGTTTCGGGCGGGGTTGCGCCTTCTTCGGCGAGGACGCCGCCGCGGGGGACGACGATGTTGGGGGCGTCGATGGCGGCCTGCAGCGGCAGGCCCCAATCGGCCCAGGCGATGAGGGTTTTCGCCACATAGCCGATGATGGCGGGCCCCCCGGGGGAGCCGAAGGCGGCGACGGGGGCGCCCGTTTCGCCGTCGAACACGATGACCGGCGACATGGAGGAGCGGGGGCGCTTGCGCGGGCCGACGGCGTTGGCGACGGGCTTGCCGTCCTTCACGGGCAGGAACGAGAAATCCGTCAGCTGATTGTTGAGGATGAAGCCCGCGGCCATGGTGTGGCTGCCGAAGGCGAACTCCACCGTCGTCGTCATGGAGATGACGTTGCCGTCCGCATCCTGAATGGAGAAATGGCTGGTCGAGGGCGGCTCGGGGCTCTCGTCCGCGCCGCGCTCGGGCGTGACGCCGCCCGCGAACTCCGCCGGGCGGCCGGCGGGAGCGCTCTCCATGGCGGCCTCCAGGGAGAGAAGCGTCGCGCGGTCCGCGCCATAGGCGGCGGACGCCATGCCGTCGACGATGGCGTTGGAGGCCGCGCCTTCGCCGGACTGCTTGTCCGGGTCCGCGAGGTATAGCGCCCGGTCGGCGTAGGCGAGGCGGCTCGCCTCCATGATCAGCTTCCAGCCCTCCGGGTCGGTCGGTCCGTACTGGGAGAGATCGAAGTTTTCGAGGATGGCGAGAATGTTGAGAAGGGTCGCGCCGCCGGAGGAGGGGGGCGTCATGGAGCAGACCTGATAGACGCGGTAGCGCCCGCAGACGGGGGCGCGCTCCACCGGGGCGTAGGCGGCGAGGTCTTCGAGCGTCATCGCGCCCGGATTGTCCGCCCCCGTGACGGCGGCGACGATGGCCTCGGCGATCTCGCCTTCATAAAAGGCCTCCGGCCCGCCTTCGGCGATGATCTGGAGGGTTCGGGCGTAGGCGGGGTTTTTGAGGAGGGTTCCCTCCGGCTTCGGCGTTCCGTCTTCGTTGTAGAAGTACGCCGCGGCGGCGGGCTCCTGCTTCAGCCGCGGCACGGTGGCGATGAGGCCGGCGAGGCGGGGGGAGATGATGAAGCCCTCTTCGGCGAGTTTGCGGGCGGGATCGAACAGGTCCGCCCACGGAATCTTGCCATAGCGCGCATGCGCTTCGCCCAGCATGGCGACGGCGCCCGGGACGCCTACGGAGCGTCCGCCGACGACGGCGTCGTAAAAGCCCATCGGCGTTCCGTCCTCTTTCAAGAAGAGATCCGGCCCCGCGGCGGCGGGCGCGAACTCCCGCCCGTCGAAGGTGGTGAGATTTTTTGTCCCCGCATCCCAGCGCAGCATGAACGCCCCGCCGCCGAGACCGGAGGACTGGGGTTCGACCAGCCCCAGAACCGCCTGCACCGCGACGGCCGCATCGACCGCCGACCCGCCCCGACGAAGCATTTCCATGCCCGCCTCCGCCGCGCGGATATCCGCGGCGACGACCACGCGATCATGTGCGTTTTCGTGCTCGGGAAGCGCGGGGTTTTGCGCGCCGGCGCTTCGAAAAGCGTCATCTGCGCTCGCGGCGCGCTCGCCGTTCGCATCGGGTTCGGCGCCGCAGGAAACCGCGAAAATGAGGGCGGGGATAAAAATCGCGCGGATGTTCATGGCGCGGCGGCTCCTTCGGTGTAGCGTCCGGGCGTCCTTCTTATCCGCCTCGCGGCGCCGCGGAAACGCTTTCGCGCCGTTCGGTTTTCACGAGAGCGCCATGACCCCGACGCCCGGCCCGCGTAACAGCCTTACCGATATCTCCGGCCTTAGGGTCGGTTGCGCCGAGGACGCCGCCGCGCGGACCGGGGTGACGGTGATTTATCCAGAAAAATCAGCGGTTTGCGCCGTCGATGTCCGCGGCGGCGGGCCGGGGACGCGGGAGACGGACGCCCTCTCCCCGGAGACCCTGGTGGACCGGATCGACGCCCTCGTCCTCGCCGGCGGCTCGGTCTACGGCCTCGCCGCAGCGGACGCCGTGGCGGCGGAACTGGGCGCCCGGGGGCGGGGGTTTTCGCTGGTGGCGCGGGACGGCGTGCCGGTCTCGCCCATCGTCCCGGCGGCGATCCTCTATGATCTCGCGAACGGCGGGGACAAGGCCTGGGGCGCGGCGCCGCCTTATCGGGCGCTTGGCCGTCAAGCCCTTGAAAATGTTTCTGAAAACATCCCCCTCGGCGACGCGGGAGCCGGCTGCGGCGCCATGGCCGGCGCCCTCAAAGGCGGGCAGGGAACGGCGTCGATAACGTTATCCAACGGCGGAAACGTCGCGGCGCTCGCGGCGGTGAACAGCTTCGGCTCGGTCCTCATGCCGGGGACAAACTGCTTCTGGGCCTGGCCGTTCGAGATCGACGGCGAGTTCGGCGGCGTCCGTCCGGAGAAAGATATCCCCTCCGCCGCCGGGCTGCCGGACGACACCAAGTTCGGGGCGCGCCCGCGCGAGAACACCACCATCGCGTGCGTCGCGACGGATTTTATCCTCACCCCCGCCGAAGCCCGCCGCGTCGCCATCATGGCTCAGGACGGGCTTTCGCGCGCCATCCGCCCCGTTCACGCGCCGACGGACGGGGATGTCGTTTTCGCCTTGTCCACGGGCGAAAAACCCCTGCCGGAGCCGGGATTGCTCTCCATCATGGAGATCGGCTCCGCCGCCGCGGACTGCCTCGCCCGGGCCGTCGCGAGGGGCGTTTTCGAAGCGGGAGCCGCAGGATACGGGACGGCGTACCGGGCGGGGATATGATCGCCCTTGCATCGTCGCGCCCGATCAGGTTTAACCCCGCTTCCGCCTCGGCGGCAGCGCGCCCGTAGCTCAGCTGGATAGAGCACCAGACTACGAATCTGGGGGTCAGGAGTTCGAATCTCTTCGGGCGCGCCATTTTCTCCAGCATTGCTTACTCAGTACGACAGGGCGTATGCAGAGCTTTTGCGTTCGCTCGACGTTCTGCAGCGCCGAAAAAGCGCCGCGACCGGGGCGTGGAGGCGCAAGGGTCGGTCGCGGCGCTGACGGCGAGTTGAGACGCATCTCGCCGTATCGGAGCGGCGAGGGATCCGCCCCGCCGAAACTCACGCCCGCATCGGGCGAAGGAGGGAGCCGCGTCAGCGCAGTTCCGGGAAAACCGTGAGCAGATCGATCTCGGTTCCGGATGCAATAGCGTCGGAAATCAGCCGACCTGTAATGAGATAGACTTCGCCGTTATCATCTTCTGCGCGGAACGCACCGATGAGGATATCCTCAAGGTCGTCGCCGTCCACATCCCCCGCTGACCGCACGATGGGCTCACTATTGAATTGATCGCTGCTGCGTGCGCCGATGATCCGTACGCCTTCGACGCTGGTTCCGAGGTTCGCGAGCTGCAGCTCTTTCGGCGCATCGAACTCGGTTCCGGATACAACGTAAACGACGCCTGACGGATCGCCGACCGAGCCCGATATGTCAGCGGCGATGAGGATATCAAGGCGGCCGTCACCATTCACATCGGCGGCGCTGACATCGTCTCCCATATCGTCGACGTTCGGATCGGCGATCTGGGTGACGCCAAGTCCGTTCGCTGCGGCGGTCGACAGATCGATGACGCCGGACTGCGCCTGACCGAAGGCCGCGGAACCAAAGATCACATATGATTCGCCGAAGCCGCCGCCGCCGATATTGTCGCCGATCAGAACATCATCAAAGCCGTCGTTGTTAAGATCGCCAAGGCCGGCGACGACCAGTTGCTGAACATCGAAATCATCCGCTGGCAGAAGCTGCACCGCCGCGCCGTCAGCGACAGCCGTGGTTAGGCTGATGACGCCGTCGCCGCCCGCAAGTCGCTCCGCGGCGATCGCCGACCCGAAAATGATGTGCGCGTGCCGCTCTCTAGACGCCCTGGACGCCCCTCGGGACACGAGGAGGATATCGGCGAAGCCGTCGCCGTCCACGTCGCCGACATTCGCCGCAGCATCACAGGTGTTGTTTTGGAAAGCCGGGTTTCCGTCGATGAAGACGCCCGTGTTCTGGGCGGGGAGACCGGCGAGATCGACTGCGCCGTTCGCGGCTGCGGCGTCGGCGGTCGTCTGCGAAAACACGACGACGGCGCGACCGACGGACAATCCCTCGCCAAGATTGGTACGCGGCGCGCAGATGAGGAAATCATCGGCGCCGTCGCCATCGACATCGCCCAGCTCGGCGAGGACCTCGCCGATCGAGTTTTCGACGCCCGAGCTGAAATAGCGAACCCCCGGCACTGCCCCGCCGTCGCCGACGTCGCCTAGTTCGATGACGCCGTCTTCCGCATTCGGATCGAGTTCCGTCAGCAGGGTCGCCGCCGAGAGTAGATAGGCCTCGCCGTTGCCGTTCGCGTTGTCGGCGGCGACAACAAGGTCGTTCAGGCCGTCGCCGTCGACATCGGCGATGGGCGCGACGGCGACGCCGGCGTTGTCGTCAGCTGCGGCGCCGCGCAGCTGAACGACGTCGCCGACGCCGAGGTCCGCCAACTCCGCGATGGCGTTCGGCGTCGTGAAGAGGAAACGGCCCGGAATGAGGAACGCCGCGCCCTCGCGCGAGAATTCGGCGGCGATGCCGAACTGGGGCACGCCGAGAACGATTTCCGACCGTCCGTCGGCATCGATATCGCCGAGCGACGTCAGGGTTTCACCAAGTTCATCCTCCTCGCCGCCGAGAAACATCAGCGCGCCGCGCTGTTCGAGCGCGGTGTCCTGAACATTCAGAATCTCCAGGGAAAAGTCCCGGGCGACGGCGTTCGCGCCGTCGCTGGCGTTGATCGTGAACTCGTAGACATTGTCGCCGTTCGCGTCCGCCGGAAGTTCAAAATCGAATTCCCCGACGGTCCGCAGGATGGCGGGCGCGCCGCCGCCGTTCTGAACAAGCTCGAAAAACGCCGCATCCGGACCGCTGATCGAGGCGACCACGCTGTCGCCGTTCGGGTCGCTGATGCTCAGCGCGAATTCAGCCGGCTGCGCGGCGCTCAGGGCGTCTTCTGCAATGGCCGGGTCGATGGCGAGGGCGACGACCGGCGCGCCGTTCGCGGGGGCGTCGTCGCCATAGCCGCCGGAGCACGCCGCGACCGCAAGGGCGCTCGCCCCGGCGATGAGGAGCGCGCGAACGGCGGTTGGTTGCTTTTTCAGGTCGTTCAACATCGGTTCGTCTCACTGTTTTGCGACGCGTCGCCGCGGTTTTTGTCGTTGCGGCCGCCTCCAGCGCCCGGGCGAAGAACCCGCCGCGGTCGCCAGGGGGAAGACAGGCGACGACCGCGGCGGGGCACGAACGAGAGATGCCGCCTCGTTCGTTCGGAGCGGCGGGGAGGGGAAGACAAACCCCGCCGAACACGGATGGACCAGCGGGAGCGCCGGTCCGATGTCGCCTCCTCTCAAGCCGCGACGCGGCCTGAAGACAGGAGGCTGAAAACGGGGCGGGCTGCATTCCGCCGCCCGGGTATCCCGTTGGGTTCGACGGTTGGTCGCCGCCGCGCGCCAAAGGGTTCAAAAAAAATCTGGATCACATCGCTGAGGCGCATCGGGACGGAGCGTGGTCTCGCCGCGACCGCCGGGGGGAAGACAATCGACGGCCGCGGCGAGGTTCGAACGAGAGATGCCGCCTCGTTCGTTCCGTGCGGAGCGCCCATCTGCGAGAGGCGCGCCCGAACGCCATTCGATGCGAGATGTGACGACTCGGCGTGTGAGCGAGCGTTTGAAGTCGGACGGCGTTCGCCCGCCGCTGCGATGAAATAGCGTTTGAATCCGAAAATGGGACGGCTGCGCGGCGCGTCGGGAGGCCGTTCAGCGCATCTCGTTGGATCGAAAATTCACATTAATCATTGGTCACTAATGTCAGCCGTCGTTTACGGCTCGGGATTTCGGCGCATGCGTTTCATCAACTTCATAGCCGCCATGGCGCTCAGCGTCGTCGTTTCGCTTTCGGCGGCGTCCGGGGCTGAAAATTTTCAGGCGCTGATTTCCAGCAAGGCGTATCTGAGCGAACCGTTCGACCGCCAGTTGGAGATGGTCGATGCGTTCATCGCGCGCACGTCGAAGGACGAAGAGCCGCTCGCCTGGGCGCATGCGGTCTCTCACCGCGCGACGTTGATCGGTCGGCAGGGGGATTTCGAACAGGCGAATACGTATCTTGAGACGGTCAAGGACGACATGCTGGCGATCCTGGAGGGGACGGAGCATCTCGGCGCGGCGCTTTACGGCGCCGGGTTCATCAAGATCTATTCACGGGAGACGGATGAAGCGCTCGTTCTGACCGAGCGGATCCGTCGTTTGCCGGATTTTGAAACCAATGCGACTTTACGTCAGTACCGAGACACATTGTTGGTCGCGATCCACAGCCACACCGGAAACGGCGTTCTCGCAGCGGAAATTCTGATCAGGAAGTATGAAAGCGGAGAGATCTACGATCTCTCTCATCTCGACCAGCTGAAGCTGCTGTCGAACATCAGTTATGCATTGATAACCGGCCGGGATTTCGACAGGGCCGAGACGTTTCTTGAGATCGGTCGCAGCGCGCTGCGCAATAAAATCGCATCCGGCGATATTCCCGCCATTCAAGCGACCCGGGTGCGATGGCACCTCAACAGCAATCTCGCCGAGATGTTGATTCAGCGCGAGCGCTATGAGGAGCTTGGCGGGTTGTTGGGTGATCTGAGAGCGGACTCCGACGCTCTCGGCGCTCCGCTTTACAGGGTGCAGGCGGATTATCACGCGGCGGCGTACGCTTATTGGGAGGCGAACCTGCAGGACGCCGCGGCGCTGATGAACAGCGTCGTGAAGCGCGGCGCAGCGCTCGGCGCGCCGGATGCGCAGCAGAGCTTTCTCGCGCTGCAGGCGAAAATTCTGAACGATATCGGGGACTATCAGGGCGCTCTCGCCGCGCATCTCACGCGTCAGGAGATTTACGATTCGATCAACGCGGAGCAGACGCGCGCGCGTACGGAGTATATGAACGCGCGCGACCGCCTCTCGGCGCAGACGGCTGCGATCAGCCGTCTCGAGGCGGAAAAGCAGCTCGCGTTCAAGCTGCGTCGGCGGGATCAGATTATCGCGTGCGGTCTTCTGGTCGCGCTTCTGACGGTCGCTCTCTTCGCTGTTCTCCTGAACGCCTCACGCCGTCGGCTTCGTCAATACGCAGATCAACTGGAGATTAGCGAACAGAACGCACAGGCGGCGACGCGCGCGAAATCGGCGTTTCTCGCCAATATGAGCCATGAGATCCGCACGCCGTTGAACGGCCTCTTGGGCATGGCGCAGGTTCTCGCTCATGATGATATGAACGCCGAACAGCGTCGTTCGGTTGACGTGATGATCAGTTCGGGGCGCTCCCTGCTCGCCATTGTCAACGATGTTCTCGATCTTTCCAAAATCGAAGCCGGCAAGATGAAGGTCTCGCCGACGCCGACCACGCTGAAGCCCATACTTTCGGATGTCGAGGCGCTCTGGCGCGCCAAGGCCGATGAGAAGCGCATCAAACTTCAGATCGAAGAAGCGGGCGATCTGCCGGAAGCCGCGCTGATCGACTCGATCCGTGTTCGCCAGTGCCTTTCCAATCTCGTTTCAAACGCGATCAAATTCACCGAGCGCGGCGGCGTTAAGATCATCATGCGGTATGACGAAACCCGTCAGCATCTCGTATTCGATGTGAGCGACACCGGCATCGGCATCAGCGCGGAGGATCAGAAGCGGCTCTTCACCGCGTTCGAGCAGGGCGATGTCTCGTCCACCCGCAAGTTTGGCGGCACCGGCCTTGGGCTCGCCATCACGCGCCAGCTCGCCCAGTCCATGGGCGGCGATGTCACGGTGAAAAGCGCGCCGGGCGAAGGGGCGACGTTCACGCTCATCGTCGCCGCGCCCATCGCTGACGCGCCGCAAGCATCGACATCTGAAACGTCCAGCCAAGCGAAGCGCCGGCGCAATTTGGCCAGAGGGCCGCTGTCGCGCGTGCTGCTGGTCGACGACAATCAGGTCAACCGCATGGTCGCCAGAGCGTTTCTCGCCGACCTGGCGGAGACGGTGGTCGAAGCCGAGAACGGTCGCATCGCGCTGGATGCGGTTTCATCTGCTAACGGCTCGTTCGATCTCATCCTGCTCGACATGCATATGCCCATCATGGACGGGCCGACCGCGATAGCAGGCATTCGAGCGCTCGGCGATCGGCGCGCGGACGTTCCGATCGTCGCGTTGACGGCCGACGCCATGGAGGGTGATCGCGAACGCTATCTCGCCATCGGCGCGGACGGCTATCTCGCCAAGCCGATCGTCAAGGACGATCTCGTTGCGGAAGTCTGGCGCGTCGTCGGCGAAAGCCGCGGGTCGCTTGCGGCCTCCGCCTGATGCTTTTCAGTTCGCCGCGCGTGGCGAGCGGCTGACGTCGATGCGGAGTTAGATGCGGCGCGTGCGTCGCACGAACGCCGACGCGAGGCCGAGCGCAAGGATGGCGCCGCCGCCGACGACGATCCTTTTCAGAAGCCCGCCCAGCCCGCTCGCAAAGGCGATATTGTCCACCTCGCCGTATTTCCAGAACACCCATTCGCCCGCGAGTTCGGTCGCCAGCAGCGCATCGCCCGTTTCCAGAATGACCACGCCATCACCGCTCATGGGGTCTAGTCGCGCGGTGGTGTTGATGGCGGGCTCGTTTTTTCCGTCATGTCCGATGACATGTCCGCCGCGCCCGTTCGGCGCATAGAGAACGGCGCCGAGACCCCAGATGTCGGCGCCAAGTTGTGAAGCGTGGGGGGTGCTGATCTGTTCCATGGAGCGACGGGTGAGGGCTGGGTTCACGCCGTCTCCTGTCTGTAAAAGGAGGAAGGCGGCCAGGTCGTCGGCGGTCGTGAACAGGGCGCTCGCGGCTTGGGCGGAATACCAGCGAAACGGTTCAGTTTCGCCGTCCAGGCGGAAGTTTTCGGCCAAGCCCAGCTGCAGCGCCCTGTCATGATCAAACGTTGTTCGCGTCATGCCGAGCGGCAGGAACACGCGCTGCTCCATAAAATTCGCGAATGAGAGCCCGGAGACTTCTTCGACGACAAGCTGCAGGATCGTGTATCCGCCTCCGGAGTAACGCCACTCGTCGCCCGGCGCGCTCCCGAAGCTGATGACGCCGCTTTTCCCCGGCGATGCATCAAGCGCGCGGGTCAAGGACGCCTCCAATGACTGCACTTCCGCCTTTGTCGAAAAACCGTCATAGCCGAGGCCGTCGTCAAGGCCTGCGGTGTGGCTGAGCAGCCGTCGAACTGTGACGCCCGAAGCGTCGTAGGCGCCGTTCGGCAGGCGCCACCGGGTGAGATAGGTTGAGACCGGCGTGTCGAGATCAATATGACCGTCCTCGACCATCGCCATGACGCCCCAGGCCGTCAGCCATTTGCCGAGTGAGGCGACCTGAAAAACCGAACCGCCGTCGACCGGCGCGCCGGTTGCGTGGAAAAAGCCGCCGGCGATCGCGCCGTCGTCGATCAGGACCATCGCGAAGTTCCCTGCGTGCTCCGCTTCGACGACGCGACGAACCTCTTCGACGAATGCTTCTGGCGTGTCGCTCTCAGTGATCGGCGTTTTCCACCATCCCTCGCTGTAAGAGACGAACGAGACGGCTGTCCATATACAGATCGAAGCGAGCGTGATGATCGCCGTCAAAAATATGCGTGACATGGGGTGTTCCTGAGTTCGCCGGCGTCTGAATTCGTTGATCCTCGGGCTACGGTTAGAAGGCGATGCTGGTCGCCATCGCCGCGAGCGCCTCGCAAGGGCGCGCCGCGGTGTCCAGCTCGATCTGCGGGAGCTTCCAGATTGCGAAGGCGACAGAGGCGAGCAACGCTGAAAACGAGGCGACCGCGGCGGTCGGCGACGGCGTCACGCCATCGCCTCGCGCGGGGCAGGGGGGCTCGGTCTGGTTTCCTGCTGCGACGCCAGTGTCATCCGTACAGTGATCAGAATGCCGGATACGACCAGTTCGAACAGCGCGGCGGTGATCAGAGCCGGCGACGGCAAGCCGTGGATCACGAGACAGACAATGCGACTGACGCCATAAGCGCCGTAAACGACCCCGCCGGCGACGAGGCCGAGATTTGTAAAGCGAGGCCGCACGACGCCAGCGAGCATCAGAAGGGCGGTGATGATCATGATGCCGCTTGGCGCGGTCATTTCCGACAAGAGGCTCGGGTCTTCCTGCACGTCTATGCCGTTGGCGGCGAGAAACCGCTTTGGCGCGGCCAGAACGGAGCCTCCGACGAGAAGAAGAACCATCCCCGTTGCGACCAGAACAAAGCGAATAACGAGCCGGATCATGCCGCAGTCCTCCACGCGCCCGCAGCGGCGGCGTCATGGGCAAAGTCCAGAAAATCCTTGGGCGGACGTCCGAGAGCTCGTTGGACGCCGTCGCACAGATGCGCGTTTCGCCCGTCAAGCACGGTCGCGAACAGATAGTCGAGGATCCACGCGACGTCTTCCGGCATGTCCGAGCGCGCCAGTTCAGCGGCGAAGGCCTCGTGAGGGATGTCGATATATTCGACCGAGCGGCCGGCGGCGCGGGACAGATCGTCGGCGACATCCGCCATTGTCATCAGGCGCGGGCCAGTGACCTCGTAGACCTCTTCATGGTGACCGTCCTCGGTGAGCGCGGCGACGGCGACGTCTGCGATATCGTCGACGTCCACGAACGGTTCCGGCGTCCGCCCCGCGGGGAGGGTGATGGTCCCGTTCCTCACCATCTCGGCGAAGCCGCCCTCGGAGAAGTTCTGGTTGAACCAGCTCGCCCGTACGATGGTCCAGTCGAGGCCGGAGCTCTGCACGAGGCCCTCGCAGACCTGCGCTTCGTCTTCGCCGCGTCCGGAAAGGAGCACCAGCCGTTTCACGCCCATGCGCCTCGCCCGGTCCGTAAACGCCTCAATCGCGTCGGCGGCCCCCGGTATGGCGAGGTCCGGCGCATATGATACGTAGGCGGCGGATACGCCCTCCAGAGAGGCGTCCCAGTTGCTGTCGTCGTTCCACTCGAACGCCGGCGTGCCGCGCCGCGACGCGATGCGCACGGTTTCCCCGCGGCGCAGCAGGCGGTCGACGACGCGCCGCCCTGTTTTACCGGTTCCGCCCACCACCAGGGTGAGGGCGTGGTGCGTATCTGACAGTTTCATGGGCTCGCCCCGATTTGCTTCCTGCACGTAGATGCGTACGGGATCAGCGGGGCGGGCTCTTGCTGCAGCGCGTCAGGTTTTTGTCGTCGCGCGCCAAAAGGCGGCTTCAGGCGACCTGTTCGGCCTGTCGGAACGAGCGGGGCGTTTGCCCGGCCCATCGTTTGAACGCGTGCGTGAACGCGCTCTGCTCGGCGAAGCCTGTGAGATACGCGATCTCCACGAGGGGGTACTTCGTCGACCGCAGCAACTGCTCGGACAGCTCGCGCCGGGCCTCGTCGACGATCGTCTGATAGGCGACGCCTTCCTCGCTAAGGCGTCTCTGCAAGGAGCGCGCGCTCATGCCGAGCGTCGCGGCGATGTCGGAAAGTTTCGGGACGCCGGCGCTCAGAGACTTGGCGACTTCAGCTTTGATCTTTTTGCTGAGCGGCGCGTTGTCGCCGAGTTCCGAAAGCAGGGAAGAGAGGTGCTGGTCGAAAAAGGACGAAATCGCATCATCGCCGAGCGCGTTCGGTTGATCGAGCTCCGCGTTATCGATGAGGATCGTGTCCGCGTCGCTATTAAAGTTGACAGGACACTGAAGATAGTCCTCAAGGGCCTGCCGGTCGCTGATCTGTTCGTGGGCGCAGTAAACGTGTTTGAACGCGACATCGCGCTGCGTGGAGTCGCGCGAGATCGCGGCGACCGTGCAGAACGAGGCCTCATTGGAAAGCTTCGCGCCAAGGCGTGTCGCGCCGGTGAGCCGATGGAGAATGACCTTCGTGTCGCTTGCGCGGCGCACCACCTCCATCGTGCGGGGGCGCGCCAGCACGGAGATATAACGGCAGGCGCGGTCAAAGCCGTCTCTCAGCGTGGCGGACGATTTCCAGGCGAGCCCGACCGCGCCCATATCCGCGCAGCGCATGGAGGCGCCGGTTCGGACATGAAACGCGATGCGACCGGCCTCCGCCGCCGCCAGCGTCTCCAGAAGAGTGCAGTACGCGTCCTCGGTGATCATCTGATCGAGGTCCAGCGGCGTCGCCGGATCGATGCCGACGCTGCGCAAGAGAGAGTCCTGATCAAGCGATGCGTCCGCCTGAGCGATCGATTTGCGCGCGTAAAGGGTGGAAAGCTGGCTCATGGCGGCGAGCCTACAAAATATCGCCCAGCGATTGTATATCCCGAACGCCGATTACGCTGCGCGCGTTGCGCGGACGCCAAATCCGCGCGCGCCATTAGATTGTTCGAGGCCTGAATGGTGGGCGCGGCTGGGATTGAACCAGCGACCCCTACGGTGTGAAAGCAAATCAAGCCCAAGAGAAGCTCACAAAGAACAATCGAATCAACAGCATAGCTCATGCGCGTCAACCGAATGGGCTTCGCTTGGGCGACATTTGCGGTGCATGGCATGATTGCGCTGGCAAATTGTGGCTATCACCCAACTGGCTCCGCGGGGACAGGCCGCGCCGTTTTTCTTACACGCCTGCAAACGGAACCAATTCAAAGGGACCTGAACTACCATCGCGTCAATGATGAGCGACGTGTGACCGAGAACAATCAGAAGGCCGCATGATCGGCTTCCTCGATGACGGGCGAGCTTAGGTGTTACGTCGCCGACGGTCAGGTCTTCAACATCATCATCTCGCTTCTCCGATGAGAGAGTAGACGCCCCATATGGCGGGTGCGCGAATTTGAGGGGGTGCTAGTTTCCGGCTCCGTCGCGCAGGGCGAGCTTGGCCTCGCGGAGGGCATCCGGGTAGTCGCCTGTCCAGCCCCATCATACTAGGCCATTTGTTGCTAGCGGTTCCGGGACGCGTAGGCGCATGTTGAGGGCCTGGTGAGGTCGAGCCCGGTTGTACTGCTTAAGCCATCTGCCGATGACCGTTCGGGCTTGGCCGATGGTCGTGAACCATTCCGTATTCAGCACTTCGTGGCGGAGCGGGGGGGGGGGGCAAGTCTGGCCGCCGGGGGGATGGGGATCGCCCGGCCTGCATGGAGCGCGTCAGCGCGTAGGAAGGTCGGGGATACCCCCGGCTGACACCCCCAGCTTGCTGGGCTCGGCACTAACGACGTGGGGGCAAGGCCCTCTCGAAAGCAAAGAACTGTCGTGCCCTAAGGGCGCGTCTAAAGCTCTTCAGAATTGCGCAAGGGATCGTCACCGGACGGCCGAGACCCGCCGAGATGCTTGGTGGGGCTCAGGGCGGCGCTCGCGCCGTCTAGAACCCTGTCCCGGCGGGATGCGCCTCATTTATCCAAATTCTTCGCGCCCACCCTTGCCCCCACATACAGCCTGCATATATTCGCATTGTATGCGGAGGCTATGTTAGCAAATGGAGGATCAGGCGATGGACATGCAGATCACGAGAACAGCGGGCGCAGTGGCGCGACTGCGGAGCGCCCTGGGCGCGACGCAATCGGATGTCGCGAAGAAGGCGGGGGTCGATCAGAGTCGGCTGTCGCGGATGGAGAAGAGCGAGGTGGTCGCGCCCGATGAGATCAGGCGCGTTCTCGAAGCCCTGGCGGCGCTCGGCTCCGAAGAGGCGGGCGGCTTCCTGCGGTTTATGGAGCGCGAATGGCGGTTTATCGAGCCGCCGTCCTTCTGGAACCCACAACTGGCCTCGCTTGAGATTGCGGAGAAGACCCTTGAAAAGATCGAGGTGTTCCTCGGCGACGAAGATCAGTCCTGGCCGCTGCGTCGCCAGCTGGAGCGTCGGAAAGGCGACCTGCTGCGGGCGTCTAGCTTCCTGACCGTGCTGAAGCACAACATCGCCTTCATCGGCGATATCGGGGTCGGTAAATCGACGGCCATCAGCTTCATCTTCGATCTGCTGGTCCCAGCGAAGGGCGAAGATCGCAACATCAACCGACCGGTTCTAGAAACCGGGGCGGGCGGCACGACAATCTGCGAGGTTCACATCAAGAGCGGTCCGGAGTTCGGCCTGTCGGTGACGCCGATGGACAATGCCGACCTGACCGATCTGGTGGCTGATTTCTGTGCCGCGAGATGGGCCATGGCACACCGGAAGGAGGGGGATCAGGCGGAGACCCCGCAGGTGAGCCGCGAGGTCGAGCGGGCGATCCGGAACATGTCGGGGCTAGTGCGCAAGCCGACCACGGTCGACGGCAAGCGGCAATACACCGATCTGATCCACCAGGTGATTGCGGACTGTCAGGGTGAGGACGAGTTCCGGGCGCGGGTGCTGGGGGCGATGAAGCTCGACGAGCGGACCACGACGGAAATTTGGTACGAAAGCGGCACCCGCAAGCACCCTTCGGAGTGGATGCGCGAAACGTTCAAGGCGGTGAACAACGGCCGGATGGGCGACGTTCCGATGCCCCGGAGCATAGGGTTGATCGTGCCGGATTTCGGCAAGAGCTTTGGCGAGTTCGAGATCACCGTCGTCGACACCAAGGGCGTCGAGGACGTGGCGGTCCGAGAGGATTTGGATCACCGGCTGAAGGACCCGCGCACGGCCGTGGTGCTCTGCTGCCGGTTCGAGAGCGCGCCTGACACCACGTCTCAGGCGCTGCTTCAGCACATGAAGCAGACCTTCTCGGAGCGGTTCGACACCGGCAAGATCGCGATCCTCTCCCTACCGCGCTCCGGCGAGGCCCTGGAAGTTAACTCGGATACGGGCGAGCGCGTCCTGAACGAAGAAGAGGGTTACGCGCTCAAGGGCGATGAGGTGACCAACAAGCTCAACAGCCAGGACTTGAGTGACGTGCCGGTGTTCTTCTTCAACGTGGAGAGCGACACGGCGGCTCAGGTGCGCGCCGATCTGTTCGGCCAGCTCTCGCGGATGCGCGAGACGGTGTCCCAGCGGTTGTTCGATCTGTGCGATGCGGCGACCGAGATCATCGAAAACCACGAGAAGCACGCGGTCACGGCGGCGATCGAGGAGGTCGCCCGGCGGCTCAACACGTTTCTTCGAGGGAACGGCAAGCTCGGGGCGCGGGAGCGGCACGCCTACGAGGAGGTTCTGAGCACGGTGCGCGGCGTGCGCTACGCCTCGACCCTGTGGGCCGCGACCCGGCGGAACGGCGAGTATTACGGCCTCAACATCGTTCACCAGATCGGTGTTGGCGCGGCGCGGGACGCGCGACTGCGGTCGCGGGACTGGTTCGCCAAGATCGAGGGGCATGTGAACGAGTTGAAGGCCGACGAAGACCTGGTGCTGGCCAAGCACTCGGTAGACCAGATCGGCGCGGTGGCGGAGGCCTCGCGGCGCAGCTTCCTCGACGGCGCGCAACGGATCGCCATGGAGATTTACCGCGAGCCGCTGACCCAAGACCCGGTCTGGAACGACTGCGCCTCGGAGTGGGGCAGGGGGCCGGGCTTCAAGAACCGGATCGAAGAGCACCTTCGCACCTGGTTCGACGACACTCGCCCGGACCTGAAGGAAACCCTCGACAAGCGCCTTCTAGCCCTGTGGGAGCGCGCTGTGGTGGCCCCGCTGATGCACCTCACTGAGGAACACGAGCCTGAGCCGGAGGCCGGTGCAGAGCCGGACGATTGCAACGTGGTCAGCTTTCCCTCGACCGCATCCGCATGAGCGCGGAGGATATGGTGAAACCGCTGTCGTGGGAAAGGTTGCAAGGCCGAACCCGCTTCTGGCGGCTTCGTCGCATCCTAGCCTGTGCCTTCTTTGACCGAGGTCTACAAGGTGGTCCAGCTCCAGCGTTAGAGTCCGACCTCGGTTACGGGCGCCAGGCTGGCCCGCCCCCTAGCTTAGGCCAGCCGGGCCGCGGGCGGCAATGTCGCCTTTGAAGCTGGCGGGAGATACCCTAGAGGCGAGTGCGGACGTTCGGTATTGTAGAATCGCCGCCGGCCCCTGGAACGATCCTCCTGGCTGGTCTGGCCTCCACTGTGTGGAAGCCCCGGTCAGACCAGCCTTCCACCGGGAGCGTCCCTATGCTTACATAAAGGGTGGCTGCGCCATCGGGGTCTCGTCAGGAGGCAGACCACAACGGAAGTAATGGGTATGGAACATAACGTGATATTGCCGAACAACCCACTACCATCCGAGCTCTCGCAGGGTCGCAACGAGTAGTCCCTGCATAATGTCTGCCCGTTTGTCGGAAAGGTGCTTTGCGATCCGATACTTTGCGACACCATAGTCCGCCATAATATGCCAATTCGTTTGCGCAGCATGCTTGGTAAAGAGGTGCCAAACAATGCCCCTCTCCCCGGTCACTCCGACCCGTTTCAGCACCGGATTGGCTCGATATATATTCTGCACACTGTTTAAGCTCAGCCGATGACCATTAGCGACGATAACTCCGTCGCTAACGCTGATTTTTTTCGGGAACAGCCGCATCAGAAAATTGGTCACGAAATAAATCAATAAAATTGGAATAAAAAAGATCTGGAGAAAAGGTATTAAACTCCCCACAATTAGATAGAGCCAGGCAACGACGCCTGGGATACCTTGACGGTAGGTAATCTCAACGCCGCTCGCTGTGAAACTGTAAGCGAACCCGTAGTTCACTGCCTCAGTGCGGGCGAAGGCTTGTGAAATACCACCCAGATCGGCAGCGTCACCAACTTCGGCAGCTTTTTCGATGGAGCGGAAGGTCAAGTGATCTCGCTGCAAGGATCTATGAGTTCCTCGTTGGAAGCCAGCGCCGAACGGATGTGTGAAGCCGTGTGCGAAGGTTTGAAACACTTCTCCAACGCCATTGGAATGTTGCTCTAGCGCTGTTACCTCACACGTGTCGGAGCGTTGCTTAATCTGTACTTCAGAAAAAAGATCCGACATCTTCGACGTAAACTGCGTAACAGTTTCTTCAGCATCGCGCAGTCGGCGCTCGTCATGTCCGGCGAGGTGCCGGGCTAGGTCGCCAACTTCGTCAAGCGTGCTGGTTGACTTAGGAAGTTTGGTCATATGACTGCTCTCACCGCGGCTGAGATGGTGTCACGAACAGTATCTGCCGTGTAAAGATTGACAACGTAGATCGAAAAGCTAGTGATAGCGGTCGAAAAGGTCCCATAACGCAAGCCAAGTAAGCTAACGCGACCGTCTTCTGATAGCTTCCCTGGCTTCACTCTTTCGCGCTTGGCGAGTTCGTCGGGCAATTCTTGTGGCAGTACGAGCGCGAACCAGGTCAAGTCAAAGCTATCTTCTATGTGTCGTGCAACAAAGTCCCAATTAGGCAGAATATCACCGTACCTAACAATCAGATCTACCCACTGTTCTCGCTGCACTTCTAGTCCTTCAGCAAAAGCCATTTCGATAGCAAACTGCGGGACGTCGAAGTAGATAAAGATATCCTGCATCAATTCTAGAAACTCTGGCGAATCGGCGCGCAACCCAGATCTTTGTATGATCAACGCGTAAAGATAAAATACGTAAAAGATTGAGGCCGAATCGAATATGTCCCGGCTATGTATGCTCATCTCCCGCAGCGCCTCGTGGATTTCCCTCTGCTGCGCGTTTTCCGACGTAAAGGAGATAGCCGCCTTTATGCGCTGAACCGCGCGCTGTCGAGCATTTGTTAGCGAGTCTACCTCAGATTTCGAACGGACGCCACCAATCGTCAGGAACAAAATTGAAGCAAAGAGGAACGTCAGCATCGGAATCAACAGGATCGCCACTGGATCAACGTAGGCGCTTTCTGCTTCTCTCTCCATGAGGATGAAAAGTGGCATGGCGGCGATGACTGATCCGTACACCGCTTGGAAAAAACCCGGCAGAAGCACGGAGAGACGCAAGCGCTGATCGACGTAGCGTGTCATAAGTGCTACTGTCTGAAAGAGTTGCATCACTACTGTCGAAGCTAGCATCGGCAGTGATATGACGAAGAAGGCGATAGCGGATAGTTCGTCCGGCGCGCGCAGTCCGACCCAAAGGGCGAAGAACCACGAAGTCGCGAAAATGATGAAGGTCACGAGACCCACACCGATTGCCGTCAGGCCGCCTGTTCGTGTCGCGGCATAGTATTTGCCGATGACCTGTGTTCGTGTAACCTCTTCTCGAGACGCGAGGCCCGTCACAATGGCACCGAGAGGCTGAAGGATCGTTGATGCTATGGTTAAGGCAATGGCGACCGCTCCAACTTCCCAAAGGAACTCGCCGGTGATGACGAAGAACTGAAGCAGGATTAGTGAAAGCACCAGTAACGCAAGAGCGTTGCCTACGGCAACAGCCGCCACACGACTCTTAGCGGAGGTGACCGCGTTAAACAGACCGCTGCTGACGAAGAAAAGTGAGCCGCCAAGTAACAGGAAGCCCAACACTTTCAATAAAGCGAAAAACATCCCCCGCCCCAGTTCCGCATCTCCCAGTATCGTGGTAACCGAAGTACCGGTAGATAGCAAGAGAGACGGCGCTCGGCCTCGTGGCCTGACCAATCGAGCTGACCTACGACCCGCACCGCCAGCGCCCCTCGAGGCCGCCAATCTCGGCGTCGAGAAGCTGCGCCGTCTCTTCCGGCTCGCCTTTAATCTGAAATGCCTCGATGAGCGCCGCTATGAATACGCCGCGGAGCGCCTCGACGAGATCGGCCGGCTCATCGGCGGCTGGCGGAAAGCGAGCCGCGCCCATGCCGAAACGCCATGAGGATCTCTTCGCCGGCATCGCCTCCTTCAGCGCCCTGCGCCGCGCCGCTCGCAAAGCCATCGCCGGGAAACGCGGCAAGGAAGGACCAGCGGCGTTCTACGCCGGCCTGGAATACGAGCTTCTGAGGCTGAAGCGAGAGCTCGTCGCCGGGCGCTTCCGCCCCGGACGTTATGTGTAGATCGAGATCTTCGATCCGAAGCACCGGATCGTCTCCGCCGCGCCGTTTCGGGACCGCGTCGTCCATCACGCGCTTATGTCTGTCATCGGACCGATCTTTGAGCGCGGCTTCATCGACCAGTCCTTCGCCAACCGCGAGGGACGCGGCTCTCACCGGGCGATCGAGGTCTATGAGCGTTATCGCAACCGCCACGCTTTCGTTCTGCGAGCGGATGTCTACCGGTACTTTCCAGCCATCGACCACGCTGTCCTGAAGCGCGACATCCGGCGGCGCATCGCGTGTCCGCCGACGCTGGCGCTGATCGACGCGATCATTGACGCCTCCAACCGCCAGGAGCCGGTGGAGGACTATTATCCGGGGGATGATCTTTTCTCGCCCTATGAGCGCCGACGCGGGCTTCCCATCGGCAATCTCACAAGCCAATGGTTCGCGAACATCTACCTCGATCCGCTGGATCATTTTTGCACGGAACGCCTCGCCGCGCCCTATCTGCGCTATGTGGACGACTTCGCGCTGTTTGCGGACGACCGGGAGATCCTTGAAGGCTGGCGGCGCGAGATCGAGGGGTTCCTTGCGCGCCGCCGCCTCCGCCTGCATCCGCGAAAGACGTTCATACAGGAAACCGCCGAACCGGCGACGTTTCTCGGGTTTGAGCTCCTGGCGGGGAACCATCGGCGCCTTCCGGAGGCAAGCGTGGAGCGCGCCCGCCGGCGCATCCGGTCGATCCGCGATCAGCTGAAGGCGGGAACGCTCTCGCTGAAGGACGCCCGCGCCCGGATCCAGGCGCTGCGGGCCCATGCAGACTTCGCCCAGACCGCCAAGCTGCAGGCCGCTCTCCTTCGGGGCTTGCCCGACGAGGTGAAGCGCCGCCCGAAAAAGCGGCGCGCGAAGAGGCGAACGTAAAAAATCAGCTGGGGGCTACGCCCCCAGACCCCCGCCCTGCGCCGGAAGCGCAGGGCCGTAAAGGGGTGAAGGCCCAAGGGGTGAGCTTTAGCCCGAAGGGCTAAAGCGTCCTGGCTAAACGAAACCCGAAGCTGCCGCTCCGGTACGTCGGAGTGAACCTGATGCGGCCGGCTGAACGGAGGTTGACGGAACCGTTGACCCAGGAACCGCCGCGCAGAACGCGACGGCACTCGGTATCGTTCGCCTCATCCTCCGATGACGGAAGACCAGGGTTGCCGCGATAGCAATCCTCAACCCACTCGTAGACGTTGCCGTGCATGTCGTGCAGTCCGAACGGGTTGGCATCGTAAGAACCGACGCGGGCGGTACGGCGAAGACCGGTATCGCTGTAATTGGCGTACTCCGGGCTCGCCTCATCGCCCCACCAATAGGCGCTTATCGTTCCGGCCCGCGCCGCGTACTCCCATTCCGCTTCCGTCAACAATCGGTACGGCGCGCCTTCGACCTTCCCATTCAGCCACGAAACATACATCTGCGCATTTTGCCACGAGACACTGATCACCGGACGGGCCCCACGGCCCCAACCTTGATCGTTCGGCCGATAGCCGCCGCAGCCGCCATCGGCGATGCACGCATCCCACTCCGCGTACGTCACCTCGAACTTGCCCACCGCGAAGGGCTGCACGGTCACCCGGCGCATCGGCCCCTCGTTCTGGCCTCGAACCAATTCCGTGGTCGGGGAGCCCATGGAGAACGTCCCGCCAGGCAGAACCACCATCTCAGGGCAGTCCGCGCAGTCCTCGCCTTTCTCAATGACTGTGAGAAACGCCGCCGGCGGAACAAGAGGCTGAGGCGCATCGACCAGATGATCCTTGTTCAGAGCTGGGCCAGCCAGAACAGCGAGGTACGCCACTGCAGCCAAGAGAACGACCGAAGTCGCCCCCAGACCCGCCATGCCGAGGCCGAAACTCCGTGTGGAGCTAAACAGGCGGGTGATGAACCCGGTCTGATCGTTCGTCCCCGCCGGTGGGAGGAGCGTCGCCGCGCCGTCACGGCCGGCGAGCCGGTCGGCCACGTGACCGGCAAGCGCGCCGGCGACCTCCCGGTGATCGAAATACGTCGTGTGGATCAGCGCGTCCCAGGTGAGCGCGTCTTCCGCGATCTCCTGCACGATCTCGTTCTGGTCCGCATCGACGCTGAAGACGCCGCTCTCGTATTTCATGAAGAGGGCCTGACGCGCCGCCATCGCGTCCACCCGTAACCGTTCTTCAATTTCGCCTGCAAGCAGATGCGGCTCGGTGCTGAAACGGTGGGAGCGAGAGGACACGCCTCCGAGCGCATGGTCGCCGTCCTTGCCGAAGGCGATGCCCTTGAGCGCGCCGCCCACGCGTCTGTTCAGCGGCCCGCGCGCCACCCGCTCCAGAAAGGTCAGCGCGAAGGCCCGGTAGAGAAGGTAGACCGCGCCGAAGATCACCGGCGCGCCGGCGACGCCGAAGAGGAGCACTTGCTGGGCGAGCGCCTCCAGTGATGAGGGGCCGAACCCGTTCGGCGGATACTCCGGTGTTCCGTCGAACCAGCGGCCGAGGGCCCAATCCGCGCTGAGCGCCAGGTTCGCTCCAAGCATGAGGAGCCCGAGCGCCGGCAGGAAGAACACGGCCCGCACGCCCCACAGAACGGCGCTCGTCCGGGAGGCTCGCGCGAAGGTTCCCGGCGAGAACGGCTCGATGGGGAGGCTCTCCACCCGCTGCAGGAAGGAGATCGCCTCATCAAGCCCGTGCCAGAGGGAGAAGATGCGCGCCTTGGGCCGCCGCCGCCCCGCGCGGCGGATTCGCAGAAGGCCCTTCCAGGCGATCGGGATGATGAAGGCGAGCGCGACGAGGCCCGCCACGCCGACGCCGGTGAGCCACATCGAGAGCGCGTCCTGGAACTTGGCGATCTCGCCCTCAACGGTGGTCCAGTCACTGTCCGTCACCAAACCGAGCAGGGATTTCGGCGCAGCGAGGAGCGCGACGACTAGTGTGGCGCTGATCACCGCCATCGCGAGGAAACCGTAGCCGCCGAAGCGCTGGGCGTTGTTCACGTCCGAGCGGAAGAACGGCGTCCCCACCGTCGAGATGGAGCGCAGGCGATCTTTCGCGCGCGTGCCGCCAGCCTTGCCGCCGGCCCAGTTCAGAATAGCCGCGGCGTCGTTCGCGACATTGCCGCCATGGCTGTGGCCGATGATGTGGACGCTCTCATGCTCGCGGGCGAGCTCCTTCACCCGCTTCGCAAGCGCCTCGGAGGCCTCCTCCCGTTGCGAGGCGCTGTTCGCTCCGGACCAGAGGAGCGGATGGATTTCCGCCTCCACGCCGCGGGCGGAAAGCTCCTCAAGCAGCCAGCCGGAAAACGCCGAGCCGCGCTGGTACCACTTCGCCCCGTCCGGCCCCTCAGCCGTGTCGCCCGTGCCGTGAACCGTGATGATCGCGGCCATCGGCCGTGCGGTTTCCCCGGTGTCCATAATCGCCCCCGTCTGACGACCGGACCATACCGCCAAGGCCCCGGGTTGCCTACCTTGGCGAGCGCGTCGGGCGCTGAGGCGCGCTTGAGTTTCCAGACATGTCGCTTCTCCTTCGTCGCTCCGCCCGTCAAAGCCTCCCGGTTTTTGGGAAGAGGCTTCGGCGGTCGGAGCCTCCCGATGAAAGGAGGACCTCATGTCCAAGGAAACGACCTTTGCGATCGCGTTGTCGCTGACGATTTCACCCGCCTGGCGGATCGCGCTCAATATCGCCGCGTCGGCGACATCGTCCGTCGACGACTAGCTGCGCGCCGACTACACGTAGCGATCGAAGCCGCCAGGCTTCGGTCGCGCGTAGTCGCCGTCCTTATCGATCGCGCGCGAGCTCTCCGGTGCGCTGTAGTCGCGCCGCGCGGCCCGTCCGAACTCGAGAGGACCTCGTCCTATCGACGAGGCGTCCGGTTTAGGCGCGGCGTCCGCCGTCGCCGCGCGCGCCCTCGCCGATGACCGCTCTAGCGCGGCGGTTTCGCGCTTTTCGATGAGGTCGAGCGCCCGGGCGCGCCGGTCGAACTCCGCGGCCTGCAAACGCTTTCGTTCTTCAAGGTCACGGCGCTCCGCCTCCGCCTGAGCGGCGTGCTCGCGTTCGAGACGGTGAAACCGATCATCCGCGCGACGATCAAGACGCTCCTGAAATTGCGTGCGGAGATACTGATAACCGGTCGCCCGCGCGAGAACGCCCCACAATCCCTTGGGATCGCGCCGACGCCGCTCCTCCTCGAGGGCCCGGCGTTCGGCCTCATAGGCCTCTCGCCGCGCATCCTGTTCCTTGGCGATGCGGGCTTGAAGCGCCTCTTGCTCCTTCTCAAGGCGCGCAGCCTGCGCGGCCCGTTCAGCGAGGAGCGCCGCGCGACGCGTTTCCTGCGCCTGTCGGAGGGCTTCTTGGTCCTCGGCGCGCGCTTGGGGCCCGGCGTCCGGCGCCTGCCTCGCGCGCCGCTCGGCCATGATCGCCTGTGCGTCCTCGACCGACGGCAGATCATCGGGCCCGAAGGCGGGGCCAAGGAACTCGCGCACCGTGCGCACCCGAACGGATCGATCGTCGATGAGGCGCGCGAGCGCGTTCGTTCCGCCGAAGGCGTCGACGACGACATAGTCGCGCCGCCCGGTCGCTAGGAGAAAGCCGCCGTCTTCGAGCGAGCGGACGAACGAGGCGGGCGTGTCCCGGCGGTCCCAGAGGTCGGTGATGGCGGCGCGTCGGTCCGCAAGGCTGACGCCGGTTTCGAGGCGGCGCGCCGCGTCATAGGCGCTCTCCTGGGCGCCGCGATGAACCTCGCGGCGCGCCCAGTCCTCATAGCCCTTCGGAAGCGGGAGATCATGGTCCCGGGCGAAGGCGCGGGTCGCCTCCATGAGCTTGGACCGGTCGAAGGCGATGGGAATGGCGCGCTCCTTCTCCGTATCGATCCGTGACCAGACCACGTGGGCGTGTTCGCGGACCGCGCCCGTTCGATCTTCCTTTTCGTGGAAGACGACGGCGCGCGGCTGGCCGGCGAGACCAAGCGCCGCCTCGACGCGATCGATATAATCGTCATACTGATCGCGCGTGAGGCGTCCGTAGACGTGCTGCGCCGGGTTTATCGAGAGGCTGTAGAGATAGTTCCGGCACCGCGAGAGCGCGCGGGCCTCGGCCTCCCACTCGGAGAACGCGCCGTGAAGGTCTGAAGCGACGGCGCCGCGGACATGTTCGATGCGGATGGTTTCGTTGTCGCAGGCGTTCATGAGGTGCGTCGCGAGATCCGCGCCGCCTCCCCGTTGAGAGCCGAAGGGGATCAGCTCTTCCTCCCAAGGGCGCCCATGAGCGCGGTTCGGAGTTCGAGGAGCGCGTCGCGCGCCTCGACGAGGGCGCGCGGATCGCCGTGATCGAGACGGCGCAGTTGATCGGCGATGTCGCTCGCACGGCGAAGGAGCTTTGCAAGGAGCCGCGTCTCCGCGGGGCGATGGCGCGTGCGGCCGAAAACGCACTCGGCGATGAAGGCGTTCGCCGAGAGCCCGGAGGCGTCCACCATGCGCTCGAACTCCGCGCGCCGGGATTTCGGCGGGCGGAACGAAACGGGCGGATTGGCGTCCGGCGTCTTCGCCATGCAGGCCTCCTTCTTGGTTCTTTTCTCCTCGCACGCGCTCGCGCGCGGCGTTCCTTGCGTTTCGCCGGGGATCCAAGGGGCGGGCGCGCGCTCCCCCTGGTCGCATGAACGGGCGATCCCGTTCCCCAGAGTCGAGGGGCGGGGAGGCTCCTCGCGCAGTTCAGCGGCGCAACGCTGATCGCGGGGTTCCAAGGGGTCGGTTCGACAACCCTCCTTGGTCGCAGTCCGCCGGCGACGGAGGCGGGTCGTTCGGCGCTGCTCGATGCAGGGTCCGGACGACGTTATGCGCTTGGCGAGCGCGTCCCGAAGGGGCGCGAGAGCCTTAGCGCGTCAAAAGGGGGGAGCATCGGGGGGAGTTTCCCCCCACAAGGTGCGCGACTACAGTCGCACACCTTGTAAACGTCCGCCTTAGGGTTCCTCCGCTTACTTTCCATATTACGCGGCATTCATTAAGATTTGTATAAGGAACAAACTGCATTCGTTCAACGGCCGATAGACCATGTCCGCGCCGATGTTTTCGTCCGGCCAAGGCTTTGATTTTTACTTCGCCTGACTGAGCCCCGTCTTATCGCCGCGCCTACCTTCTTTGCGAGGAGGCCGTGAGGAACGCCTCGGCGTTTCCATGGGATTTGCGTCGGAGACGGGTGCGGCAGCGCCTTGCGTCACAGACTTTAGGGAAAAGGAGATCCACCATGCCGAAGATCGGCGAATTCACTGAAACGGAGTTCGGCTTTTCCGGCGCGATCCGAACGCGCGAGGGACGGTCCGAGGTCAATCTTGTCACCAACGACGCGGGTCATGAGGGCGGTCCGGACTATACGGCCCGCGCCCCCAACGGCGCTGAGGTCGGGGCAGGCTGGAACAAAGTGTCCGCCAAGACGGGCAATCCGTACGTGCGCGTCAGCATCGATGACGTGACGCTGCCTCAGAAGATCCAGGCGAACCTCGTGCGCGAGGCGTCAGGGGCCTGGGGGCTCATCTGGAATCGCGAGAACGACCGCGGGCCCTCTTCGGAGGCGCAGGCTCAGCCTCAGCGCGAGGCGGATCAGACCAATGGCGGCCGCCACGGGCCTCGGAAGGAAGATCGCTCTCAACGGTCCCAGCCCCGCGAGCGCTGACGAAGCCCGCGACGCGAGGCGCTGAATGAGAGAAGGTCGGGGTTTCCCGGCCTTTTTCATGGGCGACGTCCGCCCGGATTTCCGTAACCTCACTTCTCCAAGCGCGGGAGGCGCTCATGGCGAAATCAGATCCGTTCGGCGACTTGATGAGCGGCGTGCCGCGGGGCGTCGCGACCAAGTTCCTGAAGGACCAGCTTCCGCCTCAGGCGCGGTGGATGAACCCGGAGGATATCGCCCGCCATCCTCTCCTCGCCTACGACCCCGACGATCCCGGCGGCAAGATCCTCATCGGCCGCATCGGCGAGCGGCTTCTCGGCATCGAAGACAACCGGCACATGATGACGGTCGCCGGCTCGCGTTCCGGAAAGTCCGTCGGCGTCATAAGCAATCTTCTCTTCTATGACGGGTCGACCTTTTGCATCGACCCGAAGGGCGAGCTCGCAAGCGTGACGGCCCGCCGTCGCCGGGAGCTTGGCCAGAAGGTGTTCGTGCTCGACCCGTTCAAGCGCGCCAAAGGCGCCGCGGCGGGGATGCGGGCGCGGTACAACCCGCTTTCGGTTCTGACCGCCGAGAACCCGTTTCTCATCGAGGACGCCGTTCAGATCACCGACGCCTTGATCGTCCGCTCGAAGGAAGAGCGCGATCCCCATTGGAACGAGAGCGCGGCGGCGCTCATCTCGGGGCTCATGCTCTATGTCGCTCTCGGCGACGACGTCGAGGACGCCCGCCGGCATCTCGGAACCGTCCGTACCCTCATCCGCAACGCCCTCAATACCGACGACGCCGGCAAGTACGCCGTCCCGAAACGCGTCCTCGCGGCCGCCGATCGGCTGGCCTCGGACGGCTTTGAGGACGACGCGGCCGCCATCGAAGGCGCGGTGCGCGGGTTCTACGACAAGCCGGAGAACGAGCGGGGAAGCGTTCTGTCCACGGCGAACCGGCACACCCAGTTCCTCGATTATCGGTCCATGCGGGACGTGCTCGCCGGCCATGATTTCGATCTGAGGGACCTGAAGCGGGATCCGGACGGGCTCTCGGTCTATCTCTGCCTGCCGGCGATGCGCATGGGCATGTGCAATCGCTGGCTTCGGCTGATGATCAACCAGCTCCTCGACGCCATGGAGCGTGAGGAGACGAGGCCCGCGGCGCCGGTGCTCGCCTGCCTCGACGAGTTTCCGGTGCTCGGCCCCATGACCGCCCTGCAGGACGCCGCGGGGCAGGTCGCCTCCTTCGGGGTGAAGCTCTGGGTGATCCTGCAGGACTGGGGGCAGGGTCAGAGCCTCTACGGCGATCGGTGGGAATCCTTCGCGGCGAACTCCGGGGTGTTCCAGGCCTTCGGGAACACCGACGTCATGACGACGGAGTATCTGTCGCGTCGGCTTGGGGAGACCCGGGTTCTCGCCACGCGCAAGGCCGAAGCCGGGCCCCAGGAACGCGCCAAGGGGCTGTCGGGGCGAACCGAGGACGCTCAATCCTTCAGCCTCATGTCTCCAGACGAGATCCGCCGGGTGTTCGGCCGGGAGGACGAGCTGCGCCGGCAGATGGTGATCTGGGGCCGGTACAATCCGATGGTTCTTCAGCGGGTGGAGTACTACGACCCGTCCGCGCCGACCTGGACGGTGTTTCAGGGGACGTTCGACACCCCCTGAAACGGTTCTTAGCGCAGTCTGATCATTCAGCCGCGATCGAGCGGGTCTCGAGAGCATCGACTCGCCGCAAGAGCGGCAGGACCGAGCCGACGAGCCCCGCGGTCTCGACCCATTTCATGTCGGCGGTCCCGTCCGGAGTCTTCAGGGTGAGCCCGGTGCAGGCGGTCCGTCGACCGTCCGTCTCGCGGATGCGCCACCGGAGGGCGTCCGCGGTCCAGACCTCGCCCGAGGCGAGCCCAAAGACGCGGCCGTCCTCTTCAGAGAAGACCGCGAAGGCGTCCTCGACGCTGTAAGCGTCGAAGGCGAGGGTGGACGCACGACCGAGAAGCGCCGCGTGCGTTTCGTCGTCTTCACGGTGGTAGTCGATGACGATGATCCGTGCACGGAAGGCGGGATCATCGTTCGTCAGGTGGACCTGGGCGAGGACCTTCCGCAGGCCGAAAGAGGTCTCCATGGAGCCGAAGAACAGTCCGTCGATCAGGTAGCGTAGCCGATCCGGATCGCCGAAGCCGACGCCCCATTGAGGGGCGACGGACATGTCGGCCTCGTGAGACCGGATGAGCGTTTCAACGGCGTACCCGTGCTGATGGACGAAGCGCACGAGCTGTCTGAAACGGTCCGCGCCGAGGCGGGTTCTCTTGCGGAGCCCGGTCTTGCGTGAAACCGATCCTACGAGTTGCGACCACAAGGCGTTATCGTCGACGCCATGATCGCCGTCCGCGTCCGGATCCGCCATCATGTCGTTGTACATGACGCTGAGGCCGAGCCCGTTCGCCCGATAAAGCGCCATGAACAGCATTGAAGCCGCAAAGGCGATGGCCTGCTGTTTCCAATTCATCACGGGGCCTCCCGCGATGAACATCGCTCGTTTGGTTTAATCCGTGTCGTCGTCGTCATCTCACCTTCCCTTCGCATGAAGTCAAAGGCGAGGCCGGGTCCCCGATTGACATCCCGGGCGCCATGTGCGCGAAGGGGGATGTCGCGAGCGCGGTTCGCCGGCCTCGCGGCGCTGCTACAGCGGACGGCGATGGGAAGTTGCCGCTTCCCTTGGACTTCGCCGTCCGCGACCGCCTCCCCCAGATGAGCGGCCATCTCGTAGTAGAAACCGTTTTCCGAAAAACGCCACTAGCGGAATGATGCGAATCAGCCGGACCGAAGGCGACGCACCGTTCTGCTGCATCGCGGCGCCGTCGAACTTCCGCAAATCAGATGACGGATGGACCTGTCTGTAGCGAAGAGCGTATCTCCCTAGGGATCCGCCGTATGCTGCTAATCGCGCGCGATAATACACTCAGCAGCCCGTCTTTAAATCGGCATGTTGTTGTAATTAATATGAAAATTCGAGCATCAACGAAGCGTCGGCGGCGGTCGATCGATGCGCTGAGTTCGTCTCGAAAGGGTCGGACGACTAAGGAGGCAATGCCGGCGTGCCGACCATAGAGCGCCAGATATGCGCTTCAAAAAAATCGCTCTACGCAGGAAATTTTTCACTTGGAAAAGTCGGAAATCTCGCCCTTAGAATGGAATGTTCGGAGGAAAAATTCCGATTAGAGGACCAGTTTCGGACGACGAGGCCAGCGAATGGTGAAAGACCCGACGAGCACCGGAGAGCTTAATGACGCTGAAACCCGCGCCTTACGGACCCTGATCGACTATGCGGCGGCGCGTAAGATTCTCAATCGTCAAACCATGCTGGACGCCTGCGGGATGAGCGCGAAGGCGCTGTCTGACCTCTACCAGCGTAAGTCGAAGCAGCGTCAGAAGGACATCGTCCGATATGTGAAGCGCGCCTTCGACGAGCACGGCGACGTGCTCGATCCCTGGATCAAGCCGGCTTACGCATTTTTGTTTCAGTCCGATCTCGTCGCCGAGGACGACAGTTTCGCGGTCTTCGACAATGAGATCCGGTCGGCCGCGATGCTGACCGATAAGGACGTCGCCGAGTTTTGCGCCGAGTACGCGGGCCGTTATCGGTTTTTCCGGTTCTCCGCCCGGAAGCGTCGGACCGCCCGCCAGGGCGTCGAATACGACATGGTTTCGGGACGCTTCGAGATCACGCCGCCGGGGCCGGGCGGCGTCGCGCCGCGCTTCGCCGGCCGCTTCGGCGAGGCGGAGACCCTGGCGCATACGAACGAGCAGACGGAGCGCGGGGTCATCGTTCCTTTCGGCGACGCCTTCTGCTGCTTCGGAGTGGAGTACGGACCGGCCGTCCGCAAGCCGATCTACCTTTATTGTAAGAAGTCAGCGCCCGGCTCGGATTATTTCCGCGCGCTCGTCACGCGCAAATACACCCGTCCCCGGGACGAGACGGGGACGGTCGACCAGGTCCTATCGTCCCGCGTCATCTATGTGCGTGAGGAACGGGTCCCGGAAGTCGTTCGGAACAGCGACATCAAATATCTTGAGGCTTCGGACATCAGGTTTCTAAAGACCGAGTTCGGGATCGATCCTGAAAGCCTGCGCAATACGGTTTCCGATCGGGGGAGGAGCGTTCTCTTCCTCGAGGATTAGACGCTGCGAGGGGCAGGCGAGGAAAAGGCGCCCTCCCATTGTGAGAGATCCTCCTCGGCGCGCATCGCGCGCGAGAGGAGGATCTCATGCTCGACCATCTCGGAAGACTTATCGGCGCGCCGCAGTCCAAGCTTCGGCCGCTGAAGGACGTCCACACGGAGGAGATTTCCGCGCTGGGGCCGAGGGGGGCGAAGGCCCGCAAATGGGCTGCGCGCCTCGTCGCCTTCGCGGCCAGCGTCAGCGCGATCGTCCTTCTCATCGAGCGGTGGCCGGTGCGGTGGGCGGATGTCGGCCTCGGGCTCAGCGCGGTCGTCGCCGCTTATGTCGCGAGCCTCATCCTGTTCGCGAGCCTCTTCCGGTGTCGGCGGACGATCACGTTTACTGACGACGCGGTGACGGTCAGCGCGCTCTTGTGGGACCGCGCCTTCGACCGCAACGTGCCGCTCAGCTTCGCGCTCCTCTCCCATGATCTGGCGGAAATGGAAGCCGAACGCGTGAAGCGCGTTCAACAGGGGGCCCACAAGAACGGCCGCACGGCGCGCCGGCAGTACTTCTTCGCCAAGAGCTATCACCTCGTCATCGAGCAGCTCGGCGAGCGCAAGGACGTGATGGCGATCTATGGGGAGAAGCGCGCGCTCGCCCTGCGCGCGCGTCTTCAGGCTCGCCTCGACACCCATGGCAAGAACATCGGCGTCGCGGTCAATCCGGACAAGGACTGGCCGGCCGCGACCGGCGAATTGCCGGCCGCCTGAGCCGGCGAGGGGCCCGCGAGGAGCGGGCGCGTCGAGCCTCGATACCGTCCGTGTGAAGCGGCGCGCGAGGGGAGCCATGAGCATTGTCGGCGACGTTCTGAACAACACCTACAGACCGGTCCGCGTCCTCCTGCTCGTGCAGGCGCCGACGACCGGCTATCTCAGCTTCCGGGGATGGTCCTTCGACGCGGAGGTTTTCAGCGACCACGCCCTCGCGCTCGTCTTCGCCGTCGTCATCGGCGTCATCATCTGGGGCGGCTGGACGGTCGCCTTCGCGACCATGCTCCAGCGCATGACGACGGGCGCGCGCCTCGGGAGCCTTGGGGTCCTCGCGGCTTTCATGGCGGCCGTCGGGTACTTCTCCTGCGTCCCGAACGTCATCGCCATGACCGGCGAGAGCGCGGCGATCATGCATCTTCACCGCTCCGTGCGCCCCGTCGAAACGGCGCTCGCCTCACGTCTTGCGGACCTGCGGGCCGCGCAGGCGCTCATTCCGGACCTCAGGACGGAAGCGGACAAGTTCTTTGACGCCCATACGGACGAGTATGAATTCGGGGCCTACTCCGGGATCCCGGGAGACGGGGCGGTGGAGGGCGCGCAGCTCGCGATTTCCGAGGCGCTGGCGGCTCTCGCCGACGCCGCCGAGCGCGACCTCGGCGCCGCCCGCGCCCACGCCGACATTGTCTCCGAGCGGATCGACGGGCTGCGGTCCGTCATCGACGACGGCGCGCCGTATCCGGAACGCCTTGACCGGTACGCGCGCGTCTTCGACGAGGCGCGCCTCGGCCTCGCCGAGATGTCGCCGGCCGGCATCCTCGACCGCCTGGACCGCGTGCTCGCGCGCCTTCCCCAGGAGATCGACAGCCGGGAGCGGTATTCGGCGAACCCGCAGACCGAAGCGAAACAGCGCGCGGCGATCGCCCGCCTGCGCGCCGATCTTGACGGGACGACCCGGTCCCTCAGGGCGGCGTCGGCGGCCGTCGCAGGCGAAGCCGAGACGGCGCTCCCGTACTTCGAGCGCAAGAGCGCCTTCGGCCTCATCACGGCCTATTGGACCGAGTACGCCCATTTCATCGTCGCGGGCTTCGGCGTCGACTATGCGCCGGCGGTCGTCCTCTTCCTTCTGATGATCGCCGCGAGCGGGAAGACGAGCGAGGAGCTCGCCACCGATGCGATCCTTACAAAATCCGTCGGTGAGATCCTTATTGCGAACATGGCCCTCGCCGGCCTGCGCAAACAAGGAAGCCACGAGGAGGCCGTGCGCATGATGCAGGCGATGATCCGCGGCGAGCAGACGCATATGAGGGATCGCGATGGCGAGGACGAGGAAACGTAGGATCGACTTCGACGCGCTCGCACGGCGGGCGCTGACGATGGGATGCTGGGGGCTGTTCTTCGGGTTCCTCGGCGTCCTCGTCGTGGTGGATCTGTTCGGCGGCGGGAAAGGGGCGGGCGGCGTGACGGCCGCCTTGGGACGGGACGCCCCGAAGGGATGCGTGCGGATGCCGGACGATCTTCTCGTCTGCGACGCGCATCCTGCGCCTTAAGGCGCGCGGCCATGACGAAGCTGCGCATCATCGTCGCGATCATCAGCGTCATCCTCCTCATCGCGCTGATCGTGTTCGTCCGATCCTTGCGCGGTCCCGGCGTTCCGGCGGACGAGGGCTCGAACCTCCGGCCCGCCTCGTCGGAAGCCCTGCGCGTCGTCGCCCTCATCGCCGACGCGGGCGGGTTTGAGCCGAACTTCATCGTCCGCGAGGCGGATTTCGAGAACAGCCCGATCGCCTACGCCGCGGTCCGCAAGATCGACGGCGAGTACGGACGGGTCATCGTCTACGACGGGGCGCGGTTTCAGTGGGCGGACGGCGTCGTCAACTGGTACGAGATCGCCATAATGGCCCATGAGATCGGCCATCATGTGGGCGGGCACGTGCTCGTGAACAATCGTCCGCAGCACGACCAGGAGCTTGAGGCGGACCGCTTCGCCGGCTTCATCGTCGCAAAGCTCGGCGGAACCATGGAGCAGGCGCACCGGATGACGCAGATGTTCTCGATTCTGGAGACCGAGGTTCATCCGGGCCGCCTCGAGCGCATGCGCGCCGTCGAGGAGGGCTGGCTCCTCGGCAAGCAGGCCTTCTGCGCGCCCTCCTGGGTGAGCCCGCCGCATCTCTCGGGCGGTCGGACCTGCCGGCTCGCCCTGCGCTGCGGCGAGAGGGGCCCGGTCCTCGCGCGCGCCTGCCGCGGCCCGGACGGCGCCTGGACCTGGGGCGAATGAAAGTACGGCCGCCGCTAAGGGGCGGCCGCACGGACTTCAGTACTCGTCCGCGAGCATGATCGTCAGCACCCGATGGCTTCGCGCGCCGTCGGCGTTGTCCGATCCGAGGCGACAGCACGCATCGGCGTAGCGGTCGATCTTCCAGAATAGGGATCCGATCCCCTCGAGATCGAAGCTCCCGAAATCATGTTCGCAATAGGGATCGTTCGCCTCGGTGAAGTCCTGGAAACACGCTACGCGGGCGAGAACCTTATAGAGAAGGTCCGGCTGCAGCCGAGCGACGCCCGAGGTGAGGACGAGCCGCCCCGGGAGGTCGCCTGGCGCTTCGAGGCGGCGGCAGAGGGCGCCGCGGAACCGGTCGTTCCGGACCGCGATCGCCTGTGCGTTGCGGGCGCCGCTCATCGCCCCGCCTCCTTGGCGCGGCCGCCGTCCTTGAATTCGGCGGGGAGGAGGACGAGCCGGGCCGGTCGGTTCGGGTCGAGGAAGGGGAGCGGCTGGGTGAGGCTCGCCGAGAGGCCGTTTTTCTTCTTCGTGGGCCAGAAGGCGGAGATCTCCGTCCAGCTCGCGTCCTCGCCGTCGCCCTGCACCAGCCAGAGCCGGTTGCTCGGTCGGGCGCCCTTGGGGGCCTCTTGGTCTTGAGGGTCCTTCCTGTCTTCAGGGGTATGATTATTCTTCTTCATGGATGGGTCCTTTCCTTTGGCGGGCTTCGCTTCATTGCGAGCCGACGCCGGAAAGGGAGCGGAGGCGGATGAGCGGACGCGCATGGCCGACACGGGGCCCGCTTCAGCGGGCCTGGCGCGGGCTGGCCATTGCGCGCCGGAGGGGATCCGCGCGCCTCTGCGACAACGGCGTCGACTTCGGATCGCAAGGAGGAAGAACTCACGCGCGAGGGACGCCCATCGAACGCAAGGACCTCGCCCCGGACGGAAGCCCCGATACGCCGGCCCCCGCCGCGCGCGCCGACGATCAGCGCGGAGGGAAGGCGGCCTTGGACGGCGAGCCGCGAAACCGGACAGGAAACCGGCCATGGAACCGGCCAGATCGCCGGCCGAACTTTTTACCCAATACTCTCTAGAGTTATGATATCATGGCGATAATGAAGATCTCAGACCCGGACAAGGAACCGGCCAAAGAGATGGCCATCACCCCGCAATCCGTCGGCCTCATGGAGCCGATGCTGGTGAGCTCGGAGAACCGCGACCGCGCGCGGCTCTCGGACCTCGCCATCGAGCTCGCCGAAAAATCCGCCGCCTTCCGCAGCGGCCTGCCCGCGGGCCTGCGCGTCTCCCTCGCCGAGCTCGTCCGCTCGATGAACTGCTATTATTCGAACCTCATCGAGGGCCACGACACCCATCCGATCGACATCGAGCGCGCCCTCAACAACGATTACAGCGCCGACCCGAAACAGCGCGACCTGCAGCTCGAAGCGAAGGCCCATATCGAGGTCCAGGCCTGGATCGACGCCGGCGGCCTCGACGGGCGGGCGACGCGCCTCGACGGGCTTCTCGAGACCCACCGACGCTTCTGCGCGGATCTTCCCGAAAGCCTTCTTCTGGCGGAGAACCCGGAGACGGGCGAGACGCGGCGCGTTGTCCCTGGCGGACTGCGCGAGGACCATGTGCGGGTCGGCCGCCACATCCCCCCGGGCCCGGAGGACCTGCCGCGCTTCCTCAAGCGCTTCGAGGAGGCCTATCGCGGCCTTGGCAAGACCGACGGGATCCTGTCGGCGGCGGCCGCCCACCATCGGCTCCTCTGGATCCACCCGTTTCTCGACGGCAACGGCCGGGTCGCGCGGCTCATGTCCTATGCGATCTTCCGGGAGCGTCTGCAGACGGACGGCCTCTGGTCGGTGGCGCGCGGCCTCGCCCGCTATGAGCAGGCCTATAAGCAGCACCTTCAGGCCTGCGACGGGGATCGCCGGGGCGATCTCGACGGCCGCGGGTCCTTGAGCGAAGGCGCGCTCGCGCAGTTCACGGCGTTCTTCCTCACGACCGCCATCGACCAGGTCGACTTCATGGAAGGCCTCGTCGAGCCGAGGAAACTCCGCGCCCGCATCCTCAAATGGGCCGGAACCGCCATGGCGACCGGCGAGATCCCCGCCAAGTCGGATGCGATCCTGGAGGCGCTTCTTTTTCGCGGCGAACTCGCCCGCGGCGACGTCCCGGGCGTCATCGCGGCGAGCGAGCGAAGCGCCCGGCGGGTGACGGCGGCGCTCATGGACCGCGGCGTCCTCAAATCCCTCTCCACCCGCGCGCCGCTGACGCTCGGGTTTCCGGCCGATCTCGCCTCGGATTGGATGCCGGGGCTCTTCCCGGCGGCGCCCAGCTGAACAGGCGCAGGCGGACGACCGCCTGCGCCCCGCACGGCGCTCAAGCCATCGCGCCCTCCCGAGCCTGCAGCCCGTGCAGATAATCGACGGCCCGCTGGGCGTGGGCGGCGGCGGTGAAGATCGCCCGCGCATCGTCTTTGAGGACCTTCAGCCAGGAGCCGATATAGGCGGCGTGGTCGTCCCGGTCCCGAAGCTCGAGGCCCAAGTCCGCGCACAGGAAGGCGGCGCTCAGCTCCGCGACGAGCTCCTCGCGGGCGTAGCCTTCATCGCCGAAGCGCTTGCGGCCGAGATCGCGATCAAGACGGGAGGGATGACGGGTCCAGTGGGCGCATTCATGGGCGAGGGTCGCGTAATAATCATGGGCGCTTCGGAAGGCCTCGAAGGCCGGGATTCGGATCTGATCCGCATCCAGCGCATAGAAGGCCGCGCCGCCTCCATGGCGGATATCCGCCTGCGTCCGTTCAAAGAACGCATCGGCCTCGCGGAGCCGGGCGTCAGGATTGCGCCCCGTCTCGGCCTTGGCGTGAAACCGCTCGGGCAAGCCGTCGATCTGATCGATGTTGAAGACGGTGTAGCTTTTCAGGAAGGGGATCACCCGATCGACGTCCTCGCCGGATGTCTCATCGGTCTCCGTACGGTTGAGGGATCCCGCGTAGACGACGGGAGAGCCTTTCTCGCCCTTGCGCACGGCCCCGCCGAGATCGAGGGCCTGCTTGAAGGTCATCCATATGGGCGCCGAGTATCCGCGCTCCATGGCGGAGGCCCAAAGGCTGAGGACGTTGATCCCGGAATAGGCTTCGCCGGTATGCCGGAGGGGCCTGGAGACCGGTCCCGCCCCATGGGGCGCGCGCCAGGGCTGGGTCCAGGGCTTCACGCCCCGTTCAAGGCTTGAAACGATCTGATCGGTGATCCGTGTATAGACATCTTTGCGGTTTGCGTCCTTGGTCATGGCTTTCTCCTTTCGCTCATCGGGTCTTGAGGACGCGAAAGAAGAGGGACGGCGGCCGGAGAGAGCGCCGGTCAACAGGCCGACACGGGGGGCGTCAGCCCCTGGCGCGGGCTGGCCGTTGACGGGCGCTCGCCGCCGTTCAGGCTTGAGCGGATTGCTTCAAGGACCCGATGGGGCGACAAGGCGAAGAGAACTCAGCGCAAATCAGGTGGATGTGTTTTGACGGAGCGCTGACGTATTTACGGACGCTCTCTCGGGAATGCGGTAGGGACCGCGGTCCTACCGGACCGCCCGGGGCACCTGAACTTTTCTTAGCCGGCACTCCGCAGTGAGATCATACTGGACATTGAGCCTTGCTGGCGGAGTTCAAGGTGGCCTGAACCGGCGACGATCGTCGCCATGGGCGCTCCAAAATCAATCGGAAAGAGCAACGGTGCGCTTGGAATTGTCTCAACGGGAATCGGTCTTCGATAATACCGGAGGCAAGCCTCAATGATCCATTCGATGGCTGCGGTGCTCGTCACTGAAATCCTGGGCTCGCGACGAATTCGACGCTTATTGTCGTATCGGGCAAGGCATCCCCAGTCTTGCTGCGATTGAATGACCATATTGGTCATACGGCGCGTACCCTCGCGCTCACCATATTTCTCAGCCATTCTTCTATGAACGTCAGCAGACGAACAATCACCATGTAAAGATGTCAAACGGCCGATAATTTCTGCTACTTGACCAAAAAACGGATAAGTTGTGATCGCCATGCCCCAGGTTAGAGCGGCGACAGAAACGTCCGGTTCCTTGCGAAAAATAGCGACGCCGCGACTTGCGAACTCATCAAGATCCGGGAGCGGAAGAAGCCAAAGCCTGTTCAGAACCGTGATCGTCTTTTTCTTAGCCGCAGGGCTGAGGCCGGCCTCAGAGATGCATGCCTTAAAGTCATCCTGAGAACTGAAGCCGGCTCGCACGCGCAATGCGGCGGCGGCCCATTCAAGGCTTATGAATCGGTCGAAGCCGATGTGCGGCGTGTCAGTGATCATTCTGAAGGGCTTTCGATACGGACCCTCACGAAGGGCACGATCAGCTCTTCTATCGAAATTCCGCCATGTGCGACAATCTCATCGCCGGACCTGACAAACGCCTTCCGGGCTTCGGCGAAAAAAGGAACAAAATCAGCGGGCAGGCCTGCGAGCTCGAGTTTGAAGCCCGTGCTGTCTTCCGGAATCGTGGCGGCGAGCTCACGGCTGCGATAGATCCGTACTCGCTCCCCGCTCGTCTCTGTAATAGCGCCTTGCGATAGCCGCCCGGCGCCCTCCGCATCTAGGTTTCCATGGTCTGACGTGACATAGATTTGATACCCGTGTCTTGCGTAAAGCCGGAAAAGCTGATCGACAAAACCAGTTTGGCACCAGTCTGTAATCTGACTTAATAGGCCGCGCTTGCCCAGATGCGCCCCGTGAACGAATTCGTCGATCATGTCGACGACCACGCCAGAGACCTTCACAGATTCATTTGAAATTTCGTCTTCAAGCTGGGCAAGTTGGTTAACGCGTTTAAGACTTTTTCGATAGTGAATTTCGCTTTGTCTAAGCCCATCTTCTTTCCAGAATTCAGACCACAAAGCGGGTTCTTTTGACGTGGTATCGATCGACTTTGCGAACTCTCTCGGGCGGCGTCCTGAGAACAACGCCTGTCGCGAGACTGCCGTCAATGTTGGAAGCCATGCAAAGCTGGCGAATTCCTCAAAAAGGAAATTATTATGCTGAGTATCTAGAAACTCACGGATTTGCGCCCATTGGTCAAGGGCGAGGCCGTCGAACACGAGCAATGCGATGCGTTGAGAATGATCTTTCCTGCGCATACTAAGAAAGCGCGGGACATGATGGAGCATGACAGGTGCGCGAGACGCTGGAAGGGATGACAGCGCCTCATAATGCTGCATGCACCACTCTTTGAGTCGTTCGTCGGCGTTCTTGAGCAGCTCCTGGACCTTTGGCCGTAATCTCATCGCATCAGGCGGCGTGAGACGGTGAAATCGGTAGAGGAGAGCGCCAATCTGCTCGGCGAATTCCAACCAGGATCGATACGATGCGTTTTGATCGGGCGTATCGGCGGCAGATTTTTCGATTGACTTTACGACAAACAGTCGAACAGCGTTTGCGTCCTGAAGCGTTCCGACTTGAGCCCAAGCCGGGAATTCTGCGGGCAGGTTTTCGACGGATACGGGTTCAAGAAGACCTTCGAGAAACATATTGTCGATGATGACGCGAACGTCAGGATGCTCAAACGGGATTGGATATGTAACGGCGTTTGGCGTCGACCGTTCAATATGATGAGAGCTGAAGGTCGCTCCTCGTTCAAGAAGAAACGACTCCCACGCGTTCTGAACGTATCGGGCCAGAAAATTCCGATCGGCAAAAAGTTCAGCTAACGGAAGGCAAGAAAGACTGCCGTTGCTGTCGAAGGAATCAGCAGCATGTTGAGCGAGAAAAATAGGAAGTTCCTCGGCGCGATAGTGAAGCCGTAATAGCTCTCTCCAGAAATCTTCGGGTCGGTCGATCATTGACGGCAAAAACCGAAAGATGTGCACGAGCAGGAATGTTTTGGTCTCTTTGTCTCCAATCGGATTTGAAGTGTGTTGCTGATACGCCTTAAAAAGCGCCTCATGGTGAGCTGATGCGAGTTTTCGGATGACCGGATAGCTGAGGTTCGGAAGAAGGTCCGCCAGGCTCAGTTTTACGATGCGTGCGGATTTCAGATAGTCCCAAGGAAGCTCGTCGACATCTCCATCTCGAACGTGCAAGATTAGTGCTTTCGCGGACGAGTTGTGGTTTTTATCCCATTCGTTACGAAAGCGCTCTTCGTATTGCGCGCGAAATACAATCGGGTCTTCAAACGGGAGAACTTCAAATCCCGTTCTGTTGAGTTTACTAAGGATTATTTCGTCCAGGAGAAGATTATCCGGGTCGGAAGCAATCCATAAGCGGGAAAGATCCGCAGCGAACTCGCGAGTAATGTGATTGAACCACTCAGTCATCTGAGTGTTGTTCGCCGATGTGCAGAACAAGAATGGCGTTCAGCACTGGAGTGAACGTCTCCGCAGCTTCCAGATCCGCTAAACGCGCCTCGTGATCGGCCTTCAGTTGTTTCCGGCGGAAGGCGCGAACGTTTTCAAGGCCGAGCCGCCCGATCGCTTGATAGCGAGCCTCAAAGGCGCTTTGGATTTTTTCTCGTTCTTCTTTGATGCGGGCGTGGTGGCTCTTTGCAAGAGCGGCGAAATGTTGCTCACCTACGCTGACAGCCGCTGTTCGAGATTGCTCGAAAACGCGCTGCGTGCGCTCGTCGGCAATTGATCCCGTTATATGGATTTGTTCCGTCAGAAGGAGGTCCCAAACCCGTTTGGCGGTCGGCGAGAAGACGCGGCCTTCAGCATTGAGAAATATGGGAATGAGCCGACGGGCGCTAAATTCGTTAGCGGATAATGAGACGTCCCATAGGGACCACGTTCCGCAGATTGTCTCTGGTAATCCATCAAGACGTATCGCGGCGATCGGCTGACCGGGTACGGCGATAGGGAGGTCTGAGACTAGGGCGCGAGCGCGAGGGTCTTCAAGCGTCACCCATTCGGCTTCCGGGTGAGCTTCAGCCGTTCTGGCGTCAAAGCAAACCTTGGAAGATACGTCTTTGTCCGTCCAATGGATAACCCAGAATGGCGGGTGTTTTTCCGCATGGCCGCCCTTCTTTGGAAGCCCCTTTATCACCGCGCGTTCTAACCAGTACTGCGCCGGGTGATCGCGCCATTTTTTGGCATCGTCGGCGACAAGATTGTGGTCGTTGGATAGGAGGTCGCTCTTTTCGCGCGACTTGGCGATCGATGATCTGAGTTCCGTGATCGCTGCGTCGCATTCCGTATCGATCGTATCGGGGTTTTGCAGACCTGCAATGTACAGCGCATCAAAGAGCGTTTCAGGTTCGCTCGAATTCATGACGTCAGATGCTTTGTCTACGCCAAACTCGTCAGCGATAACGGCAAGCTTCGTTTCCAGGACCTCGCGCACGCGATGCTCAACCGTGTCTTCAAGGACGAAGTTGATGGCACGCACGACGTGCGGCTGCCCGATACGGTCGACGCGGCCGATGCGTTGTTCCACCCGCATCGGGTTCCACGGCATATCGAAGTTCACGATGATATGACAGAACTGAAGGTTCAAGCCCTCGCCGCCAGCGTCCGTTGAGATCAGAATACGGATATCCTGGGAAAACGATTTCTGCGCCCGGGTTCGCGCTTCGAGATCCATGCTTCCGTTCAAGGTGGCGACCGAAAATCCGCGGGTTTCGAGGAATTCCGCAAGCATGGCCTGCGTGGGTACGAATTCGGTGAAGACCAGCACCTTTAACTCAGGATCATTTTCTTCCTGCTGAAGCGTGTAGATCAGCTCGAGAAGCGCCTCAGCCTTGGCGTCCGTCCCCTGTGCCTCCGTGACGCAAGCCAGGTCGAGCAGGGTGTCGACCTCAGCCTTTTCCATCTCCCAGCCCTTGGTCTGGATGGCGAGATCCACCTGGGTCTGGCCGTCCAGCTCAGCCCATTCGTCCACGTCGGCCGTTTCGAACAAGGATGGCTGAAGCTGCGGTTCGTCCAGCAAGGCTTGGCGTTTTTCGAGTGTCGCCCGAATGGCGGCCGTGCTCGACGTTACGAGGCGCTGCATCAGGATCATCAGGAAACCGATGTGCCGCTGCTTCGCGGCCATGGCCTGGTTGTAGCCGTGGCGGACATAGTTGGTGACCGCCTCATAGAGCTTTCTCTGCGCCGTATGTTGATCCCGCCATGCGACCGGCTGAAGTCGGGTGATGCGTGGCTTGAAGAGCGGCTTGCCGTCCGCATCGATCGCAAGTCGCTTCTCTGTACGCACGACAAAGGGAGCGACCCGCTCGCTGGTCACGCTGCTTTCGTCCGGGAAGGCATCCCGGTCGAGCAGCTGCATCAGCCGGTGGAACTGATCGGTCTTGCCCTGGTGCGGTGTTGCAGACAGCAGAAGCAGATATGGCGCAGCTTCCGCCAGCTCGGCGCCCAGCTTGTAGCGTGCGACCTGGTCTGTGCTCCCGCCCATTCGGTGGGCCTCGTCAATGATCACCAAATCCCACGACGCTGAGATCAGATCCTCGAAACGCTCCCTGTTGTAGGTGCTTAGCTGCTCAAGGCTCCAGCCACGGCGGCCTTCGAGGGGTTTCACAGAGTCGAGCGAGCAGATCACCTGATCATGCAGCCTCCAGAGGTTTTCCTCGTCGCTTCGCCATTGGCGGAAGGCCGAGAGTTCTGAGGGTTCAATAAACTGGAAGCTCTCGCCGAAATGCAATCGCATCTCGGCCTGCCATTGTCGGACCAGACCCTTCGGCGCCACGACAAGAATCCGCTTCGCCATGCCGCGCAGCTTCAGCTCGCGCAGGATGAGACCGGCTTCGATCGTCTTGCCGAGACCAACTTCGTCCGCAAGCAAATAGCGGATCCGATCCCGGCTCATGGCGCGGTTCAGCGCGTAGAGCTGGTGCGGCAGCGGTACGACGCTCGACTGGATGGGTGCGAGGAGTAGGTTTTCCTCCAGCGCGTCGAGCAGCTTCGCCGCCGCGGCGGTGTGTAGGATGTGTTCGACCGTAGGCTGGACGGTATCAAGCGACGCCAGGTCAGCGGCACGGGCGCGAACGACGGCGTCCTTCCCGGGCAGCCAGACCCGATAGGCGGTCTCGCCCCAGATCTCCTCCCGATCAACGACACGGCAGGGTGCGGCATGCCTCTCATGCCAGCACCACGCGCCGATACCGGGTGCACCGTCCGCATGCGTCACGCATCAGCCTCCATGCGGGTGAGCGCCTGATCGTACCAGAGCAGCAGCTTCTCATCCTCCTGCAGCGCCTCCTCGGGGATCTTCTGGGCGATGCCGATGATGGTCTTGTAGTCCTTAGCGCCCCACGCGGCCTTGAAGCCCGCACGAAGCGCCTCAAGCCGAAACTCCTTGAGCTTTCGGCCGGGCGCAGACTTGTAGCTCTCGAACTCCTTCAGCAGCGACCGCTCGCGTTTTTGCTCCAGATCCTTCGCCTTGCTCGGATCGGGGACGTACCAACGGTCCTTCGCCTTGGCCTTCAGCCGCGGGTCGTCCTTCTCCAGACCGCGCAGATCCTTAAAGTTCGTCGAAAGGTAGCTGTGGATCTGGTTCGGGACATCGCCTTTGCCGTCATACTGCAGGAAGTTGTCTTCGAGCAGTGTGGCGAGTTCGGACTTTTCTTCATGCTTGCGCCACCCGGCGCCCATCTGGACCGTGAACTCGGGATGCACGTCCTGATATGTGGACGGGCGCTTGCGGAGGAAATCCGTCAGCCAGTCGATGGCAGAGCGCTCGTCCGAGACGAAGAGTTCGATCTGAGGAGCCTGGGCCGCTTGCGCGCGCTTTCGGTCATAGTCGGCGACCTGCTCGGGGAGGAACACCATCCCGTCGCGCTCGGGATAGCGGTTGCGTAGTCCGTCGAGGAATTCCTCTGTCGAGAGCGGAACAGGGAAGTCGTGGCGCACGAACCACGCCACCATCCGGTCGTAGATGCGCCGGGGATCGCGCTCGACGACAATCTCGAGGATCCCGCTTTTCACCTTCGAAACCGGCAATTGCCTGAGATGGGTTTCGACGAAGTCCCAAGCCGACTCGGGCGCGGCACCGCGCTCGGCGAGACGGGTTTCAAGGCCACCATTCGGCTTATAGACCGAGATGACGAGATCCTGCTTCACTGCTGTCGTCGACGTGACTTGCCGGTAGCTGCCTTGCTTCTTGTCGAGCGCGGTCACCTCGGCGACCACGAAGCCGGCCTGCTGCAATGCCACCTGGATCGCGTTCCAGACCGATGCCTTGCTGTTCGAGAAGACCACAGTCATCCAGCGGCCCGGCTTCAGCACGCGATGATACTCGGCGAAGCACTTCTGCATCAGGTGTTGATACTCAGGCAGCGCCTTATCTTTGAAGCTGTCCATGATCGCTTCAGGGCGCGCATCGGTAGTAACGCCATGCCATGACTCAACCAAAAAATTTAGGTCGGCATAAAAGATGTTTGCCCCGAACGGAGGGTCAGTAAATACGTAATCAATACTGTTGTCCGAAAGAGGCAGCCTGGCAGCGGTGCCCGTAGAAATGGCTGCTGATTGGCCAGCAGCACGGTAGGTTCGAAACGCTTTAGCTAGTCGATCGAGCTTGCCACTTAAATTGTACCAAGGGCTACACTCTGAATGCTGTGATGCCACATAGTACACGCCGTTCAGAGCGCGGTTGACTTGCGAGAAGTGCGTGGGACTGTAGCGGTTAAGGACAGAAAAGCCCCAAATTGATTGTTCGACGAAAAACAGAAGCATTTCTCGCAAGCGATCATCACCACATGCCATTGCCTTTTTCCAAAGTAGCCCCATGGCTTGCGCAGCCCTCGGCAAGAAGAAATGATGAACGTTCGAAAACCCCTTTGGCGCGATCCTTGACCCATGATACATTTTCTCAATTGGGAAACGCACTGTCGGCATTGTGGATGGCAAAGGAATGCCTTCGATCTTTGCCAGCACATCAAGATCGCGCCGGTCAAGTTTCTTTGTGAACTTCTGTTTTCCAATAGAATAAGATATGAACGAAGGTTCCAGCTTGATCCTGTCCCAAAGAGTGCCGGTAGCTGGATCGACCTGAGACGACATAACTCTCTCAAGTTTATCTTTGTTGAGTTCTGCGCCGCAGTGAGGGCATGCAAAACAATCTAGGGTTCGATTGTTCTCATCTAATGCCTCATCAATGAAGTTAATCCCTCCTGCGCATTCCGGACAGGTGAACACCTCACTCCAAACCGTAAACTCAATCCGCCCAATCGTCTTTCCATCGGTATGGAGCGTCTCATACATCCAGCCGATTTCTTTCTCGACTTCCGCAAGCAGTTGCTTCCCGGCCTTGGCGAAGGCGTCGACGTCAAACGGCAGGTTGTAGTTGGCGCCGATGAAGGTGGCGGCCGGGGAGAGGTCATTCAGAACGGCGCGCCGGGCACCCCACTTGGGAGCCGCCATGCCGGCCTTCTTCCACTCCATCTCGATTTGATGGCGATAGGACGCTGGCGCAGTCCCGCACCATTGCGCAGCCACGCCCGTCATGCCGGACCCAGCAAACCCGTCGAGCACGATGTCGCCCGGCTCCGTGAAGTGCAGGATCGACGGTACGATGGCGAGGTGCGGAACCTTCGTGTGGTAGCCGTGGGCCTTGTAAAGCGCGTCAGTCTTGCCGACTGAAACGTCGATCGCCATGGGCTCGCGAGAATACTCCTGGTCCGGATCGTAGGGCTTCCCATAATGCTCAACAAAATCCGCCAACCAAGGATTGGGGCACGCTGTGTAGTAGGGCGGATCAGACATGGCCAGGACCGCGTCGTCCGTCCCTTGCGGAAAGCCCTCCTGGTTCCGGAACGCCGGACCCTTTAGCATCTCGGCCAACAGCCCCAGGAAATGTTCCCGCCGTGCATCCTCGCTCGGGAAGGTCATGCCGAAGCACTCCACTTCGCCTGGCTTGTTCGTTTCGGGTTTTTGGTTCAGAAGGTCGCTCATTGGTGTCGCCTTTACGCGGCGTCTAGCTTCGCGCGAATGCTGGGATAGGAATACGGCGTGTCGGTCTTGCCGCCATGCTGAGCGGTCATCTCGTCGACAAAGCGCTGCCAATGGTCTCGCGATGCCGGAAGGGCCGCTGAGGTCAGCTTGAACACCTCAAGCAGGACGTCCGCCGTCACTGAAGCGTAGGAAATCTGGCTGTTTCCGAGCACCGCATCGAGCAAACGGCCGATGTCATCAGCCCCAAAATGCGGAGCGAGAGGGATCACGACCGTCTGTCCAAGCCTCTCCGCATCACGATAGCTGCCGGCGGTCGCGTAGATGTCGATACCAAACGGCACGAACTCCCTGCAGGGATTGTCGGACAAGAGCTGTATGCGCTCGGGATCCGCGAAGCTCGTGAACTTTGCCAACAGCGTGTCGGCCAGCTCAGGGATCGCGAACGCATCGAAGACCAGATGGTCCTTCAAGTCCGCAATCGAACACTCCTCGATGAGGCGTACAAGCCGCAGCTTTACGGGATCGGTTAGCCAGCCCCAGAGCTGCGGCTCGGCACCGATGAAGGCGCAGATATTCAGAAGCCGATCATCACCTACGCCGTCAAAGAACTGACCAACAAACGGACCGGCGATCTCTTCAAAGATCCGCGTCTTCTTTGCGGCAACCTCGCTGAGCGTCCATGCAAGTTGGCGCTTCTTTCTGAGCAGTTCCTCTTCACCTTCCAGGAACGGCGCCTTGAGCAGAACCTTGATAAGGTTCGCCACCAGGGCATCTTTGGAGCGGTTCAGGTATTTGGCCGATACGAAGGTTCTGATGCCGTCCTCGGTCGACGGAAACGAGGGACTGAGGACATCTGCCTTGAAGCGGTTAAGTGCGCTCTTTCCTTGAAGCGGCGCGTGAACCAGAAGGCACTGCAGAGCGTGAACGAGATGCGACCTTACGAGGTCAGGAGACGGTTGAAATAGCTCATCCTCGGTGATGAATGCTGGGTGGGCGCAAAGGTGGCGATCTTCTTGGATTCGCCGGAGCGTTTCAAATTCATGGGGTGTGACTAGCTGTAGATCGTCCTTGGCCGTATCGAGTAGCTCACGCTCTAGTGCCTGCATCTGTGTGATGTTCTTGTGCTCGATCGCATTATCGAGCTTTCCAATAAACGCAATGGAAGCCGCGTCTCCCTGACTAGCCAGTTCCCGGGCCTTGGAGAACACATCGTGCAAGACCGCGATCCAGACGGACATGATTGCGGAGCGGAGCGCTCCTCCGCGATATGCAGTAATCGCTTCCTCGACCAGTCGGCGTGACTCCCGGTCCCGAACTGCTAGCGCGAGAACATCGATATCCGTGACAGCTTGGATGGACATGGACATCACTCCACCACGAAGCGCAGCTTGGTCGTGTCCTTGCCCTTGCAGCGATCGTTCAGGAAGGATTCGAAGCGCCTGCGCAGGTCCTCGGGTGTTGCCGGGGAGCCGCCTTGCAGGAGCGCTTGTCTGATATCCGCGCTGCTGACGTTGATCTTTTCAAGCCCAGACAGCGCCTCCTGGACGGCCGCGACAAACTCAGGCGTCACCGGATCTGGCAGGGTCTTTGACGAAATGAAGCCATCGACGAGGCTGCGGGCGGCTGGCTTCAGGAGATCGAAGTTCTCCTGGATGATCGGATCATCCAGGTTGTCGAGCAGGGTCTGCGTCCAGCCGTCGATCAGCCGGTCGAGCTCGTTATCGAGCTGCTTGAGGACGTTCGCAGCCGGAAGCAGGTCGCCTTGTTCGTTCGCAGGACGGAAGCCACAGTGCGGGCACACGGGGCTGGCCGAAAGCTCAGATTCGACAAGCGATGCGCAGCTCTTCAGCTTGTCCAGCTTCTCCTCGAAGCTCGTCAGCTGGCTGGTCGGCATCAGCGAAATGCCAGCCAACGCCCGCATGGCGATCAGCCGCGGGTCCTTGCGCAGCGCGGATTTCGTCTTCTCTTCCGAGACTCCAAGGCGCGCCTTGCTGTGCAGCCCGACATAGGCGGTGATGTAATCCTTCTTCAGCTTGGCCAGCGTCTGCCGGTACTCGGCCGCATGCTGCGCAGTCCGATCTGCCGCGAGCTTGTCGAGGACCTGCTTGCGCGCATCTTGCGCCTGTCGCACCCAAGCATGGTCTGCTGACAGAACCATCTCGGCCTGCGACAGATAGCTGGCGGTGGTGCCGAGGTCGGCGACCAGCTCCAGCATCCCCTCGACTGCCTGCAGAACCTCGAGGTTCTTTTTCTGGGCCGCGACGTCGTCGGATCCGATGCGCAGGTTCTTCAACTTGCCGACGGTGTTGTAGGGCGCAAGGCTCTCAGAGAAGCTCTTCAGCGCTTCGAGCTTGGTGCGCCAGTCGGCGATCTCCTCTTCGCGCAGAAGCGGCTGGCCCCAAAAGCTTAGGCGACCCTGCGTGTCCGTCGTGGCGCTCAGCACCCGTCGCGTGAGCTTGCTGACCTCCTCCTGGAGCAGCTTGACCGGCTCGTCCGAGCCCTGTGTTGCCCGCTGAGCGAGGCCGGGCGGCAAGCTCAACATCTCGAACAGTGAGCGGAGGACGCCGACGTTGATCTCCTTCGGCGCCTCGACGTGCTTGAAGTGCTTCAGCTCGTCCAGCGACCGTTCAGCGAGGAGAGTAATCTTACCAGAATCGATCCTATCGCCGGTGATGGCCAGGACGATGTCACCTGCATAGACCAAGCCGCCCAGCACGGTGATGAGCAAGTCCGGCTCGAGGCGGAATTCGAGCGGGGCGAAGTGCTCGACGTCGGTATCGCCGCTGACCAGCTCGCCACGGTTCAGCACCTGGCCATGGCCTTTCGCCTTTAGTCGAGCCAACACGTCCTGCGCGTAGCGAGACCGCGTGGGGTCGATGCGATCGCCGTCCAGCATCTCCAGACCGTCGAGGATGACTATGGCATCCTTGGTCCGGTTTCCGCCGGCCAGCGCGCGTAGAGCGTTGCCGACAAGCTGCTTCCGGTTCGCTTCGGTCACGAGCGCGGAGAATGTGGGATATTGCGGCGCCACCTCGGCAAACTGGTTGTTCAGCGCGAGCCCGGAGATGACGTTGACGACGTCGCGGAAGTTGATCCGCTCCTCCGGACCAAGACGAGCCTTGTCGCGCAACGAGACGCCCTTGGTCCACTCCTGCAGGGTCTTGCTCTTGCCCTGATAAGTGATCTCGTAAGCCGTCATCTGCTTTTCCTGCAGCCACTTGCTCATGTCGCGCAGGGCGTCCTTGGCTTTGTCGAGGTAGATGGACTTCGCGCCGCCGCTTGCGGTCGACGCAAGATCTTGCGAGGCGGCATAGAATGAAAGGTGACGCCGGATGGCGTCATCGAGCCCCTTCAGCCGGAAGAACACTTCGTCCGGCTTGTGGTCGTCGCGGAAGCGCGGCGGCTCGAATGGCTGGATGAAGTAAATGTAGAAGTCCCGCTCGGGTTGGGCGGTCGGGCGATCGTTCGGCGCGCCGAAGAAGAGGTAACCGTCGCGCTCGACTCGGCGATCCTGCCATTCGACCTGGTACTGCCAGATCTGGTGGCCGGTGACATAGCTAGCCTCGTCCGTGCGCTCCATGAGTTGGCGGATCGCACCGAAGTAAGCGCGGTCGAGCGCGTCGTCCGAGAGGGTTTCCGCTCGCTTCTCGATCTGGGCGTCGTAATCGACGTCCTTCTTCAGATCGAGATAGTACTGCTCGGTATCCGGTGCCTTTGAAATAAACTGTCCGTTGACGGTCTTCAGCGTCTCCCGCAGTACGGTTTGAACCTGAGAGAGGAGATCGGCCTCAGGATCGCCGCCCATATCCTCGATGCCAGGCTGGTAGAGGCAAAGCGTGTCGCGGAGCTCCTCTGCGGTCGGTCCGACGGGCACATAGATGTCTCCGCCGGTCGTCATGCGATGCACCGAGAGACCGTCGATGATCCGCAGCGCCATCGGCTTATACGCTGGGCGCGTGAACGCCTTGGTGACGCGCTCCGTCAGCACCTCCGAAACCTTCAGCACAGGGCCGATGTTCGGATCGGCGCGGAGCACCTGGTTTGACTTAACGGTCTCCCAGAACTTGTCGTAGCCGATCAGGCCCGGACGATCCTCGGGCACTTCGTCGTCCAGGATCGCCTGGATCTGGTCGCGAAGTGTGACGAGAGCGCCGCGTTTTTCCGTAAACACCAGCCGCTCGAACGTGCCGATATAGTCGGGATGGACGGGGAACAGTCGGACGAACTCGTCTATGCGCTCATTCATGGAGCCGTAAAACTTGGAGAAAGGCGTGAGGTAAGTCCGTATCTTGTTCTGTTGATCGGCCGTCTTCTTCAGCAGACGCTCCGCCACCACAAAACTCACGTCCTGCCTTGCAAGCAGGACTTGAGTGAAGCGATCTTTTACCCGGCGAAGGCTGTCGGCGACGTGTTGAAAGCGACTGCTATCAAAGATGGCTTCCTGCACGCCGGCAATAAATCGAAATCTTAGATGCTTGGACATTTCCCCAAGCTCTCGAAGGAATGAGAGGTCCAGCACAAGATCATGGTCTTTTCGAGAGCGCAGAAAGTCTAGAAACTCGTCGACCACGAGCAATAACCCGTGATCGGGGTGCACTTCGGCGAAGGCGGCCATCATTTCTTCAAACGCGGCCTTGTTGTTGACGACCTGATCGGCCTGAGGAAATTCGTAGTCTACGCCATGCGCCTCAAGAAAAGCCTGCAGTTCTCGCGTTACAATGTCGCGAAGCGACATTTGGCTGGAGATTTCTATACGATGGACTTTGAATTTTCCTGCAATCGCCGATGCGGCTTTCGCCACTTTTTCATGGCGTATCATTGAAACATATTTGTCGTCTTGAGCGATGAGCGACAAGACCGACATCAGGTGTGACTTGCCGGTCCCGTAGTTTCCGACAATGAGGACGCCTTTGTGGTCTACGGACTCGTCGAACGATAACTGAGGAATTAGGAGCGTTGAGATCCGATTGGCCATGTCGTCAGAAATGACATAGGTCGAAACGAGCTTCTTGGCTTCATCAGGACGATCGGAGTCGAGAAGCTGAATGACCGATTCGATGGGCTCGAATTGAATCAGATCGCGATAATGGAGTGACATCAAAGTTGTTCCTTTTGCTGAGCATCGAGAATGACGATACTATCAGGCTGTGACCGGCGGTATTCGGGATGCCCAAGCTCAGCATACATTAGTTTGTGCCCATCATATTCTCCCGGCCAGATCGCGACGATCCTGCGCCGATCAGCAAGTCTGCGAAGCGTTAGAACTGGATCGAGCCTGAGGCTTTGATCAAACAATACCTCGATCCTATGCATTAGGATGAGGTTTGAGCGTTCGTATGCTGCTGCGAGCTCTTTGAGCTGTGCGGCTGCAGCCAACGGACGTTCGGCGGCCGTCAGCTGAGACAGCGCTTCTGAGAGAAGCCAACTAATATTCAGCGCGCTTACTCTTCTTTTTTCAATTATTCGTTCGAGCAAATATTCTCTTACAGCTTGATTTTTTCCTACAATAAAGGCGAGCTTGCAGTTGAGTGATCCTAAGGCGTCGATTTTCTGATCAATGGTTGTGACCATAGCTTACCCCACGACAAAACGGCTCTTCAGTTTTAGTGTGATGCATTGCGTGCGGCGGCGGTCCGCGAATGATTGGGAAGAAAGCGTCTAGGCGATATAGGTAGCCGAGTGGGTAGCCTGCGTAAACACGAGTTTGTGCGACTTAGACCGTCAAAAAGTGCAAAGCGCTGATCCAGCAAGATGGTGGAGGAGGGGGGATTCGAACCCCCGAAGACCGAAGTCGCCTGATTTACAGTCAGGTCTTGATTTCGCGCAACATTCAGTGTACGCTACAAAAATATACGATACTCAATCGATTTGATCAAACCTAATGTATAAGGAGTTTTCATAATGTCTCATGTGGTTTCATTTAATCCAGTCGTCTCAGGTAGCCCTGCGGGTAGCCAAAAACCAAGTAGTATTCCCTTTACGGATAGAAGCATAAAGGCGCTCAAGCCGCGCGACAAGCGCTTCGTCGCATGGGCGAGCGGTTTTCCCGGGCTCGGCGTTCGGGTGACCCCGAGCGGGGCGAAGTCCTTCGTCTTCAAGTTCGACATCGACGGGCGCGATCGCTGGCTGACCTTCGGGCGTTACCCGCGCATGCGGGTTTCGGAAGCGACGCGCGCATACGCCGACGCGCTCTCCTTGGTCGAGCGGGGTGAAGATCCCGCGGCCGAAAAGCGTGACGAGGCGCTGCGGCGCAAAAGTCAGCCAAACGTCGCCGACCTTGCCGATCTCTTCATCGAGCGACACGCCAAACCGAACAAGCGAACCTGGCGCGAAGACAAGCGTCAGCTTGAGAAGGACGTCCTGCCTACTTTCGGCGATCGCCCGATTGAGGAGGTGCGTCGAGGCGAGATCATCGCCTTTCTCAACGCCATCGTGGAGCGCGGCGCGCCGGTCCAGGCGAACCGGACGCTCGCGCTTGTGCGGCGGCTTTTTAATTTCGCGGTGGATGAGGGGCTGATCGAGGCTTCGCCCTGCTACCGGGTGAAGCCTCGAGTAGCGGAGCGACCAAAGCGCCGCTTTCTCGCCCTCGACGAGATCCGTCGGCTTTGGCGTGGTCTCGGGGCGGCGGCGATAGAGCCGACGACGGCGTCGGCGCTCAAGATCCTGCTCGTTACTATGCAGCGGTCCTCCGAAGTCGTCGGCATGCGGTACGATGAGCTTGACCTCAATGCAGGCCTTTGGGTCATCCCGGGCGAGCGCACCAAGAACGCCCGCACCCATGCGGTTCCTCTCACGCCGCTGGCGATCGAGCTCCTTCGAGGGACGGGAGCATCAGGACCGTTCGTGTTTCAGGGGCGGGGGCAGGCGGAGCACCTCAACCGGCGTTCGCTTCAACGGGCGCTTGCGAAGGTCGTGGAGCGGGAGGCGTTGGATCCCGTCACGCCCCATGATTTCCGGCGGACAGGTTCAACGCTGCTTGGCGCGTTCCAGGTCCCGCGCTTTGATCGGTCGCGCGTTCTCAATCACTCGGATCGATCCATAGCCGCTGTCTACGACGTCTATGACTATGAAACGGAAAAGCGCGCCGCGCTGACGCTCTGGGGGGACATCATCACGGCGGCCGTAGACGCGACGACACCGGTCGACGAGCGCCGACTGAAATCCGAACTTAAGTATGCGGACTATCTTGATCGTTGATCCATCCGCGAGGGTTCTGGAGCCACGCTTCAATGTCGCGGATCCGATAGGCGACGCGCCCGTCCGAGATCTCTTCCGGTTCGGGAAACGCGCCTGCGAGACGCTTGCGATGGAGGGACGCCCGGCTAAGGGACGTCACCTGCAGAACATCCCGCTCGCTCAGGAAGGCGTTGAGGCGCAGCATCAGCTCCGCATTGAGATCCGTGAGCCCGTCCTTCATTATTCGACACTCTCGGTATCGTACTCATCGGCGGCGCACGCATAGGGTCCGTCGCAATGGAGCGCCGGCAGCGGCTCGCCGCGCTCGTCGCGACACATGAGGTCGACCCCGAAGCCGTTGGTCGGCGTCAGGTAGAGCGTGACGTCCCGTCCGAAGCGCAGGGCGTAATCGGTTTCAAGGAGAGCGAGCTGTTCGCACAGCGCCCGTCGGATTTGCGGCAAGGTGTGCTCGCCTCTGATCTGTATTTTCATCTGAAATCTCCAAAATAATCATTATACAGATATTATATCATGGCGCGTCATGATTATGCAAAACAGATCGCAATCCTATGGGCGTTCAGTGCGATGCGCTGGCGAAAGGTCGAGGTATTGACAGCGCTGATCGCGCCTGCCGGCCGGCGTGATTTCGACGAGTAGCTGCGTGCAGGGACTTAAAATATAAAAAAATCAATACGATAGATCTTTCCGGTTGATAGCCGAGACGCGCGTCACCGCTTCCTTAATCGTCGCGCTTATATCGGATATTGCGTTTATAGCGCTTAACGTGATAAGCTCAACGGAGGAAGGAGGATGATCATGGCGATGACGACGTTGAAACGAGAGCCGATGCTGCCGACCAGCGACGAAGCGCTGTTGGCGCTGGAATCGAGCCGCACTCTGGCGCGGTTTCTCGATGATGATGCCCTTAACCTTCGCATCATGGAGGACCCTGCGACCTCGGCGGACATCAAGATCCCCGCATCCGTCGCGCGTCTCCTCCTCGACATCCTGACGCAGATGGCGGAAGGCAACGCGGTGACGCTTGTTCCGTATCATGCGGAGTTGACGACCCAGCAATGCGCCGACCTCCTCAACGTATCGCGTAAGCACTTCGTCGATAAGGTGCTGGAGCCGGGTCTTGTGCCGCACCGAATGGTCGGCACCCATCGCCGTGTTCGCTTTGACGATCTTATGGCGTTCAAACGCAAGGATGACGCAGACCGCCAGTCCAAGCTTGATGAATTGACGTCGCTCGGAGAAGAGATGGGCCTCGATCGGTAAGAGCGTGGCGAACTTCACGGTCATATACGACGCTTGCGTCCTTTATCCGATGACGGTTCGCGATCTTCTGATGCAGCTCGCTACGATGGGGTTCTATCGCGCAAAGTGGACGGTGGCGATCCAAGATGAATGGGTGCGAGCGCTCCTGGAGCGCCGCCCTGATCTTGATGAAGACAATCTGAAACGCACCCAGTCATTGATGAATGAAGCGGTGCCGGATTGCCTCGTCACCGGCTACGAGCCGTTGATCGGCAGCATCGAGCTTCCCGATCCTGGGGACAGGCATGTCGTGGCGGCGGCGATCAAGGCGAACGCTGATGTGATCGTCACATACAATCTAAAAGACTTCCCGAACGCGGCGCTTAACCGCCATGGTATTGAAGCGCAGCATCCGTATGTTTTTCTGACCCACGCGCTTGATCTCTCGAGGGGCTCGGTTTGCGAAGCCGTGAAGCGCTGTCGGAAACGCAACAAAAACCCCGCGTATTCCATCACCGACTATCTCTCCGTCCTTCAACGAAGCGAGCTCACGCAATTCGTCAGTGATTTAAGCGAGTTTGCCGAAATTCTCTAAGCTTGAAGGCGACGCAGGACCGATCGAACTTTGTCGTAAAACCTGCTCTGCAAGACCAGCGCAAGGAAGAGGCCCGCCAACGTGCTGTAGCCTCGCGCCATGGCTGATGGCTTTCATAAGCTCGAGCGCACAGCGCCGCCCCATACGAGCGCGGCGCGCGAGGGCGCTTTTGACTTACGTCCTCTCGATCCGGAGATCTGGTCGATCGAGGAGGCGAGCCGCGTCTTGCGCTGTTCGGAGGATACGCTCCGGCGCGTTTCGCCGCGGGACCTTCCCGTCTACCGCGTCGGCAAAGCCAATCTTTATCTTCGCGACGACGTCCTCCGCTATGTGAAATCCCGGCCCGTCTCCAAGGCGGGCGCGGCTCGCAGCCTTCATGACGGCCGCGCCGAGGCGAGCGTGGACGCGCTGATACGCCGGGTGCTAAGCTCCGACCCGGTTGATGCGCGGGAGCCTTCTTAAAAGGAGGCGTTTATGCCGCAATCGCGTTCCGTCGGGCCCGTGAAGGTTCGGCCGTACCGCAAGAACGGGATCGAGACGGGTCAATGGTCCGTGGACGTTCCGGCTTCGCTCGCCAGCAACGGCAAGCGCAAGCGAAAGCTCTTTGACAATTACAAACTCGCCATGGACGCCGCGCGCCAAGTGCGTGACTCCATTGATCCCATCACCGGCTTGCTTCGCGTTCGGGGCAAGCCGTCGAGCGTGCCCTTGGAGCACATCGTAGCCGGTTGGATCCGGGATGAAGAACAACGGGTGCTGACGCAGAAAAAACGTCGGTCCACGTTGGAAACAGACTGCTATCGTCTTCGCCCGGTGATCCGGTTCTTCCGGAACGATCCGCTCAGCGCGGTCACGGAGGAGGGGCTTGTCGCCTACCAGGCCCATCGCCTGAAGAACGGCATCCAGCCGACGACCATCAACTCCGAACTCGTCGCGTTCGGACTGGTCCTTAAATGGGCGGTCAAGAAGAGCCTCATCCCCGAGGCGCCGAAGGTCGAGCAGATCCCGGTGCGTCGCCAGGAGGTGATCGTCCCGACGCCCGAGGAGATCGTGCGCATCATCGATCATATGCCGGTGCGCCTGAAACCGCTCATCTGGTTTCTGGCGGAGACGGGCTGTCGGCCGGGGGAGGGGCGCAATCTCACCTGGGACTGCGTCGACCTTGAAGAGGGCCTCGTCGAGATCCGATCCCGCGAGGGATGGACCCCGAAGACCCAGTCCTCGGAGCGGCGGATCCCGCTCACCCAACCGCTCATAGAGATGCTGAGCCGCCTTCCGCGCGAGGGCGACTTCGTTTTTCCAGGGTCCTCGCCCGACAGGCCGATCGGGCTGTTCCGAAAGGCCTGGGCGACGGCGGTCGCCAAGGCCCGCCTCGTTCGAAAGGGGAAGCCGGTCCATGTCCCGGTGAAGAGCCTCCGCAAGGCCCACGCGACTCGGCTCGCCGAGCGCAATGTGAATGAGAGCGTGCTCCAGAGTCTGATGGGGCACGCCCGGGGCTCGCGCGTCACCCGTCAGTACTACGTGCACGCGAGCGACGAGGCGAAGCGGGCGGCGATCGTTCCCCTACCGATCAAACCCTTAGCCGTCCAGGCCGGTGTGGAAAACCCGAAGGAGCACTAGCGGGAATTATAGTGCTCCGCGTTGCCAACGGTTTTGGCAATATCTGGCAACGGACGCCGAATTTGCTGCGTCGCAGCATAAATTCGCGTTTCCTAATCCCCTGATCTAACAGGGGAAATCGTGGTGGGCGCGGCTGGGATTGAACCAGCGACCCCTACGGTGTGAACGTAGTGCTCTCCCACTGAGCTACGCGCCCGAGGGGCGGATGCATAAAGAGGCGGGCGGGGGAGATCAAGCGCCGATTGACGCTCTCCAGCGTCCTCAGAAAATCCGGATCGAGACGCGGGCGCGGCCGATGAGGCAGGCGGGGTCATCGATATACTGCGTCTGGTGCGTCGGGTCGGAGGAGAACGGCTCCAGCCGGTCGGGGCCGGATTTCCACAGCCGTAGGATCGGCGGGCCGTTGGGCGCGGCGAGGAAGAAGTTCTCCGGCGTCGGCGTGCGCTCGCCATAGTCGATGACGACGATGGTGTCGCGCGGGAAGGCGAGGTTCACCGCGTCGTCTTCGGCGAAAATGGCGAAGAGGCGCGGGCTGTTCGACGTCACGGGAATATAGTCGCGCGCGGTGTCGCGCGGGTCGAAAGCGGGATCAGCGCCGACGCGGGCGGCGTCCTCCAGCGAGATGATCGGCACGTGGACGAGGGGGCGGCGGAGATAGACGGAGGCGGAATCGCGCCCGTGATCGAACCGGCCCTTCGCGCCGTCCGCCAGCCACGCGCGGCTGATATGCAGCGTCTCGGCGAGCTTTCCCAGAATGACATGCCGCGGATCGTGGACGCCGGTCTCCCAGTTGGCGATCGCGGGCTGGGAGACGCCGACGCGCTGGGCGAGCTCGGACTGGCTGATGCCGCGGGATCGGCGCGCGGCGCGAATGCGCTCGCCGATGCTTGCAAGCTCGTCCGCGTCGTCGATTGAGATATCCTGCATGCCGCCCCAGCTTATCAATTCAGATATAAGTTGCGCTTATATGCGGTGCGTCATCAACGACCTTGCGCAGCAGAATCGGCCAATTTCATTGTGCAATGCACAAAATCGACCGTAAAATCGACGTGACCCCGCGTTAAGGCATTTGACTTTTCTTATGAGCCTTGGAAAAAATATCAGAACAAAAAAGAGCCTTGGAGGAAAAGCACATGGGATCGCGCGACCACTGCACTCGCGACGGCGCCTCGCACCTGAAATCGCTCATCGAGAACTACTGGCGAAAGAAGGGCTTCAACGTCGAAATTGAACTGGTGAACGAAGGCTTCGTTCCGGCCATGCGGTCGGGCCGCACGGACCTGCGTTCGAACATGATCAACGGAATGCCGACATTCGGCGGCGGCGCCCACGCCGCGGCGTAACTTAGCCGATCATTCGCGCGCGGCGGCGGAACTGAGCAGCTCCCGCACCGCCGCGCCGATTTCCGGAAAATCATGGGCCGTCCGGTCCGGGCTGAGGGTCGCCTCATCTGCGTCCGGATAGCCGAACGCGGCCCAGACGAACGCGCAACCGAAATTGCGCGCGCCGCCGGCGTCGGCGCTTGAATCGCCCACCATCACCACGCCGCCGGATGTTCCAAGACGCGCCACGCATTCGCGCAACGGCGCGGCGTCGGGCTTGCGCGTCGCGAGGCTGTCGCCGCCGATGACGGCGTCGAACATCTCCAGAAGTCCCAATTTGTGCAGGAGCAGTCGGGCGAGGCCTTCGGGCTTGTTCGTGCAGACCGCGAGGCGGGCGCCGTCGGCGAGGAGCCCGTCCAGGGTTTCGCGCGCGTGCGGGTAGGCGACCGACGTGTCGCAGATGTGCGCGCGATAGTGCTCGAGGAACTGCGCGACCAGCCCGGGCAGCGCTTCTTCAGGCGCTGGCGCCCCGGTCTCGGCGAAGCCGCGCTCCAACAGCGCGCGCGCGCCGCGACCGACGAGCGCGCGCACCGAATCGGTTTCCAGAGATTCCCGGCCCTCCGCTTGCAGGACGGCGTTCATGGCCCCGGCGAGATCGGGCGCGGTGTCGACCAGGGTGCCGTCGAGATCGAACAGAATGGCGGCGTTCTGCAAGGGTCGCATGAGGGGGCTTTCGCTGCGGCGCGGCGTGCGGGAAAGAAACTGAAACGAAACGTCACTTCAACAGGTTAAGAGACGCGGTATCGGAACGCGAACCCGCGTGAGGGGAGGCCCGCATGTCGACATCACACTCTGAAGGCCCGGTATCGGTGGTCGTGCTCGCCGCCGGCAAGGGCACGCGCATGCGCTCGAAAACGACCAAGGTGCTGCACGCGGTCGCCGGCCGGTCGATGCTGGAGCACGTGCTCGCCTCCGCCGCGGCGCTGTCGCCGGCGCGGCTCTGCGTCGTCATCGGCGATCACGCGCCGGAAGTCGGCGAGCGCGCCCGCGCCGCGCGGCCCGACGCGGCGATCGCGGTGCAGGCGCCGCCGCGCGGCACGGGCGATGCGGTGATGCAGGCGATGCCCGCGCTGGAGGGCGCCCGCGGCGCCGTGCTCGTGCTCTACGCCGACACGCCGCTGGTGAAGCCGGAGACCATGCGCGCGCTCGCAAACGAAATCGACGCGGGCGCCGGCGTCGCCGTTCTCGGCTTCCGCCCGGACGCGCCGGGCGCCTACGGTCGTCTGAAGCTCGGCGCGGACGGGTCGCTTGAAGCGATCGTCGAAGCGAAAGATGCGAGCCCGGAGGAGTTGGAGATCACCCTCTGCAATTCCGGCGTCGTCGCTGTCGAAGCCGAAGCGCTGGCGGAGCTTCTGCCGAAGATCGGCAACGACAACGCCAAGGGCGAATATTACCTCACGGACATTGTCGGTCTCGCGCGCGAGAGCGGACGCGCCGCGGTTGTCGTCGAAGCCGACGAAGAGGAAGTCCTCGGCGTCAATTCGCGGGTGGAGCTCGCCGAAGCCGAACGTCTCTTCCAGGCCCGCGCGCGGCGGCGTGCGATGGAGGACGGTGCGACGCTGCTCGATCCGCAGACGGTTTATTTTTCCTATGACACGGAAATCGGTCAGGATGTCGTCATTGGTCCGAACGTCGTCTTCGGGCCGGGCGTCATCGTCGCCGACGGCGCGGAGGTGAAGGCGTTCTCGCATCTGGAAGGCGCGCGCGTGGAAAAAGGCGCGAGCGTCGGTCCGTTCGCGCGGCTGCGCCCGGGAACGGTGGTCGGCGAGGGCGCGAAGATCGGCAACTTCGTCGAGACGAAAAAAGCCGTGCTCGGCGCGGGCGCGAAAGTGAGCCATCTCACCTATCTCGGCGACGCCGAAGTGGGGGCGGAAGCGAATATCGGCGCCGGGACGATCACCTGCAATTACGATGGGTACGACAAGTTCCGCACGGTGATCGGGGAGGGCGCCTTCGTCGGCTCGAACTCCTCGCTCGTCGCGCCGGTGAGTATCGGCGCGGGCGCCTATGTCGGCTCCGGCTCGGTGGTGACGAAGGATGTGGCGCCGGACGCTCTCGCGGTCGCCCGCGGGCGGCAGATGGCGAAAGCCGGCTGGGCGGCGGAGTTTCGCCGCAAGAAGGACGAAAGCCGCGGCTAAGGTGAACCCGGCGCTGCGGCAGACAGCTCAGGAGAAATCAAATGGGTGCTTGGGGTGTGGGGCCGTTCGACAACGACGACGCACTGGACGTGGTGGAAGCGATATCCGTGCGAGGCGATGAGGTTTTGGACGACGTGTTTCTAAGTGCTCTTGATAATGAGTATATGGAGGCTCCGGCTGGTTCAGCGGCGGTTGCCGCTTCAAGGTTGCTGTTGGCCAAGCTCGTCGGCGAGTCGTTTGATGAACCGTCTGTTATGAGGGCCCTCGCCAAGATTTCTTCACGAGCCGCAAATCTAAACATACCGAAAGCTATAGAAGCGACTACTGCTGTTCTGAAAGAGAAATCAGAGTTGTTCGAATTGTGGAGCGACGCCGGCGAGCAAGATTTCGCTGAATGGAAGCGCCAGACTACACGGATTGTAGACAGGCTTACGAACTTGGGTCAGGAGTAAGTTCATGTGCGGCATCGTAGGCGTCATCGGACGGGGGAACGGGATAGTTCCCGCCATCGTCGACGGTCTGAAGCGGCTTGAATATCGGGGCTATGATTCCGCCGGGGTCGCCGTTGCGACGGAGGCCGGGCTCGCGCGCCGTCGCGCGGCGGGCAAGCTCTCCCAGCTCGAAGCGGTGCTGGCGGAAGATCCGATCGACGGCGCCATCGGCATCGGCCACACGCGCTGGGCGACCCATGGCGCGCCGACGACGAACAACGCCCATCCGCATGCGACGGAAAAGGTCGCCATCGTCCACAATGGCATCATCGAGAACTTCGCGAGCCTGCGGACGGAGCTGGAGGGGCACGGCAAGGTGTTCGCGACGGAGACGGACAGCGAGACCATCGCGCAGCTGATTACGCACTTCCTCGATGAAGGCGCGAGCCCGCGTGAAGCGTTTGGAAAGACGATGAAACGCCTCGACGGCGCCTACGCCATCGCCGCCGTGTTCGCGGAGGATCTGGAGACGCTCTACGCCTCGCGCATGGGCTCGCCGCTGGCGGTCGGGCGCGGTGAAGGCGCGGCCTATCTCGGCTCCGACGCTTACGCGCTCGCGCCGTTCACGAACAAGGTGACCTATCTCTCCGATGGGGACTGGGCCGTCGTCAGCCGCGACCGGCTGGAGATCTTTGACGCGGCCGACGCGCCGGTGCTGCGCGACGAAAAAACGTCGGACGCGTCCGCCGCGCTCGTCGACAAGGGCGAGCACCGCCACTTCATGGCGAAGGAGATCCACGAGCAGCCGGAGGTGATCGCCCACACGCTCTCGGCCTATATCGACACGGCGGCTGGCGCGCCCCGTCCGCAGCCGGAAGGTCTCGATTTCGCGCGCGCTGGCGGCATCACCATTTCCGCCTGCGGCACGGCCTATTACGCCGGGCTCGTCGCGAAGTACTGGTTCGAGCGCTGGGCGCGGCTGCCGGTAGAGATCGATATCGCCTCGGAGCTGCGCTATCGCGATCCGCCGTACCGGGAAGGGGGCGTCGCGCTCTTCATCTCGCAATCAGGCGAGACGGCGGACACGCTCGCGGCCATGCGCCACGCAAAAGAGAACGGTCAGACCACGGTCGCCATCGTCAACGTGCCGGAATCGACCATCGCGCGTGAGGCCGATATCGCGCTGCCGACCCATGCGGGCCCCGAAATCGGCGTCGCCTCCACCAAGGCTTTCACCTGCCAGCTGACAGCGCTCGCGGGCGTCGCGCTCACCGCCGCCGCCGCGCGCGGCACGCTGAGCGAGGAACGGCTCTCAGGCCTCGTTCGTGGGCTGATGGAGACGCCGCGCCGGGTCGCGAACGCGCTCCATCTCGGCGAGGAGATAGAGGCGATCTCCCATGAGCTCGCGAAGGCGCGGGACATTCTCTATCTCGGTCGCGGCGTCGCATTCCCCATCGCCATGGAGGGCGCCCTGAAGCTGAAGGAGATCAGCTATATCCACGCGGAGGGCTACGCCGCCGGCGAGCTGAAGCACGGGCCGATCGCCCTCATCGACGAGAACGTGCCGGTGGTGGTCATCGCGCCCCATGACGATCTCTTCGAGAAGACCGTCTCCAACATGCAGGAAGTCATGGCTCGCGGCGGCCGCACGGTGCTCATCACCGACGCCCGCGGCGCGGCGGCGGCGCCGGAGGCCTGGAAGCGGATCATCACGCCGGAGGCGGAACCCGACCTCGCGCCGATCCTCCACGCGATCCCGGTTCAGCTGCTCGCCTACCATGTGGCCGTCGCGAAAGGCACGGACGTCGACCAGCCCCGGAATCTCGCTAAGAGCGTGACGGTGGAGTAGGCCCAGCCGAGCGATACGCATCGCTTTTTCGCCGTCTTCCCTGATCGCGCTGCGAGTCCGGGACGATGACTTGAGTGCGCGATGGGAGAAATAATGTCCGACCACCTCAAAAAAGCCGCCGCGCTGGCCGCGCTCGACTATGTCGAGGACGGAACGGTCATCGGGCTCGGCACGGGCTCGACTGCGGCGCATTTCGTCCGCGGGCTCGGCGAGAAGGTGCGCGACGGTCTCGACGTGAAGGGCGTGCCGACGTCCGAGGCGACGCGCGCCCTCGCCATCGAATGCGGGATCGAGATCGTGGAGCCTGACGAGACGACGCGCCTCGCGCTGGTCGTCGACGGCGCCGACGAGGTTGATCCACGCCTTGATCTCATCAAGGGCGGCGGGGCGGCGCTCCTCCGTGAAAAGATCATCTCCGATGCGGCGGCGAAAATGGTCGTCATCGCCGACGCCTCCAAGCGCGTCGCCCAGCTCGGCGCGTTCCCGCTCCCAATCGAAATCGACCGCTTCGCCTTCGCGCTCACCGTGCGCCGGGTGCGCGAGATCCTCGCCGCGGTGGGCCTTCCCGACGCGCCGCTGGCTTTGCGCACGACCGGCGACGGGCCGATCCTCTCCGATGGCGGACATTATATCCTCGACGCCCGCTGCGCCCGCATTCCGGATGCGGCGGCCCTCGACGGAGCGCTCCGCCGCGTTCCGGGCGTCGTGGAGACGGGCCTCTTCATAGGCCTCTGCGATGTGGCGCTGCTCGCGAGCGAGGGCGGCGTGGAGCGGATGGCGCGCAACTAACCTATCGTCATCCCGGAAACCGCAAAGCGGTTATCCGGGACCCATCTCGGACGCTCCCGGAACGCTGCGAACGTCCGTGATGGGTCCCGGGTCTCGCTGCGCTCGCCCGGGATGACGCGGAGAGGTTGGTGTTGGTAGGTTCAAGTCGCACCAACCCCGGGAGAACCCCATGCGCGCGCTATTCGCCAGCCTTTTCATGCTTCTGGCCGCCCCGGCCGTCGCCCACGAGCCGACGGCCTACGCCCCCATGACGCCGTTCGCGAAGCTCGCGGGCCACACCCTGCGCGGGGTCAGCCAGGGGCCGGAGGGCAATGAGCTGATCGATATCGCCCGCTGGGAGTTCATCCTCGGCGGCAAGGCGCTGCAGTCGACCCACCGCATTCAGGACTCCAACTACGGCGGTCGGACGATCTTCTTCTGGGACGAGGGCGCGGAAGAATACGTCTTCCACTACTTCACGACCGCCGGTTTTCACACGACAGGAACCGCCGAGGTGATCGAGAACGGCTTCGTCTCGATCGAAGAAGTCCACGGCGACAAGCGGTACAAGGAAGTCCGCTCGGTCATGACCTTCGTCAGCGACGAGGTCGTCCGCGTCGAAAGCGACTATGTGAAACACGATGGCGAGCTCGTGGAGGGCCCGCGCTTCACCTACACGGTCGTCGACGCGCCCGGACCGAAATTTCATTGATGCGCGATTGATTGTGATCGCGCCCCGCGCGGGAGCGGGGTGCAACGACGCGTGCGCGCGTCTATGTCCGCTGCAGGAAAATCAACAACAGGCGACCTACCCATGGCTTACGACTACGATCTCTTCACCATCGGCGCGGGCTCCGGCGGGGTGCGCGCTTCGCGGCTCGCCTCGCTCTATGGCGCGAAGGTCGGCGTGGCGGAGGAATATCGGGTCGGCGGCACCTGCGTCATCCGCGGCTGCGTGCCGAAGAAGTTCATGGTCTACGCCTCGGAATACGCGCACCACTTCCACGACGCCGAGGGCTATGGCTGGTCCACAGGCGAGCGCGCCTTCGACTGGGGCAAGCTGATCCAGAACAAGGACGACGAAATCGACCGCCTCAACGGCATCTATATCCGTAATTTGAAGAACGCGGGCGCGGACATCATCCAGTCGCGCGCCGTCCTGAAGGACGCTCACACGGTTCATCTGGTCGATGAAGGCCGCGATGTGACCGCGGAGAAGATCCTGATCGCGACAGGCGGAACACCGTTTACGGATGAGACGATCCCCGGGCACGAGCACGCGATCACCTCCAATGAGGTGTTTCATCTCGAAGAGATGCCCAAGCACGTGGTCGTCGCAGGCGGCGGCTATATCGCCATCGAGTTCGCCTTCATCTTCGCAGGCCTCGGCGCGGAGACCTGCCTCGTCTATCGCGGCGAGGACGTGCTGCGCTATTTCGACCGCGACATCTCCGTGCGCGTTCATGAAGAGATGAAGCGCAAGGGCATCCGCGTCATCACCTCGACCGTCTTCGACGAGATCGAAAAGACCGAAGACGGAAGCCTCACCGTGCATCTTTCGAACGAAACGAAGATCGAGAAGGTCGATCAGGTGATGTGGGCGATCGGCCGCAACCCGGCGACCTCGGGCCTCGGTCTGGAAGAGGTCGGCGTCGAGCTGACGAAGAACGGCGCCGTCAAGGTGGATGCGGACTCGCGCACCTCGGTCGAAAACATCTTCGCCGTCGGCGACGTGACGGACCGGGTGAACCTCACGCCCGTCGCCATCCGCGAAGGGCAGGCGTTCGCGGAGACGTTCTTCAACGACAGACCCATGCAGATGGATTACGCCGATATTCCGAAGGCGGTGTTCTCCCAGCCGCCGGTCGGCACGGTCGGTCTCGCCGAGCATGAGGCGCGCAAGGAATATAAGCACGTCGACATCTACAAGGCGGACTTCCGCCCCATGCGGAACATGCTCTCCGGCAGCGAAGAACGGTGCCTGATGAAGATCGTCGTGGACGGGGAGACGGACAAAGTCCTCGGCGTTCACATCGTTGGCCCGGAAGCGGCGGAGATGATCCAGTGCGTCGCCATCGCCGTGAAAGCGGGGGTGTCCAAGGCCGAGTTCGACGCGACCTGCGCGCTGCACCCGACCATCGCCGAAGAGCTGGTCACCATGCGCGAGAAGGTGCAGCCAGAAGCCGCAGTCCGCTGAGGCGTCATTTCTTCACATTTTCCTGAGTATGATTTATTGCATCGCAACATGCATTGCGGCGTTGCGGAATAGCTCCTACACTACACAGTGTAGTTTCCTTCCGTCGTGGGGGTGCTGCCGGCTCCAGGGACGGGGTCGTTGAGGGATTGTGAGGGGCGCGCCGGTCCGCCGTCGGCTCCGATATGGGAGAGAGACGATGAACTTTAAAGCGCTTATCGCGACCGCTGCGACGGTATCGCTGCTCACGGGCCCCGCCTTCGCCGACGGCACCAAGCAGGTCGAAGTCTGCAAGGCGTTCATGGCGGAAAACGACATCATTGATGTCGACGCTTACCGCTTCAAATACGAAGACGCCAAAGGCGGCCGTGTGAAGACGGTCGAAATCTCGGTGATCCCGGTCGCCGAAGGCCCGAAATACAAAGCCGAGTGCAAAATCCGCTCGGGCCGCGTCGAGGCCGTCGAGCTGATCGACGCCTGATCTCAAGCATTACTCCCTGACTTCAAGCCGCCGGGCGACCGGCGGCTTTTTTTGTGGGCGGCGCCGACGCATGGTGCGGGGCCGCTCAAAGGTCCGTCATGTCGCGCAATGTCCACGCCCGCTTTCTTGAAGCCGCCGGCGATCTCAGCCCGGAGCTAAAAAATGCGCTCGCCGCCTGCGGGCCGCAGACGTTCCGCAAGCGAAGCGACGGCCCGCTTGCCGATTATCTCTGCCGCGCTGTCGCGGGCCAGCAGCTCTCCGTCACCGCGGCGCGCACCATCTGGGGGCGGGTGGAGGCGTTGTGCGATGAGCGCCCGCTGGGCGAGGTGCTGGCGGAAGCGGAGGAGGCGGCCCTGCGCGGTTGCGGCCTCTCCGGCGCGAAATGCCGGGCGGTGCGCGCCATCGCGGAGGCCGGGCGCGCAGGCGCTCTCAACGCCGAGGAACTCGCCGCTTCGCCGTCGGAAGAGCGCGCCGCGCGTCTCACCGTGCTCAAGGGCGTCGGTCCGTGGACGGCGGACATGGTCAACATGTTCTATTTCGGCGACCGGGACATCTGGCCCGATGGCGATGTCACCGCCCGCAAAACGCTGGAGCGTCTCACCAGCCGCCGCCGCAAGACGACGCGGACGGCGGAACGCTTCGCACCGCACCGCTCCTATCTCGCGCTCTATATGTGGAGCGTCGCGGACGCGAAGCCGGAGTGAGGGGGATATCGGTCTCGCTGGACCGTTTTCGACGAACCGAAATCCCCGTGCGCCGAATGGAGCATGCTGCCAATTGAATGGAATAATCTGTCGCTTACATCTCTCATCAAGGCGGACGGGAAATGAGCCGCCGAGACGACTGACCTGACCTGGAGAGAGAAATGCAAGCCATCGTTACGACCGCCATCGCCCTCGCAGCCATCATCGCGCCGACCTATTACGGCGTCTTCGCGACGCCGATCATCTGAGCCCGACCGACCGGCGGCGAGCCGGTCAGCATCCGGAGGGGCTGTGTAGCGGAACGCCTCAGAAGGATGTCGACGCCTGACGGCGCGTGACGCGCGCGCCGTCGGCGAACCGCCTGAACGACCCGTGTCACGACCGGTCGATGCGTCATATCCTCAAGGCAATTTTCTGCATCCGTGATCGCTGCGCGCGTGCATTGTCTCGCCGCTCGAGACTTCCTATCGTCCCGGTAAACCGCTGAGTTTACTGTCGCGGAGCACCGGGAGGAACGAGATGAGCGAAGCTGGCATCGGAATGGATCTGGAAGAGCTCTCGACGCAGCGTCAGTCTGCGGATGAGTTCGAGGACGCGCCCGCGACGTTGGCGGACGCCGAAGCGCACGCCGCGTCGATGGACATCGCCGACATCCGCGTCGGCAATCCCAAACTATTCCAGAGCGGCATGGAGCTGCCGTACTTCAAGCGTCTGCGCGAGGAGGACCCGATCCATTTCGCCGAGGACAGCCCGTTCGGCCCGTACTGGTCGATCACGCGGTATGCGGACATCATGGAGGTCGACAAGGACCACCAGCGCTTTTCTTCCGACAGCTCCCATGGCGGCATCATCATCGGCGGGACGAGCGAAGGGACCTCCGTTCCCATGTTCATCGCCATGGACCCGCCCAAGCACGACGTCCAGCGCGCGGCCGTCGCTCCCGTCGTCGCGCCGCCGAACCTGAAGGCGATGGAGCCGCTGATCCGCGAGCGGGCGAGCGCCATCCTCGACGGGCTGCCCATCGGCGAGACGTTCGACTGGGTGGACCTCGTCTCCAAGGAACTGACCGCGATGACCCTCGCGACGCTGTTCGATTTTCCGCAGGAAGACCGTCGCAAGCTCACTCACTGGTCGGACGTCGCGACCAGCGTTCCCGGCGACGGTCTGACGAGCGGGCCGGACGAGTGGGCGATGATCATGATGGAGTGTCACCAGGCGTTCGATACGCTCTGGAAGGAGCGCCTTGAAAAGCCGGGCGACAATGATCTCATCTCGATGCTGACGAGCAATCCGGAGACGCGGGACATGCCGCCGCTGGAGCTCTTCGGCAATATGCTGCTCCTCATCGTCGGCGGTAACGACACCACCCGAAACACCATCACCGGCAGCATCTACGCGCTCAATCAGAACCCTGACGAATACGCCAGGCTGAAAGCCGATCAGGGGCTCATCCCCAATATGGTCTCGGAGACGATCCGCTGGCAGACGCCGCTCGCGCACATGCGCCGCACGGCGGTCGCCGATGTGGAGATGGGCGGCAAGACCATTCGCGCAGGCGACAAGGTCGTCATGTGGTACGTCTCTGGCAACCGCGACGACGGCGTTTTCGAGGACCCGGACGCCTATAAAATCGACCGCAAAGGCGCGCGTTCGCACACGTCCTTCGGCTATGGCATCCACCGGTGCGTCGGCAATCGCCTCGCGGAGCTGCAGCTGAAAATCATCTGGGAAGAGATCATGAACCGCTTCCCGCACATCGAGGTCGTGGAAGAACCGAGCCGCGCGCTCTCGTCCTTCGTGCGCGGATATCGCGAGATGAAAGTGCGAATTCCGGCGCGGCACTGAGGGGAGGGGAAGCCCCGCCGCTCACCCCTTCAGCGAGCGATATCCCGTCCGCACCATGCGCTCGGCGTTGATGAAGCCCTGACCCCATTCCGCTTCCAGCGCCTTCAGCGGGGCGGCGGCGACGGCTTCGTCTTCGGTGTCGCCGGCGTCGATGCGGGCCTGAATGCGGGCGCGGACGGTTTTCAGCATGTCGATGGTCGCGAGCATGTCGGCGGCGGAGGCGAGGGGGCCGTGGCCGGGGATGATTTTCGTCTCGGGGCCGGCTTGGGACGCGACGGCTTCCAGCGCTGCGATGGCGCCGTCCAGCGAACCGCCGGAATCGACATCGATGAACGGGAACCCGCCATTGAAGAAGATATCGCCCATGTGGATGACGTCGGCGTTGACGAAGCGGACGATAGCGTCGCCGTCCGTATGCGCCGGGTCCATGTGCTGCACGCGCACCGTCTCGCCATTGAGGTGAAACGTCACTTCATCGCTGAAGGTGACGATGGGCAGCGCCGCGTCCGGCGAGGGCGGCGTCGCGCGGCCGAACAGCCGATTGAACTGCTCCATGCTCATCCGCTGGCGGACATTGTCGTGGGCTACGATGACGGCGCCCGCTTCGCCCAGGTTCTCGTTGCCGCCCGTGTGGTCGCCATGCCAGTGAGTGTTGACGACGAAGCGGATGGCGGTGTCGGAAATCTCCGATACCGCCGCCTGAATTTTGCCGGTGAGCGGCGCGTACTGGTCGTCGACCATGATGACGCCTTCGGGGCCTGCGAGCACCGCGATATTGCCGCCCGCGCCCTGCAGCATGTGCACCCCGTCGGCGACCTCCACGGCGGTGATCGCGACATTGTCAAAGCGCCCTTGGGCGGCGGCGGGCGCGGCGAAAGCGGCGGCGAGCGCGAAAGCAGTGATGGCGACGGTGCGGCGCATGGAGTTCTCCCCGGTTTGTTTTCCCTCCGATAGCTAGCGGCGACCGGGTCCAGCGGCTATGTCCCCGGGGATCGCAAAGCCGCGATCTGCCGGAAGCTTGCGTTCAGGCGCTTTCTTTCGCCATTCTCGGCCATGAACCTGCACGTTTCTTGCTCAGAATTGACCTATGACCGACGCCAAACTCGCCCCCGCCGCCGCCGCCGCAGCCGACTGGACGCCCCATGGCTGGCGCGCCCGCCCCGCGAAGCACATTCCGGAAGACTATCCGGAGCCCGCCGCGCTCGACGCCGTGGAGGCGGAGCTTGCAGGCTATCCGCCGCTGGTCTTCGCCGGGGAGGCCCGGCGCCTGCGCCAGCGTCTCGGCGATGTGGCGAAGGGGAATGCGTTTCTTTTGCAGGGCGGCGACTGCGCGGAGAGCTTCAAGGAATTCTCGCCGAACGCCATTCGCGACACGTTCCGGGTGCTCCTGCAGATGGCTGTCGCGCTCACCTATGGCGCGGGAACGCCGGTGGTGAAGGTCGGCCGCATTGCGGGCCAATATGGCAAACCGCGCTCCTCGCCGACGGAGACGCAAGGGGAGGTGACGCTTCCCTCCTATCGCGGCGACAACATCAACGGCATGGAGTTCACCCCCGAGGCGCGCATTCCCGACCCGCAACGGCTTCTGAAGGCCTACGGACAATCGGCGGCGACGCTCAACCTCATCCGCGCCTTCGCGACGGGCGGCTACGCATCGCTGCGCAACGTGCACACATGGAACCTCGAATTCGTCGCGGACCGCCCGGCGAACGAGACCTACGCGAAGATCGCCGACAAGATCTCCGAAGCCCTCGACTTCATGGAGGCCTGCGGCGTCACCGGCGACACGGCGCCGCCTCTCAATCAGGTGGAATTCTACACCTCCCATGAGGCGCTGCTTCTCGGCTATGAGCAGGCGATGACGCGCGTCGATTCCACCTCCGGCGGCTGGTACGACACCTCCGCCCACATGCTGTGGATCGGCGACCGGACGCGCCAGCCGGACGGCGCGCATGTCGAATTCTGCCGCGGCGTTGCGAACCCCATCGGCATGAAATGCGGGCCGACGCTGGAAGCGGACGAGCTGCTGAAGCTCTGCGACATCCTGAACCCGAAGAACGAGGCGGGGCGCATCGTCCTCATCGCACGTTTCGGGGCGAGCAAGGTCGCGGGCGGGCTGCCGAAACTCGTCCGCGCCGTGACGGAGGCGGGCCGCAACGTCGTCTGGTCGTGCGACCCCATGCACGGCAACACCATCAAGGCGGGTGACTACAAGACCCG
>CAYFIB010000003.1:0-146780 GCA_964342855.1 uncultured Caulobacterales bacterium
TTTCGAAACGCCCCCGATTCGCGAGAAATCAACCCGAATCGGAATGGAGTCATCGCAGTTAACAGGCGGTTAACAGCACCACCATGCGGGAGAAAATTCAGTTCAGCCGCCGCAAGGCTTCATCAAGCGCTGGATCATCGCCGGAAGCATCGCGATCCGCCGGTTTGACCGGGATATCAGCGACGTAGTTTTCGCGTGGGCTCCCGTTCGGGTGAAATAGAGCCTCGCCGCCATATTCGACCCAGGCGCCCGAAATCTGAAGATCCCCGTTCCAGAGCGCTCCAAGGAGATCGCCCATGTTCGAGCCGATCGTCGTCGCTTCCGTCGCGGCGTCCAGGCCGATCACGAGCCCTTCGCCCATGCTCCCTGTCCAACGACCGTGCAGGACAACGATGTCACCCGAATAGAACGGCGTTCGCGGCTCGACATACTCCACGAATCGGCGCGGCACGCCTGTCTGACGTTCGACCGCCGGGATGGTATGCATCTGATAGGCGGTCGCTTCGTCCACGAAGTGACCGATGATCGACCGCGCCACGTCCGTGTTGCCGCCGCTCGGCGTATTCCTCAGATCAATGATGAGCGCTCGAGTGCCCGCTAGCTCCGAGATCGCCTCGTCGAACGCTGCGATCGTCGCGTTGTCGCCGAGCCTGTTGTTGAAACGGACGTACCCGATGTCGCCGCGCGCGCCCATACGGCGCGCTTCGAGCGGGGCGAGTTCGCGAACCTGCAACGCGAACTCCCTCGTCGCTCGCAGATCGAAGGACCGAACGCCGTCGACGGTTTCAAAAGTCAGCTTCCGGCCCCTCCCGCGTAGCCCGTTCGCGGCGAGCGTCGCGCCATAAGCAAGCTGTTCGCCAGTTGGCTGGGGCAGAACATCGCCGAAGGGGAGCCTCGCCGCCGCATCGACAGGGTTTCCGTCGACCTCCCGGACGCCCCATCCGGACCGGATGCCGGCCACTTCCGCCGACGACCCCGCTCGGACGTCGGCGACAAGAAACGCTCCGTTGTCGAATGAAATATCGAGATCGGCGCTGGTCATGATGACGGCGTAATCGGCCTCGTCCAGCGGACCGACGAGAAGGTGCGGATCAGCGAAGGTCAGCGCCGTCTGATGAAAAATGCGGCGCGCCTCGTCCTTCGAGCGCGCCTTCGCCGCGACGGCGCGCGATCGCGCCATTTGCGCATTGAGCGCTTCCTCGCCGAAGCGATCAGCATAGGCATACTGATCGCGCAGCAGCGCCTCGAACTCGTCCCACGCGGCGATCGCATCGAACCGAGCATCCGACGTCGATTGCGGCGGGGCCGACGTCGACGGTTCATCTCGCGACACGCTCGCAGCGTCGCAACCGGCCAACGTGGCGGCCGCCAGAGCAGTAAAGATCAGCCGCAGCATGCTCATCGCCCTAGCCTGCCGATGGTGTCGGCGATCGCGAAATCACACCCCCGCGATGAACTCAGCGCCAGCGTAAAGGGCGGTCGGGCCGAGCTCTTCTTCGATGCGCAGGAGCTGATTGTATTTCGCCGTGCGGTCGGCGCGGGCGAGCGAGCCTGTTTTGATCTGCCCGCAGTTCGTCGCGACCGCGAGGTCAGCGATGGTGGAGTCTTCCGTTTCGCCCGAGCGGTGGGACATGACCGCAGCGTAGGAATTACGGTGCGCGAGATCGACGGCGGCGAGCGTCTCCGTCAGCGTGCCGATCTGATTGACCTTCACGAGGATCGCGTTGGCGCAGTCTTTCTCGATGCCCTCGGCGAGGCGCGCGGCGTTGGTGACAAAGAGATCGTCGCCGACCAGCTGCACCTCGTCCCCGATCATGTCGGTGAGGACGCGCCAGCCCTCCCAGTCGTCCTCGCCCATGCCGTCCTCGATAGAGACGATGGGGTAGTTCTTCGTGAGGTCTGCGAGATAGGAAGCGAACTGGTCTGAGGAGAGCGATTTGCCCTCGCCCGCGAGCTCGTACTTTCCGTCCTTGAAGAACTCCGTGGACGCCGCATCCAGCGCCAGCGCCACGTCTTCGCCCGGCTTGTAGCCCGCCTTCTCGATCGCCTTCATGATGAAGTCGAGCGCCTCGTTGGTGGAGGAGAGGTTCGGCGCGAAGCCGCCCTCGTCGCCGACATTGGTGTTGTGGCCGGCGGCCTTCAGCTCGGCTTTCAGGGTGTGGAAGATCTCCGCGCCGCAGCGCAGCGCGTCGGCGAAGTTCAGCATGCCGACGGGCATGACCATGAATTCCTGGATGTCGATCGGGTTGTCCGCGTGGGCGCCGCCATTGACGATGTTCATCATCGGCGCCGGCAGAACGCGCGCGGACGGGCCGCCGACATAGCGATAGAGCGGCAGCCCCGTCGCTTCGGCCGCGGCCTTGGCGACGGCGAGAGAGACGCCGAGGATCGCGTTCGCGCCGAGGCGGTTCTTGTTGGGCGTGCCGTCGAGCTCGCAGAGAATGTCGTCGAGATAGACCTGGTCTTCGGCGTCCATGCCGGAGAGCGCGTCGAAGATCTCGCCGTTCACCGCCTCGACCGCCGAGCGCACGCCCTTGCCCTTATAGCGCTCGCCGCCATCGCGGGCTTCGTGCGCTTCGTGAGCGCCGGTGGAGGCGCCGGAGGGAACCGCGGCGCGACCCTGCGAGCCGTCCTCCAGAACCACGTCGACCTCGACCGTCGGATTACCCCGGCTGTCCAGAATTTCGCGTCCGATGATGTCGATGATGGCGGTCATGGCGGGGCTCCCTCGTCTCTCGGCGCGTTCTTACGCCGAACCGACGCGCCAACGCCATATCTTGCGGGTGAACTTCTGCGACCTTACGTGATGTCGGGATGCGCGGGGGCGATTTTGACGAACGGAGTTCAACGGCGACAACGCAGAAGGCGCGACGCCCTCGCCGCTGTCGCCCAGCAATTCTACATTCTGCCGCCGCTGATCGTCCTTGTGCTGTTTTTCACGGTCTGGCGGATCGTCGAGATATCCGGGATCGTCACCCAGAACCATTGTGAGTGGCTTGAATTCTTCACCCACCGGGAACCGGGCGCTATTTCGGTATACTGGTCGCTTGTTGCAATAATCGTTCTACTGACAGCTGTTACGGCGCTCTGGTTTTTTAGCGATCTCAGAACCGTCGGATCAAGGCGCGACAATATACGAACCGGCCAGTATCTAGCGTGCTCGCTCTTTCTGGCGTTCTCCGGCTATGCGTATTTCACGATGTATGGAGTATTGGAGCCTCGCACGCCCATAGGAAATTTCGTTTTTAATCGCGCCCAACAGAATTTTACTTATTTATCGCCCGACTACCTTACTTATTTATCGCCCGACTACGATCCGCGCGAGAAGTTTTCTTTTTTCGATTACTGCGTCGAAGATTATCGCGGCGTTGAGTTTCTCGACGCCGCGAACATCAACAGCCTCTGTGCGGTCGAAGCTCAGCAATTCGAAGAGCTGTCAGCTGACGGCCTTCGAAAACGAGAGGCCGATCAACTGGAGCAGTGCTATGCGGGGCGCCCATGGCTTCGCTGGCGGGGCGAATATCTTCGAATGCGCGCGCGAGAGCGTTATGAAGACATCAGAAATCAAATTTGACAGCCGTCGCGAAGAACAAAAGCGTCAAGAGCGCGAGTTCTTCGGCCTCGACGGCTAACGCGCCTCGCAGCGGTCGCGGGCGTCCTGGCAGGCGCGGACGCAGTCCGTCGCGTCGGGGCGCTTGGCGCACTCCTGACGGCAGTTCTGCTCGGCCCAGTCGCAATCGAGGACGGACGAGCAGCCGAAGGCGAACAGCGCGGCGGCGAGAGTGGCGGCGCGCTTCGCGAACATCTGCTTAATCGTCCTGCGGTTCGAGAACCTGCCGGCCGCGATAGGTACCGGCCTTCAGGTCGATATGGTGCGGGCGGCGCAGTTCGCCCGACTGCTTGTCCTCAATGAAGGTCTCGCCTTTGAGGGCGTCGTGGGCGCGGCGGTTGCCGCGGCGCGACGGGGTCACTTTACGCTTCGGAACGGCCATCGGTCGCCTCTTGAAGGTGTCTTTGGAAGCCTGAGCGGCGCAGTCGGGTGAAACCCCGCGCCGAATGAGCGGCGGGGCGTACCTGATGACGCGCCGCAAGGCAAGCGAAAGCCGGGCCCGCGGGGCGTTTCCGACTCATTTTGTTCGCATCCATTAAGAGTACTTCAATCGTGCTTGATGAAACTGCGGGCCTTGTAGTCGCGTCTCGCGTGAGGTCCGCCCCATGTCCCGCTGGAAACCCTTCGCCGCCGGTCTCGCTTTCGGTCTCGCCGCCGCCATCGCCGCCCCGGGCGCGGCGCGGTCTCAGGAGCCGGGAGTGCTCGCGCCCTCGCCCCTCGCCGATGTGGAATATTCCCAAGCCCGTCGCGCCTGGGCCGACGCGCCGGCGGACGCGCGGTTCGTCGTCGACCGCCTCGCCGCGGCCTATTTCGAGGACGCCCTCGGCTGGGAAGAGCGCGCCGCCTTCGAGAGCGAGGCGGCGGAGGTCTACCGCACCCTCACCCCCGAACAGCGCAACGAAATGCGCGGCGCCCGCAAGGCCCGCCGCGCGGCGATGACGCAGCAAGAGCGCCTCGCCCTCTTCAACCAGAAAGAGCCGAGCTACGACGCCCTCTCCGAAGCGCGGAAAATGGAGCTTCGCGCGACGGGCTTCGCCCTCCTCGCCGCCATGCCGGGCGACATTCGCGCCGCCCGCCTCGCCGAGGCCCGCTCCACGCGCGGCTTTGTCGCCTACGCCGCCATGCAATCCGCGCCGCAACCGACGGCGGGCGTGATTTCGGTGGGGTATTGAGGAAGCCGCGACCCCCGGCTTCAGCTTTCTGACCGCCAAGGGCTGAACTGAGGGCAACCGACACTCTCCGGGCTCTGAGCGTCATCCCACACGATTAACTCACCAATTCGGAAATAGCGAACAGCAAATAACTGACCCGCGGATGGCGACGGAGCACCAGTCGGCTTGCTGCTTACGTCCCCAACGGCGATCACCTCGCGCTGTAGTGGACGAACGTTTCGACCGTTCGCCTGCTCTTGGTCTAAATCCAACCCGTAGAATCTTCGCAGTTCAAGATCGTCCAGCATCGCGAGCCAGAGTTCCTGCGAGGCGCAGTCCCAAAAGCCAACGTCGCGCTCAAAGAACACCAAATAGCCGCGAGCCCTTAGGTCGTACTGCTCCCACTTCGTCCCTTCTGGCGCGGCGACGCATCGCGTCCCGCCAATGGTCTCAATGCAGGAGTACTCTCCGGGCGGAGGTCCGATTAAAAGCATCCTCCGCAAGGTGTAAAAGTTCATCACGATCAAGAAAATTCCTGCCGTGACAGACGCGGCCAGCGGCAGCCCGATCAGCAATCGCAAAATCATTCCCAGCGCCCCTTCTGGTTCAGCTTCTCCAGCCTAAACGCAAAAGCGCGAGGTTTGCATCCGTTTCAGGTAAGCTTCGTCCGCCCCCTCAAACCAACCGCGAGTGCCGCACCGCCGCCGCGATGAAATCGCGGAAGAGCGGGTGCGGGTCCATGGGGCGGGATTTGAGTTCCGGGTGAAACTGGACGCCGACGAACCAGGGGTGATCCTCGACCTCGACGATTTCCGGGAGCAGCCCGTCCGGCGAGAGGCCGGTGAAGCGGACGCCCTGTTCGGCGAGGCGCTCCGCATAGGCCATATTGACCTCATAGCGGTGGCGGTGGCGCTCGGAGATGCGGGTCGCGCCATAGGCCTCGGCGACGCGGGAGCCTTCGGCCAGCACCGCCTCATAGGCGCCGAGGCGCATGGTGCCGCCAAGATCGCCGCCCGCCTCGCGGGTCTCGCGCGCGCCGTCCTTCTCCCATTCGGTCATGAGGCCGACCACCGGGTCCGACCGTTCGGCGAATTCAGAGGAGCCCGCACCCTCCTCGCCCAGAAGCGAGCGCACGGCCTCGATGACCGCCATCTGCATGCCGAAGCAGATGCCGAAATAGGGGATCTTCCGCGTGCGGGCGAAGCGGACGGCGGCGATCTTGCCTTCCGAGCCGCGCTCGCCGAAACCGCCGGGGACGAGCACGCCGTCGACATCCTCCAGCCGGGCGACGGCCTCCTCCTCCCGCTCGAAGAGTTCTGAATCGATCCACTCGATCTTCACGCGGACCTTGTTCGCAACGCCGCCATGGATGAGCGCCTCGGTGAGGGACTTATAGGCGTCTTTCATGCCGGTGTACTTGCCGACAACGCCGATGGTCACCTCGCCGTCCGGCTTGGTGATGGTGTCGGCGATCTCGCGCCAGCGGTCGAGCTGCGGCGGCGGCGCGGGGTCGATGCCGAAGGCGTCCAGCACCTCCCGGTCGAAGCCTGCGCGGTGATAGTCGAGCGGCACCTTGTAGATCGTCGGACTGTCGAGCGCCGGAATGACCGCCGAGGAGCGGACATTACAGAACTGCGCGATCTTGCGTTTCTCGCCTTCCGGAATGGGGCGGTCGCAGCGCACCAGCAGAATGTCCGGCTGGATGCCGATGGAGCGCAGCTCCTTCACCGAGTGCTGGGTCGGCTTGGTCTTCAGCTCGCCCGCGGAGGTGATCCACGGCATGAGCGTCAAGTGGACGAAGATCGCCTGACGGCGCGGCAGTTCGTTCCCGAGCTGACGGATCGCCTCGAAGAACGGCAGCCCCTCGATGTCGCCGACGGTGCCGCCGATCTCGCAGAGAACGAAGTCCGCCCCCGCATCCTGCAGGACGAACTCCTTGATGGCGTCCGTCACGTGCGGGATCACCTGCACGGTCGCGCCGAGATAATCGCCCCGGCGCTCCTTCTCGATGATGGTCGAATAGATGCGCCCGGTCGTCACGTTGTCCGACTGGGCCGCCGAGACGCCGGTGAAGCGTTCATAGTGGCCGAGATCGAGATCGGTCTCCGCCCCGTCGTCCGTCACGAAGACCTCCCCATGCTGATAGGGGCTCATCGTGCCGGGATCGACATTCAGATAGGGGTCGAGTTTCCGCAAACGCACGGAAAAGCCGCGAGCCTGCAAGAGGGCTCCAAGAGCCGCCGAGGCCACGCCTTTTCCAAGGGAGGAAACCACGCCGCCGGTGATGAAGATGTACCGCGCCATGGGCGTTCGTCGTAACGCCGTTCGACGCTGGACGAAAGCGCCAATTCGCCTCGCCTCCATTCGCGCGCGCACTGGCGTTAAAACGTTAATGCGGGCATGGTGCGAGCGGTACGGGGTATCGCGGGGCCGGGGCCGCCATGACGACGATCATCACCATTCACGGAACCAACGCCGGGCGTCCGGAAGATGTCGGCGACCAGTGGTGGCAGAAAGAATCAGTCTTCCAGACCGAGCTGGCGAAACGCATCGCGCCCGCCGACGGGTCGGAGCTGACGTTCTTCCCCTTCCACTGGTCCGGCGCGAACTCCGAGCTGGAGCGCCGCAAGGCGGGCGAGGCGCTGTTCAAGCTCTCCCTCGAATTCGAGCGCGGCGCCTCGGACTATCATTTCATGGGCCACAGCCACGGCGGCTCGGTCGCCATGGAGGCGCTGCGCCGCTCCGGCACGCTGCATCAGACCGCCGCGCAGTTCCGCCCGCTGGAGAAGCTCGGCTCGTGGCTGACCGTCGGCACGCCGTTTCTGGAGCTGAAGAAGAAGCGCTTCTTGTTCCAGCGCCTCAACACCATGGGCCAGATCGTGTTCGCCCTCGCCCTGCTACTGATCGGGCTGTCGGGGGCGCAGGTCTTCCTCGCCTTCGATCAGGCGGCGGGCGTCACCGGCTCCCTCGCCGAAATCGCGACGGGCGACGCGACCGCTTACGGCACGGTCGACGAGATCCGATCCGCCGCGCGCGAGCGACGAAACGACTTCATCACCGTCGGCGCGACCCTCGGCTTCGTCGCGCTCGTTCTCTTTTACCCGATGTTCCGTTCCCAGCGCCGTCTGATGATGCGCTACGCCGGACACACCAAGTCGTGGCTGAAATCGCAGTATGAGAAACGCTGGGTCGCCCTGTTCGATGAGGACGATGAGGCGATCAACGGCATTTCCGCCGCCCTGCAGCTGAACGGCGAAATCGCGCCGTCCAACAGCTTCATTGGCCTGACAAAACTCATTCCGGTCGTGCTTCTCGTCGGCGTTTACGCCGTGGCGCTGTTCCTCTCGCTCTTTCATCTCGACACGCTTCTCGCCGTCCGAGACAGCATGGGCGCGAATAATTTCTTCGTTCAGTATTTCGAGCTGATGCTGCGCGCGGCGTCGCCCTTCGCCCAGGTCGCCGGCGAAACGACGCAGGTCGCCGCGCCGCAGGTGGCGGTCGCCTCCATCTTCGTCGCCTTCGTGTTGCTGACCCTGCCGTTGATCGCTCTCTACGCAATCTTCCACTTCGTCGGCGCGGCGATCTCGCCCTTCCTCGCCAAGGCGCTCGACGGCTTCTTCTGGACGCAGGTGAAGAACCGCGCCTTCGGCAACGATACGGTCGGCGAGAATGTCGGCGCGATCGACACCCGCCCGCGCGAGTTCAAACCGCAGTGGTCGAAGCTCCCCAAGCGGATCAACACGGCGCTGCAGGACTATACGTCCGAGCACGCGGCGACGACCGTGCGCAAGGCGCGGGACGTCCTCGGCCTCGCGCGCGAACAGGGGTCGGACAACATCGTGAAAACGATTTCCGATCAGCTGTCCTGGGGCGAGCTGATCCACACGGCCTATTTCGACGTGCCGGATTTCGTCGATCTCGCCGCTTACGCGCTGATCGAGACGGGACACTTCAAGCCGACCGCCGACTTCAAAGCGAGCGCCGGCTTCCGTCAGGCAAAAACGGATTACGCGGAAATTAAAGCCTAGCGCGCGTCAGCGCTGCGGCGGCTCATCGCCTTCGTCTTCGGGCTCACCCGCCTCTTCCGCATCAGAAGCATCTTCGGCAGGCGCCTCCGTCGCATCGTCCGCCAGCGCGTCAAGCACGTCGCTCTGCAGCGACGGCGCCGGGGGCGTGTCAGCGTCGGCCGCATCGGTCTCCGATCCAATGGCGCCGAGCAGATCGCCGGTCGACGGCGCGGCGGGCGCCGGCGCGCTCTCGGTCGTCGCGCCGTCTTCAGCCAGAGCGTCGAAGAGCTGCTCGTCCGCGGCGTTGCGGCCGGCGACCAGCGCGAGAACGATCGAGGTCGCGAAGAAGCAGCCCGCAAGAATGGTTGTCAGGCGCGTCAACGCGTTCGCGGCGCCGCGGCTCGTCATCATCCCGCCGCCGCCGCCACCACCGCCGCCCATGCCGAGCGCGCCCCCTTCAGAGCGTTGCAGCAGCACGACGCCGATAAGCGCGAGCACGATCAGAGTGTGGAGCGTCAGTAGAACGGTGACCATGAGAGTGTCCGAATGCCGGGGCGCCAGGCTGACGCGAAAAGAGAGCCGCGACGCATATAAGAGCTTCGCGTCGCTCTCAAGGGCGCGCGTTGAGATCAGGCCGCGCGAATGATCCCGAGAAAGTCCTCGGCTTTGAGAGAGGCGCCGCCGACGAGCGCGCCGTTCACATCCTCAACGGCGAGGATTTCCTCGGCGTTCGCGGGCTTCACTGAGCCGCCGTAGAGAATGCGGATCGCCCGTCCCGCCTCGCCATAGTGACCGACGAGCGCCGCGCGCAGGGCGGCGTGCGCTTGGGCGATATCGCTGATCGACGGCGTCAGCCCCGTGCCGATGGCCCAGACCGGCTCATAGGCGAGATCGAAGTCGGCCGTCTGCGGCCGCGAGCCGGCGAGCTGGCGCTCCAGAACGGCGATCGCCTCGCCCGCCTTGCGCTCCTCGCGCGTCTCGCCGATGGCGACGACGGGCCGAAGCCCGGCATTCAGCGCGGCCTCTGCCTTGGCATTGACGATGGCGTCCGTTTCGCCGTGTCCCGCCCGGCGCTCAGAATGCCCGACGATGACGTAGGACGCGCCGGCCTCCTTCAACATTGCCGCCGAGAGATCGCCGGTGAACGCGCCGGAGGTTTCCGCGTGGCAGTCCTGCCCGCCGGTTCCGGCGACGGCGCCCAGCTTTTCGGCGCACTCGGCAATCAGCGTCGCCGGCGGGCAGACCAGCACCTCAGCGGACGAAGGGGCGCTTTGAAGCGAGCCTTTCAAGGCGTCGATCTCGCTCAGTGCGGCGCGAAGGCCATTCATTTTCCAGTTGCCTGCAATCAGCGCCTTCATCCCCGCGCGTCCTCCCGTTTCTCGTGCAAGCGGCGGCAATACGATGCGCCTTCTCATCCGTCAAAACCGGCGCGCCGCTGGACGCGACGGCCCAGCGCCCATATGAGACGAGACCCGCCACCCGGACCATCCGCCCGGACTTTCCGAAGGCCAGACACCATGCTGCAGCAATTCCGCGGCGCGCTCCGCAATTCGAAAATCCTCACCGCGTTTCTGGCGGTGCTCGTCATCGCGGCGTTCGCCGTCGTCGGCATCTTCGATCAGAACATCAGCTTCTCCGGCGGCGCGCCGCTGAAAGTGGGCGATCGGACTTTCTCTCAGAGCGAAATCGCGCGGACCTATCGCCAGCGCGTCGAAGCGCAGGTGCGCGATTCCGATGGACGGCTGACGGAGGCGCAACTTCGCGAAGCGGGGCTGCTGGACTCGGTGATCGGCCAACTCGCCCTCACCGCCACACTTGATGAGGATGCGGACGATCTCGGCCTCGGCGTCACCGGCGCCATGGTCCGCGACTATGTGAAAGACGATCTCGGCATCAAGAACCCGATCACGGGCGAGCTTGATCGCCAGACCCTCGCGGAGGTTATCGGTCGCGCACGCATGAGCGTCGAAGAATTCTACGAAATCGTGGAAGGCGATCTCGTTCGCGGCCTCATCACGCAGTCTCTCGGCGCCTCGGCGCCCGCGCCGGAAGTGCTCGCGACTTCGTTCGCGCGGCGCCGGGCCGAACGGCGCGCGCTCGAGTACCTCGTTCTGCCGCCGGAAACCGCGGCCATTGAGGAGCCGACGGAAGAGGATCTCCGCGCCCGTTATGAACGCGATCTGACGGTCGCTTACTCCACGCCCGCCCGCCGCCGCGTCGCCGCCGTCATTCTCGATCCGGAGACCCTCGCGGGCGATGACGTGATCGACGAAGAAACCCTGCGTACGATCTATGACGCGAATGCCGAACGGTACCGGACGGACGAAACCCGCTCCACGCACCGCATCACGGCGCCGAGCGAAGCCGCCGCCCAGAGCGCCGTCGCGGAGCTGCGCGCAGGAACGATCACGTTTGAAGACCTCGCCGTACGCTTCAATCGCCCGGTTGCAACCATCGTGTTCGAAGACCAGACCCGCGAAGCCATCACCGACGCCGCGGTCGCTCAGGCGGTCTTCGCGGGTGCTGAGGGCGACGTGCTCGACCCCGTCATCGGCCTGTTCGGCCCTGTCGTCGTCCGGATCGACGAGGTGACGCCGGCGCAGACGACGCCCTATGAGGAAATGAAAGACCAGATCCGCGACGCGCTCCTCGCCGACCGGACGCGCGAAGCGCTCTACGCCGCCCTTGAGCGCGTGGAGACCGAACGCGATTCCGGCGCGAGCCTGCGCGAAGCGGCGATCGCCGCCGAAATCGAGCTGGTGGAGCCCGCGCCGTTCGATGGCGGCGGCCTGACGGCGGAAGGCGACGAGGTCGACTTCCCCGTCGAGCTCGCCATCGAAGCGTTCCAACTCGCCGAAGGCGAAGAGACCGCCTTCCAGCAACTTCCCGAGAGCCTCGGCGAAGGCGAATACGCGCTTCAGCTTCTGGAGATCGTCGAACCCCAACCGATCCCGTTCGAAGAGGTCCGCGAGGCGGTCGAACGCGCTGAACGCGCCGCCCGGGTCGAAGCGGAGTTGCGCCGCCTCGCCGGCGACATCGTCGCGAACCTCAGCGCCGACGATGATGGGGGCCTCACAGTCGCCGCCGAACCGCTCGGCCTGACACCGTCCGTGCGCATCGCCGATCTCAATACGACGGATGCGGTCTTTACGCGTTCGCTGGTCAACCGCGTCTTTAACGCCGAGCCGAACGAGCCGTTCATCGCCACCGTCGGCGACGATGTCATCATCGTCGTCGTGCGCGCGCTCATTCAGCCAAGCACGCGGGAGCTGCCGGTCGATCAGGTCGCCCGCGTGCGCGATCTCCTGGGCGCGTCGATCACCGGCGAACTGGGCGACGCCTATCTCGCCGAAGCCCAAAGGGCGATCGGCGTCAGCCAGAACCGCGCGAAGATCGAGGACGCCGTCGGTCCCGTCCGATGATCCACGTCGAGCCGGATTTCGAAACCTTCCGCGCAGGCTACGAGGCGGGCGCGCCGCAGGTCCTCTGGGCGCGACGCATCAGCGATCTGGAGACGCCCGTCTCCGCCTACATGAAACTCGCGCGCGGGCGCACGAACACGTTTCTCCTTGAATCCGTCGAGGGCGGCGAAAACCTCGGGCGTTACTCCATTATCGGTCTCGACCCGGATCTCATCTGGCAGGCGGAAGGAGACCACGCGGTCATCGTTCGCGACGGCGTGGAAATTCCGGAAGACCTGCCGCCGCTCGATAGTTTCCGACGGCTGGAGGCCGCCTCGCGCATCGACCTGCCCGAAGCGCTGCCGCCCATGTCGGCCGGTCTCTTCGGGTATTTCGGTTATGAAACCGCCGGATGGTTCGAGCGCCTGCCGACACCGAAAGAAAAACCCGTCGACGCGCCGGACGCGCTCTTCATCCGACCTCAGATCATCGCCGTCTTCGACGCTGTAAAACAGGAGACAGTGCTGGTCAGTCCCGTGCGTCCGGGTTCGGACGCCGACGCCCGGCTCGCCTACGATAACGCCTGCGCGCGATTGAGCGCCGCCGTCGCGACGCTCGACGGCCCCATCGACGCCGAGCCGGTCGGCGTCGATTTCACGCCGGAAGAGCTTCCCGAACCGGTCTCCAACATGTCGCCGGACGCCTATCAGGACATGGTCCTCCGGGCGAAGGAGTACGTTCTGGCGGGAGACATTTTTCAGGTGGTGCTGAGCCAGCGCTTCGAGACGGCCTTTGAAGAGACCCCCCTCGCGCTCTATCGCGCCCTTCGCCGCCTCAACCCGTCGCCGTTTCTCTTCCTTCTCGATTTCGAGATCGGCGCCCTCGTCGGCTCCAGCCCGGAGATCCTCGTGCGCGTGCGTGACGGCGAAGTCGCGATCCGCCCCATCGCCGGCACCCGAAAGCGCGGCGCGACGCGGGCGGAGGATTTGGCGTTGGAGCAGGACCTCCTCGCCGATCCGAAAGAGCGCGCCGAGCATCTCATGCTGCTCGATCTCGGACGCAACGATGTCGGCCGCTCCGCCGCCCTCGGCACCGTCGAGGTGACCGAGCAGTTCGTCGTTGAGCGCTACAGCCACGTCATGCACATCGTCTCGCATGTGATCGGACGCTTACGGGAAGATGTGGACGCCCTCACCGCGGTCTTCGGCGGCTTCCCGGCAGGCACGGTCTCGGGAGCGCCGAAAATCCGCGCGATGGAGATCATCAACGAACTGGAGCCGGAGGCGCGCGGGCCCTACGCCGGGACCATCGGCTACTTTTCCGCCTCCGGGAACGTCGACACCTGCATCGCGCTTCGCACCGCCTTCCTGAAAGACGGCGTCATGCGCGTGCAGGCGGGCGCCGGCGTCGTCGCGGATTCCGACCCCCGCTCCGAGCACCAGGAATGCCGCAATAAAGCGCGCGCGCTCATCGCCGCCGCTGCGGCGGCCTCCTCTCGGGCGAACCGCTAGGCCGGATCAGGCGTGAGGTCTCAGCGCAGCGCCGGTGCGGGCGTGCTGGCGACGAGCGCCGGCGCCGAACCCGTACGGGCGGCGAGCTCTGTCAGGGTGACCAGTTTAAACCCACGGGACGGCGCCGTCGCGAGCCAAGGGCCGAGCGCGGCCACCGTCTCAGCACGCGGATGCGCGATGGCGATCGCGAACCCCTGCTCCCGTGCGAGGCTTTCCAGAGCTCTCAGCTGCTCTCTGATCGCCTCGCGGTCGTCGGCGTCATCGAGGAAGACATCCCGCGTCAGAATGCGCGCGCCGACATCGGCGGCGGCCTGCGGCGCGGCGGTCTCCGCCGTCGTGCGGCTGTCGAGGAAGAGAAGGCCGCGACGGTCGATCTCTTCGATGAGAATGCGCATGGCGCCCCGATCGGCGGTGAAGCGCGAGCCCATGTGCCCGTTCGCGCCGACGGCGCCCGGCACGGCGCGCACATGCGCGGCGATGAGCGCGCGCAGCCGCTCGGTCGGCTGGTCCACGCGCAGCGCGCCCGGCCCCGCATCTTCGTTCCCGTCGGGCTCAAGCGGCACGTGGGCGATCACTTCATAACCCGCCGCGGTCGCCGACAGCGCCTGTGAGACGGCGTGCTCGCCATAAGGAAGAATGGAGAGCGTGATCGGCCCCGGTAGGCGCTGAGCGCGCTCATAGGCGGCTTCGGAAAGCCCCAGATCGTCAATCACTACGGCGATGAGCGGTTTGCGCGCGGGCGCCTCTGCGCGCGCGAACTCGCGCAGCGGATCCTCGCGACGCGCGAACCCCGGCGTATCGAGGCGCTCCATCACGATCGGCGAAGCGGCGAACTCGGTCTCCAGCGCCGTTCGATCCGCGCTCACGACGGAGAACAACCCCGCGACAGCCGCGACGGCGAGCCCGGCGGCGGCGCCGAGGGCGAAGAGCGCCGCTTCGGGGACGGCGACGGTTTTGTCGGCGCGTAGCGGACTGAGCATGACGAGGCCTTAGCAGGCGGGGCGCTTGAGTTCATCTGATTCGTGATTGCGCGCATCCGACGCGCCGCGTTGCGCCGCAGCGCCGTCGGCCTTATTCGGCGGTGCATGTCCGGAACCGTTCTGCTGATCGACAACTACGACAGCTTCACCTTCAACCTCGCCCACCTCATCGGCGCCGCCGGCGCGGAGCCGGTGGTCGTGCGCAATGACGCGATCACCGCCGACGAGGCCATCGCCCGTCGCGACCGCGCGATCGTCATCTCGCCCGGCCCCTGCACGCCGAAAGAAGCAGGCGTCTCCGAACCCCTCGTCGCCGCAGCGGCTGCTTCCGGCGCGCCGCTTTTCGGCGTCTGCCTTGGGCTGCAGGCGACGGTGACGGCGCTGGGCGGCGAGGTGCGTCGCTCCGTGCGGCCCATGCACGGGAAGCTCAGCCGAATAAGCCACGATAATTCATCTGTTTTCAGAGGTTTGAACGCAGAATTCGAAGTGACGCGTTATCATAGCCTCAGCGCGGAAGAAGCCCGCCTTCCCGCCGCGCTTTGCGTCACCGCGCGCGCCGCCGATGACGGCGAAATCATGGGCGTCGCGCACCGCGAGCAGCCGATCCACGCCGTTCAGTTCCACCCCGAAAGCATTGCGAGCCAGCACGGCCTTGCAATGCTCCAGCGCTTTCTGGAGATCGCCGATGAGCGCCGGTCTTAAACCGCTTCTGAAGCCTCTCGCCGCGGGCGCGCGCCTCAACGCGTCGGAGATGACGGCGGCGATGGACGCGATCCTCGATGGCGCGGCGAGCGAAACCGAGATCGCGGGCTTCCTTATGGCCATCGCCGCGCGCAGCCCGTCGCCAGAGGAAATCACCGCCGCCGCACGCGCCCTGCGCGCCCGGGCGCGCACGATCGCCGCGCCCGCCGATTGCGTCGACACCTGCGGAACCGGCGGCGACGGCGGCGCGACCTTCAACATCTCAACCGCCGCCGCGCTCATCGCGGCGGGCGCCGGCGTGCGCATCGCCAAGCACGGCAACCGCGCCGTTTCATCGAAGTCCGGCTCTTCAGACGTCCTCAGCGCGCTCGGCGTCAATATCAACGCGCCGCTGGAACGCGTGGAGCGCGCCATCGCCGAGGTCGGCGTCGGCTTCCTGTTCGCGCCGAACCACCACCCGGCGGTGAAGCACGCCGCCGCCGCGCGCCAGGCGCTCGGCGTGCGCACGCTCTTCAACATCATCGGACCGCTGGCGAACCCGGCTGGCGCGAAACGGCAGGTCCTCGGCGTCTACAGCGCCGATCTGCTTACGCCAGTCGCTGAAGCGCTGCGCGAGCTCGGCTCCGAACGCGCGCTTGTCGTGCACGGCTCGGACGGGCTGGATGAGATCACCCTCACCGGCTCCACCTCGATCGCTGAATTGAAGACGGACGGGAGCATTGAGAGATACGAAGTATCGCCTGATATTTTCGGCATAGGGTGCTGTAATATAAATGATTTAGAAGGCGGTGGACCAATCGAAAACGCGCATATCGTTCGCGCGATACTGACCGGCGAACTCGGCCCCCGCCGCGATGTCGCCGTGCTGAACGCCGCCGCCGCGATTTGGATGAGCGGCCTGTCGCCTGACTTAAAAAATGGGACTCAAATCGCTGTTAATGCAATTGATTCTGGCGCTTCAATATCAAAACTAGAAGCGCTTGCCGAAGCCACGCGGGACGCCTGACCATGAGCGACGTTCTCACCCGCATCATCAACTACAAACGCGAGGAAGTCGCCGTCGCGAAGCTGGCGACACCTATTTCCGCGCTTGAAGCGGACGCGCGCGAGGCGACGCCTCCGCGCGGGTTCATCGAGGCCCTGAACCGCGCCGCCGAGACCGGTTTCGGCCTGATCGCCGAGGTCAAGAAAGCGAGCCCCTCCAAGGGGCTTATCCGGGCGGATTTCGACCCCGTCGCCATCGCAAGGGCCTATGAGGCCGGCGGCGCCGCCTGCCTCTCCGTCCTGACCGATGGGCCGAGCTTCCAAGGTGCGCCTGAATTTCTGACGGCGGCGCGCAAGGCGACGACGCTGCCGTGCCTGCGCAAGGACTTCATGATCGATCCGTATCAGGTGCTGGAGGCGCGCGCCTGGGGCGCGGACTGCATTCTGCTCATTATGGCGGCGATCGATGACGCGCTCGCGGCCGAGCTGGAAGCCGCCGCCATGGAGCGCGGCATGGACGTCCTCATCGAGACCCATGACGAGGCTGAGCTGGAGCGCGCGCTCAGGCTCCGCTCGTCGCTCATCGGCGTGAATAACCGCAATCTCAGGACCTTCGAGACCACGCTTGGGACGACAGTCACGCTCGCCGCAAAGCTGCCTTCGGACCGCACGCTCGTCTCCGAAAGCGGCATCGCCTCGCACGAGGATTTGACCACTTTGGCGAATGTCGGCGTTCGTCGATTTCTCGTCGGCGAAAGCCTCATGCGCCAGCCGGATGTCTCCGCTGCAACGCGGCGCCTCTTAGGTTGATATACGCATAACTGCTGATTGATTTGAGTTTTTGTCAGTAGCGTTTGACCCGCCACGCGAACATCCCTAGAACGAATGTGAACAAACGTTCTTATTGATCGCTTAGGTGGCGAACCAAAGCGCGGCGAACGAGGTCGAAATGCTGACAAAGAAGCAACGGGAATTGCTGGTTTTCATCCACAACCGGATACAAGAGAGCGGCGTCTCGCCCTCTTTCGATGAGATGAAAGACGCCCTTGAGTTGAAATCCAAGTCGGGCGTCCACCGTCTTGTGACGGCGCTTGAAGAACGCGGCTTCGTCCGTCGCCTTCCGAACCGCGCGCGCGCGCTGGAAGTCCTGCGCGCGCCGGACGCGGTAAGCGAACCAAAGAGCGACGGCCGCAGTTTTGCGCCGGAAGTCCTTCGTGGCGGGCTCGATGCCCAACCATCCGCCGCCGCTCCGACCGGCGTCGAAAGCGTCAGTCTGATCGGCAAGATCGCCGCCGGCGTGCCCATCGACGCCATCGAACATGAGGTCGATCGTATCAGCGTGCCGCATGGCTTTTTAGGCCGCGGCGCGCATTTCGCCCTCAATGTCGAAGGCGACTCCATGATCGAGGCGGGCATTCATGATGGCGACATCGTCGTCTGCGAGCGCTGCGACGACGCCGCGAACGGCGAGATCGTCGTCGCGCTTGTGGACGGCGAAGAAGCGACCCTCAAACGCCTGCGGAAGCGCGGCGCCTCGATCGCGCTCGAAGCCGCCAACCCCGAATACGAAACCCGAATTTTCGGCCCGGATCGGGTGCGCGTGCAGGGGCGGCTCGTCTCCCTGATGCGGCGCTACTGATCTGATGCACCATATTCGGTATAGCGCCGAAGCATCTGTTATTGAACGCTAATTCGGCGTTTATCGCCATGGGCGATCTTGGGCTGGCGTCTCAAGCGGCCCGCCTGCGGCGAGCGGCATGGCGATGGCGCCTGTTTCATCGGCGTCGCGCCGATCCAATAGCTGCGCCTCGCAAGCCTCTCGCGCCTCGCGTGACGCCGTAAACAGCGCGATGACGAGGTCGGCGCGGCGACAGTCTTCAAAGATCGCGTCCGCCGCGCCAGTGACGGCGATCACGCGCCCGCCCGCCTCAAACGCGCAACCCGTCACGTCGCATCGCGCGATGTCGGAAAGCGGCCGCACGACGTCATCGCGCCCGGTCAGACCGGCCCGGCGAACCCACGTCTCCAGCGCGAACCGGTCTTTGCGAACACTCCACGCGTAAAGAGATTTTTCTCCTTTCAACTCAATCAGAAACGCCGCGTTCTCCGCAGACCTACTGAGGTATATTTCCGGCGTCGTCGGCGCCTGGGCGCCCATGACGCCTAGCGCGATCGGCGCCCAGGCTGCATGTCGCCAGAGCGCGCGATTGAGGCACAACCACAGACCGCCGCCGACAACCGCGAGAAGCGACCAACCCGGCGGCGTCGCGAAATGACTGACCGCGCCCGGCGTCGAGGCGACGCCGTCTGCGATGGCGAGCACCCAGCCCATCGACGCCCCTGCGAAAGCGAGAAACGGCCCGTCGAGGCCGATCGGCGCGAGCAAGAGCCCGATAAGCGTCACCGGCGCCGTGATGAGGCCGATAATCGGCATCGCCAACAGGTTCCCGGCGAGCCCGTAAACGGCGGCGCGATTGAAGTGGAACACCGCGAACGGTCCGGTAGCGAACCCGGCGACGAGCGATGTCATTGTCAGCGCGGCGACATAGCCCCCGACGCGCCCCCGCCACCCATCCGGTCGGGCGCGGCTGCGATCGCGATGCCATTCATAGAAGGCGACCAGCGCGGTCGTCGCCGCGAAAGACATGTGAAACCCGGCATGAACGACCGCCTCGGGCGTCGTGATGAGGATGATGAGCGCCGCCAGGGCGACATTGCGCAGTGAAATCGCCCGTCTTTCGAACAGGATCGCGACGAACGCCACGATGGCCATGACCGCCGCGCGCCGCGCGGACCACGCCCCGCCGGAGAGCGCGAGGTAGGCGAGCGTCGCGATGATCCCGGCGAGCGCCGCCAGTTTCTTCACCGGCAGCCTCACCGCAAGATCCTGCACCCCGGCCAACGCGAAGCGCGCGCCCGCGAAGACCAGCCCGGCGACCAACCCGATATGCAGACCTGATATCGCAAGAAGGTGCGCCAAACCAGCGTCTCTCAACGCATTTTCGGCCTTTTCCGACACCCATCCGCGCTTGCCGGTCGTCATCGCCGCGAGGACGCCGCCCGCCTCGCCCGAAGCGCGATCAACGACCCGCGCCGCGATGCGCGTGCGCGCTCGCTCAATTTGCGCGCCCAACCCCGGAGACCGCTCGCGCTCCAGAACGGTCGGCGCGCCATAGGAATAGCCAACCCCGCCGAGCCGTTCGAACCAGGCCTGTCGCGCGAAATCGAAGCCGCGCGGCGCGGCGGGTCCGGGCGGCGGCGAGAGGACGCCGCGCATTTCGATGAGATCGCCGGCCTCTGCATCGTTCTCCGGCGCCGCCCCGCGCCAGCGCATCCGCACGCGCTTCGGTGTCTCCTCCGAAACGAAGCCCTCAATCTCGCGCACCTGAATGAGATATCGCGCGCCGCCGGAAGCGTCGTCTTCGCGTTCCAGCAACCATCCCTTAACCGAAACGGCCCTTGTTTCACGTGAAATAACGGGCGCCGCGACGGTCGCCGTGCGCAGAGCGGCGACCACGTGGCCCGCGCAGAAGAGCGCCAGAAGCGCGAGCCCCGCACGCACTGATCCGCTCACCGCGGGTCGCCACCCGATGAGCGCCGCGATTGACGCCGCGCACGCCAGCACGGCGAGCCAGACCGGCGGTTCGGCGCCCGCCGCCAGATAGGAAAGCGCCCCGAAACCGAATGCGGGCGCGCTCCACAGCATCAGGCGGCCCGTCTCCGCCTCCCGCCACGAGACGATTTGATCGCGCGCCCGCAAAACAACGGGCCGCGCGCGCTTGGCGAGCGCCCTAAAGCGGGTGACGACGGCGCCCGCCTCATGATATCGCCGCGCTTCGCTCACCCGATCCCCAAAACCGGAGCCGCTGCATGGCTGACGCGCCCGTCACCCGTTTCGCCCCCTCGCCGACCGGCTATCTGCACATCGGCGGCGCGCGCACGGCGCTTTTCAACTGGGTCTATGCGCGCGGCCGCGGCGGCAAGTTCCTCCTGCGCATCGAGGACACCGACCGCGCGCGTCACAATGAAGAAGCCGTCGCCGCCATTATCGATGGTCTCACCTGGCTCGGCCTCGACTGGGACGGCGACCCGATCTCGCAATTCGAACGCCGCGAACGGCACGCCGAAGCCGCCTTTCAGCTGCTCGCCAACGGCGCCGCCTTCCGCTGCTACATGACGCCGGAAGAGACCGAGGCGGAGCGGGACAAAGCCCGCGCGGAAAACCGCCGCTTCACGAGCCCCTGGCGCGACCGCGACACGGCGGAGGCGCCCGACGGCGCGCCGTTCGTCGTCCGCCTGCGCGCGCCGCTTGAGGGCGAAACCGTCGTCGAAGACGCCGTGCAGGGCCGGGTGACCTTCCCGAACGCCGCGCTCGACGACCTCGTCCTTCTGCGCTCGGACGGCTCGCCGACCTACATGCTCGCCGTCGTCGTCGACGACCACGATATGGGCGTCACCCATGTCATTCGCGGCGATGACCACCTGAACAACGCCGGGCGTCAGGCGCTCATTTACGACGGTTTCGGATGGGAGCGGCCGGTCTTCGCCCATATTCCCCTCATTCACGGCGCGGACGGCGCGAAGCTCTCCAAGCGTCACGGCGCCGTCGGCGTCGAAGCCTATCGCGAGATGGGCGTGACGCCCCAGGGTCTTCGGAACTACCTTCTACGCCTCGGCTGGGCTCATGGCGACGCCGAGACGTTCACCGACGCCGACGCGCGCGCGTGGTTCGATCTCTCCGGGATCAACAAGGCGCCCGCGCGGCTCGATATGGACAAGCTCGCCGCGACCAATGCTTGGCACGTGCAGAACCTGTCCGACGACGCGCTCGTCGACGCGATCAAGCCGATACTGGAAAGAGAAGGCGTGTGGTCGGAGACGGTGGCGAACCGCCTCGCCGTCGCCGCTTCCGCCGTCCGCGAACGCCTGAAGCTGCTGACCGACGCCCCCGCCGCGGCGAGATTCCTGACCGCCGAGCCGCCTTTCGACTTCTCCGGCAAGCCCGGTAAACCCCTGCGCAAAGAGAGCGCCTCGGCGCGTCTCACCGGCCTCGCCGATCGGCTGGAGGCGCTGGACGACTGGTCGGAGGCCGCCATCGAAGCGGAAATCAAGACTGAAGTGGAGGCGCTCGGCGTCGGTTTCGGCGAGGTCGGCGCGCCAGCGCGGGCGGCGCTCACCGGCGGCGCGCCGGCGCCCGGGCTTGGCCTTGTCATGGCGGCGCTCGGCAAAAGTGAAAGCCTGCGACGGTTGCGTGACGCGGTAACACTTTCTGGTTGATGGACTAAACCGCGGCGCAGGCTAGGTTGCGCCGCAAAATGATCTCGCATTGCGAAACCTCTCGCGACGCGACTTTGAGAAAAGGGCTTATGTGATGGAAAGCAAAATGAAGCCGGCGGGTTCCGCCACCCTCACCCTCGACGGCGAATCCTATGAATTCCCGGTGCTGAAAGGCGAAGCGGGACCTTCCGTCATCGACATCCGTGCGCTCTACAAGAAGGCCGATGTTTTCACTCTCGATCCGGGCTTCACCTCGACCGGCAGCTGCGAGAGCCAGATCACCTTCATCGACGGCGACGAAGGCGTCCTTCTTTATCGCGGCTACCCGATTGACGAGCTCGCCGACAACGCCGACTTCATCGAGATCGCTTACCTGCTTCTCCACGGCGAACTGCCGACTGAAGCTCAGCATAAAGAGTTTGAGCGCTCGATCACCATGCACACCATGGTGCATGAGCAGTTCAAGAACTTTTTCAATGGCTTCCGCCGCGACGCGCACCCGATGGCGATCATGGTCGGGGCGGTCGGCGCTCTGTCGGCGTTCTATCACGACTCCACGGACATCAACGATCCGCGCCAGCGCCTCATCGCCTCCCACCGCATGATCGCGAAAATGCCGACCATCGCGGCGATGGCGTACAAGTACTCCATCGGCCAGCCGTTCGTTCCCCCGCAGAACGATCTCGACTACACGGCCAACTTCATGCGCATGTGCTTCGCGGTGCCTGCGGAGGAATACGAGGTCAACGAGACCCTCGTCTCCGCGCTCGACAAGATCTTCATCCTGCACATGGACCACGAGCAGAACGCCTCGACCTCGACGGTCCGCCTCGCGGGCTCTTCCGGCGCCAACCCGTTCGCGTGCATCGCGGCCGGCATCGCCTCGCTCTGGGGTCCGGCCCACGGCGGCGCCAACGAAGCGGCGCTGAACATGCTGCAGGAAATCGGGGACGTCAGCCGTATTCCTGAGTTCGTCGCCCGCGCGAAAGACAAGAACGATCCGTTCCGCCTCATGGGCTTCGGTCACCGCGTCTACAAGAACTATGATCCGCGTGCGAAGGTCATGCGCGAAGCCTGCCACGAAGTTCTCGACGCCCTCGACATCCGCGACGAGCCGCTCCTGAAAGTGGCCATGGAGCTGGAAAAGATCGCTCTCGAAGACGAGTACTTTGTCGAGAAGAAACTCTACCCGAACATCGACTTCTATTCCGGGATCACGCTCCGCGCGCTCGGCTTCCCGACGGAGATGTTCACCGTCCTCTTCGCCCTCGCCCGCACCGTCGGCTGGATCGCTCAATGGTCGGAGATGATCGAAGACCCGAACCAGAAAATCGGCCGCCCACGTCAGGTCTACACCGGCGCCGGCAAACGCCCGTTCATCGCGCGCGACGCGCGATAAGGGACCTGCTCCATGGCTCCCGCGGCTCGACCGCGGGAGCCATGGAGCAAACCAGAAGACGAAACCAGACAGGCGTTCAGCGCATTGAGGCCCGCGGTTAAGCCGCTGGAAGTCGGCGGTCTTTAGACGGCGCGCTGACGCAAGAACTCCAGCATCGCCTGCGCGGCGCGCTCGCCGCCGGGGGCGGAGGCGAGATCGAGCTGATCGGTCTGTCGGCGGACGGCGGTGAGCTGCTCGGCGCGCGCGCTTTCGTCCGTCAGCAGACGCTCGACCTCAGGCGCGATCTCATCCGGCGTGCAGCGCTCCAGAAGACGCTCGGGAATGATTTCGTCGTCCGCCATGATGTTCATGATCGTCGCGTATTTCGCCGTCGCGACCCGACGCGCCCACCAGGCGGTGAGCCAGCCGAGCTGATAGGCGACAACCATGGGAACGCGCTGCAAAGCGAGCTCCGTCGTCACCGTGCCGGAGGCGGCGAGCGCGGCGGTCGCCGCCGCCATGGCGTCGCGCCGTCGCGCGGCGTCCCGCAGGAAGATCGGCGCGCTCGGCCAATCCGCAGCGGCGGCCTCCACGCGATCGGCGACGTTCGGCGCGAGGGGGATGACCATCCGCAGGCCTTCAACCTGCGCCGTCAGTCTCCGGACCACTTCCGCGAAAACGGGCAGGAGAAAGCGAATTTCGTTGCCGCGGCTGCCCGGCAGCACGCAGAGGAGAGGCGCGTCGCCCAGATCGTGCTCTGCGCGAAACCCGTCCCCGTTCCCTGGGGCCGCAGCGGCCTCGAAATTCGGGTTGCCGACATAGTAGGCTGGCAGATCCACGGCCTCGAACCAGGGCGGTTCGAAGGGCAGCAATGTCAGCACGCAGTCGACTTCGCGCTTCAGCGTGTGAACCCGCTGCGGCCGCGACGCCCAGACCTGCGGAGCCACATATTTGACGATGGGAATGTGCGGCGCGCGCTTTTTAAGGCGGCTCGCAACCTGATGATTGAAGCCCCAGCTGTCGATGAGCACGACGACATCCGCTTCGCGCTCGACCGCGTGGCGCGCCAGCTCGCCAGCGCGGCGGAGAACTTCCGGGATGGCCGGCAGAACATCCGCGAGCCCCATGACGGAAAGCCTGTCGGTCGGGAACAGGGTTTCGAACCCCTCGCCCGCCATGGCTGCGCCGCCGCACCCAGAAAACGCGACGGCGGGCGCCGCCGCCTTCAGCCCGCGCATCAACGCGGCGCCGAGCTGGTCGCCGGAGGGTTCGGCCGCGACGAGCATGATTTTCAGCGGTCGGGCGGGAAGGGTCATGCCTCCTCGTCGCCCGGCGCGATCAACTCGTCGCTCGTGAAGCCGTAGATGAACAGACCATGTTCGTTCGCCGCGGCGATCGTCGCGCCCCGGTCGATCACCAGCGCCTCGCCGGACATGACGAAGACGCCCGACAGCCCGGCGGCGGCGGCACGCTCGATCGTCTCGACGCCGATGGTCGGCAGATCGACCCGCCGCTCCTGATCCGGCTTCGGAAGTTTGGCCAGAACGCCGCAGCGCGCGCCGAACGTGCCGCGAATATCGGCCGGCAGACCGGCGCAGCGCGACAGCATGGCGTCGGTGCCTTCGGCGGCCTCGACGGCGAGAACGAGCCCGCGGCAGACGACGGCGCCCTGCCCGACATCGAACGGCCCCAAAGCCTCGACGACGCCGGCTGCGATGCGCAGATCCCTGAAATGACCTTCTGAGGGCTGATGGTCGCCGAACGCGCCCGGCCGCGCGACAAGATCAGCGGCCACTTCATCGGCGCCGACGACCTGAAAGCCTTCATCTTCGAACACGCCGACCAGCGTCGCGAGCAGCGCGTCGTCTCCCTTGCTCGCCGCCTTCACGAGACGCGGGATGAGCGTCGCGCCGCGGAAATCCGGCCTCAGCGCGGCGAAGTTCGGCCGCTTGACGATGCCGACCAGCGAGACCGCGTCGCAGCCCGCCTCTCGCAAAGCGGCGAGCAGCCTTCCGGCTTCAGCGATGCCGATGTCTTTCGTTTCCACGCCCGGAAACTCCGCATCGGCGATCCCCGCGAGGCGGACGACAAACACGGACTTTCCGATGGCGCGGACGGCGTCAACAAGGCGCCCGGGCAGATCTCCGCCGCCGGCGATGATCCCGAGCTTCGTCCAGTCCGCCATGGCGGAAATCTCCGTTGCCGTCAGTCCTGCGGCAGGCAGAGCGGTCGGCTCGCCTCGGCGCGGATGAAGTCGATGATGCGCATCACCTCAGAGCTTTCAGTGAAGCGCTGGGCGACGTCCTCGATACGCTCCTGGAACGTGCCTTCGGGCGCGAACAGGAGGCGGTAAGCGGCGCGGATGTCGTTGATGGACGCGCGGTCCATTTTCCGGCGCCGCATGCCGACGATGTTGAGGCCCGCGAGATGGGCGTGATTGCCGATTACGGACCCGTACGGAATGACGTCCGACGGCACCGCGGCGCACCCGCCGACAAAGGAATAAGAGCCGATGCGGCAGTGCTGGTGCACGGCGCAGAGACCGCCCATGAAGACGAAGTCCTGAACGGTCACGTGACCGCCGAGGGTCGCGTTGTTCGCGAAGACGACGTTATCGCCGACAATGCAGTCATGTGCGACGTGCGCGCCGGTCATGAAAAGCCCGCGCGAGCCGATGCGCGTTTCCGATCGCCCGGTCACCGTGCCCGGGTTCATCGTCACGTGCTCGCGAATAATGTTGTCGTCGCCAATGATGAGGCGGGTGTCTTCGCCTTTATAGCCGAGGTGCTGCGGCGGCGCGCCGAGGACGGCGAACGGAAAAACCTGCGTGCGCGCGCCGATTTCCGTATGCCCGTCGAGCACGACATGGCTGACCAGACGGACCTCCGCCCCCAGACGAACCTGCGGTCCGACGCGGCAATAGGGGCCGATGATGGCGGACGGATCGATGTCAGCGCCATCCTCGATGATGGCGGTCGGATGAATGCTCATGCGTCCTTCGCGTCAATCAACATGGCGGCGTACTGAGCGTCCGCGGCGACGGCGCCGTCGACCATGACGCGTCCGGCGAATTTCCAGACCGGCGGGCGCGACTGGGTTATGGAGACTTCGACACGCAATTGATCGCCTGGCACGACCGGACGGCGAAAGCGCGCTTTGTCGATCGACATGAAAAGGACGATGTGACCTTCGCGCGGCAGGTTCTCCGTCTTCGAGACGAACGCCGCGGCGGTCTGCGCCATGCTCTCAATGAGCAGCACGCCCGGCATCACCGGCTTCTCCGGGAAGTGTCCCATGAAGAACGGCTCGTTGATGGTGACGTTCTTGATGCCGACCGCGCTGACGCCCGGCTTGATGTCGACCAGTCGGTCGACCATCAGCATCGGGTAGCGATGGGGCAGAATGTCCATCAACTCGGTGATGTCGATGGTTCCGTCGATCGCCTCGCCGTCGGCGGGCGTCGCTTCGTTCGCGGCGCTCATCTTGTCTGTTCCGTCCTGCGGGCGCGCGGCCCCGTTAGAAAGTCCCCTACGGACGCGCCGCATTCCGCAGCTATCCGCGTTTTGTTTTCGCCAGCTTCGCCAGGGTCGCGGTTTCGCGCAGCCATGACTTCGCCGGTCGCGCCGGCAGTCCGCCCCATGCTTCGCCCGCCGACACGTTATGCATGAGCCCGGCGCCCGCAGCCACCTTGGCGCCGTCGCCGATCGTCAGATGGTCGGAGAGCCCGGCCTGTCCGCCGATCATGACGCCGTCGCCGATCACGACGCTGCCGGCGACGCCCGCCTGCCCCGCCAGCACGCAGAACCGGCCCAAGACGGTGTTATGGCCCACCTGAACGAGGTTGTCGATTTTCGTTCCGTACCCGATGCGCGTGTCGTCGATCGCCCCCCGGTCGACGCAGGCGTTCGCGCCGATCTCAACGTGGTCGTCCATGATCACGCGTCCGATCTGCGGAACGCGCAGGAGCCCGCTGGCCGTCGGCACGAAGCCGAAGCCCGCCTCGCCGATCCGAGCTCCCGAAAGCAAATTGCAATCTGCGCCAATGACAGCGCAGTAGATGGACGCGCCAGCCCCGATGCGCGTGCGCGCGCCGATGACGACGCCGCGGCCGATCACCACGCCCGGCTCAATGACGGCTTCTGCGCCGATTTCAGCGTCTCCGGCGATGGAAACGCCGGGCGCGATGCGCGCTGTCGGGTCGATTTTCGCGGAAGGATGAACGCCGTCGCCGAACTCCGAAACGCGCTCGCGATAAACGAGTGGAATTGCGCGCGCGAACGCTTCTTTTGGGTCGTCTACGATGATCGTCGGCCACGGCGCGTCGTCAGCGAGACCTTCCGTTACGAGCGCCGCCGCCGGATCACGCCCCTCGAGACGCTTCAGCGCCTTACGGTCGGCCGCGAAGACCAACGCGCCGACGGCGTCGCCTTCTTCCAGAGACGCGACGCTCTCGATCAGAACGCCGCTGGCGGATGTCGTCCCTCCGACGCCCGCGGCGACGGCTTCAATCGCGACCGGCCCCAAGGCCTCAAAAAATCGCGGATCCGCCATCTCCGTCGCCCCCGCTCGTTTGAGGCTACTGAGCCTGCTCGCTTGCGGCGGCCTGCGCGGCGCGCAATTCTTCAGCGACCTTGTCGAGGTCGATGCGCTCAACGGCGATCGTCTGAATTTTTGCGTCGAGCTTAGCGAGCACTTCGGGCGTGATGTCCGTCGACTGCGCGGCGAACATGACGTCGGCGCGGTCCAGCATGATCGTCGCACCGCGCGCGTTCACGATCTCTTCGAGGATCGGACGCATCTCCTCTCCGACGAGGCCGAAAGCCTGCTGTTCGGAGAGCTGCAGCTCGCGAAGCTTCTTCTCGCGAAGACGGCCAAGTTCCTGCTGCTTCACCTGAAACGCACGAACCTGTTCGGCGAACGCGTCCTCAGCGAGGAGTTCGCGCTGTTGCTGAAGGCGCTCGCCTTCGGCGCGGATTTTTTCCGCTTCGGCCGCGAGTTCAGCCTGAACGGTTTCGCCAAGTTTTTCGATTTGCGCGGCGATGGATTTGCCCGCTTTCGACTGCGCCAGGATCTGTTGCTGGTTGACGACGACGATGACCGGCGCGGCGGGCGTCGTTTCCTGAGCGATAGCGGGAGCGGCGGTCGCAGCGGCCAAGGTCGCGGCGATGGCTGCAAAGAAGGTTTTCATGTCAGTCCTCTCTCGTCGAATGCGCCCAGCGCGGGAGCGCTCATATCAGAAACTGGTGCCGGCGCTAAATCGGAAACCTTCGGTGCGGTCGTAGCGCTCGCGTTTGAAGACTTCGGCGAAGTCGAAGCGGACCGGCCCGAACGGCGAGTCCCACGAAATCGTAAAGCCGGCCGAATAGCGGAACGACAGGTCATCCTGCACCGGGCCTTCGAGGATGCTGTCGCCGTTCACGTCAACGAAGAAGCGATCACGGAACTGGATATCGTTCAGCTCCTTGTCTTCATCATCAAGCAGGCCCGCCGTCCCGAAATCCGTGAAGACCGAGGCGCGCATGCCGTATTCCGGCGGAATCGGCAAAGGCAGCAGCACTTCCGCCGTCCCGACGGCGTAGGCCTTAGCACCGATCGCCTGCGTACCGGTGATTAGGCCAGGAATACGGGCGTTCGGATTAAGCGGATCAAACGCCCCGGCGGCGGAAATGAACCGCGGTCCGACGCCGGCGACTTCAAAGCCGCGGAACCGCGACGCGCCGATGAAGAAGCGATCACTCGTCAGCAGACGGTCGCCGCCAAGACCTTCGACATATCCGGCGCGAAGCGCGAGCTGCCCGATGAACCCTTTGTACAGCCGTTGATAGGCCGCGCCGTTGGCTTCCGAGCGCACGTAATTGCGGTCTCCGCCGACGCCGGCGAACGACTGCGTGAATGAAAACCGCCAGCCGTCCGACGGCAGGATTGGGTCATTTCGACGGTCGAACGAAACCGTGTATCCCACCTGACTGGTGATGCGTTGCCCGGCTGAGGCGCAGGTCGGGTTCAGGAAGGCGAGCTCGGTGGGCTGACCATCTGAGCCGATACAGCCGAGCGCCAGCGCAAGACCATCATCCAACTGAACGTCATCGGACCGTAGCGTGTACCGAAGGCCGATACGACCGTACTCCGACAACGGAAAGCCTGTATTGAGGCCGCCGCCGAGCGTCAGGGACTCAAAACCGGATTCCCGGAAGTTTGTCCGTACATTGAACAGCTCGAAGCCACCGACAAGGTTCCGGCCAAAGAGGTAAGGCTCCCGGAAGTTGATATCGATCGTCCGCTGACGGCTGGAAGCAGAAACGCGGAACCGCGCGAACTGCCCGCGACCGAGCCAGTTCTGCTCGACGATGGAGAACTCCGTCGTGAAGTTATCCGTCGAGGAAATGCCCGCGCCGATAGAGAAGGAACCTGTTGACCGTTCCTGAACCTGCACGTCAAGCACGGTGCGGTCGGGCGCAGAGCCCGGCTGTTCTTCGATCGTGACTTCGCCGAAATAGCCAAGGCCGCGGATCCGCACCCTCGAGCGGTCCACGAGAATGCGGTTGAAGGCGTCGCCCTCCGCGATGCGCATTTCGCGACGGATGACTTCATCGATCGTGCGCGTGTTGCCGCCGATCTCGACGCGCTCGACATAGACGCGCGGGCCTTCATTCACCTGGAAGGTGATGTCGACGACCCCTTCGGCCGGTCGTGTCTGAATGCGCGGATTGACGTCGACAAACGCGTAGCCGGAGATGCCGGTCGCGAAGGTAATTGACTCGGTCGCGCTCTCAATGCGGTCCGCGTTGAACTGCTGACCGGCACGGATACGCACGACCCGTTCGAGCGCATCGCCATTAAGTTTGTCGAGGGTCGTTTCAACCTTGATCTCGCCGAAATCATAGCGCCGCCCCTCTTCCACCGTGAAGGTGACGAAGAAGTTCTTCCGGTCCGGCGTCAGTTCGGCGATCGCCGAGACGACGGAAAAGTCCGCGTACCCGTTCTTCGCATAGTGCTGACGAAGCAGGTCTCGTTCGAACTCGATCCGATCCGGATCGTAATTGTTCTGCGAGGCGAAAATCTTCCACCAGCGCGACTCCGACGTCAGAACGACCTTTTTCAGCTCCGCGTCGGTGAACACTTCATTGCCGATGAAGTTGACCTTGGCGATGCCGGTCTTGGGTCCTTCGTCGATCTCGAACACGACATCGACCCGGTTCTGCGGAAGCTGGCGGACCTTCGGGGTCACCTGCGCGCCGAAGCGACCGGACCGGCGATAGACTTCAAGGATGCGGGAGACGTCCGACTGCACTTTCGCGCGGGTGTAGACGATGCGCGGCGCCAGCTGAATCTCTTCGACGAACTTGTCTTCCTTGGTGCGCTTGTTCCCCTCGAAAATGACCCGGTTGACGATCGGGTTCTCCAGAATTTCGACGAGCATCACGCCGTTATCGACAGAGATCGCCGCGTCCGCAAAAAGTCCGGTCCGGAACAGGGTCTTCAGCGACAGGTCAATCAGGCGCTGATCCGCGACGTCGCCGGCGCCGAGCACCAGATAGGACGCAACGGTGCCCGCCTCGATCCGTTCATTGCCGGAAATGCGGACCGATTGGATGAGCTGGCGGTCCTGCGCGGCCACGTGCGTTCCGAAGAACGTCAGGACGGCGAGGACGATGACGAGAAAACGCAAACGGATCATCGTGCTGACAGTCGGGTCTCTAGCTTGGGCGACCGCGCCGGAATGAGGCGGCCGTCGGGGCGTATCGGGTCGCATCGGCCCGGTCAAAGGGTCCGAAGCAAGAAACGGGCGAAACGCGATTACCGCACGATCGCGCCCGCGATGAGGTCGGTGACGTCGTTGAAGGTGACGAACACGAAGAACGCCGCCAGCACCAACATCCCCAATCGGTAACCGAAAGCCTGAGTCTTCGGTCCGAGCGGCGCCCCCGCCGCTTCAAAGCCGTAAAACAGGAGATGGCCGCCGTCCAGAACCGGGATTGGTAACAAGTTGAGAAGACCGACGCTGACCGACAGAAAACCGGCGAGATTGATGAGATTGATGATCGCCGTGCGCAGGCCCTGGCCGCCGGCGCCGCCCGCCTCGTAGCTCTGTTCGGCGACCTGGCCGGAGTACTTCAGAATGCGCACCGGCCCGCCTAGCTGGCTGGCGTCCTCTTTGCCGACGACGAGGCGGGAGATGTACTTGTAGGTCGTCGAGATGACTTCGCCGATCTGACCGGCCGCCCCCGCCATCGCCGAGCCGAGACCGTGCTTCACCTCGCGGAACTGCCGCGGATCGCTGGTGAAGCCGAGGAAGCCAGCTTTCACGGTGTTGCCGAGCGCGTCCTGAATTTCCCGGCGGTCCGGCGTCGCCGGCAGCTCCACCAGTTCGCCATCGCGCTTCACGGTCAGCACGAGCTCGTCGCCCGACGAGAGAAACACCGTCATGCGAACCTCGTCGAAGGTCGAAACGGCGCGTCCGTCGATGGCGACGATCTCGTCGCCAGGTAGAAGCCCCGCCCGCTCGGCGGCGCTTTCTTCCTGCACGGACTGAACGATGGGCAGGATTTCACGCTGACCGAAGCTCATCAGCACCGCGCTAAAAATGACCATGGCGAGGACGAAGTTCGCCGCCGGTCCCGCGGCGACGATGATCGCACGCGCCCAGACCGGCTTGTGGTGGAAAGCGCGTTTGCGCTCTTCTTCGCTCAGCCCATCGGGCTCGCCGGCTCGCGGAAATTGCGTGCCGACGCCGCCGCTCCCTTCGTCGTCGTTCTCGTCAGCATCGTCGGGCGTCTTCGGCATGGAAGCGGCGTTGGCGTCGCCCCAGAACTTCACATACCCGCCAAGCGGTATCGCGGAGAGCCGCCACTCGACGCCCCAGGGATCGCGGAACTTCGCGAGCGCCTTGCCGAATCCGAGAGAGAACGTCTCGACCTTCACGCCGAGAAGCCGGGCGGCCGTGAAATGCCCGAACTCATGGAACACGACGACCACGGAAAGAACGAACACGAACGCGACGAGAAACACGGGGATGCGAAGCGCCTGTTCGGCGAGTACGGCGATCTGATCCATCAGTTCGTAGCTCCTCTCGGCGCATCAGGCGTCCGGTGCAGGCAAAAGGTCATTGCGCGCGCTTCTCCACGATCGAACGCGCGGAAGCTCGCGCCGCAGCGTCGGCGGCCATGGCGTCATCCAGCGACGTCAATTCACCCGCAGGCGTCGCCGCCAGAGTTTCCTCAACGATCGCGGCGATATCGAGGAAACCGACACGCTCTTTCAGAAACGCCTCAACGGCGATTTCGTTCGCGGCGTTCAGAACGCCCGGCGCCGTGCCGCCAGCCTTCGCCGCTTCGCGCGCGAGGCGGATGGCCGGAAAGCGAACCGGGTCCGGCGCTTCGAACGTCAGCTGTCCGATCTCGACGAGATCCAGCGTCGGGCTCGGGCTCGGCGTGCGGTCCGGCCAGGCGAGGCAGGAGGCGATGGGCGTGCGCATGTCCGGCGAGCCGAGCTGAGCCAGCGTCGAGCCGTCAACGTATTCGACCATGGAGTGGATGACCGACTGCGGATGGACGAGGATCTCGATTTGCTCCTCGGGGGTCGGGAAAAGGTGCGTCGCCTCGATCAGCTCAAGGCCCTTGTTCATCATCGAGGCGCTGTCGACGGATATCTTGGCGCCCATGGACCAGTTCGGGTGTTTCACCGCTTCAGCGGGCGTCGCGCGACGCATGGTCTCAATATCCGCCGTGCGAAACGGGCCGCCCGAGGCGGTGAGGATCAGTTTCGAAATCCGGTGCGGCCGCTCGAAATCGTAGACCTGAAAAATCGCGTTGTGCTCGCTGTCGACCGGCAGAAGCATGCCGCCGGACCGCGCGACCGCCGCCTTCACGACGTCGCCGGCGCAGACGAGCGCCTCCTTGTTCGCAAGCGCCACCGCCGCGCCGCGCTCAGCGGCGGCGAGCGTTCCCGGCAGGCCCGCGGCGCCGACAATGGCCGACATCACCCAGTCGCTGTCCCGGTTCGCCGCTTCGACGACGGCCTCGGGCCCGCCGCCGATTTCGATCTCCAGACCGTCCAGTGCGGCGCGGAGCTCCTCAAGCTTCGCAGCGTCGGCGATGGCAGCGAATTCCGGCCGGAATGCCCGACACTGCTCGGCGAGGAGCGCGACATTGGAGTTGGCCGTGAGCGCCACAACCTCGACGTTCTGCTCGCCGCGCTCCGCGGCGAAACGCAACAGATCGAGCGTGTTCACGCCGATGGAGCCGGTGGAGCCGAGAACGCATATGCGCTTGGGGTTTCCGACGGAGGTCGGCGCCGTGTCGGCGGCGTGGAGGTCTTGGGTCTGCGCCAAAATTCAGGGCCCCTGCAGGTATGAAACGGCCGCCACCACGGCCGCCATGGCGAACGTCGCGAATATCATGCCGTCGAGGCGATCCAAAGCGCCCCCATGCCCGGGGATGAATCCGGAAACGTCTTTCACCCCGAAACGGCGTTTGATCGCGGATTCGACCATGTCGCCGAGTTCGGTCGCAAGCGCCACCGCGACACCGAGCAGCAGAAAGAAGCCGGGGGCCTCGGTGTTGAAGATCGCGCCGCCAGCGATCGCCGCGACCGCGCCGCCCGCCAGCGCGCCGCCCGCCAGCCCCGACCAGGTTTTGCCAGGCGAAATCTCCGGCGAAAAACGCGGTCCACGCAGAGATTTTCCCGCGATGTAAGCCCCGGAATCGGTCGCCCAGACGATAAGGAAAAGAAAAAGAACCAGCGCCTCGCCGGAATTCGGCCCGGCGCGCAGCCAGATGAGCGCGATCGACGGCCCAACGAGATAGGGCGCCCCGACAGCCGCCCAGATCGCCCCGCGTCCGCCCTTCCCGACCAGCAACGCCGCAAGGCCGCCCGCCGCAGCCGCGCCGAACGCCGCCTCGTAGGCGCCGCGCGCCGCAAACGCCATGGCGAGCGCCGACGAGATGGCGAGCGCGAAGAAGGAGCGGGAAAATTCACGCCCCTCCACCATTCGGGTCCACTCGAACACGAGAACGACCGACAATGCAGAGACGAGACTGGCGAAGACAATGCCGCCCGCACGCGTCGCGCCAAGAGCGACGCCGGCGAGAACAGCGCCGGAAATGATCCGAAGACCAAGCGCCGAACCGATGAGCCGCTTCACGGCGTCAAATCCATTCGCGCGCGCCGCCGCGGCCGGCTCCTGCATCAGCCGAAGCGCCGGTCCAGCCCGCCATAGCGGCGCTCGCGCAGGCGAAACTCATCGATCGCAGCGGCGAGATGCTCGCCTTTATAATCAGGCCACAGAACGTCCTGAAACACGAACTCCGCGTAGGCCGCCTGCCAGACGAGGAAGTTGGAAAGGCGCTTTTCCCCGCTCGTTCGGATGACAAGGTCCGGGTCCGGCGCGTCGCGCGTGTCGAGGCGCGTGGAGAGGAGCGCATCGGTGATCGCGTCGGGCTCCAGCCGCCCGGCGGCCGCCTCAGCCGCGAGTTCGCGCGCGGCGCGCACAAGCTCGTCGCGCCCGCCGTAATTAAAAGCGATCTGCAAAGTGAGACGGGCATTGTCCGCCGTCGAACGTTCTGCGTCCTCGATGATCTGGAGGATGTCGTCCTCCAGCCCCTCGCGCGATCCGACGATCCGCACGCGCACGCCTTCGGCGGCGAGTTTGCGCAGGTCTGATTTCGCGAATTGGCGCAGGAGCCCCATGAGATCAGAGACCTCCGCGGGGGGCCGCATCCAGTTCTCGGTTGAAAAGCTATAGAGCGTCAGCCACTCCACGCCCATTTCTGCGGCGGCGCGCACGGTGCGGCGCACGGCCTCCACGCCCTGACGGTGGCCCATGGCGCGCGGCAGCCCGCGGGCGTTCGCCCAACGCCCGTTGCCGTCCATGATGATGGCGACATGCCGCGGCGGCGGGGCGTCCGCGCCGCCGCCGGCGATGTCAGCCTGTTCGCTCGCCTGGCTCATGCCGCTCCTCTTCCCCCGGGCGGATGGCCGCTTCTCGCGGCCCTCAGACCTGCATGATCTCTTCTTCTTTGGCCGACAACATGTCGTCGACCGCCTTCACTTTGCCGTCAGTCAGCTTCTGGATTTCGTCCGACAGCGACTTCTTATCATCCTCGCCGACGCCTTCAGCCTTCTTAACGGCGTCCATGCCGTCGCGCCGCACGTTGCGAACAGCGATTTTCGCCTGCTCGGCGTATTTCGCGGCGACCTTCGTCAGATCCTTGCGGCGCTCTTCCGTGAGCGGCGGCAGCGGCAGCCGAAGCGTCTGACCGTCGACGACCGGGTTCACGCCAAGCCCCGATTCACGGATCGCCTTCTCCGTCGCGCCGACCAGCGCCTTGTCCCAGACCGACACCGTGATCATGCGCGGCTCGGGCACCGAGACCGTGCCCACCTGCGCGATCGGCATTTTCGAGCCGTAGGCGTCGACCATGATCGGGTCGAGAAGGCTGGTGTTCGCGCGACCGGTGCGCAGGCCGGCGAATTCCGCTTTCAGCGCCGCCAGCGCTTTTTCCATGCGGCTTGAAAGATCTTTGATTTCAGGCGCCTCGGACATTTTCTCCATTCCTCAGTTTGCGTTCCCTCTGTGGGGAACCGGGCGACGCCGACATGCGACGCCCTATAACGGGCGCGCCCGGCGCGCAAAGACGCTGGACACTCGCCCCAGCCGACGACCGGCGCAAGTGGGCGTAAAGCCTCTAAGCGTCGGAAATGACGGTGCGTTTGCCTTCGCCGCGCATGGCCGCATCGAGCGCGCCTTGCGCGTGCAGCGAAAAGACGACGATGGGAATGCCGTTTTCGCGGGTCAGGCTGATGGCGGCCTGGTCCATGACGCGCAGGTCTTTGGCCAGCACGTCATAGTAGGTCAGCCGATCGAACCGCTCGGCGTTCGGATCAACCTTCGGGTCGGCGGAATAAACGCCGTCGACCTGCGTGCCTTTCAGAAGCGCGTCGCAACCCATCTCCGCCGCGCGCAGCGCCGCCGCGGTATCCGTCGTGAAAAACGGATTGCCCGTCCCCGCCGCGAAAATGACGACGCGCCCCTTCTCAAGGTGCCGGATGGCGCGACGACGGATGTACGGTTCGCACACGGCGCTCATGGGGATCGCGGAAACGACGCGGGTGTCCACGTCTTCGGCTTCCAGCGCGTTCTGCATGGCGAGCGCGTTCATGACGGTCGCGAGCATGCCCATATAATCGGCGGAGGCCCGCTCCATGCCCTTCGCCGCCATGGAAAGCCCGCGGAAGATGTTGCCGCCGCCGATGACGAGGCAGACCTCAAGGCCGCGATCGCGCACCTCGCGCACTTCAGAAGCGATGCGCTCGACCGTCGGGAGATCGATGCCGAAGGGCTGATCGCCCATCAGCGCCTCTCCCGACACTTTCAGAAGCACGCGCTTGTATTCGTAGGGGGTGTGATCAACGCCATCGGCCATGAGCGCGTTTCCTATCTGCTTCGCCAGCCGGAGGCCAGCGCCGGGCGCGGCGCCGACGCCGCAGGTCCTCAATAAAAACGCCGGCCCGAAGGCCGGCGTTTGTCGTTCGGTCTGCGGCGCGACTCAGGACCCTTTGACCGCCGCGGCGACTTCCGCCGCGAAATCCGCTTCTTCTTTCTCGACGCCTTCGCCGAGCTCCAGACGCAGGAAACCGCCAAGCTCGATGGGCGCGCCGAGCGCTTTGGCTTCGTTTTCGATCACGGTCTTGATCGGCGTTTCATTGTCCATGACGAAGATCTGCTCGAGCAGCACGCTCTCTTCGTAGAACTTCCGCATGCGGCCTTCGACCATCTTCTCGATGATGTTCTCCGGCTTGCCGCTGTCGCGCGCCTGATCGGAAAGAACGTCCTTTTCACGCTGGACGACGACGGGGTCGAGCTCGTCGATGCGCGCCGAAAGCGGGCGGGCCGCCGCAGCGTGCATGGCGATCTTGCGCGCAAGCTCGCGCAGCTTTTCTTTGTCTGCGGAGGATTTCAGGCCGACGAGGACCGCGATCTTGCCAGCACCGTCCGTCACGACATTGTGGATGTAGGCCGCGACCGCGCCTTCTTCGACGGCCACCGCGCCGGCGCGGCGCAGCGACATGTTCTCGCCGATGGTGCCGACCATGGCCGAGATGTGCTCCTGCACGGTCTTGCCCGCGCCAGGGAACTCCGCCGTTTTCAGCGCCTCGACATCGCCTTTGGCCGCAAGGCCGAGACCTGCGATTTCGGCGACCATTTTCTGGAAAGTTTCGTTGCGCGCAACAAAGTCCGTTTCAGAGTTCACCTCCACGGCGACACCGATTTCGCCCGCGCCTTCCGGCGCGACGGCCACGGCGACGAGGCCTTCAGCCGCGGCGCGATCAGCCTTTTTGGCGGCTTTCGCCAATCCCTTGGTGCGAAGCCAGTCGATGGCGGCCTGCACGTCGCCGTCGGTCTCCATCAGCGCTTTTTTCGCGTCCATCATGCCCGCGCCGCTCTGGTCGCGGAGTTCCTTCACCATTTTTGCGGTGATATCGGCCATCGTCCGTACTCCTTCTGATCTGTGGTTCGACCTGATCAGTCGCTCAACCTGAACGGTTGCTCTAGCTGATCAGTCGTTCGACCGGTCGCCCGCGCGCCCGCGCAAAAATTCGCGCGGGCGCTGCGGTTCGTTCCGAATTGACGGCGCGCGCCGCCTTTAAAATCGCGACTGCGCTACGCCGGTTCCGCGACAGTTTTACGACGCGGCGGTTTCGCCTTCGGCGGCGGGCGCTTCCGCGGTCTCTGCGGCCGCTTCGACTTCCGCTTCGGCGAGCGCCGGATCGAGGCCCGGGTCTTCCATCTCGCCAAAGTCGATGCCGAGATCGGCCTGGCTCTGCGAGATGCCGTCGATGATCGCGTCGGCGACAAGGTTGCAGTACAGCTCGATCGCGCGCGAGGCGTCGTCATTACCCGGAATGACGAGATCGATGTCGTCCGGATCGCAGTTCGTGTCGACGACCGCAATCACCGGGATGCCGAGCTTTTTCGCTTCCTTGATCGCGATCGCTTCTTTCTTCGTGTCGATGACGAACAGAAGGTCCGGCAGACCGCCCATATCGCGGATGCCGCCGAGCGAGGCTTCAAGCTTTTCCAGCTCGCGCGAGCGCTGCAGCAGTTCTTTCTTGGTGAAACCGGACGCGTCGGCGTTCACGGTCTCTTCGAGCTCTTTCAGACGACGGATGGAGTTCGAGATCGTCTCCCAGTTCGTCAGCGTGCCGCCGAGCCAGCGCACGTTCATGAAGTACTGGGCGCAGCGCGAAGCCGCTTCCGCGATCGGCGCCTGCGCCTGCCGCTTGGTGCCGACAAAGAGAACGCGGCCGCCGCCAGCGACGACGTCGCGGACCTTGACGAGCGCCTGGTGGAGAAGCGGAACGGTCTGCGAGAGATCGACGATATGCACGCCGTTGCGCGCGCCGAAGATGTATTTCTTCATCTTCGGGTTCCAGCGGTGGGATTGGTGGCCGAAGTGGACGCCGGCCTCCAGCAGCTGGCGCATGGAGAAGTCAGGAAGAGCCATAATGTCTTTCGCTTTCGGTTGATCCTTCCGCGGGCCGTAACGCCTGCCGCAGCGACCAAATTCCGGAACCCGGAACCCGATCACCCGACAACCGCCACCGAAGCAGCGCCCACGTGCGGGTTTTCAAGAAGCGCGCGCGATACCCCAATCGCTCGCGATTGACAAGTCGAGGGCCGCCCTCATGCGAGGCGCGCGTCGATCACCCCCTCGACGGCGCTCACCATCATGCGCAGATCCGTCGAGGGCCGCGCGCCCGCGGGCGCGGCGAGACGCACTTCGCGGCCGAGATCCTCCAGCAAGAGATGAAGATGCAGCGTCTCCGTCGGCGCGTCGCGATCAGCTGCGGGCGCGGCGGCGCGGGCGATGCGCTCCAGAACGCCCGGCAGCGCGGCTTCGCTCTCCAGCGCCACCTCCAGACGGCTGGCGCCCCGCTCGGCGGCTTTTCTGAGGTCGAGAAGACTTTCGAGCGTCAACCGAACTTCGCCGTCGCGGTCTTCCGCCGTCAGCATGGCGATAACGAGCGCGCCTGGCTCCAAAAGCGCCTCCGACGCGGACAGGACTTCCGAAAACGCGGTCGCCTCGTACTCGCCCGCCTGATCGGAAAGCTCGACCCAGGCGAAGGGCTTGCCGGATTTCGAGCGACGCCGACGCACCGAGCGCACGACGCCGGCGGTCGTCACGGCGACCTTGCGCCCCCTGCCGCGCGCCATCGCCTCAGCGTGATCGACGACGCCGCGAGAAAGCAGCGCATCCTCGAACTCATCGAGCGGGTGGCCGGAGAAATAAAAACCGAGAGCGGCGCGCTCGAAATCAAGCCGCGCGACGGGCGTCCAGCGCTCTTCAGGTTTGGCGAGCCGCGGCCGGTCGATCTCCACCGCCCCGCCGCCGAAGAGACCGCCCTGCGGGCTCTCTTTTTCTTCGTGGACGTGAGCGGAATATTTAACGAGGAGATCGGCGCTCGCGAAGGCGACGTCCCGGCTCGGCTCCAGCGCGTCGAGGGCGCCGGCGCGGGCGAGCATTTCGATCGCGCGCTTGCCGACCAGGCGGAGGTTCACGCGCTCGGCGAAGTCGAAGAGGTCCGCAAACGGCCCGTTCGCGACCCGATCCTGAACGATCGCTTTCATCGCCTCTTCGCCGACATTCTTCACCCCGGCGAGCGCGTAGAGAATTTCGCCTTTTTCGACCGTGAAGTCCGCCTCCGACCGGTTCACGTTCGGCGGCGCGACGGGGACCTCCATGCGCCGCGCCTCCTTCAGGAAGACCGCCAATTTATCCGTGTTCGCGATATCGAGCGACATCGAGGCGGCGAGAAAGGCGGGCGCGTGGTGCGCCTTCAGATACGCCGTCTGGAAGGCGATATAGGCGTACGCCGCCGCGTGGGACTTGTTGAAGCCGTAGCCGGCGAACTTCGCTACCAGCTCGAAGATGGCTTCCGACTTCGCGCGCGGAACGTCTTTTTCCTCGGCCCCGGCGACGAAGCGCACCTTCTGGCGCTCCATCTCCTCGACCTTCTTCTTGCCCATGGCGCGACGCAGGAGATCGGCTTCGCCGAGGGAGTAGCCTGCGAGGATCTGGGCGATCTGCATCACCTGTTCCTGATAGATGATGACGCCGAAGGTCTCTTTCAGGACGGGCTCAAGGGTCGGGTGCAGATAATCCGGCTCCTCCTCGCCTTTCTTACGGGCGATGTAGGAGGGGATGTTATCCATCGGACCCGGCCGATAGAGGGAGACAAGGGCGATGATGTCTTCCAGCGTGTCCGGCTTCATCGCGCGCAGTGTGGCGCGCATCCCGGCGCTTTCAAGCTGGAAGACGCCGACCGACGCGCCGGTTCCGAGGAGTTCGTAAGTCGGCGGATCATTGAGCGGCAACTGGTCGATGTCGATCGACCCGCCCTCTTTCTCGATAAGCGCGACCGCGCGCGCGAGCACCGTCAGCGTCTTGAGGCCGAGAAAGTCGAATTTCACGAGTCCCGCGGGCTCGACCCATTTCATGTTGAACTGGGTCGCCGGCATGTCCGAGCGTGGATCCTGATACAGCGGCACCAACTCATCGAGCGGCCGATCGCCGATGACGACCCCCGCGGCGTGGGTCGAGGCGTGGCGGTAGAGCCCCTCCAAACGCAACGCTTTCTCCAGCAGCTCGGCGACCTGCTCCTCCCGGTCGCGCTCTTCGCGCAGGCGCGGCTCGGTGCGGATCGCCTCGTCGAGGGTCACCGGGTTCGCCGGGTTGTTCGGGATCATCTTGCAGAGCCGGTCGACCTGACCGAACGGCATCTGCAGCACCCGGCCGACATCGCGCACGACGGCGCGCGCCTGCAGCTTACCGAAGGTGATGATCTGCGCGACGCGATCGCGCCCGTATTTTTCCTGCGTATACCGAATAACTTCGTCGCGCCGGTCCTGACAGAAGTCGACGTCGAAGTCCGGCATGGAAACCCGTTCTGGGTTCAGGAAGCGTTCGAAGAGAAGCCCGAAACGCAGCGGGTCCAGATCGGTGATGGTGAGCGACCACGCGACCAGGGAGCCCGCGCCCGACCCCCGCCCCGGCCCGACCGGAATGCCGTGGGCTTTGCCCCATTTGATGAAGTCGGCGACGATGAGAAAGTAGCCCGGAAACCCCATCTTGTTGATGATCGTGAGCTCGTGCTCGAGGCGCTTCCAGTAGTCATCCTCCGGAACCTGCGCCCCCGACGTCTCGAGGCGCATCTTCAGCCCCTCGCGCGCCTGACGCTCCAGCTCCTTCGCCTCCCCGGCGATCACCTCCGCGGCGTCGGCGCCGTCCGCCACCTCCACGAAGTTCGGCAGGATCGGCGGGTGCATGCGTGGGCGGAACGCGCAACGCCGGGCGATCTCCACCGTGTTTTCAATGGCTTCGGGAAGATCGGCGAAGAGCGCCGTCATCTCCTCCGACGTCTTGAAATAATGCTGATCCGTGACCTGACGACGGCCTTCCTGAAAGACGTACGCGCCTTCGGCGATGCACAGGAGCGCGTCATGCGCTTCGTGGTCCGCGGCGGTCTTGAAATAGGGCTCGTTGGTCGCGACCAGCGGCAGATCGAGGGCGTAGGCCGCCTCGACCAGACCCGGCTCTACGCGCCGTTCCGTCTGCGTGCCGTGGCGCTGAAGCTCCACGTAGAGCCGGTCGCCGAAGGCGGATTTCATCCGCTTCAGCAGCTGGCGCGCATCGTCCTCGCGGCCATCGGCGATCAACCGATCCACCGGCCCGTCCGGTCCGCCCGTGAGACAGATGAGGCCGTCCGTCTCCGTCAGAACCTCATCGAGGGGAACGCAGATCGCCTCCTCGCTCGCCGGCTTCAGAAACGCCTGACTGCCGAGCTTCATCAGCCGCGCGTAGCCGGTCTCGTTCTGGGCGAGGAGGACGAGGCTCGGCGCCCGCGCGCCGCGCTTATCCGGCAAGCCGCAGCCGGCAGGCGCGACCGCCAGCTGGATGCCGGTGATCGACTGAACGCCGGCGCCCGAAAGCGTCTCGGAAGCCTCCAGCGCCGCGAAGAGATTGTTCGTGTCCGTGACAGCGACCGCGGGCATCGCGCTTGCGAGACAGAGGTCCTTGAGCGCGCCGACATGAATCGCCCCTTCGGACAGGGAATACGCCGAATGCACGTGCAGATGGATGAACAGGCTCACATCCGGCCTCCCTGTCGTGATCGATCGGCCTAAAACCGATCAAAAGGCGGCGGCCTGCCCCCAGACGGCCATGGCGCCGATCGCCGCCATCACCGCAAAAAGCCCCGCCGCATCGCGCGCCCAAGCCGTCAGTTCACCCGATTCCCGTTTGCGCATGTCACATCTCCCATGATCTCGGGAGAATGTTCTCACTTCGTTCCACATTGCGCAAGCAAAAAGAACAAAAAGAGATCAGGCGCCGATGGATTCCTTGTTTCGGACCTCGACCAGACGTTTGTTTTCAATGGTGACGATGCGATCCATGCGCGCCGCCAGCGCGTGATCGTGGGTGGCGATGAGCGCCGCGAGGCCCTCCGCCCGGACGAGTTTCAGGAGCGCGCCGAAGACGTCGGCCGAGGTGCCGGGGTCGAGGTTCCCGGTCGGCTCGTCGGCGAGAAGGAGCCGCGGCGCGTTCGCAAGCGCCCGCGCGAGGGCGACGCGCTGCTGTTCGCCGCCGGAAAGCTGCGGCGGCTGGTGCTTCAGGCGCTCGCCGAGACCGAGGCTGGTGAGAAGCCGCGCAGCCTCCGCTTCCGCCGAGGCGCGGCTCTCCCCCGCGATGCGCCGCGGCAGGGCGACGTTCGAAAGGGCGTCAAACTCCGGCAGGAGGTGGTGAAACTGGTAGACGAAGCCGACGATGTCGCGGCGGAGCGCCGTGCGCTGACGATCGGAGCGTTTCGACGCCTTGTCGCCGAGGAGCCGCACCTCCCCTGCCGACGGCTTCTCCAGAAGCCCGGCGATGTGAAGAAGCGAGGATTTGCCGGAGCCTGACGGGCCGAGGAGGCCGACGATCTCACCCGCGGCGACGGTGAGGTTCGCTTCTTCGATGATGACGAGATCGCCGAAGGCGCGCTGAACGCCGATCAGCTCAAGGACGGTCTCACTCATAGCGCAGCGCCTCCACCGGATCGAGGCGCGAGGCCCGCCAGGACGGATAGAGCGTCGCGAGGCAGGAAGCGCAGAGCGAGAAGATGGTGATGTACAGCACCTCGGAGAACTGAACCTCCGCCGGGATCTGGCTCAGGAAATAGATCTCCGGGTCCCATAGCGTGCGCTGGAAGAGCCAGGAGAGCCCCTGCTCGATCTCCGCGATGAAGATGCAGAAAAGCGTGCCGAGAACGATGCCGATCACCGTCGCCGTCACGCCGATGAGCGAGCCGGAGAGGAAGAAAATCCGCATGACCGCGCCGGAAGTCGCGCCGAGGGTGCGCAGGACGGCGATATCGGACGTCTTGTCCTTCACCATCATGATCAGCCCGGAGATGATATTGAGCGCCGCGATAAGAACGATCAGCGACAAGATGAGCCGCATGATGACGCGCTCCAGTCCCAGCGCGTTGAAATAGGAGACGTGCCGCTGGCGCCAGTCATAAACATAGGAGACCTCTGAGGCGGCGGCGCGCACGGCCTGCGTATAAGCGGGGATGTGCTCCACATCCGGGTTCTCCACCATCACCTCGATAGCGCGCACGGCGTCCGGCACGTCGAAGAGGAGCTGCGCCTGACGCAGCGGCAGGATGATGATGATCTCGTCGAGTTCCGAGACGCCGACTTTGAACACCGCGCCGACTCGATAGTCTTTCGAGGTGATCGGCGTGCGGCCGAACGCCGTCTCGCGCCCCGCGCCGCTGACGAGCGTCACGACATCCCCGGCGGAGACGCCAAGGCGCCGCGCGACGCCGGCGGCGAGCAGAATGTCCGAGCCGCCGTTCCGGCCGATCCCGAACTCGTTGAGGCTGCCGCTGATGATCCGTTCAGAAACATAGCCGAGGCTTTCGACGTCCTCGCGCTTGTAGCCGCGCGCTTCCGCCCCGGTCTGGTTGAAGTCCGATGTGACGAACACGGGCGCCTCGATCAGCGGCGCGGCGCGGGTGACGCCGTCGATGGCGCGGATGCGGGCTGCGAGATCGTCATAGTCCTCGATGCCGTCATAGTCCTGCACGAAGACGTGGCCGTTGACGCCGAGGAGCGCGCCCAGAAGCTCGCTACGGAAGCCCTGCATGACCGACATGACGATGATGAGGACGGCGACGGCGAGCAGGATGCCGAAAAAGGCGATGCCGGTGATCAGCGAGACGCCCTTCCCCGATTTCGTCGCGCCGAGATAGCGCCGGGCGAGCGCCCATTCGAAGGCGGAGAACGGCGCGGTCGGCTTGCCGGCCGTCAGCTTGGCGTTCGCGGCGGTCATGGGATGGCGGTCTCCGTTCGGTCCGTCGGGCGGCGTTCAGCCGCCGATCCTGCGTTCATAGACGCCCGGATGGGACCCTTCTATGACGACAGCGCCGCAGGCCTTGGCGAAGTAGGCTTCCGACTGCACCCAGCCGATGACGGCGTAGGCGTAGCCGTCGGCTTTCATGGCCTCGAAGGACTGGCGCAGAAGCTCGCGGGCGACGCCGCGCTTGCGCATTTTCTCGTGGACGCCGATGGGGCCGAACATGCCCTTCGCCGTCGCGTCCCAGCACGCGAAGCCGATGACTTCGCCCTCATGGGTCGCGACGATGCAGGTCGGCGCGGGACGCAGGAGCGTCGTCTCCGCCTCCGACGCCCAGCCGGCGTTCACGCCCGCGAACCGCGCGCGCACGAAGGAGACGATGGTGTCCTTGTCCATCGACAGGGCGCGCCGGACGTTCACGCCTTCGCGTCGGAGCGCCTCGCGGCGATCCGTCATCGGAAGATCGTAGAGCTTCACGAGCATGTCGGTCATGGGGTTACTCCGTCAGCCGCGCGAGGGCGCTTTCGAGCGACAGTTCTTCACGCTCGCCCGTGGCGCGACGCTTCAGCTCCACGACGGCGTTCTCCAGGCCGCGCGGGCCGATGACGAGCTGCCAGGGCAGACCGATGAGGTCCATGCGGGCGAACTTCTCGCCGGGGCGCGCGGGCGTTTCGTCAAAAAGGACATCCTTCCCGGCGGCGCGGAGCTTTTCATACGCCTCAGCGCAGGCGGCGTCGGTTTTCTCGTCGCCGACTTTCAGCGCCAGCAGCCCGATATCGAACGGCGCGACGCTTTCCGGCCAGATGCAGCCCGCTTCGTCATGGTGCGCCTCGATGATCGCGCCCATGACGCGGGAGACCCCGACGCCGTAGGAGCCCATCTGTACGGGAACGTCTTTCCCGTCCGGCCCGGCGACGACGCAGTTCATCGGCTTGGAATATTTCTCGCCGAAGAAGAAGATGTGGCCGATCTCGATGCCGCGCGCGGAGAGGCGCTTGTCTTCCGGCACCTCCGCCTCGAACGCGGCCGCGTCGTGCATTTCCTCCGTCGCCGCATAAAGGCCGGTGCGCGCGTCGATGAGCGGCTGCAGATCTGCGTCGAAGTCCGTGTCCGCGCCCGGAACCGGCATTTCGACGAGGTCGGAATGGCAGAAGACCTCGCTTTCGCCGGTCTCGGCCAGCACGATGAATTCATGCGAGAGGTCGCCGCCGATGGGGCCGGTGTCGGCGCGCATGGGAACGGATTTCAGGCCCATGCGCTCGAAGGTCCGAAGGTAAGCGACGAACATGCGGTTATAGGCGTGGCGCGCGGCGTCGGCGTCGATGTCGAAGGAGTAGGCGTCCTTCATCAGGAATTCGCGGCCGCGCATGACGCCGAAGCGAGGGCGGATCTCGTCCCGGAACTTCCATTGGATGTGATAGAGGAGCTTCGGAAGGTCCTTGTACGACTTCACGCCCGAGCGAACGATCTCGGTGATGAGTTCCTCATTCGTCGGACCATAGAGCATCTCCCGGTCGTGCCGGTCGGTGATGCGCAGCATCTCCTTGCCGTAATCGTCATAGCGGCCCGACTGGATCCAGAGATCCGCTGACTGAATGGTCGGCATAAGCATCTCCACGGCGCCGGCGCGGTCCTGCTCCTCGCGGACGATCTGCTCGATCTTTTTCAGAACGCGGTGCCCGAGCGGCAGCCAGGAATAAATGCCGGCGCCCGCCTGACGGATCATGCCCGCGCGCAGCATCAGCCGGTGCGAGACGATCTGCGCGTCAGAGGGGGTTTCTTTCAGCAGCGGCAGGAAAAAGCGGGAAAGGCGCATGGCGTCGGCGTCCGTCAGGTCGAATGGGAGGCCTGATCCTTAGGGTTCGCCGCAGGTCTGCGCAATGGAGCGGTGACGGCGCGTCGAGCGGCGCTGCGCAGGTTCCGAGACAGGTTCGCGACAAGTTCAGGCGATACTCGTCGAATGCTCGGGAAGGATACGCCATGCACGCCAGCAGACTTGAGCACGGTTTCCTGCCAGCGCTCGCTTGCGCCGCCCTCCTCGCCGCCTGCTCGTCGGGCTCTTCCGATGGGCCCGCTCCAGCGCCGCCGCCCCCGATCGGCGGCGGCGAACCGGATTTCGCCGCCGTCCGCGCCGCGGTGGACGCCTTCGCATTCGACGACGTCGTGCTTCTCATCGGCGACGAGACCGGCGAGCTCTACCGCTATGAAAAAGGCCTCCTGCGCGCGGAGGATGTCGTCAGCGTGGCGTCAGCCAGCAAGATGATTTCCGGGCTCGGCGTCTGGCGCCTTGTCGAAGCGGGCGATCTCAATCGTGAGGACGCCCCGCAGGATCATCTTGTCTTCTGGGAGACGATGGAGCCCGCCGGACGCTCCGGCGTCACGCTCGACCACCTCCTCGGCTTCGTTTCCGGCTTCAACAACGCGCCGACGGAACCGGGGTGCATCGGCGACGGCGTTTCAACGCTTCCGGAATGCGTGACGGAGATCCACGATGGCGGCATCGACACCGCCCCCGGCGCCTCACTCTATTACGGCCCCGAGCACCTGCAGATCGCCGCGCTCATGGCGGTCGAAGCCGTCGGCGCGACGGATTTCGGCGCGATCCTGCGCGATCGCCTGTTCGACCCCGCGGGCGTCAGCGCGAGCACGCGCTTCTCGCCGCTGGCGGGCGACAATCCCCGCTACGCCGGCGGGCTCGGCGCGACGGCGGAGGATTATGGCCGCATCCTGACCGGCGTCCTCTCCGGCGCGTTGGTCAGCGATCTGGCCGGCTATCTGGAAGACCGGACGGCGAGCGCAACGGTCGGCTACCGCCCGGACTCCATCGATGCGAACAACCTCGACTGGCGCTACGGCGCAGGCTTCTGGATCGAATGCGACGCGCCCGTTTTTCAGGCGGCCTGCGCGACGACCCCGACCATCTCCTCGCCCGGCGCGTTCGGCTTCACGCCCTGGATCGATTTCGGGAATGACTACTGGGGCGTCATCGCCATGCAGGCTGTCGCGACGGCGAACTTCCGACCGGCCGAAGCGAGCGTCCTGCTGGAGCAAGAGCTTCAACCGCTGATCGAGACCGCGTTGTCCGGCGGCTGACCTCAGCCGTAGAAATCGATCAGCCCGGAGAAGATGACCGCCATCGCGACGAGCCAGATCGGCGTCGCGATGATCGTGGCGCGCCTCATTTTCCGACCGATCTGCGGATCGGCGGGCGCGCCCTGGTCGACGCCGTCCGCATGTTCGCCCTCGTCCTCCCAGACGCCGCGCACGCCCTGCGGCAGCACGGCGAAGAACACGCACCACCAGATGATGACGTAGACGACGATCGCGCCGGTGAAATTAACGTTCATCGGCGGCTCCTCAGACCCTCAGGATCAGGACCTGCGTGTCGGGCTTCTTGCCCCAGGCGCGCGCGAGGGTCGATTTGACCGCGCGCCGCACGGCTTTCTCGATGAGATCGTCGTCCCCGCGGCGTTTGCGCGGCATGGCGTCGAGCGCGTCCTCAACCTCGTCCTCGACCTGCTCCAACAGGCTGTCGCCGAGCATGTCGACGGGCGGCGCGCCGATGAGGCGAACTTCCGCCGGGGCGACCACGTCGTTGCGGTCGTCGAGGGCGATGGCGACGGCGACACAACCGGCGTCCGAGAGCCAGCGACGCGTGCGGATTGCGCCGGAACCCTCCCCATAGAGAATACGTCCATCGAGATAGAGCCGACCGGCGGGCACTTCGTCGATGATTTCCGGCTCGCCCGGCGCCATGCGGATAAGCGTGCCGTTGCGCGGCGCGATCGCATGCGCGCACCCGAGCTCCTTCGCGAGAACGGCGTGTTCTTCGAGATGTCGCGCCTCGCCATGGACCGGGATCGCCGTGTTCGGACGCGCCCATGCGTACATCTGGCGCAACTCATCCCTGCACGGATGGCCCGACACGTGAATATGCGCATCTTTTTCCGTGATGATCCGCACGCCGAGATCGACGAGATCGTTCGTCAAACGCAGGATGGTTCGTTCGTTGCCGGGGATCATCTTGGATGAGAAGATCACCGTGTCGCCCTCGCCGAGCGCGATCTCCGGGTGATCGTCGCGGGCGATGCGAGCGAGCGCCGCGCGGTGTTCGCCCTGACTGCCGGTGCACAGATAGAGAATTTTGTCCTTGGGCAGATAGCCCGCCTCTCCCGGGTTCACGAACGCGACGCCTTCGGGAAGCAGCCCCACCTCGCCCGCGACTTCCACCATACGAAGCATGGAGCGCCCGAGCAGGCACACGGATCGGTCCGCCGCCCTCGCCGCTTCGACGATGGAAAGAAGACGCCCGACATTCGAGGCGAAGGTCGTGACGGCGACACGTCCCGTCTGCTCGGCGATGAGCGAAATGAGCCGTTCGCGCACTTCGGATTCCGACCCGCTTTCGCCTTCGGAGAGGACGTTAGTGGAATCACAGATCATCGCGAGAAGGCCACGGTCGCCCGCAGCGGAAATCGCGTTCTCGTTCGTGCGCGGACCGAGCGTCGGGCGCGGATCGATTTTCCAGTCGCCGGTGTGCAGAACCTCGCCGAGCGGCGTCTTGATGAGGAGGCCGTTCGGCTCCGGGATCGAGTGCGTGAGCGTCACATAAGCGATTTCGAACGGGCCGATTTTCAGCTCCGCGCCCATGGGAATGACGTGCAGCGGCGGGTCCTGCACGCCCGCCTCCTCGAACTTCCGACGCGCCAGGGCCGCGGTGAACGGCGTCGCATAGATCGGCAGCGGCAGGAGGTCCTTGGCGTACGCGACGGCGCCGACATGGTCCTCGTGCGCGTGGGTCAGTAACAGCGCGAGGACGTTGTCGCCCTCATCGCGCAGAAACTCCGGGTCCGCCATTTGCAGTTCAACGCCGGGGGCCGCGTCATCGCCGAAGGTGACGCCGTAGTCGACCACGATCCATTTGCGTTCGCCCGGCTTGCCGAAGCCGTAGGCGTTCAAATTCATCCCGATTTCGCCGGAACCGCCCAGCGGCAGAAATACGAAGTCCTCAGCTAACGCCATTCAAATCCCGTTTCAGCCTGTCGCGCCGGAGCGCACGCGGCGGTGAATTTCATAAAGTCCGCGGATGGTGAGATCCGCATCAAAAACGTCGATCGCGTCCGTCGCGCCTTCGAAGAGGCTGGCGACGCCGCCGGTCGCGACGACCTTCTGCACGCCCTCGTATTCCGCCTTGATGCGCGAGACGAGCCCCTCGATGAGGCTGATATAGCCCCAGAAGACGCCCGATTTCATGGCGGACACCGTGTCGCGGCCGATCGCTTTCTCCGGACGCTCGATAGCGATGCGCGGCAGCTGCGCCGCCGCGTCATGCAGCGCCTGAACCGACAGGTTGATGCCGGGCGCGATGACGCCGCCGTCGAAGCCGCCATCCGCGCCGACGAGGTCGAACGTCGTCGCCGTACCGGAATCGACGACAATCAGCGGGCCGCCATATTTCATGTGCGCGCCGACGGCGGTGACGAGACGGTCGGCGCCGACCTGCTCCGGCCGGTCAATCCGAACCTCGACGCCCGGGGCGCCGGAGTTTGCCACGACGACGGGCTCGACGCCGATATACCGGCGTGCAAGGTTCCTCAAATGAAAGAGCATCTGCGGAACAACCGTCGAAATCACGCAATCGTCGATGGCGTCGAGCTCGAAGCCTTGGAACCGCATCATCTGCGCAAGCCAGGCGGCGTGTTCGTCGGCCGTGCGCTGCGCGCTGGTCGCCGCGCGCCACTGTACGACAGCCTCAGCGCCCTTGTAGAGCGCGAACACCGTGTTCGTGTTGCCGACATCAATCGCGAGAAGCATGTTACTTTCGTCCTTAGGAAGATTTAGGTTGAGAGTCGCCCGACGCTTCGTCAGCGTCATGTTCCAGATGCGCGAAGGCGACTTCTCCGGCGTCGATGCGCATGCGCTCGCCGTCCGGTAGATCAAGGATGAGCCGCCCGGCACCGTCGATCCCGTCGAAACGCCCGGCGATCTCATCGCCTCCGATGCGAACGATCAACTCGCTGCCGATCCCGTGAGCACGTTCGAGCCAGGCCTCGCGGATCGGCGCGAACCCGTGCTTCAGCCAGACTGCGCACAGATTGAGGAAATGGCCGTCGATGGCCGTCACCAGATCGCGTGGGGTCGGCGTCATTTCAACATTATCAATCCCGTCCGCCAGACGCGCCATCGGATAGGGCGCGGCGTCCTTCGGCGGTCGGTGCTTGATGTTGATCCCGACGCCCATGGCGATCACCGGTTTGTCGGGATCATCAAACAGCTCCAGCAGAATGCCGCCTGTCTTGCCGCCGTCGAGCAGCATGTCGTTCGGCCATTTGATGGAGAGCCGGGCGCCGTCGCAGACGCGTTCCAGCGCTTCATAGATGGCGAGGGCGGCGACGAAAGAAAGCTCGCCGACCCGCGCCCGCGGGCCCGGCGCGCGCGTCAGGAACGTTGCGGCGAGATCGCCGGGCTTCTGCCGCCATGCGGAGCCGCGACGGCCATAGCCGTCGGTCTGCAGTTCCGCGAGGATCCAGATCGGCCCGCGCTCGCCTCGGTCAAAGCGCTTGCGCGCCTCTGCGCTCGTTGATCCGATTTCGTCGTATTCGACGAGGCGAGCGCCTGAAGGCGTCGCGTTGGCTGTCTCGCGCCTCGCCAAATTCTCCCCCGTCTAGAACAAGGACGCCGCCGCGGCGTCCGCCATACCGGCCAAGGGAGCGATAAACACCAGCAATATGGGAAACATCAAGAGCGAAGCGCCGACCGCGGTCCAGGAAAGCGCGGCGTTCTCCACCGGTTCGAACGGCGCGGCGGGTTCGTCGAACCACATGATCTTGATGATGCGCAGATAATAGAAGGCGCCGACCGCCGACATAAGGACGCCGAAGACGGCGAGCCAGGTCAGGCTCTGGTCGCCCGTCGCGACCGCCGCCTTGAAGACGTACCATTTTCCCCAGAATCCAGCGGTCGGCGGCACGCCCGCGAGCGAGAACATGAGCACGGTCATCGCCATCGCCATCCACGGGCGCGTGCGCGAGAGCCCCGCGAGGTCAGAAAGACGCTCCGTCATGCCTTCGCGACGGCGCATGGCGAGAATGAGCGCGAACGTGCCGAGGGTCATGATGACGTAGATCGAGAGATAGATGAGCACCGAGGCGGCGCCCGCCTCCCCGCCCGCCGAGAGACCGACGGCGGCGTAACCCATGTGTCCGATGGAGGAGTACGCCATCAGGCGCTTGATGTTGGTCTGAACGAGGGCGGAAAACGCGCCGATGGCCATGGAGGCCGCCGCGATGATCCACATGACCGCCCGCCAGTCCTCGACCGCGCCGCCGAAGGGCTCGGCGAGGACCCGCGCGAAGAGCGCCATGCCGGCGAGCTTGGGCGCGGCGGCGAAGAGCGCCGTCACCGGCGTCGCGGAGCCCTCGTAAACGTCCGGCGTCCACATGTGGAAAGGCGCGGCGGACACTTTGAACGCGAGCCCGGCGATGAGGAAGACGAGCCCGACCGAGAGGCCGACACCGACGCCGTCCGCGACCTGAGCGGCGATCGCCTCGAACGTCGTCGCGCCGACGAAGCCGTAGATGAGCGAAGCGCCGTAGAGGAGAAGGCCCGAGGAGAGCGCGCCGAGAACGAAATATTTCAGGCCCGCCTCTGTTGAGCGCCGCGAGTCCCGATTGAAGGCCGCAAGCACGTAGAAGGCGAGCGACTGCATCTCCACGCCGAGATAAAGCGCGATGAGGTCGTCCGCCGACACCATGATCCCCATGCCGAGAGCGGCGAGGACGATCAGAACCGGGAATTCAAAGCGCGCCAGCTTCTCGCGGGCGAGGTAACCCTCCGCAAGCGTGATCGAGACCGCCGCGGCGAGGAAAACGACGGCTTTCGCGAAGGCCGCAAACCGGTCGGAGACGAAGCCGCCGCCGAAGAGCGAGACCGCCTCTTCGCCCCACCCGTCCGCGAACGCCACGCCGGCGGCGATGACGAGGATGAGCGACGACAGGCGCGCGATGAGCGGCGTGCGCGCGTCTCCGGCGTAGACCCCGAAAACGAGAAGCGCCATGCCGCCCATGGCGAGCAGGAGTTCGGCGCGGAAGAAAGCAAGCTGTTCGACGAGCGTCACGGGGGCGAAGCCTTTCTCAGCGAAGCGCGGCGAGCGCCTGGGCGGGCCCGGCGAGCATGGCGTCGACCGCGGCGGAGAACGCGTCGAGCGTCGGAGCCGGATAGAACCCAAGCCAGAGCGCGCCGAGGGCGAGCGGAATGAGGGTCGCGATCTCGCGGGTTTCAAGATCAGGGAGCGACATCAGAGGCTCCTTCTCAAGCTTCCCGAAGATGACGCGGGCGTAGAGGTAAAGGGCGTAGGCGGCCGAGAGGATGACGCCGAAGGCGGCGAAGAACGCGACGCGCGTGTCGGCGAGGAAGGCGCCCGTCATCGTCAGGAATTCCCCGACGAAGCCCGACGTGCCCGGAAGGCCGACATTGCCCATGGTGAAGAAGAGCAGAAACACGGCGTACAGCGGCATGCGCTTCACGAGGCCGCCATAGGCCGCGATTTCGCGGGTGTGCAGACGGTCGTAGACGACGCCGACGCACAGGAAGAGCGCGCCCGAAATGAGCCCGTGCGAGATCATCTGGAAGAGCGCGCCTTCGATCCCCTGCTTCGTGCCGGTGAAGATCCCCATGGTGACGAAGCCCATGTGCGCGACGGAGGAGTAGGCGATGAGCTTCTTGATGTCCTCCTGCGCGAGCGCCACCAGCGAGGTGTAGATGATCGCGATGATGGAGAGCGTGTAAACGAGCGGCGCGAACATCACCGAGGCGTCCGGGAACATGGGCAGCGAAAAACGGATGAAGCCGTAGCCGCCCATTTTCAGAAGGATCGCCGCGAGGATGACCGAGCCCGCCGTCGGCGCCTGAACGTGCGCGTCCGGCAGCCAGGTGTGCACCGGCCACATGGGCATCTTTACCGCGAAAGAGGCGAAGAAGGCGAGCCAGAGCCAGGTCTGCGCGCCCGCCGGGAAGGCGAACTGCTGCAGCTCCGGAATGCTGGTCGTGCCAGCGGCGGCGTACATCCACATGATGGCGATCAGCATGAGGACGGAGCCGAGGAACGTGTAGAGGAAGAACTTGAACGCCGCATAGACGCGGTCCGCCCCGCCCCAGACGCCGATGATGAGAAACATCGGAATGAGCGAGCCTTCGAAGAAGAGATAGAATAGCACCAGATCGAGCGCGCAGAAGACGCCGATCATCAGCGTCTCCAGCGCCAGAAAGGCCATCATGTAATCTGCGACCCGGTGGGTGACGGACTTCCACGACGCGACGATGGCCAGCGGCATGATGAAGGTCGTCAGCAGCACGAACAGGATGGAGATGCCATCGACGCCCATGCGGTAGGCGACGCCGCCGCCGAGCCACGCGGCCTCCTCGACCATCTGGTATCCGCCAAGCTCCGGCTTGAATCCCATGACGATGAAGACGGAGACGCCGAAGGCGACAAGCGTCGTCCAAAGAGCGACCCAGCGCGCGCGTTCAGCGACTTCGGCTTCCTCGCCCGGCTTGGAGATGGCGCGCGCGAGCGCGATCACCGCCGCGCCGAGGAGCGGCAGGAAGGTAAGAAGCGAGAGCCAGGGCATCACGGTGGTGCTTTCAATCATGTCGTCAGCCCCCGAACGCGATGGCGAGCGTGATGAAGACGGCGACGCCGACCAGCATCACGAAGGCGTAGTGGTACATGTAGCCTGACTGCACGCGGACGATCCGCTTCGCGCCGACCGCGACCGCCGCGGCGACGCCGTTCGGGCCGAGACCGTCGATGATCGCGCCGTCACCGCCCTTCCAGAGGATGCGTCCGAGGGCTTTGGCGGGCTTTACGAACAGGACGTCGTAGAGCTCATCGAAATACCATTTGTGGGTCAGGAACTCGTAGATGGTTCCGCCCGGGCGCAGCACGCCGAGGCGCGGCGCGTCGGCGAGGTACCACCGCGCGGAAAGAAGAAGCCCCACGACCATCGCGACGAACGGGGCCCAAAGCACCCAGGTCGGAACATGGTGGCCGCCATGACCGCCCTCTTCCGCGTGCGCGTCTGCTGCGCCGTGGGCGTCAGCAGACGCATAGGCGTCGCCGTGGCCTTCATTCGCGTGGCTTGTGTCCGCATGCGCCTCATCTGAGTGGGATGCGTCGCCATGATGAGATGCGTCGGCGTGAACCGCGTTCTCACCGTAGATCGAGCCGTTCCAGAAGGCGCCGGAGCTCTCTCCGACGAAACTGTTGAAGAACACCATGCCGGCGAAGAGGCCGCCGACCGCGAGCGGCAGGAGCGGAACCCACATCACCATGGGCGCGTCATGCGCGTGGCTCATGGTCTCTTCCGACGCCCGCGGACGACCGTGGAAGGTGAGGAAGATGAGGCGCCAGGAATAGAACGAGGTCAGCACCGCCGCGACGACGCCGAGAATGAAGGCGTAAAGCCCGAACGGCTTGCCCGCCTCAAAACCGAACCAGGCGCTCTCGATGATGAAGTCCTTCGAGAGGAAGCCCGCCGTGCCGATATGCGTGCCCGGTATGCCGACGCCGGTGATGGCGACCGTGCCGATCAGCATGAGGACATAGGTGATCGGCAAAAGCTGCGCCGTGCCGCCCATTTTCTTCATGTCCTGCTCGTGGTGCATGGCGTGGATGACCGCGCCAGCGCCGAGGAAGAGGAGCGCTTTGAAGAACGCGTGCGTGAAGAGGTGGAACATCGCGCCGCCATAGGCGCCGACGCCCGCGGCGAAGAACATGTAGCCAAGCTGCGAGCAGGTCGAATACGCGATGACTTTCTTGATGTCGTTCTGCAGGAGACCGACGGTCGCCGCGAAAAACGCCGTCGTCGCGCCGACGAGCGCGATCATCGCCTGCGCGTTCGGCGCGTATTCGTAGATCACCGCGCAGCGGCAGACGAGGAAGACGCCCGCCGTAACCATGGTCGCCGCGTGGATGAGGGCGGAGACCGGCGTCGGGCCTTCCATGGCGTCCGGAAGCCAGGTGTGCAGGAGGAACTGGGCCGACTTGCCCATGGCGCCGATGAAGAGAAGAACGCCGATGGTCGTCAGCGCGTGCAGATCATAGCCGAGGAAATTGATGGTCAGCTCGCGGATCGGCGCGCCTTCGGAGACGCCATAAGGCGTCGCGATCTCGTTATTGGCGATGATTTCGAAAACGACGTCGAACTGGAGCGACCGGAAGACGTAGAAGACGCCCATGATGCCGAGGGCGAAGCCGAAATCGCCCACGCGGTTGACGATGAACGCTTTCATGGCCGCCGCGTTCGCGGACGGTTTTTCGTACCAGAAGCCGATCAGCAGATAGGAGGCGAGGCCGACGCCCTCCCAGCCGAAGAAGAGCTGCATAAAGTCGTTCGCCGTCACCAGCATGAGCATGGCGAAGGTGAAGAGCGAAAGGTAGGCGAAGAAGCGCGGGCGGCCCGGATCCTCGTGCATGTAGCCGATGGAGTAGATGTGGACGATGGCGCTGACCGTCGTCACGACGACGAGCATCACCGCCGTCAGCGTATCGACCCGCATGGACCAGGCGCTTTCAAACGCGCCCGAATTGAACCAGCGGAAGAACTCGATCGTGTACGGCGCGCCCTCGCCCGACCAGAACGGCAGGAAGACGCCCCAGGCGATGGCGCAGGCGAGGCCGACGAGAGAAGATGTCGCGATCTCCGCCGCGCGCGGGCCCGCCGCGCGGGCGAGCGGCATGGCGATGATCGCGCCGAGGATCGGCAGGATGAGGATGAGCGGCGCCACGAACGGTTCCTCAGTTCTTCATCAGGTTGACGTGTTCGACGGAGATGTCGCCGCGATTGCGGAAGTAGACGACGAGGATCGCAAGACCCACGGCGGCTTCGGCGGCGGCGACCGTCAGCACCATGAAGGCGAAGACCTGACCGACGATATCGCCGAGAAACTGCGAGAACGCGACGAAATTGATGTTCACCGCGAGCAGCATGAGTTCGATCGACATGAGAATGACGATGACGTTCTTGCGGTTCACGAAGACCCCGGCGACGCCGATGGCGAAGAGGATCGCGGCGACGGTGAGATAGTGGCCGAGGCCGATGGCGGAAGCGTCCATGGTCAGATCCCCTGCCCGGTGCGGACTTTGCGTATTTCGACGGCGTCCTCGCGGCGGCGCGAGGCCTGCGCGCCCGGGTCCTGCTTCTTGATCCCGTCGCGGGTGCGCAGCGTCAGGACGATCGCGCCGATCATCGCGACGAGGAGGATGAGCCCCGCGATCTGGAAATAGTGCCCGAAGCCGACGGCGAACTCATCAGTCGGCGGGACGTAAAGAACCTGACCGAGGTTCTCGACGTTCGAGACGCCTTCCGCCCGCGGCGCGGCGCGCGATTGCAGCGAAATGCCGCCGGAGGTCCACGCGAAGCCGATGGCGATGAGCTCCGCCGCGACGACGGCGGCGACGCCGCCCGCCAGCGGCACGTATTGGATGAAACCGGATTTCAGCTCGGCGAAATCGACGTCCAGCATCATCACCACGAATAGGAAGAGAACCGCGACCGCCCCGACATAAACGACGACCAGCAGCATCGCGAGATATTCCGCGCCGAGAAGAACGAAGAGACCGGCGGCGGAGATGAAGGCGAGAATGAGGAACAGGACCGAGTGCACCGGGTTCTTCGCCGAAATGACGAGAAGGCCCGAAAGCACCGTGACCGCGGCCAGAAGATAAAATGCGAACGCCATAGGGCCCCTCGCCGTCCCGTTCCTGCCCGCCGGATCGTCCGGCGGTCGCGCCTCAGCCGCGTCGCTTCGCAGAAGCGTCCGCGCCGCGAGGCGCCCATCTGATCGAAAAAGACCGAGTCGGCGCGAAGCGCCTTCGATCTCGAAGAAAAAACCCGCCGCCTCTTAGCGGTAGGGCGCGTCCAGTTCCAAGTTTTTCGCGATCTCGCGCTCCCAGCGGTCGCCGTTCAGGAGCAGCTTGTCCTTGTCGTAGAAGAGCTCCTCGCGGGTCTCGGTCGCGAACTCGAAGTTCGGCCCTTCGACGATTGCGTCGACCGGGCAGCTCTCCTGACAGAAACCGCAATAGATGCACTTCGTCATGTCGATGTCGTAGCGGGTCGTGCGGCGCGATCCGTCCGCGCGCGGCTCCGCTTCGATGGTGATGGCCTGCGCCGGGCAGATGGCCTCGCAGAGCTTGCAGGCGATGCAGCGCTCTTCGCCGTTCGGATAGCGGCGCAGCGCATGTTCGCCGCGGAAGCGGGGCGAGAGACGGCCCTTCTCAAAGGGATAGTTCACCGTCGGTTTCGGCTTCACGTAATACTTGAGGCCGAGCCAGAAAGCCCCAAGAAAATCAAGGAGAAGCGCGCCTCGGACGGCTGATGCGATGCGGGACATGCGAGCCTCCTTAACCGGCGACGCCGAAGAGCGCGCGTGCGCCCGGGAAGTAAAGAAGAACGAAGGCCGCGCCGACCACGTAAGCGAGCGAAAGCGGCAGGAAGAGCTTCCAGCCGATGCGCATGAGCTGGTCGTAGCGGTACCGCGGCACGATCGCCTTCACCATTGCGAAGAGGAAGAACATGAAGACGACCTTCGCGGCGAACCAGAAAAGCGGGATCTGGTTGAGCGGCGCGATGTCGATGGGCGAATGCCAGCCGCCGAGGAAGAGGATCGTCGTCATGGCGCACATGAGGACGATGTTCAGATACTCGCCCAGCATGATCATCATGTAGAGCGTCGAGCCGTATTCGACCTGGTAGCCCGCGACGAGCTCTGATTCCGCTTCCGGCAGATCGAAGGGCGGGCGGTTCGTCTCCGCCAGTGCGGAGATGAAGAAGACGACGAACATCGGGAAAAGCGGGATGAAGTACCAGTTGAGGAAGCCCCAGCCTCGGTCCTGCGCTTCGACGATCTCGGTGAGATTGAGCGTACCGGCGAGCAGCAGCACAGTCACGATGACGAAGCCGATGGAAACCTCATAGGAGACCATCTGCGCCGCTGAGCGCAGCGCCCCGAGGAACGGGTACTTAGAATTGGACGCCCAGCCGCCCATGATGATGCCGTAAACGCCGAGCGAGGAGATTGCGAACAGGTACAGGATGCCGACATTGATGTCGGCGACGACCAGCCCCGGTCCCACCGGCACGACCGCCCAGCAGACGAACGCCGTAATCACCGTAATCAACGGCGCGAGCATGAAGACCGTCCGGTCCGCCGCCGCCGGGATCACCATTTCCTTCAGGAGGAATTTCCCCATGTCCGCGAAGGACTGGAGAAGGCCGAACGGGCCGACCACGTTCGGGCCCTTGCGCAGCTGAACCGCCGCCCAGACCTTCCTGTCGAACAGGATGAGGAAGGCGACGCCGATCAGTAGCGGCACGAGCAACGCGAGTATCTGAATGGTCGTCGACGCCGTCCACGAGATCCAGTTGGAGGCGTCGCGCGTGGTGAGAAAGGTGAAAAGCGCGTCCATGGCGGGGACGCATAACGCGCGCCGCGCCCCGCGTCATCTCCCCTTGCGGCGTCGCGGCGCCCTTTTCGACCGCCTGCGGCGCCCTGTCGCCCGGATCAGGGCGCGCCACGCTTAAAAGCGGTGGGAGTAAGCGACGCCGCCGACGAGATATTCGTTCGCCAGCCAATAATATCCGAGATCGAAACGAAGGCTCGACGACTTGCCGATCTTACGCTTCAGCCCGGCGCCGAGCACCGGCGCAAGGCTCGTCTCCTCGAGCTCGCGTTCGACGCCGAGGGTGTCGCGGATGGTCGCGGAGATCGAGGAATAGTTGATCCCGGCCCGCGCGAAGGCGGCCCAGTTCCCCTCGAACTCGTTGGTGAGCACGGCGAAGACGCCCGTCGAATAATCGAGCTTCACGTCCGCTTCGCGCTCAACGAGGAAGATGCCGGAGCCCGTGGAGCTGTCCACATCGCCTTCGGTGATGCCGACCATGGCTTCCAGTTCAAGCGAAATCCGGTCGATGAAGTCCGAACGGGTCTCGACCTCATAAGCGCCGCGGGCGAGCGCGGCGACGAGGAAGACGTTCTCTCCCGGCGGTTCGGCGTCGAATTCGCCATAAAGCGCGGCGGTCCCGACCTCGGCGGAGAAGCCGATATCGTTGATGATGCTCTCCTGCGCCGCGGCGAGCGAGAGCGTGAAGGCTCCGGCGAGCGCGGCCGCAAGCGCGGCGCGAAGCATGTTCATGGTTGGGGGCTCCCCGTAAATGACGCCACCGCTCTAGCGGCCGGTTCTAAGCGGGCCCCTAAAGCGGCGGTTAAAATTGCGCGGCGACCCCGCGGCGGTTTTAGAACCGGACGGCGTAGGTCGCCTGCACCATGTCGTAGTCATTGCGGTGCGAGTAGTCGAAACGAAGGCCCGTGCGCGGCGTCAGACGGAACTCGCCCCCGGCGCCGACCAGAAGTCCGACTTCGGTGTCTTCCGCACCGCCGGCGAAGAACCCCTGCCCTTCGACTTCCGCTTTGGAGATGTCGACGCCCGCGCGCGCGAAGAGATCGAAATTCGGCGCGACTTCGATGATCGGACGCACGGAGGCGGAGAGTGAGTATTCGATCTTCGCTTCGACCGGCCCGTTGTCCTCGCCGTCGAGCCCGTAGAATAGCTCGCCTTCGAAGGCGAGGGCGTCGATGATATCCCGCATGGGCGTGCGCACGCCGCCACGGGCCGTGACGCCGACCGTGTCGAAGTTCTGCTCAAGCGCGAAGCCCGGGCCGACTTCCAGATAGGGCGTGAATTCCTGCGCGGCTGCGGCGCCCAGCATGACGGGCGCGGCGGTGAGAAGTGCAATCGTACGGAGCATGTGGTGATCTCCCCATGTTGCTGGCGCGGCGACGATGGCCGCCGCTTGACGGGCGGGGTGATCGCGCCGGCTCGTGATGGAATTGGGGCGGAGACGCGACGAAAGGAGGCGACATTGGACTGGAAAAAAGGCCGCGGAAAACTGGGCGCGTTCAAACCGCTGATCGGAAGCTGGCGCGCCGCGGGCGACGGGCCCATGGGCGACTTCGAGTGCGTGCGGACGTTCCGCGAGGCGCTCGGCGGCAAATACGTTGAGCTGCGCGCCGACTGGCGCTTCGGCGACGCCCTGAAGCCGGGCGCCGCGCCAGGCTATGAGGATCTCACCCTCTTCGGCCCACGCGATGAGACCGGCCTCGGCTTCTGGTCGTTTACGTCAGACGGCAAACGCTCCGAGGGCTGGCTGTCGTCAGCGGAGGACATTCACGAGAAGGCGCTGTGCTTCGAAGCCGACATGCCGGCAGGTCGCGCGCGGCAGGTCTATTATCCGGACCCGGAGGGCTTAGGGCTGCGCTGGCTCGTCCAGCGTCAGGTGAAGAAAGGCTGGAGCGAGATCGCGGCGCATCTTTATCAATCCATAAACGAGTAAGTGAGCCCGTCATCCCGGAAACGGCGCAGCCGTTATCCGGGACCCAGAGCTGCGGATTGCGGAGCTTGAGGCCCTGGGTCCCGGCTCTCGCTGCGCTCGGCCGGGATGACGCAAATTTCGGGCTACCAATCTCTCCTAATCCCCCCTCAGTTCTTCTCCGTCTCGCCGATATACGCCGTGAGGGCCGGCGAGCCCTGCGAGAGGATGACATAGTCGAATGCCGGCGGGTCGCTCGGGGCGATGTCGATCTCGCCCATGGCGGTCATGAGGCCGGTCGCCGAGCTGAGGCGCGCAGAGTTCGCATAGGGGCTTCCCTCGCCTGAAAGCCGGATGAGGCTCGCCCGCGCGTCGCCGGCGGCGGCTTTCAGATCGTAGATCCCGCGCTGATAATAGAGATACGGAAAATCCTGCGAGAACGGGATGACCGTGTATTTTCCCTCGCCCGCCATGGGTCCCGGCAGCATTTTCGAAGGCATCATGCTCTCCGCGCCCGTATAGATGAAGCCGATGGTTCCGACGGCCCCGGCGAAGGGCCCCTCCTCGTTCAGCCGCAGCGCCAGGGGGCGCGCGCCCTCGTTCACCGGCGCGCGGATGGCGTGGAAGAAGCCCCAGAAACCGTAAAGCGGCTCGTCGTCGCCGATCTCGAACACCGCGCTCATCGCCGCGATGTTGGCGAGGATCGCCTCATAGCGCGTCGCGCCTTCGTCGAGGGCGATCAGATTGCGGAGGAGATGGACGAAGCCCTTGTCCCGCGCCGCGGTCGGCAGGTCCTCCACCGCCGCGAGCGCCGCGCTCAGGGCGCCGATGCGCGCGGACTTCTCCGCATCCGGCGCGTAGGCGGGCGCGAGGGTGCCCGGCCAGTCGGGAATGACGCCATCCGTCGCGACAGCGCTCGCCGCCTGCTCCTGCGCCTCGGCGTATTCTTTCAGGACGTCGAGGGCGACGGCGCGGTCCTGCACCCGGTCGACGCCGAAGACGAGCACGCCCTCGCCGTCCGGGACCGAAGCGTTGAACTCCCGCAGCCCCCGGAGCTTCTCAAAATACTCCCGGCTCGCCCACTGGGCGTCTTCCGCCGCCCACGCCTCGAAAATCGGCTCGATATAGGTCTCGTCGCCGGTGAGGAGATAGAAATTGACCAGCGTCGATTGGGCGAAATCGAGCTCCGCCATCAGCCAGCGGAGGCCGGTCGTCGCATGCAGATGTTTGATGAGCGCGAGGTCCAGCGCGTGCGGGTCCGCCATGCCGTGGATCTCGCCCATGAGGATGAGGCGCTTGGCGTAGAACGCCTCGTCGAAGAGGAAGCCGCCGTCTTCCGCCCCAAGATCGAGCGTGACGACGTTCGCCTTCGTCCACGCCTTGTAAGGGCCGGACCCCAGTTCGTCTTTCCACGCCGGAACCCACGGCAGAGTCAGCGCGATGACGACAACCGCGACCAGCAGCAGCCCGAGCCATTTGAAAATCCGCAGCATGGCGACGCCCCCTCAGTGCTTTCGGGGAGTCTATGGGCGTTCTCGCTGCGCCGGAACCTCGCTCCCGACTTCCCACGGCTTGACCGTTGGACCCAACACGAGAACCCGCAACGCGCCGCGCCGCCCGATGCTGGGCCCCACGGTCAAGCCGTGGGGAACGAGCATTTGTTCAACCGCTTACCCCGGCGAAAGCCGGGGCCTCCCGAGGCAAGCTGCGGACGTGTGACGGAGATCCCGGCTTTCACCGGGATGAGCGGGGTTAGTTTTCGGCCTCCGCCGCCAACATCGCCCGGTAAAGCTCCAGGTTCCACGCGGCCCCCGAAATCCCCGTGTGCTCCAGCGGATCCGACGTCTCCGGCGCGACCCCGAAGGCCGCTGCGATATCGCGGCCCGAAAGCCCCCGCGCGCCGGCGCCCCAGGCGATGGAGGGCAAATCGAGGACGTAATAGGTGAAGAGATCGCGGAAGCGCGGCGCCTCATGTTCTTTCAGGAGCGCGTCGAGGAAGTCCCGGTCGAAGGTCGCGTTATAGGCGGTGAAGATCGCCGTCCGGCCGCCCGTGTGCTCCTCATGAAATGCGAGGAACCGGCGCACGGCTTCTTCTTCGGAGACGGCGCCGAGGGTCTCCCAGCGCGCCTCGTCGAACCCGTTGATCGACCGCGCCACCGCCCCCGCCCGCTCCGGATGGTCCGGCGTCATCCGCACGAAGAACCGCGCGATCTCGGTCCCGTCCACATCCGCATAGACCGCGCCGAGATCGATCATCTCGTTATGGGCGGGGTCGAGCCCCGTCGTCTCGACGTCGACGATGGCGAGAACGTAGTCGGCGGGGGACGCGGCGGGGTTGGCGGCGGCGACGCCGCACGAGACCAGCAGTGAAATCAGAATTCGAAGCACCGGCGCCTCTCCCCTCATCATCAAGAATGCGCCCCTTCTACCGTTATCCCGGAAACGGTGCAGCCGTTATCCGGGACCTAGGGCGAAATGCTCCGCGCGCGCGGCCCTCGCGTCCCGGCTCTCGCTCCGCTCGGCCCGGATGACGTCGAAGCGGCACGCTTCTGGACGCGGTGCGGCTTCCTCGTCTCCCGCATGGCCCCGCTGGTCCTGACGCTCCCGACGGAGACGATGCGGCGGGCGACGCCCCGATGCCCCACTCCTCGAGTCATCCCGCGGCTGGACCGCGGGACCCATCACGGACGCCCTCACCGAAAACCGGCGGTCGCGGATCGCGCAAGCAGACGAGCGATGAAGACGCCGCACGCCCCGGAGCTGGGCCCCGCGGACAAGCAGCGGGATGACACGTTATTGGATCTCGAGAGCCCGCGCGGTCTTGGTCGCGTCTGCATCCGCATAGACCGCAACGAGATTGATCATCTCGTTATGGGCGGGGTCGACCCCCGTGGTCTCGACATCGACGGTGGCGAGGACGCCGCCAGAGCGAATAGAGTGGAACTCACGACATGTACAAGAATTCAAGTTCAATGGCCCTTTGAATTTGCCAAATTTTTCATCCAAACCTAACTCTTCTTCGAAGCGATAGTCGGTTTCTTGAAATATACATATATGCATTTAAAATAAAAAAAGGCCCGGCATTTTTCCGGGCCTTTTCTCGGTGTAGTACTTCGCACCGCCACTCGATGATATCGAGAATGAGCAATACAGCTTGCGCTGGTGACACTATCGCTCAGGTCGACAAATACCGATTCAAACATGAAAAATCAATGACAATCCCAGAGGGGCAGAGTGACACACCGTTCTCGGATTTCGGCGGTGCGGGAGGGATTCGAACCCTCGGGACGTGTCACTGTCCGATCCGTCTTCAGCGGATTGCCTTCGACCACTCAGCCACCGCACCTGATTCTCGGGATAAACCCGCCTGCAGCATCAGTCAACATGAAGCTGACAATTGTCAGCCTTTCTTCTCGCGGTGGCTGACGGCAACAACGTGGGTTGACAAAGTAGATTTGCGCATCGACAATTCGGTATGTCTAACGAGATTGGCTACCGTAAAGCTATGGAAACGATACAATTTCTCGATCGAGAAATTGAGCTTCTTCAGCATAAGCTAAAACTGGCCGTTGAAGCGCGAGAAGGCTTGGCTAAAACGCTTGAGTTCTTTCGTGCTGGCTCGGAAACCAATGGTCAATTTCTAACCAAGAGCAATCGTTTTGGTTCAAGGCTAACAATTGACGACGATCTGAGTGAGCGGGAGTTCAAGCGCGACGGAAGTCCACGTCCAGATGGCGTCCCAGCCACACCAGATATGGTTATGGCGATCCTTAAATTAGCCTACATATTGGGCAAACCGGGGTTAGCTCCAATTGCGGTTGTGAATGAAATTGACCGATTGTTTTGGCCTGGCGTAGGTTACAATTCAATTGTTCCTGTTATGTCAAGAATGGTTCGTGAAGGCAGAATCAAGAGAAACGATGGAATCTACTTTTTGAATCGCGAAGATAAGGAACGCTTGGATAGTATCAAAAATGACAATTTTAAATTAAACCAAGAATTGTCAATTCCCCCACATGCTGGGTCGATAATTTCACGAAATTACTGACCAAACCGCCCGCTCCGAGGAAACCCCTTCGGCGCGACCTTCCCCGCTCCCGCGCGCTTGCCAAGCCAGTCTTTCCAGCCCGCCTCGGACTGCACGCGGCCGGCGCGGTCGGTCCACGTGAGCCCCTCGCCCGCCGCGAAGGTCTTGGCGTCGGCCAAGCCGCCCTTCGCGTACTTCTGAAGCGCGACGCCCTTGCCGCGGGCCATGACGGGGAGCTCGTCGGCCGGGAAGATCAGCACTTTGCGGTTGTCGCCGACGACGGCGACGTGGTCGCCCGCGCCGTCCACGCACACGACCGCCTCCGCGCCCGCGTCCACGTTCAGCACCTGTTTGCCGCGCTTGTTGGAGGCGACGCACTCGTCCTCCTCCACCAGAAAGCCCTTGCCGGCGGTAGAGGCGACGAGGAACCGGCGCCCGCCCTTGTGGACGAACAGCGCCGCGATGTCCTCGTCATCGCCCAGCTCGATCAACAGGCGCACGGGTTCGCCGTTCCCACGCCCGCCCGGCAGGTCCGCCACGTTGAAGGCGTAGAAGCGCCCGTTGGTGCCGAAGGCGAGGAGCCGGTCCGTCGTCTGGGCGGGCAGCACGAATTTCGCCGCGTCGCCGTCCTTGTATTTGATGTCGGCGGCGTTCTCGACATGGCCCTTCATGGTCCGCATCCAGCCTTTTTCCGACAGGATGACGGTGACGGGCTCTTTCTCGATGAGGGCGTCGAGGGAGATCTCCTCATCGTCCGGCGCATCGCCGAACTGAGTGCGCCGGCGGCCGAGATCGGATTTCGGGTCGAACTTCTTCTTCGTCTCCCGAAGCTCCTCGGTGATCTTCGCCCACTGGGCCTCGTCGGATTTCAGAAGCGCGCGCAGCTCCTTCAGCTCCGCCTTCAGGTCCTTGTGCTCGCGCTTGATCTCCATCTCTTCGAGCTTGCGCAAGGAACGCAGGCGCATGTTGAGGATGGCTTCCGCCTGCACATCCGTCAGCTCGAAGGTCGCCATCAGCTCCTGTTTCGGCTCGTCCTCCTCGCGGATGATGCGGATCACCTCGTCGAGATTGAGATAGGCGATGAGGAAGCCGCCGAGGATTTCGAGGCGATGCTCGATCTTCCCGATGCGGAAGTTCGTGCGGCGGACCAGCACGTCCTTGCGGTGATCGAGGAAGGCCTGCAGCACCTGCCGGAGGCCCATGACCCGCGGCGCGCCGTCGGCGCCCAGCACGTTCATGTTGAGCGGGAAGCGGTTCTCCAGATCCGTCGCGCGGAACACCGATTCCATGACCACGTTCGGGTCGACGCCGCCCGATTTCGGCTCCATGACGAGGCGGATGTCCTCCGCGCTCTCATCGCGCACGTCGATGATCGCCGGGAGCTTCTTGTTGCGGATGAGGTCCGCGATGCGCTCGACCAGCTTCGACTTCTGCACCTGATACGGAATTTCGGTGACGACGATCTGATAGCGCCCGCGGCCGAGGTCCTCCGTCTCCCACCGGGCGCGAACCCGGAAGCCGCCGCGGCCGGTGGCGTAGGCTTCGGCCAGCGCCTCGGGGCTCTCCACGCAGACGCCGCCGGTCGGGAAGTCGGGGCCCTTCACATGCTTCAGGAGCGTCTCGATGGAGGCGTTCGGGTGCTTGATGAGGTGGATGGCGGCGTCGATCACCTCCGCCACATTGTGCGGCGGAATGGAGGTCGCCATGCCGACGGCGATGCCCGCCGCGCCGTTCGCGAGCAGGTTCGGGAAGCCCGCGGGCAGCACCACGGGCTCGGTGTCCTCGCCGTCATAAGTGGCGCGGAAGTCGACCGTATCCTGATCGATGCTTTCAAGAAGCAGCTCGGCGGCTTCCGTCATGCGGCTTTCCGTGTACCGCATGGCGGCCGGATTGTCCCCGTCGATATTGCCGAAGTTCCCCTGCCCGTCGACCAGCGGAATGCGGGTGGAAAAGTCCTGCACCAGCCGCGCGAGGGCGTCGTAGATCGCCTGGTCGCCGTGCGGGTGGTAGTTGCCCATCACCTCGCCGACCACCTTCGCGCACTTTTTAAAGCCGCCGGAGGGCGACAATTTCATCTCTCGCATGGCGTAAAGAATGCGCCTGTGCACGGGCTTCAGCCCGTCGCGCACGTCCGGCAGCGCCCGCGACGTGATCGTCGAGAGCGCGTAGGCGAGATAGCGCGATGACAGCGCCTCGGTCAGCGGCGCGTCGATGATGGTTTCAGGCTTGGGCGGTTCGGGCGGACGGGGCCCGCGGGACTTGGCTCTACGCATGGCGCGGGATTAGGCCGCGCCGCGGCGGGCGGCAAGCGGGACATGGTCATCGCATCGGTTGACTCGTGCACAACGTCTCGCGAGCCTCGCGGGCAAAACCTGAGGGGGTCGAAATGTCCAAGTTGCTTCTCAAGGCGTCCGTCGCGGCATGTGTTTTCGCGGGGACCGCCGCCGCGTCCGAGGTTCAGGGACCGGCGGCTCCGGCGATCTCGTTGAACCTCGCCGCGCCGCAACAGAACAGCGATGAAAACAGACCGCGCGTGTTCGAGCAGAACACGCCGCTTATTCTTTTGGACTATCGCCTGAGAGCGTCCGCGACGAACTATTTTATCGACAGAGAAGAGATCGAAGCGGTCGATGACGTCACGTACTCCGTCGGCTCGGTCATCAACGTGAAAATCGGGCCGATATTCAGGGCCTACGCCGCGTCGTCCGACTCACTCTTCCCCGATGACGCCGACTTTTTCAGCAATTTGAGCGTCGTCGGCGAAGAAACCCCTCAGGCCGTCAAGGACGCGCAGAACCTCTCCGGCGCGATCGGCAAAGCGGAGCAATTCAACCGTGTCTTGAGCTTCGGTCTCCGGCCTACGGTGTTTTTCGGCGAGGCGACACCGCTCAACGCCTTCATTCCCTACGTGACGTACGAGCGCCGTCAGGTGACGGGCGCGTTCGTCTCCGAACGGGATACGCAGGACATTGATGGAATCATCGTCGCGCCAGCGGGACAGGCTTTCAACATCACGGACGAGCAGACCATCATTTCGCTGCAATGGGGCTCAGACCCAAGATATTCAGCGTTCGCGGACTATAAGCTTCTGGCGGAAGGCTACTCTGAACGCACCACCGATGCGGCGTTCTTCATCTCGCTGGATTATATCCAGTACGACTCCGATCTGTTCGCCAATCAGGAAGATGGGACGGCGCTGATCACGCGCGACGATTTTTCCTCCTACGGATTGCGCGGCGGATGGCGCCCGCAGCCGAAAGACGCCGGCTTTTTCTTTGCGCCCGGCGTGGAGCTCGGCGTAAACGGAAGCATTTTCGAAGGCGACAGCGACCGGTCTGGCGTGCGCGCCGGCGGGTATCTCGGGGCGTTCTTCCTGTCCGGCGACACCTGCACCTATGGCTGCGTCTCGTTCTCCATGACGCTCGGCGGATTCTACGACGAAAGCGATTTCACCGATCCCGACACCGGTACGACGCCGCTCGGCGGCAACCGTCTTGAAGGTGAGTTTGAGACCGTCTTTACACGGTGGAGCGCCGAGGCGACGGCGAACCTATCGATTTATTTCTAACCGAGGCGTTCCTCGACCTTCATCCGCGCGTCCGGCGCCTGCCGGTCGGATGGGTGCAGAATGCGGCTTTCCAGGAAATGGCGCGTGAGCCGCAACGCTTGGGCGGCGGCGTCCCTCGTCGTCTCCCCCCCGGCCCGCCAAAGGAAGCCCGGCAGCGGTAGGAGACGATCCTTGTAAGGTTCCGCCGCTTCAGCGCTCACCGCCCCGCCTGATTTCGGAGAGACGTGGGTGAGGACGAGGTTGGGCCCTTTCGCGCCGGTCGCGACGCAGCGGTCGAGGGTCAGGCCGAAACCGAGATCCTGCAGGAGCATCAGTTCGAACTTGGCGAGGAGGACGGGAAAGACGTCCGCGGTCTCCGCCGCGTCGATCAGCACCAGGAACGCGTCATAGAGCGCCGGGTGCGGTTCGCGCTCCGGCAGGCACGCTCGGGCGACGGCGCAGGCCGCCGTGAGGTTTGCGAGAGCGTCAGGATCAGAAAGCAGTCGCGCGGTGCGCGGATCGGTGACCTCCAGCGAGAAGTTGCCGAGCTGGCTGTCCGATTTCGCTTTCCACACGGCGGAAACGCTTGTGCCCGTCTGCAGGACCGGGCCCATGCGCTTGCCCTGCCCGCCATATACAAGGCCCGCGGAACGACCGTGCGCGGCGGTGAAAATCTCGACGACCGCATGGGTTTCGCCATGGGCGCGCGCGGAGAGGACGACGCCGTCATCGCGCCATTCCATGCGGCTCAGCGCTCCTCCGCCGCGCAGGCGGTCCACCAGGCGTCGGTGAACGCATGGCGCTCGCGGCCTTGCTCGTCAGATACGCGCCCGCATTTCTCGCTCGCGAAATCGCGCAACTCACCCATGCGGCGCGCGTAGACGTCCGTGATGCATGCTTTCATCTCCCCGCCCGCGCGCCAGCAGTCGTTGCGCCCACCGATCCAGCGGCGTTGCGCGTCGCGTAAAGCGACGCCCTCGGCTTCATCCGTCACGGTACGGACCTTGCCGTAAAGGTCGTTCAGCTTGATATCGAGCTCGGCGAGTTCAGCAGAACCGCAGATCGCTGTTTCGACAGGGCCCGAGGCGCGACCGCATTCATAGCCCGCTTTCGGCTCTGCAGCCCCCGGCGCGCGCCAGACCATCCGTTGCAGGATAGCGCCCGCAAGCCCTGCGCCGTCGCCCGGCGCGCCGGACCGGCGACGCTCCGTACTCGCCTTATAGTGCAGCTCCAACCGCTCGCCGCCCGCCGGGCGACAGACGGCGTTCGCGCCGCCTTCATCATCAGCGATATCGCAGGTGAAGAGATCGCCCGGTAGGTCTTCGTACCGGTCGCCGATATGGACGCCGCTTGGCCCGTCGATCCGCTCGCCCACGGCTTCGATGCGCGTCACGGACCGTCCGAAGACATCGGTGAAAAAGTGCGCCTGATCTTCGTTGTGAATACGCAGGGTGATGCGCACGCGCTGTTCCGCCTGCGGCTGGTCGAGATCGAGCCCGAAGCGGACATCTCGGCCGGTCAGCGCGTCGCGCACGGCCTCGACGGTGAACGGCGTCTGCGCGGACACTGTCGCAAGCCCGTCATCGGTCAGTCTCAACGCCGCCGGACCGCCTTCAGCCGACTTCTCGCCGCACCCGGCGAGCGCCATCGCCAGCGCGACGAACCCGAGCCAAACCCATTTAAGCATCGTCGCCTCCCCGCCGATCGTTCAGCCGGCGAAATCGAGCCCCATTTCGCGATAACGCGCGGGCTCGTCCTCCCAACGCTCGCGCGTTTTGACCGTCAGGAAAAGGTGCACCGGCGTCTCCAGAATTTCGGCGAGCTCCGTGCGCGCCGCGGCGCCGACCGCTTTGATAGTGGCCCCGCCCTTGCCGAGCACCAGCGCCTTCTGGCTGTCGCGCTTCACATAGACGATCTGCTCGACACGCAGTTCGCCCTTTTTGGTCGTCTCCCAGCGCTCGGTCTCGACCGTCAGGTCGTAGGGAATTTCCTGGTGCAGGCGGAGGAAGAGTTTTTCGCGCGTCACCTCCGCCGCCATCAGACGATCGGTGATGTCGGAGAGCTGGTCTTCCGGGAACAGCCAGGGGCCCGCCGGCATCCGGGCGAGAAGATGCGCTTCCAGATCAGCGACGCCGTCCCCCCGCTCCGCCGAAATCATGAACGTTTCGGAGACGACGCCTGTCTCTGCAAAATGCGAGGCGAGCTCCAACAGGGTCGCGCGCGGCATCTGGTCAATCTTGTTGAGGGCGAGAAAGACGTTCTTTTCTGCCGCTTTCAGCGCTTCAACAATGCGATCGACATCTTCGGCTGAGCGCCTCGCGGCCGCGGAGGCGCCCTCTTTGCCCGCTGCGCGATAAGCCGCGGCGTCGACCAGCAGCAGCGTCGCATCCGCCTCGCCCGCGCCTTCCCAGGCGGCCGCGACCATAGCGCGGTCGAGCCGGCGGCGCGGGGAGAATATGCCGGGCGTATCAATATAGACGATCTGGGTGCGGTCCTTCACGGCGACGCCGCGAACGCGCGCCCGCGTCGTCTGCACCTTGTGCGTGACGATGGAGACCTTGGCGCCGACCAGTCGGTTGACGAGGGTCGACTTGCCGGCGTTCGGCGCGCCGATCACCGCGACAAAACCACAACGAGTGTCCGTTTCCGCGCTCACGATGTCTCCCATACGCCTTCGCGCTCCAGAAACGCTTCCGCCGCCGCCATCTGCGCCGCGCGCTTCGACGCACCGACGCCGCGCGCGACTTCGAAGCCCGGCACGGCGACTTCAATAACGAATGTCGGCCCATGGTCCGGCCCCGTCCGTTCAATGACGGCGTAGGTCGGCGCCCCGCGCCGGCGCTCCTGCGACCATTCCTGAAGCGCCGTCTTCGGATCTTTATCGCGCGCCGTCAGTTCATCGAGCGACGGCATCCAGAAGAGGTCGAACGCCGCACGCGCGGCGTTGAGGCCGCCGTCGATATAGAGCGCGCCGAGGAGCGCCTCGCATGCGTCGCCGAGAATAGCTGTCTTGTCCCGCCCCCCGGCGGCGGCTTCGGCCGGCGCCATGCGAAGCGCATCGGGGATCGCCAGCGCGCGCGCGGCTTCCGCGCAGGTCTCCTTGCGAACGAGCGCGTTCAGCTTGGGCGCAAGCTCGCCTTCAGGCGCCTTCGGAAAACGCCGCCAGAGCGTCTCCGCCGCCATCAGCCCCAACACGCGGTCGCCCAGAAACTCCAGACGCTGAAGATCCACCGTATCGGCCGCGAGGCTCGAATGGGTCAACGCGCGTTCCAGAAGCGAGCGATCGGTGAAGACATAGCCGACGGTGCGTTCGACCGTCCGGGCTTCTTCGTCGTCCGCCGGGGTCATCGCACCCCGTTGAAGATGCGACCGTAACGGATGGCGAACGGCCACTTCCACACTTCCCAGAGCTGGGCTTTCTTACCGTCCGCGGAAAAGAAGATGAACTGAGCCTTGCCGACGATGTTCGTGTACGGCACCTGACCGACATCAGCGCGGCTGTCTTCGGAGCCATCGCGGTTGTCGCCCATCATGAAGTAGTTTCCTTCGCGCACGAAGTACGGGCCGACATTGTCATAGCGACCGCGGTCGCCGTCGCACTCCCTCACGATGTAGGATTTTCCGCCGGGCATCGTCTCGCGATAGAACGGAACCTGACGGTAGTTCGGCGCGCCGACGACGCCGCAATCGGCCTCACGCTCGCCAAGGTACTCGCGTTCGACCGCCTGATCGTTGATGTAGAGAACGCCTTCGCGGACTTCAATCTTGTCGCCCGGCAGGCCGACGAGACGCTTGATGTAGTCCTTGTTGTAGTGGCGCGAGGTCCGCGCGAGGCGTTTGTCGAGCTCGGCTTCCGAAAGCGTGGGGTCGAACCCGGCGATGGCGCGACGCACGCGCTCTTCCGGGTTCTTGAAGACGACGACATCGCCGCGCTTCGGCTGCGCGCCCGGCGTGCGTCCGTCGACGCCGAGACGTGTCAGCGGCCAGACGAGCGAGGCGCGCGAATAGCCATAGGTGTATTTCGAGACGAAGAGGTAGTCGCCGACCTCCAGCGTCGGCTTCATGGAGCCGGACGGAATGTTGAAGGGCTGGAACAGAACGACACGCAGGATGAGCGCGACGCCGACCGCGATGCCGACCGTGCGCACGAGATCGATCGCCTCATCCTTCACCGTCGGCGCGCCGTCCTTGGCGGAGATCGGCCGGTCGATGATGTTGCGGACCTGATCGGCCAACTGGTCGAATGAAAACGCCATTCTTCTTCAATTCCCTGCAATTCCGGCCTCTTGACGGCCGTCGCCCGGCGCCGGGGCGTAAAGGATCACGAACGCCTGCGCCAGCGGGTAGTCGTCGGTGATGGTAAGATGCACGTCCACGCGCCGTCCGGAAGGGGCGAGGTCCTCCAGCCGTCGCAGCGCGCCGCCGGTCAATCGCATTGTCGGCTGACCGCTCGGCAGGTTCACGACGCCCATATCGCGCCAGAAGACGCCCTGACGCAGCCCCGTGCCCAGAGCCTTGGAGCACGCTTCCTTTGCCGCGAACCGCTTGGCGTATGACGCGGCGCGCTCCCTGCGTCTGTCCGACTTCGTCCGCTCCAGCTCCGTGAAAACGCGGTGGGTGAATCGCTCTCCGTAACGCTCAAGCGTTTTTTCGATGCGACGAATGTCGATGAGATCTGAGCCGAGTCCGATTATCATGGAGGTTAGATAGGCGGTTTCGCTGGACGATGCGACGCCGGACAGAGTCATAGGGGTCTTCGATGCGCATTTTCAGAATAGTTCTCGCCATAGGCGCGCTCGCGATCGGCGCGCTCGCGTGGATCTATTGGCCGGTCTACGGCTTTTTCGCCTTTAACGGCGACGCGCCGATGCCGCCCTTCGGCTGGTTGCAGCTCGAAGGCGACGTCCCTTCCGAGAGTACGACCTACGACGCCCGCCACGACGCTTCGGGCGAGCGAGCGTTGCTGGCGCTGCAGGAGCACCGGGCGCGCATCGGCGCGCCGGCGATGTCGGCCGCCGTCGCGATCAAGGGAGAGCTTGTCTAGGCGGGCGCGGTCGGCTGGGCGGATGTCCGCTCCGGCACGCCTGCGACGCCGGATACGATCTTCCGTGTCGGCAGCACCTCGAAGGCGATGACCGCCACGGCTCTCGCCCGGCTGGTCCAGCGCGGCGTCATCGATCTCGACGCCCCGATCTCGACCTACTTCGACGAATTGCCGAACCCGGCCTGGGCGGAGATCACGCCACGACAGCTCGCCTCGCACATGGCGGGCATGCCCCATTATGGCGAGAACACGGACCAAAACGGCCTCTATAAATCGGTCGCGCTCGCTGATCATTACCCGGACGTACGAGACGCTCTTTCTGTCTTTGACAGCTCTGAACTCCTCGGCGCGCCGGGAGAAAAGTTCTTCTATTCCTCGCTCGGGACGGTGCTGCTGGGTGCGACGATGAGCGAAGCGGCGGGCCGTTCGTACCGTGAGCTGATGGCCGACGAGGTTTTCAAGCCTGCGGGCGCGGAAAGCACCATTGTATCGCCGCGCCGCAGCGCGCCGACCGATGAGATCGCGACGCCTTATTTCCTCGACGAAAACCGCGTGCGCGCCTGGCGCGCCGTAGATCTCTCGCACCGTCTGCCCGGCGGCGGCTGGGCGTCGACGCCGAGCGACCTCGCGCGCATCGGCGCGCTTTGGCTTGATGAGGATTTTGTTACGCTGGAAACGCGAGCGACGTTCTGGGCGCCGCAGCGTCTGAACGACGGCTCCGTCAACGAACAGAATTACGCCGTCGGCTGGCGCTGGCGCGAGGCGGAGGGATCGGATTTCTGGCTGGCGAACAACGCCAACCACGGCGGCGTCTCCCGCGGCGGTCAGGCGTGGCTTCTGGTATTCCCGGACGACAATATGGTCCTAGCTTTCACCATCAACACGAAGACGGAGGAGTACTCCGATTTTGGTGATGCATACGCCGATCTTTACCGCGCGTTCGCGGACAACTAACCGCGGGCGTCGTCCATCAGGCGGCGCATTTCGCGGATCGACTGATCGAGGCCCATGAAGAGCGCCTCGCCGACGAGGAAGTGGCCGATGTTCAGCTCGCGCACTTCCGGAATGGCGGCGACGGGCTGCACGTTGTCGAAAGTGAGCCCGTGCCCGGCGTGGATTTCAAGCCCGAGATCGCCGCCGATCTTCGCGCTTTCGATGAGCGCGGCGAGTTCGGCCTTGATCGCTTTCGGGTCCGTCGCGAGCACGGCTTCGGCGTAGGTGCCCGTGTGCAGTTCGACGACCGGCGCGCCGAGACGGGCTGCGGCTTCCAGTTGGCGACGCTCAGGATCGATGAAGAGCGAGACGCGCGCCCCCGCGCCCTTCAGCCGATCAACGACCGCCTGCAGCGCGTTGCCCTGCCCGGCGACATCGAGCCCGCCCTCGGTCGTTTTCTCTTCGCGCTTCTCCGGCACCAGACAGACGGCGTGCGGGCTGATCTCGCAGGCGAAGGCGACCATCTCGTCTGTCGCCGCCATTTCCAGATTGAGAGCGAGGATCTCCTCCTCCCGGAAGGCGCGCACGTCCTCGTCGCGGATGTGCCGCCGGTCTTCGCGCAGGTGCATGGTGATGCTGTCCGCGCCCGCCGCCGCCGCAAGCCGAGATGCTCGAACGGGATCCGGGTGCGGACCGCCGCGAGCGTTGCGGACGGTGGCGACGTGATCGACGTTGACGCCGAGACGGACGCGTTCGCTCAACTGGGGTTTCCTCGGCTGCCGGGTTTCACCGCAGGTATGGCCTGAAGCTCCGGCGGCAAGTCGTCGGCGGCGTAGCTTTTCACATCAAGCCGGGCGAGCGGCAGAAGCGGCGCGCCGGCATCGGCGGCGCCGGCGGAGCGATCGATCAGGCAGGCGACGGCGAGAACGCGCCCGCCCGCGCGCTCCACCGCCTCGACGCATTCGCGCGCCGAGAGGCCGGTGGAGACAATGTCCTCAACGATGACGACGCGTTTTCCGCGGACGGAGAACCCGCGGCGAAGCGCGAAGCCCTCTTTCGCGCGTTCAGCGTACATGAAGGGGCGCTCCAGATGCCGTGCGGTTTCATAACCGAAAATGATGCCGCCCATGGCAGGCGAGACGACGACGTCCGCCTGCTCGCCGAATTTCGCATGCACCGCTTTGGCGAGGCGTCGGCACAGGCGCTCCGTACGCGCCGGGTCGGTGGAGACGACCGACTTGTTGAGATAGACGGCGCTGCGACGTCCTGAAGACAGAATGAAATGCCCGCGCAGAAGCGCGCCCGCGGCTTCGAACTCGGCGAGCGCGAAGCGGGCGTCCTCGGTGTCGGCGACGGCGTTCAGCTCCATGGATCAGTCTCCCCTTACGCGGTCGGCTTCGATGATGGTGCGCGCGGCGCGCAGACCCGCCAGCACCTGAGCGACGTGACGGGTGTCCGTCACTTCGATGTCGAGCTGGATGTCGCAGAAGTCGAGTTCGCGCGTCAAAAGCTTGATGTTGGTGATGTTGGCGCTGTAGCGCGCTGCCGCATTGGCGATGTCGACCAGCGCGCCCGGCTCGTTGCGCGCCGTCATCTTGATGCGCACGACGCCGCCAGCCTGTCGGGCCGCGCCCGGTCGCCAGCGCAGGTCGATCCATTCTTCTTCTTCGTGATCGGCCAGACGATCGCAGTCGATGGTGTGCACGGCGATGGCGCCCGACGACGTCCGCAGACCGACGATCCGGTCGCCGGCGAGCGGCCAGCAGCATTGCGACATGTGGACCGCGACGCCCGGCTCTAGCCCCTCGATGACGACGCTCGGCCGCGCCTTTTTCGGCGCACCGGTCGCCAGTTTCCCGCCCGGCGCCCGTTCGCGACCGGTGAAAATGACGTCCAGCACCGCGTCGACGCTGAGTTCCGAGCGACCGACCGCCTCATAAACGTCCTCGACGCTTGAACGTTCGATCTTGTCGAGCGCGCTCGCGATCGCCTTATCGGTCAGGGACTGGCCTTCGGCGACGAAACCGGCTTCGAGGAGCGCGCGCCCGAGTTTGGCGTGCTCTATTTTCTCAATGTGCTTGATCCGTCGACGGATGGCGGCGCGCGCACGACCCGTGACGGCGAGGCCTTCCCAATCCGCCGGCGGTTCGAAATTCTCGGAACGGATGATGTGGACGACGTCGCCGTTGCGCAGAGGCATCCGTAGCGGCCGCGTGTGGCCGTTCACCGCCGCGCCGACGCAGCTGTCGCCGATATCGGAATGCAGCGCGTACGCGAAATCGACGGGCGTCGCGCCGCGCGGCAGGGCGACGACGGCGCCTTTAGGCGTGAAGCAGAAGACCTGATCCTGAAACAGCTCCAGCTTGGTGTTTTCCAGGAACACTTCGGCGCTGTCGCCTTTCTGAAGCATCTCGACGAGATTGCGCGCCCATGCGTATGGGTCGTATTTCGCGTCGCCCTTGGTGATCTCCACCGCTGAGCCTGCCACCGGGTCCTTGTAGCGCCAGTGCGCGGCGATCCCGCGCTCGGCGCTTTCGTGCATGTCGCGCGTGCGGATCTGGATTTCGATGCGCTGGCGCGCGCCGCCGGTGATCGGCGGCCCCAGCACGGCGGTGTGGATCGATCGGTAATTGTTCGGTTTCGGCGCAGATATGTAGTCGTCGAACTCATCCGGTATGGCCGGGTATCGCTGGTGAATGACGCCGAGCGCCCGGTAGCACTCCTCGACAGACTCCACGATCACCCGGAACGCATAAACGTCCGCCAGCTCTTCGAACGGCGCATTCTTCGCCGCCATTTTCCGCCAGATCGAGTACGGACGTTTTTCGCGGCTGTGGACTTCAGCTTTAATGCCGTCCGCCACCAGACCGTCCCGCAGGGCGTGCGCCAGCTCGACGACCGCGTGAACGGCTTCCTGGCGCAGATCGCGCAGCCGATCGTCGATAACGGTGAACGCATCCGGATCGATCTGCCTGAAGGAGAGATCCTCCAGCTCTTCGCGGAACTTCCGCACGCCGATGCGCCCTGCGAGCGGCGCGAAAATCTCCATGGTCTCCATGGCGACGCGTTTGCGCTTTTCTGGGCGCACATGGTCCAGCGTCCGCATATTGTGCAAGCGGTCGGCGAGCTTGACGAGAATGACGCGAACGTCCTTCGCCATCGCCACGATCAACTTGCGGAAGTTCTCCGCCTGCTTTGTCTCATCCGAACGCAGCTCCACGCGGCTGAGTTTCGTGACGCCGTCCACGAGGTGGGCGACTTCGGAGCCGAATTCCGCCTCGATCTCTTTCAGGGAGACGTCCGTATCTTCGACGACATCATGGAGGAGCGCCGTCGCAATGGAGGCGGGGTCGGCGCGCAGTTCCGTCAGTATGCCCGCGACGGCGAGCGGATGGGTGATGTAGGGTTCGCCTGAAGAGCGCTTCTGTCCGTCGTGAGAGGCATAAGCCCGCGCGAAGGCGCGGCGCAGCATGTCGCCGTCGGCCGCCTGATCGTACGCCGCGACGGCGGCGACGACGCGCTCTAGCTCCGCTTCAAGCGCTTCACGACTGAACGGTTCCAGCGCCGGATCCGCTCCCGCCGCGACCGGGCCGCCGCGAGAAGCTTCGCTGTCGAGATTTTTTTCAGTATGCGCAGCGCGCTCAGGCGACGGATCGCCGATGAGCGCTTTCTCGCCGCGGCCAGCCTCTGGCGCGACCGACGTCGCGCGCTCGCCCCCTTCACCGGGCGAGCCTTTCTCCGCAGGCGTAGCGCGTTCCTCTTCCGCGCGGGGCGAGGCGTCGGCGGCCATCTGCGCGCGTCATCAGGTCGACGGCGGCGGCGGCGTCATGCCCTTGGTCTGAAGGGCTTTGAGAAGCTCGTCTTCGTTCAGGGTGTCATGATCCGGCGTGTCCGCGCTTTCCAGCTCGCCGCTTTCGCCGACTTCGAGATCGTCGGTTTCAAGCTGACGCTGCAGCGAAGTAACGAGGTCTTCGCGCAACTCGTCGGTCTTCAACGTTTCCTCGGCGATCTCACGCAGGGCGACGACAGGGTTCTTGTCGTTGTCGCGGTCGACGCCGAGTTGCGCGCCCGCGGACAAAGCCCGGCCGCGATGGGCGGCGAGAAGAACGAGATCGAAGCGGTTTTCGACCTTGTCGATGCAATCTTCGACGGTCACACGCGCCATGAGCGCACTCCTTGGATGTCGGCGAGCCGCAAGGAATAACGAGTTATCCGCCGCGGCGCAACACTGGGAGGGAACTGTTAGGCGCTCCAGATTTCCGCGCCTTTAATCGGCGCGGACGCGAGCAGCGCCGCCCCATAGGCGCTGTCGCCGGGGCGGCGCCAGAGCGGCGCGAGATCGAGCAGCGGTTTCAGAACAAAGTCGCGCTCGCCGCAGCGCGGGTGCGGCAGGGTTAGCCGGTCCGAGGCGATCTCGCGACCGCCATGGTCGATAAGATCGAGATCAAGCGTCCGCGGCGCGTTGCGAACGCCGCGCGCCCGCCCGAAGCGGCCTTCGACGCTCTGCAAGAGGTCGAGAAGCGCCAATGGCTCCGGCCCGGCGACGGCGCCCAGAACGGCGTTGGCGAAGGCTGGGTCGTCCGGGTTCGGCCAGGCGGGCGAGCGGTAGATCGGGGAAAGCCGCGCGCGCTGAAGCGCGGACCCAAGCTCGTTCGCCGCCGCGCGCACCACCTCAGGGGGCGTCAGACCACCAAAGCGTTCTGATGATCCGAGCGCGATGAAAATCTGATACCCTGCGGCTTTCATGACGCTTGCGCGACAGCGCAGCGCGCCCCAAAAGGCGCACTTCGACCATACTGCAAACCATTGAATGGAGAATGATAATGGCGCATTGGCTCGGCATTCACCCGGAAGACCGCGCGGCGATCCTGATCGACGGCGCGAACCTTTATAAGACCGCCCGCACCCTCGGCTTCGACATCGACTACAAGTCGTTGCTCGCGAAGACCAATCAGACCGTACGGCTGCTGCGCGCGAGCTATTACACCGCCATGCAGGAAGACAAGGAGCAGGACTACTCCCCGCTCCGCCCGCTTGTCGATTGGCTCGACTATAACGGGTACAACATGGTGACGAAGCCGATGAAGGAATTCACCGACGCCTCCGGCCAGCGCCGCTATAAAGGCTCCACGGACGTCGAGCTCGTCGTCGACATGATGAACCTCGCCGACAAGGTCGACCACATCGTCATCTTTACGGGCAATGGCGAATTCCGCCGGGCGATCGAGGGCGTGCAGGCGAAAGGCGTGCGCGTCACGGTCGTCTCGACCATCAAGACCCAGCCGCCCATGGCCGCCGACGATCTTCGTCGCCAGGCGGACGTCTTCATTGACCTCGCCGAGCTTCAGGACGTCGTTGGTCGCAAGGGCTCGCCGTCGCGCCGCCCGGCGAAGGACGACGATTACGATGATGACGACTTCGAGGACGATTACGAGGACTGATCCTCGTGTCGTCAATTGAAGCGCCCGCCGAACCCGGTCGCGACTGCCCGCTCTGCCCGCGCCTGGTCGCCTACCGCGAAGACTGGCGCGCGGCGGAGCCCGACTGGTGGAACGGCCCCGCCCCCTCCTTCGGCCCGGAATCCGCCCGCCTCCTCATCGTTGGCCTCGCGCCGGGGCTTCGCGGCGCGAACCGCACTGGGCGTCCGTTCACTGGCGACTACGCTGGCGATCTTCTCTACGCGACCCTTTCGAAGTTCGGCTTTTCAAAAGGATCGTATGCGGCGCGGCCGGATGACGGGCTTGAGCTCGACGATGCGATGATCACCAACGCCGTGCGCTGCGTGCCGCCGGAGAACAAACCGACGGGCGAGGAAGCGAAGACCTGCCGCCCGCACCTCGTCGCGCGCATCGCCAGCCTGCCCCGGCTGCAAGTCGTCCTCACCCTCGGCAAGATCGCCCATGACAACACGGTGACCGCCCTCGGCGCAAAACGCGCGGCGGCACCGTTCAGGCATGGCGCGGAAGCCCGCCTCGACGGCCCGAACGGTCCGCTGACGCTTCTCTCCAGCTACCATTGCTCCCGGTACAACACGAATACGGGGCGCCTGACGGCGGAGATGTTTGAGGCGGTGTTTGAGAAGGCGCGGACGCATCTGGACTGAGCGCTCACCGCCGTCCTTCGTGACGCCGCCCGCGGCGGCTCCTCAGGACCTAGTCAGTGCAATCTTCGTCCTGAGGAGCCCGCGGAGCGGGCGTCACGAAGGACAGCGGCGAGCGACCTACACCCAACGCCGAACCTTGCGCTTATACTCCGTATACGCGCCGCCGAACTTCGCCTGCAGATATTTCTCCTCGCGCGCGATCACGGCGAAGCGGATGACGATGAGCGCGACGACGGTCGTCGCGAGCAGCCAAGCGTTGGAGAAGGCGAAGGCCATGCCGAAGCTGACGAGGGCCATGGCGACGTACATGGGGTTGCGGGAGAAGCGGTAAGGCCCGCTTGCAAGCACGGTTTCGGTGCGCGTGTTCGGCAACGGGTTCTCGCCGCCGGACCGGAAAGCGAGGAGCGCCCAGGCGCCGAGAAGAAAACCCGCGGCCGCGACCAGCATGCCGACGCCGTCGCCGAAGCGGCCGAGCGCGTTGAACACGCGAGTCGGAAAGATCAGCTCAAGGACGACGGCGACGAGGAATGCGGCGAGGAAAACGACCGGGGGATGGACCGGGACGTGCGGGTGGTCCCGCTCCGGCGCAGGCCCCTCGATCGGCGTCTCGGTCTCATCGCTCATGGCTCAGCCCTTTTCGCGCAACAGCCGCGCCTTCTGGCGCTCCCAGTCGCGGTTTTTATCCGTATCACGTTTGTCGTGCAGCTTCTTGCCCTTGGCGAGGCCGATAGAGATTTTCGCCATCCCGCGATCGTTGAAATAGAGCTGCAGCGGCGCGATGGTATAGCCCTTGCGCTCGACAGCCTCGGAAATCTTCGCGATTTCCCGGGCGTGCAGAAGCAACTTGCGCGGACGCTTCGGCTCATGGTTCTCGCGGTTGCCGCCGGAATACTCCGGAATGTTGGAGTTGATGAGCCAGATGCCGCCGTTTTCGGGCGCAGCGTAGGCTTCGGCGATGTTCGCCTGACCTTCGCGCAAAGCTTTCACCTCCGTACCGGTCAGCATCAGGCCCGCTTCAAACTCGTCTTCAATGAAGTACTCCCGACGCGCACGGCGATTTTCCGCCACGATCTTCTTGGCCGGTCCCTTGGCGGCCATGGCTCAGACCAGTCCGAGGGCGGACAGCGCGAAGTCGATCTTCACGCGCGCCTCTTCCTTCGGCGGCGCGAGCGGCAGACGCAGTTCGTCCGTGCACAGGCCGAGGCGTGCGAGCGCGTATTTCGCCGGCCCCGGACTGACATCCGCAAAAAGGGCGTCGGCGAGGGGCAAAAGCTTGTCCTGCCATTGAAGCGCGCCCTCGAAATCGCCGCGCAAGGTCGCCTCCTGCATCGTGGCGGCTTCTTTCGGAACGATGTTCGACAGAACGGAAATGCACCCGCGTCCGCCCATGGCGTTGAAGCCGACGGCGGTCGCGTCCTCGCCCGACAGGCAGATGAAGTCGCCGCCGCAGGCGAGCCGGTGGCGCGCCATGCGCGCGAGATCGCCGGTCGCGTCTTTCACGCCAATGACGTTCGGCAGACGCGAAAGCGCGCCCATGGTCTCGACGCTGATGTCGGCGATGGTCCGTCCCGGAACGTTATAGACGATGATGGGAAGACGCGTCGCGGCTGAGAGCGCTTCGTAATGAGCGTAGAGGCCGGGCTGGCTCGGCTTGTTGTAGTACCCCGTCACGGCGAGCAGCGCGTCGGCGCCGGCGTCCTCGGAGAACTTCGCCAGTTCAATCGCCTCAGCGGTGGAGTTCGAACCCGCCCCGGCGATCACCGGGGCGCGTCCGGCCGCCTGCTCCACGCACACGGCGATCAGGCGCTTGTGCTCGTCATGGGTCAGCGTCGGGGATTCGCCCGTCGTGCCGCATGGCACGAGCCCGTGCGTGCCGCCCTCGATCTGCAGATCGATGATTCGCCGGAACGCGGCTTCATCCACGGCGCCGTCCCGAAACGGCGTCACCAGCGCCGTGATCGAGCCGCGAAGGCGGTCAGCTGTCTGTGCGATGTCGGTGCTCATGGCGTGGTCCTGGACTGCCGCGGCGCGCGTCGGCGGCGTCGAAAGAAAGGCGCGACCCTATCCGGCGCGCCGGTAGGTCGCAATAAAGCGCTCGCGTTCGGCGCGTCGAAGCGGATCGCCGCCCGACGCGCCGAACGCGAAAGGCGCAGACGACCGATATGGCCGCCGCGCCATTCGCCTGAACTTCCTTTAGCCTTTAACCATCGCTGTCCGGCTGGCACCAGTTCGGCGGTTGCAAGCCCCGCGGGTCGGCGGGGTGAGGAAACAGAAGAAATTCCTCGTGCGGCTGCACCACCGGCTTCGCGACCATCGGCGCGAGAGCCGCCTGGATATCCGCCAGTATGGACGGCGAGACTTCCAAGAGGTGCTCATTCCGGCGAACGCGCTCGCCGGATGCAAAATACCTTCCGGAAGACGCCTGCATCTCGACATGCCCCCCGAGCAGCCAGCGCACGTCATGGATTCGCGCGAACTCCATCGCTCTCTCGATCGAGGCGAGGTATTCCGGCGCCTTCGCGCACTGGAACCGTAGAATGCCCGGATAGACGGCGTCGCCGCTGAAAAGGATGCGGGTCCTTCTGTCGAACACCATAACATGAGTATCGTGATGTCCGGGCGTCGGAAGTATCTCGACGACGCGCCCGCCCAGATCGAAGACCGCCTCCTGATCCGGCCAGTTCTCCATCCCGAAAAACGCCGCGACATCTTCGACAGAATGTCCGACGACGGTCGTATCGGGTCGCTCGACGAAGCGCGCGTCGCCGGCGGTGTGATCGCCATGAGAGTGCGAGTGCATGACGACGAGAGGTAACGACTTGCGCCCGTCGATCGCCCGCCGGTTCTGGATCAGACGATCAACTTCCGTCCGCAGGTCTGCACCCTTATCGCCAGTGTCGATGAGAAGGACGCGATCATCACCAAAAAGGAGGTACACGAACGGGGCTTCTAGACTGGTCCGGATGGACTGTCGAATGACAAACGTATTCGGATCGATCTCCTGTGTCTGGAACGGCGGCTCCGCAGCGTCTACGCCACTGTTCCACGGCGCTGCGAACAGCGTCGAGGACGGTGCTGAGACGGCTCCGAATGGGCCGCCGCACGCCGACAGCGCCGTAGCGGCCAGCGAGCAGGCTACGATCTGCAGGAGACCGGCGCGGCGATGCAGCGATTTCACGCCAGAACTCCTTCGTTCGAGCGGACTCGGTTGAGGATCGGGGAGCGGTGGAGAGCCGCCAAAGCCCGCGAGGCCGCAGCAAAGAGATCGCAACCGATCTCTTCGAACAGGGCCTCAAACGCCTGATTCACCAAAGCCAGCCGCTGTTTGAGTCGCCGATACTGCGATCGTCCCTCGCCCGTAAGCAACACCACCTTCCGTCGCGCGTCGCTTGCGTCTTCCGTACGCGAGACGATCCCCAGCTCGATCAGTAAATTGATCCGCTGCGTCACGAGTTGGTGCGGCAGCGCAAGTTCGCGCGCGATGTCCGCCGCTGACACGCTCTTTTTCTCCCCCAGGAGCAAGATGATGGAGACGACGCGCGAGGGAAACGTGATCCCCGCGTCGAACAGCATGTCGTCGCCCTGCTCAGCGACTTGATTCACGAACCTCTCCATCACGTTGGCGACGAACGCCGCCCTCAACGGATGACTATCGATATACGTCATTCTACACCTGCTTGCACAATTGATTGTACTATAAGGCGCATTTAATCGCAGTCGAGTCAGCGACCGCGTCCGGTTTCGCCTCGAACTGCGAATGGCGCCCCGTTTGAAGACATCTCGGCCTGTGTCATCATGCCCGTTGAGGGCCGACTATCAGGAACGCCGTGACGACGACCGCCGAAACGCCGCGCCGGGCCGGCGCATTCATCCTTTCGCTCTGCGCCGCGCTCGCCGCGGCGGCGGGCGCGCATGCCGTCGCCAAAGACCCGACGCCGAGCCTGAAGCCGCCCGTTCCGCTGACGCGCGACGTCACCGCACCGCGCCTTCTTTCGGAGTCGGATGCAGAAGCGCTGAAGACGTCAGTCGACGCGTCCCAATCAAAGAAGTTCGACCGCGCCCGCGCCACGGCGGGGGCCATCGGCGATCCGGCGGCGCGCGAAGCGGCGCTCTGGGCGTATTTCAACGCCGACGACCCGAACGTCGACTGGCGCGCGCTCGCCGACTTCATCGACGCCCACGAAAACTGGCCGTGGACCTCGCGCCTAAGGCGCTTCGCCGAGCAGCGGCTGCCGGACGCCCTGCCCGACCGCGAAGCGATGGCCTTTTTCGCCAAGCACCCACCGCTGACGGGAGAAGGCAAGCTGCGCTTCGCGCGCGGGCTGCTCGCCGACCGCGAACGCCAGCGCGCGACCGAGCTCATTCGCTCGGCATGGATCGATCACGACTACTCCGCCTCTGAGGAGCAGGCGATCCTGCGCGACTACCGCCGTCGCCTGCGCGCGGACGACCATGTGGACCGCGCCGACCGCCTTTTATGGGGACGCCGGATCACCGCGACGAAGCGGATGCTGGACCTCCTGCCGAGCTACGCGCGACCCGGTATCGAAGCGCGCCTTGCATTGCTCTCCGGCGATCGAAACGGCGAGGCGCTCTTCGCGCGACTGACCGAACAACAGCGCCTTGACGGCGGCGTCATGCACGCCGCCGTTCGGTTCGCACGCCGGGACGACCGCGAAGAAGAAGCGATCAGGCGCGCCCTCAGCGTGCCGACGAACCGAACCTTCTTGCGGGACGTCGACGCCTGGTGGCTGGAGAAACGGCTTCTCGCTCGCTGGGCGCTCAAGAATGGTCTGTTTTACGACGCCTACGCTCTGGCGACGTCCCATGGCCTCGACGCGGAAATCGACGGCTATATCGACTATGCGGACGCGGAGTTTTTCGCCGGCTGGATCGCCCTTCGCTTTCTGGACCGACCGAGGGACGCGGACCTTCATTTCCAGCGTCTTGAGGAAGTCGTCTCCTCGCCGATCAGCGTGTCGCGCGCCCGCTATTGGCGCGGCCGGGCGGCGGACGCTCAAGGCGACCGCGCGGCGGCGGAGGTACATTACGCTGCTGCGGCGGCGTATCCGAACACGTATTATGGCCAGCTCGCCGCCGATTCCATCGGCGCGATCTCCCAGACCGCTTTCGACATTGCACCGACAACCGTCAGCCGCGCGCTCTCAGCGGAGTTCGAAAACCAGCCGCGCGTGCGCGTGATGATGATGTTCGGCGAGGTCGAGGAGAGCCTCTACTATCGCGTCTTTTCGCACGACATCGCGCGCGACCTGATACGACCGGAAGAGGTTCGCGCGCTCGCCGATCTCGGCGCACGGTACGGCGCGCCGGATGCGGGCGTGCGCGCCGGGAAGTACGCCGCCGCCGACGGTCTGTTCCTGCCGGATGTGGCCTACCCGGACGTTTCCGTTCCGGGCCAGGCGGCGGGCTTTGTCGAACGGGCGCTTATTCTCGGCCTGTCGCGTCAGGAGAGCGAGTTCAACCCGCGCGCCTATTCTTCCGCAGGCGCGCGCGGACCGATGCAGCTTCTGCCGTCCACGGCCTCCCTCACGGCGCGTAAGGAGGGTTTTCCCTATCGCCGGTCCTGGCTGCTTGATCGGCCGGAATACAACTTCGTCATCGGCGCGGCGCACCTCAGTCACCTGCTTGATCGCTTCGACGGCTCCTACGTGATGGTGCTCGCCGCCTATAATGCGGGCCCGCATCGCGTTTATCGATGGATTGAGGAATACGGCGATCCGCGTGCGAAGGATGTTGATCCTGTCGACTGGGTCGAGCTCATCCCGTTTTCCGAAACGCGCAACTACGTCATGCGCGTCATGGAGAACATGCATGTCTACCGTCACCGACTGGAGATCGCGTCGGGAGCTGATCCGTTCGACGATCAGGGCGGCTTCAAAGCGCGTGAAACCATGAGCGCTGATCTTGCGCGCGGCGGCCCGCGCGGCCGCGCCGGTCGCCTCGCGCCGCCGAGCCCCGTTCTCGCCGACCTCGCCGTCGAGCGGTCCTCAAACGGCGCGCAGCCAGCCCCGCCGGACTATGACCGCGTGCGCGCCGTCATCGCCGCGGTCTCGGAGCGGCGGGCCCAGCTTGGCGTCGACAAAGAAGCCGTCGCGTCACTCGCCGCCTCAGATCGTGTGGGCGACACCCGTCTGAAGACCGACGCGCCCCTCGCCTACGCCGACGGCGAACCGCAGCTTCTTATCGACGGCGTCGACATCGCCGTGGGCGCGGCCCCGAAGGCCGATGCGCCGAAATCCTGTCGTCGACTGGGCGCGATGCCGGACGGCGCCATCGTCTGCCTCGACGGCCCGAAACCGGTTATCCTGTGCCCGGCGCCGAAGACCGAAGCCCGCGCGGACGACGGCGAACTGACCGCCGACGACCTCAACGCGGCGCAGGCGCGCGCCCTGTCGAGCGTCGACGACGACGCCAACGAGGACGAAAAGCCTTTCACCTGCCCGAAACCACGCGAAAGCTGATCTCAATGGGCGCCGCGAGGTTGTCGCCGGGCCCGGGCCTTGCTACTCCCCCATGCTCCGGAGAGGTGGCCGAGTGGTCGAAGGCGCTCCCCTGCTAAGGGAGTAACGGGGCAACCTGTTCGTGGGTTCGAATCCCATCCTCTCCGCCAGATCTTCGCCCTCGGATAAGACGTGCGCCCGCAGCGCGAGCGGTGGTCCTACCCACGTCTTTTGAGAAGCGCCCCGACTGGCGCGCGTGGGTTCGAATCCCATCCTCTCCGCCAGCCCCTCGCCCTCGAATAAGACGTGCGCCCGCAGCGCGAGTGGTGGACTGCAGCATGCGCTCTGTGGATGAGTGCGATCATGCTGGCCTGATGCGAGCAACTTCATCAATGGGCTGACCATCTTTCAAGAAGGCGTTTGTGGCGGCGTGAAGCGCGAACCGGCCCTCCTCCAGATGCATTAGGTGCGTGGCGCGCGGGATCACCACGTCGACGAACCCTTCTTCCCCGCGCGACGATCGGAAGCCCGCAACGTCTTCATCGGTGCAAAGGCTGTCCCAGGCGCCGCGCACGATCATGGTCGGACAGCGCAGCCGCGCCGGATCGTAGAGGGACGCGCCGCTCCACGCCGCCACAACATCAGCATACGACCCACCCGGAACTTTCACCGCCGGAGGCGTGCGGCTCATGGCGTCAGGGTCCGTCGCGAGCCACGCCGGCCCCCAGCGTTCAAGTTGCGGCTCAGCCAACACCTGCCGTGCGTCAGGCGGCACATCTTCGATAAAACGCGCCAATTGCTGCGCGACCGTGACGAGTCCCCAAGCGGGCATCGGAGGAACGGGTTCCTCTCTAGTAGCGCCCCGTCGCAGTATCGGCCCGAACAGCACCAGGCTCGCAACAACATCTCCTTGCTCCGCCACATATCGGGCGGCCGGGATCGTTCCCCATGAATGAGCAATGATGTGAACGGGCGCCCGGTCGCCGCGCGCCGCGCGGATATGCGATACCGCGCGTGCAATCTGCCGGGATGCTTCCGACGATCGCAGGATTTGCGCGCCTGAGTCCGCGGGTGAAGCAAACGCCGTCGGCCTTTCGGACCCGCCAAAACCTTCAAAATCCAGCCCCCAGCAGTCAAAGCCGGCGTTGGAAAGGGACTCCTCCCACGATACTCCGTCATCGAAGCGATACCCCACGGAAAGGGCGCTTGGAAACGTTGCTCCGTGAACATATAGAACGGCAGGACCATCCCCTCGTAGGCGGCGCATTTGCAGCCGCGGCGATCCTGAAACCATGCTCAATTTCGTAGATTGTGACACAGATCTTTCCTTCAGTCCTATGGGCCTCACCGTGCAAGCCACCAGACTTGCGGCGCTCATGGCCATCATCTCTCTGCGACGCACCGGGCATCCCCCCACTTCATCGACTCAAACCTAGCGTATTGATTGTCGTTGAAGCTTCGTTGTAGAACGAACTATGCCTGAAGGCCCTGATCTGTCAGAACCCGCCGCCTTAATCGGCGATCCGACCCGCGCCGCGATACTGATGGCGCTGATGGACGGTCGCGCCTGGACAGCAAGCGAACTCTCGGTCGAAGCCCGCGTCGGCGCGCCGACAGTGAGCGCTCATCTCGCCAAGCTAGCCGCAGGCGGATTGATCGAACCGATGTCGCAAGGCCGCCATCGTTATTTTCGCCTTGCAGGACCCGATGTCGCGTTCGCTCTGGAAGCACTGCTTAACATCGCGGCGCACCGCGCTCCGCCCAAACGCCGTCCCGGCCCGCGCGACGATGCCATGCGCGCGGCTCGCACCTGCTATGATCATATCGCCGGACAACTCGGCGTAGCGATTTTTCAGGCGCTTTCCGAAAGAAGATGGATCAAGTCGACGAACGGCGCGTGGTCGCTAACAAAGCGTGGATCAGATTCCGTCGAAGACATTTTCGGAATTGACGCCACACAGTTTAGCGTCTCGCGCCGTGCGATCGTTAAACCCTGTCTCGACTGGGGCGAACGCACGGAGCATTTGGGAGGCGCGCTCGGAAAGGCGTTCCTATCGCGCGCCCTGGAGGCCGGCTGGGTCGAACGCGGGCCGGGACGCATCCTTACCCTGACGACGAGCGGAAAACGAAAATTTGCAAGCGGGCTCGGCATACCTCGCTCTTGAATATGCGTAAGCGGCTGCGGCGGGACTCAATGGAGCTGCGCTTCGCTGATCGCTTCAGCTCTCCTCCGCCTCGACGACTGAGCGCGCGGTTTCCGCGGCCTCTCGCAGGGTCTCGAAAGCTTCGACCATGCGGCAGGAGGCGCAGTCGGGTTCACGGCTCTTGGGCACTAGTTCCCAGCAGTCGCCGTAATCGCGTTCGATGAGGCGCTTTGCTTCTTCGGCGAGCGCCGCCCACTCATCCGCCCACGTCATGAACTTGCCTCGCTTACGATCGACGAGCGTGCGCCGCGGCGCGCGAACCTCAGCGCTTCACGATTATTGGGTGACGCTGTCCCAGAAACCGACCGGCGCGCGAAGATCCTGATCCGACGGCCGTCGCGCAGCCATGTGCTCCTGATCGTACGCAGCAAGAACATCCCGCACCTCGGGCGGCAAGGGCGCCGGCTCGAGCGTCTTTACCTCCTCGGCGCACGCGCCGGCCCCATTGGTCGTCCATGGCGCCGATGTCGGATAGACGCGCAGCGGCTCTCCTGGTTGCTCGAACTTCACGAAAAACTGCGCTGAGGTACGACGCAGCAAAGTCGTCGCGCGGCACGCGGTGATGTTGCTTGGCGATTTTGTGGACAGGTGGAAGCCGAGGCTTCCCTGATACCCCACCTGACCGTTCACATTGACCGTCAGGACACACCCGGTTCCTTCAATGACGCCGAGGCCGAACAAGCCGACCTGAGCGCCGGGCTTCGCACGCTTCGACATTGGATAAAGTCCGAACACGATGCTCTCATCGCCCAATTTAACCCGGTAAGCGCCGGCATACTCTTCGTGGCGCTCATTGTACCGAACGAACTCGCCAGCCTTCACCGGCGGCAGGAAGCCGCTATTCACTTCGTCCGATGACCAGCTGCATTTCAACGGCAAATTCGAGCGATTGTTCGCCATCGTCGCCTCGCGCGCCGCTTTAAGCTTGGCGGTGAGCGCTTCCAGACGGGCGCCGTCACGCACGCCGGACGTCATGCGGCGCGGCGCGCCGACAGGTTGCACGACCGGATCGCTGATTTCAAAACTCAAGAGGTTCCGATACGCCCGATCCAGCCGCAAGCCGGGCGCGCAGCTAGTTCCGAGAAGGGCCGCCAGTCGCGAGCGACGATCTACGCGCGCGAAGACCTCCCCAATCGCTTCAGTCGGCAATCGCCCGACCCGACGGCTGCGGGCGACATCCGCTTCGTGTCGCGCGATAGCCCGCGCGCTCGAACGCTTCGCATAATCTGCATACTTTTCGTGATAGCGGCGATCGAGACGCAAGCGGTCCGTGCTCTGCACGATATCACCATCCTGATTGATCGTCTCGATCCAGATTTCGATGGGGTTGCGCACGAATTCGGTGCAGGCGGCGCCGTAGATATTGATGAGATCGACCGCGAACTCCTCGAACTCGGTCGTCCGCTCGATCAGATCAAACTGCGCGTCCTCAAAATTGACCGCCATCGCCTCGTAATCGCTGACGAACCCGCCCTCGCCGTCCGGGGGAAGACAGTCCACATAGCCGCCCTCCTTGCAGCGACGGCAATCATCGAAGATCAGTCCCGCATAGCGTTCATAGGAGTAAGGCTCTGACCCTGAGGCGTTGTTCGCCAACGTCTGGAGGTAAGCGTAGTCCCTCACCGCGCGCGCGAAGTCCTCTGCATTCAGAACTTCTTTCGCTCGGTCGTTGGCGCACTGGCAGAAGCGCGCATCGACATCGACGCCGTTCGCCTCCGATTTCGCCATGCAGTTATAGAAGATCGTCTGATCGCCTTCGGCGGCGGACGCGCCGGTGAACGCGGCCAGTACGGCGAATACGCTCGCGAGCAGGATGACAGATTTCATGGCGGGCTCCGTTCGAAATTCTCGACGCCCGCCAGAAAGGTTCGCTGCGCATTGTATGAACACGCGCAGCTTTGCAGCAGGCATCGCGCGCACTCTAGGGATTGAGCGCGATGCCGCAACCAGTCGCCACCGCGGTCAACTGCGAGCGCCGTTCGCCTGAATTCAGAGCGCCATCGGTTTCCCGCGCCAGTCGTCCAGCCTATTTCCTCCGCTGGCGGAATTCCTCCACCGCCAGCCCGGAGATGCCCCAGTTCGTCAACGGCACCTCGTCGATGACGACGAAGGTCGTGCTGGGGTCTTTGCCGAGGACGTCATGTAGAAGTTCGGTCACGCCGGCGATCAGCCGTGATTTGTCTTCATCGCTGGGCCCATCCCCATTCGGTCCGCCTTCTTGCGTAACCTTGATGTTCACATAGGGCATTTTACGTCTTTCTCTCCGTGTAGGTAAAAACCTTAGAAATGATGCGCCAGCCCGCCTCAGCGCGGACGAGCGTCAGGAAATCGAGGTACTCCCTCCCCAGCATGGCGATCCGTGCAGTGACGTGCGCCATGCGGTCGTTCGGTGCAGTGATTTCGAGAACATCTGCATCGAGTACGTCGCCGAGCGAAGCAGGCGCCTCGCGGGCATCGATCACGGCCATGTACGCTTCAAGATCGAGGTGAGTTTCGTCGCCCGCCGTCGCCCCGACGTAAGTAAGCCTGACGTCGAACACGCCGCGAAGCGTGTTGCTGTCGGCGTGATGGAGGCCGTGGAAATAGGCCTCCATCAGCTGACTGATGTCTGCGTAACGCTCAGGCGTCACTGGAGCAGGCCTTCGGCGCGCAGGGCGGCCTGGCTCGCCGGGCGCGATGCGACGCGACCGACATAAGCCGCCAGCTTCGGCCAACCTGCAAGGTCGATCCCGGTGAAGTTCGCCCAGTTCGTGACGACGAACAGATAGGCGTCCGCGATGGTGAACTGGTCGCCGATCAGATAGGCGCGGCCATCGGACAGCTCGGTTTCGATGTGGTCGAGTTTCACCGCCACGGCTTCGCGTGCGGCGGCTTTGTCCTCGTCCGTCGATGTCGCGCGAAAGAGCGGGCTAAAAGCTTTGTGCAGCTCTGACGACACGAAAACGAGATGCTCAAGCATCTTCGCACGCGCCGGATCGCCGATCTTCGGGGCCAGCTCCGCCTCCGGCGCGCCGTCGGCGAGAACCTGAAGAATGGCGGCGCCTTCGGTCAGCACGTCCCCGTTCTCGAGCTTCAGCGCCGGCACGTAGCCTTTGGGATTGATCGCGCGGAAATCATCGCCGCCCGCGGTTTTTCCGGCGGCCGTGTCCACGGCTTCGATCTCGTAGGGACGACCGATTTCTTCGAGCGCGATATGGCTCGCCAGCGAGCACGCGCCGGCCTTGTAGTAAAGTTTCATGATGGTCCGCCTCTCATGGGTTTCGGTGAGGCGGAAATGGCGGGCTAGGTTTCTTCAGACAAGTAGATTACCAAGAGAAACCGATTTTTCGACTTACCCGCCGGTAACGAGGTCACTTCGACATGCCGCTGAAGATGCGACGTAGCAAAGTTCCGCCGCTTCCCGAGCCCTGTATGCTGACGGAATGCATGACGGTGATCGCCGGGGCATGGGCGCCGAACGTCATCTGGTCGCTGCGCGCAGGCCCGCGGCGCTTCAGCGAGCTGAAAGCGGACATCCCGCCCATTTCGGCGAAGGTCCTCTCGACGCGATTATCGGAACTGGTGGAGCGCGGCGTGCTGGTGCGGCGGGTTCAGGACACATCGCCGCCATCGACCGAGTACGAATTGACCGCGCTTGGCGCCGAGCTGATCCCCGCGCTCGATGCGATCGTCAAAGTCGGTCACCGCCTGAAGCAGCTGCGGTTGGCTTCCGAAACGGAAGCGGCGGGCCGCCGGTAAGATCATCCCGAAGAATGCGGCCGGAAAGTCTCAGGCGAAGGCCGGACGGTTCATCGCCAGCCATTCGCGCGCCTGGCGCTGGGCTTCGGCGACTTCAGCCGGGCTCATTTCCGCAGCGAGTTCGCGGCGATAGGCCTTGGCGGCTTCGGAGCCGTTGAGGGCTGCGAGATTGAACCACTTGTGCGCAGTGACGAGGTCCATATGGCCCTCGACGCCGGTGGACGCGGCGAGGCCGAGGCGGAACATGTCTTCGCTCGACATGGGCGCCGGCTCGGCGGTTTGAACATCTACGATCGACAACGCGGACACGGGCGTTTCCTCCCCAGTTAAACGATCCCGGCCGGATGGTTCGGCCTCTGAATGAGGCGCCGCGCCGGATTAACGTTAAGGGAGGTTGCGAAGTCCGCGGTGAAGATTTGGTTTACGTCAATGGCCTTTCCGCGGCGCTTTTTGGTTAACGATTGATGAACGGAGGAGCGCCGTCAGTCCTTGGCTTTGACGCCGAAGAGCCGTTCGCGGACCTCCGGATCATCCTGCATCGCCTTGGCTTCGGCGCGTTCCTTCTCGCCGACGGCGAGGCCGGCGGCGACCGCAGGACGGGCTTTCAGCTCTTCGAACCAGCGCTGAACATTCGCGTAATCGGCGAGGTCGATATGGTGCCACTCATGAGCGGCGGCCCAGCTGAAGATCGCCATATCGGCGATGGAATAGGCGCCGGCGGCGACATATTTCCGGCCGTCCAGACGTTCGTTCAGCACCCGGTAAAGCCGACGCGTTTCGTTCATGTATCGATCGACCGCATAGGGAAGTTTTTCCGGCGCGTAGCGCGTGAAATGGTGGTTCTGGCCGAGCATCGGGCCGAACCCGCCCATCTGCCACATGAGCCATTCGTCGACGGCAACGCGCGCGCGCTCGTCCGCCGGATAGAACTTGCCGGTCTTGCGGCCGAGATACTGAAGGATGGCCCCGGACTCGAAGACGGAGATCGGCTCGCCGCCCGGCCCGTTCGGGTCAACGATGGCGGGCATGCGGTTGTTCGGCGAGATCGCGAGGAACTCTGGCTTGAACTGGTCGCCAGCCATAATGTTCACGAATTTCGTCGTGTACGGCAGCTCCATCTCTTCGAGCGCGATGGAGACCTTGAAGCCGTTCGGCGTCGGCCAATAGTGAAGTTCGATGGGCTGCTGATCGGTCATTTCGCGCTCGCTTTCAGGGCTGTCGGCGGGTGTAGCGACTGAGGAAATAGATTTTCGCCCCGCCGATGTCGCGTCACACTTGGTTGATGTTCGAATCCTAGGGAGGCGGCGGATGACCGGCGATCTTTTTTTGCAGGGGCGAAAAATGGAGCGCGCGACGTTCCAGGACGGCGCGCAGCGCATCGCGCGGCTCCTTCAGAATGAAGGCGTGAAGCCGGACGACAACATCGCCATCCTCATGCGCAACGACATTCTTTTCCTGCAGGCGATCGAGGCGTGCCGCCATGTCGGCGCGCGTTATGCGACGCTGAACTGGCACGGCGCCCGCGCGGAGCTGGAGCATGTTCTGGAGGACTGCGGCGCCCGCGTCCTCCTCGGCCACTCGGACCTGTTGCACATGTTCGCCGACGCCCCGCCCACCGGCGTCGCGATCTACGCCGAGCCGACGCCCCCGGAAATCGCAGAGGCGTACGGCGTCTCAGCGGAGATCGCGCCTGGGCACGCATCGCTTCCTGACGCCATGGCGGCGGCCGCGCCCATCGACAGCGCGCCCCCGCACTTTCGCGGCTTGATGGCCTACACCTCGGGCAGCACCGGGCGACCGAAGGGCATTCGCCGCAAACCGCGCGCGGACGGCGCTGACCAATACGACGTCTACGCTAATCTTGGCCGCATGTTCGCAAAATTCGAGGCGGGCGACCGGTTCTACACCTCCGCCCCGCTCTATCATTCCGCGCCGAGCGCGCTCTCGACCATGGCGATGGCGGTCGGCGACGTCGACATTCACATCGAGCCGAAATTCGATCCCGAAGGCTTCCTCGCCGATATCGAGCGCCACCGCATCACCCACGTTTATATCGTCCCGACCATGATGGTGCGCATGCTGAAGCTGCCGGACGACGTGAAGAAGAAATACGACACCTCCTCATGGCGTTTCGCCGTGACGACAGGCTCTCCGTTCCCGAAAGACGTGAAAGCTCAGATGATCGATTGGTTCGGGCCGATCTTCTGGGAGTCCTATGGCGCGAGCGAAATCGGCTTCATGACGCTCATCTCCTCGGAAGAGGCGATGGCGAAGCCCGGCTCCGTCGGCAAAATCATGCCGGGCGGCGCGGCGGTGATCCTCGGCGAGAATGGCGAGGAGCTGCCACCGGGCGAGACGGGCTCGATCTTTGTCGACCTCCCGATGTTCGGCGGCTTCGACTACACCAACGCCGAGGGGGACCTCTCCGGCCAGCGCTACGGCGCCTACGCCAGCGTCGGCGATATGGGCTATCTCGACGAAGACGGCTATCTCTATATCAGTGACCGGAAGAAGGACATGATCATCTCCGGCGGCGCGAACATCTTCCCCGCCGAGATTGAAGCCGCGCTTATTGAAAGCCCCGAGATCGCCGATTGCGCGGTCTTTGGCGCGCCCCATGCGGAGTTCGGCGAGATGATCGTCGCCGCGGTGACGGCGAAAGCCGGCGAGACGCCGACACTGGAGAGCGTGCGCAAGTTCCTTGACGGACGGATCGCCCGCTTCAAGCTGCCGGTGAAACTGGACGTGCATGACGCGCTACCGCGGGAGGATTCCGGGAAGATCTTCAAACAGCGGCTGCGAGCGCCCTATTGGGAGGCGGCGGGGCGGAAGGTGTGATTTCCACTTAATGTTGCAAATCGCAAGAAATTTAGAGCGCCTGTTTCTTGCTCAACGACCCGAGAAACTATATTGAAAACCTGATAATTTGATAGGAATTCCACGACGCGTTATGAATAATCAATTTTGGTATATCGCCGTTGAAAAATTTGGACCGGAAAAGGGTGATGAGTGGAACGACTATATTCAGTGGTCTGGCCTGCATCATTTGATTGAGTTAGTTTCATTAGATTATCAATTGTGTCCACCTATACTAGATAAAACGAAAATTGAATATTGGCCATACATTGTCAATTCGGATTTACTTCTTCATTATTTTACAGACTTGAATTTCTTACGTTCAGAGTTAAAAAAATCTGAAAAAAGAAACTACAGCCTACTTTCTGTTATCCGAAACCCGTACCAGACAAACTTCAAAGCCATCGAAACAAACAATTTTTGCTTTCTTGGGTTTGATTTGGTCGAGCATGATTCCGGGATCAGTGCGCTCTCGAACTGCGGCGGATGGCCGGAACTGGATAATGCCAAATTGTCCAATTGCGGACTGATGACTAATTATCAGCATGCGAAGTTATTACAAAATGAGCTGAAATGCAATTATCCTCAAGAACCGCACGCCAATTGTGATATTTGGGCCATCGCACGCGAACAAACGGTGCCGTCGTGAACCGTCGTTCCACAGCGGCATCGCGATTCTCGCTTTAGCCACCCGGCCTTAAACCAACAAAATCAAACAGCTTCGGGTCCGCGAGATGGCTCGGCCGCGCGTGCGTCAGAGCGCGGAACATGGTCTGGCGGACGCCGGGGCGCTTTTTCTCCCACTCATCCAGCATCGCCTTCACGCCCATGCGCTGCAGGCCTTCCTGCGAGCCGCAGAGGGTGCACGGAATGATGGGGAACTGCATGAGGCGAGCGAATTTCGCGCAGTCCTCCTCCGCCACGTACGCTAGGGGGCGGAGCGCGAGAAGATCGCCCTCGTCGTTCACCAGCTTCGGCGGCATGGTCGCGAGGCGCCCCCCATGCATGAGCGACATGAAGAACGTCTCGAGCAGATCGTCCCGATGGTGACCGAGCACGACCGCCTCGCACCCCTCCTCCCGCGCCACGCGATAGAGAATACCGCGACGCAGACGCGAGCAGAGGGAGCAATAGGTTTTGTTCTCCGGCACCTTGTCGGTGACGATGGAATAGGTGTCCTCGGTGATGATCCGGTGAGGGACCTCGATCGACGAGAGATAATCCGGCAGCGTCTCTTTCGGGAAGCCGGGCTGCCCCTGATCGAGATTGCAGGCGAGCAGCTCCACCGGCAGCGCGCCCTGCCATTGCAGGTCGAGAAGGCTCGCGAGCAGGGTGTAGCTGTCTTTCCCGCCGGACAGGCAGACGAGCCATTTCGCAGGCTTCTCCCGCCCCTCCGTCGTGCGCGCGGCGGGCGGCAGCATGCCGTAGGTCTCGATCGCCTCACGCGTCTGGCGAACGATGCGCTTGCGAAGCTTGCGGAAGGCGAGGCTGTCCGGCGCGTTCGCGAAAACGCGCGGGCCCCCGGCCGTCGCTTCAGGTTCGATTTCTTTTTCGTCGTACATGGGCGCCAGCATACGCGGCGCGCGGCGCGCTTAGAAGCGCGAACGCCCCTCCGCCGGTCGGCGAAGGGGCGCGGGGCGTTTCAATGGAGAGGGGCGCGTCAGCCCGTCTTGCTCATCTGCGCGGCGATGATGGCGCGCGAGAGGCGGATATACTCGGCTTCGGAGATCTTCTCGTCCGCGTTCGTATCCGCGCGCTTGATCTCGTCTTCCTTCACGGTCGGGCCGGCCATGGCGGCCTCGTCCATGGAGAGATCGCCGGATTGATCGACGTCAGCTTCGGCGAACTGCAGCGGCTTTTCGCGGGTCAGCGCGGCGACGACGGTCTCATACTCCGGCTTTTCAAGAGCGCCGGATTCATCGGTGTCATAAGCCGTGTACGCTTTCTCCGTGAGATCCGGCTCGACGGCGCGGGTCTCCTCCAGCGTCAGGTCGCCGGATTTGTCCGTATCGACCTTCTCGAATTTCGGCTTCTCCTGATCCGGCAGAATTTTCTCGATGATGTTCTCGCCGTCCTTTTCCTGCGGAACGGCGGCGCTGACGGCCAGCGCGGACGCGCCGACGAGCGCGAGAGCGGAAACGGCGGTGATGGCGGTCTTGGCGGTCGTAGTCATGATTTCCAGTCCTTTCGACTTCCACTGACACGCCGCCGCGGCTTTGTCCGTAGACGTTGAACTGCGGCGACGATCAACAGTTAGTCACGGGATCGGGAAACCGTAGGACGCTCGCGGGAAGTTTTCGGGACCTTTTCAAGACGACCCTCCCCACCTTCGCCGCATTCAGCAGCTGAGCGGCGAGGCCTCGATATATCCGAGCTTGCGCTGGAAATGGACGAGCGGCGGGGTCTTCTTTGAGCCGTCTTCCAGAATGATCGACGGGAACTGAATATCTAGCGCCGGAACCTTGTTCGGCCAGTCGCCGGGCGTCGTTTTTATGTCAGCGATGGCGATATCGCGCCCGAAGAAGGTGGTGCGATAGTAGGGCCCCGTCCGCGGCGCCTGCGCGCGGGTCGGCTGCGGCTCCTCGGCCAGCACCGCGCCGTCCTCCGGGAAGCGGCGGCGGACTTCATAGTCGCCGTCGTCGCCGCCGACGAAATCGATCCGCGCCCGGTCGGTTGCGAAGACGAAGGGCTGATCGGAGAAGTAGACGGCGTTCACGGACGGCCCGTCCACCAGGTTCACCCACGCCTCGAAGCGAAAGACAGGCTCCGTAGAGACCGTCGCCTGCGCCGGGCGGTCCTTCGGACGGTCGCCCATGCCGGACCCGAAAACGAGCAGATTGCCGGAGCCGAAGCCGTAGCAGTCCGGCCGAAGGATCGTCTCGGCCGAGACGGTCTCGAACGGCCCGTCGACGGACGGCTTGTAGAAAGGTTGCGGGCTGACGCAGGCGGACGCGCTGATGGCGACCGCGAGGGCGGCGAAGAGGGGACGCATGCGGGTTCTCCCAGTTGCGATGGCCCCGCCGCTTTACCATGCTTCGCGCGCTCGATTTGGGCTATTTCGCGACGTCGAACACCGCGCGATAGCGGATCTTGTTCTCGTGCATGCGCGCGAGCACGTCGTTCACGGCGCTGAGGGGATAGTCCTCCCGCGTCGGCTTCACGCCGTTGCGCGCCGCGAACGCCAGCATCCGTTGCAGCGCCATGGGCGAGCCGATGGGCGAGCCGGACACGGAGCGCCGACCATTGACCAAGCTTCCCGGCGCGATCTCCGCGTTCGCGCCCGGCTGACCGACGAAGCAGAGATTGCCCGTCGGCCGCAGGGTCGCGATGTAATGGCGCCAGTTGAGCGGCGCGGAGACGGTGGAGAGCACCATGTCGAAGCGCCCGCGGCAGACTTTCAGCGCGCCCTCCTCCTTTGTCGCGACAAAATGGTGCGCGCCCATGGCGCGAGCCTCGGCCTCCTTGTCGGCGGTGGAGGAGAGCGCCGTCACCTCGCAGCCCATGGCGCTCGCGAACTGGATCGCCATATGGCCGAGCCCGCCGACGCCGAGAACGGCGACATGGCTCGTCGGACGGATGTTGAATTCCATCAATGGGCTGAAGACGGTGATGCCGCCGCACATGAGCGGCCCCGCATCCTCGCTCGCCATCCCGTCCGGGATCGGCACGGCGAAGCGCTCGTCGACGCGCAGGGCCTCCGCCCAGCCGCCGGCGCCGTGCACGATGGTTCCCTTCTGGGAGAGGCAGAGCTGCTCCTCCCCCGTCCGGCACCATTCGCACGCCCCGCACGAGCCAGACTGCCAACCGACGCCGACCCGCGTCCCGACTTTCAGCGTCGCCGCCGAACCCGCCGCGACGACCTCGCCCACCGCCTCATGCCCCGGCACCAACGGATAGGAGGAGACGCCCCACTCATTGTGGACCATCGAATAATCCGAATGGCAGAGCCCGCAATGGGTGACGGCGATCTCGACATCGCGCTCGCCGAGCGGCTCTGGTTCGTATTCGAAGGGTTCCAGCGGGGCGCCCTGTTCAAGGGCGGCGTAGGCTTTGATTGGCACGGGCGGTCTCCGGTTTTTATTGAGGTTAGGCCGGTTTCACGCGGCGCCCAACTGCCGGCGTCTGACTAGCGGAAAGGTCCGGTGCTACGTCCCACGGTCGAGCCGTGGGAGACGCTTCTCTCAATCTCCGTTCCCCACGGCTTGACCGTGGGGCCCAACTCGAAAACGCGCCCAGCAACCGACGCTCAAAACCGAAGCGAGAGATCATCCCAATCCGGATTGCTCTCTTCGATAAGCGTGATCTTCCACGCCCGGGACCATGTCTTCAGCCGCAGCTCCCGGTGCGCCGCGAGGCTCATCTCCTCATAGGCTCATACCAGACCAGCCGCGTACAGCCGTATTTCGCGGTGAACGCGGACCCCGCGCCAGATTTTTGCTGCTCGATGCGCGCAAGAAGATCGGAGGTCGACCCCGTGTAAATCGCCCCGTTCTTCCGGTTCGCCATGATGTAGGCGGCGATTAAGTCGAAGCGCGCCACGTCCCCTCCGATTTCGCCGAAGGTTCAGGAGATGGGTCCCACGGTCAAGCCGTGGGAAGCGCCCCGTTTAGATCCCGCTCCCACGGCCTTTTCCAATTCCCGTTCCCCACGGCTTGACCGTGGGGTCCATCACGGAAACGCGCGGAGAGCGCGGACTACTCCACCCCCAGCTTCGCCTTCAAAATCTCGTTCACCGCCGCCGGGTTCGCCTTGCCGCCGGTGGCTTTCATCACTTGGCCGACGAACCAGCCGAAGGTTTTCGGCTTTTCTTTCAGCTGTTCGACCTGTTTCGGGTTGGCGGCGATGATCTCGTCGATGGCGGCCTCGATGGCGCCGGTATCGGTCACCTGTTTGAGGCCGCGTTCTTCGACGATGACGCCGGGATCTTGCCGCGTCTCCAGCATGATGGCGAAGACGTCCTTGGCGATCCGTCCCGAGATGGTGTCGTTCCTGATCAAGTCGATGAGTTCGCCGAGCTGCGACGCCGAGACCGGGCTTTCGCCGATCTCCAGGCCTTCCTTGTTCAAAACGCCGAAGAGCTCCGTCGTCACCCAGTTGGCGGCGAGCTTGCCGTCGCGGCCTTTCGCGACCTCCTCGAAGAAATCCGCCTTCTCCTTCTCGGCGGCGAGGACGGCGGCGTCATAAGCGGAGAGGCCGTAGTCCTTCTCGAAGCGGTGCTTCTTCTCATCCGGCAATTCCGGAAGCGTCGCGCGGATCTCCTCGATCCATTTCGGATCGAGCTCGAGCGGCAACAGGTCCGGGTCCGGAAAATAGCGGTAGTCGTGAGCGTCTTCCTTCGAGCGCATGGTGCGCGTCTCGCCCGTCTTCACGTCGAAGAGGCGCGTCTCCTGATCGATGACGCCGCCCGCCTCCAGCACCTCGATCTGCCGGCGCGCTTCATAATCGATCACCTGACGAACATAGCGGATGGAGTTGACGTTCTTCGTCTCCGTCCGGGTGCCGAGGAAGGAGAAGTCGCCCGTCTCCTGAAACTTCGCATAGTTGCCCGCGCGGCAGACGGAGACGTTCACGTCCGCCCGCATGGAGCCCTGCTCCATATTGCCGTCGCAGGTGCCGAGATAGCGGACGATCGTGCGGATCTTGGAGAAATAGGCCGCTCCCTCTTCCGCGGAACGCATGTGCGGCTTGGAGACGATCTCCATCAGCGCGACGCCGGAGCGGTTGAGGTCGACATAGGATTCGTTCGGCGCGAGATCGTGGATCGACTTGCCCGCGTCCTGTTCGAGGTGCAGCCGCTCGATCCCGACACGAATGGTCTCCCCGCCGTCCAGCTCCACCTCGATCTCGCCTTCGCCGACGATCGGGTCCTTGTACTGGGAGATCTGATAGCCCTGGGGAAGGTCCGGGTAGAAATAGTTCTTCCGGTCGAAGCGCGACCATTCGTTGATCTTCGCGTTGAGGCCGAGCCCCGTGCGGATCGCCTGCTCCACGCAATAGCGGTTGATCACGGGCAGCATCCCCGGCATGGCCGCATCGACGAGGGAGACGTGCTCGTTCGGGCCGGCGCCGTATTCGGCGCTCGCGCCGGAGAAGAGCTTCGCCTGCGAGGACACCTGTGCGTGGACTTCGAGGCCGACGACGACCTCCCAGTCGCCGGTTGCGCCTTGCAGCAGTTTTGCGGGTCGCTCGAGGGTTTCGCTCATCTCGTCACTCCATCTCGGATGGACGGTGAAAGCATGGGCCGGGCGGCCGGGCAAGTTGGCTGCTTGCATCACGCACCGCGTAAGCGGCACCCTCGGAAAAACGGAGGAACACCATGACGGATCTCGAAGGCAAGGCGGCGATCGTCACGGGCGGCGGCACGGGTCTCGGCGCGGCGACGGCGCGCGGGCTCGCCGCGCGCGGCGCGAACGTCGTCGTCAATTATTCGCGCAGCGCCGAGGCTGCCGAGGCGACCGCGGCGGCCTGCCGCGAGGCGGGCGTCGAGGCCGTGGCCGTTCAAGCCGACGTCGCCGTTGACGCCGATTGCCGACGCCTCGTCGATGACGCCGTGCGCGCTTTCGGCCGGCTCGACATCCTCATCAACAACGCCGGGATCACAAAGCCGGCGGACCAGACCGACCTCGACGCGCTCACGCCCGAAGACTTCGAACGGCTCTACCGGGTGAACCTCATCGCGCCTTATCTGATGACCCGAGCGGCCCGTTCGGCGCTGGAGGCATCCGGCGTCGGGTCCGTTGTCATGGTCTCGTCGGTTGCGGGCGTCACCGGCGTCGGCTCGTCCACGGCCTATGCGGCGACCAAAGGCGCGCTCAACACCATGACGCTCTCCCTCGCCCGCTCCCTCGCCCCGAAAATCCGCGTCAACGCCGTCTGCCCGGGCTTCATCGAAAGCGGCTGGTTCACCAAATGGAACGGGGCGGAGACGGAGAAATTCCTCTCCGACGTCATGAAGGAGCAGACGCCGCTGAAAGCCGCCTCAACGCCGGAAGACATCGCCGGGACGATCCTCTTCCTCGCCTCCCCACAGTCCGCCCATATGACCGGCGAGCACCTGCTGATCGATGCGGGGATGCACCTCGGCTACGCGCCGCTGAAGGCGCGGTGATCTCTCAAAATCCGCTCATCCCGGTGGAAACCGGGATCTCCATCCGCATGTCGTGAGCGCGCCTTATGAGATCCCGGCTTTCGCCGGGATGAGCGGGTGTTAGGTTCGGCGCAGGACCCGGAGGAGACCCCCCATGCGCGGAAAATTCCAGAACATCGTGGAGACCGTCGGCGACACGCCGATCGTGAAGATCAACCGTCTCGCGCCCGCGGGCGTTGAGATGTGGGCGAAAGTGGAGGCGTTCAATCCGCTGGGCTCGGTGAAGGACCGCCTCGCCATGGGGATCATCGAGGCGGCGGAGAAATCGGGCGAGTTGAAGCCCGGCCAGACCGTCATCGAAGCGACCTCGGGCAATACGGGCATCGGCCTCGCCATGGTGTGCGCGGCGAAGGGCTATCCCTTCGTCTCCGTCATGGTGGAGACGTTCTCCGTCGAACGCCGCAAGCTCATGCGCTTTCTCGGCGCCCAGGTGATCCTGACGCCGAAGGAGCTGAAGGGCACCGGCATGGTCGACAAGGTGAAGGAGCTCGCCGAGAAGAACGGCTGGTTCATGGCTCGCCAGTTCGAGAACCCGGCGAACCCCGACGTGCACGAACGGACGACGGCGCGCGAGATCATGGCCGCCTTCGAGGGCGAGAGGCTCGACTATTTCGTCACCGGCTTCGGCACCGGCGGCACCCTGACCGGCGTCGCCCGCGTGCTGCGCAAAGAACGCCCCGAGACGAAAATCATTGTGACCGAACCGGATGTCGCGGCCATGCTGTCCGACGGCTCCGCGCAGCCGCGCAACGCCGACGGCTCCCCCGCCGCCTCCCACCCGGCGTGGACGCCCCACCCTATTCAGGGCTGGAGCCCGGACTTCATCCCCGCGGTGACGCAGGAGGCGATCGACAAGGGCTATATCGACCGCATCGTCCCGGTATCCGGCGCGGAATCTCTGGAAGCCTCCAAAGCGCTGGCGCAGAGCGAAGGGATCTTCTGCGGCATCTCCTGCGGCGCGACCTTCGCGGCTGCCCGGAAAGTCGCCGCCGAAGCCGAACCCGGCGCCCGCATTCTCTGCATGCTGCCGGACACCGGCGAGCGCTATCTCTCGACGCCCCTCTTCGGCGACATCGAGGCGGAGATGACGGCGGAGGAATGGGAGATCGCGCGCTCTACGCCGACGGCGGTGCTGGCGGCGTAGAAGACACTCGGGATGCTCAAACTAAACTGGCGTACTTCACGCACAGCTGTAATTTCAGCCATCGTCATCATATGGGAAGCCGTGAGCTTCGGCCTTCCAATAGCATTTGACACTATTCCGAATCAGTTAGGATTCCTTTCAATGGCAATGGGGCTGGCGGCAGGCTTGGTTGCTATCCTGTTACCAGTTAGGCCGCCAAACAAATCTACTCGAACAAAGAAGGATAGGATTACCAAATTGGGCGATCAATTTAATAACTATGGCATCAACCACGGCCATATTGGAAACAATATTTTTGGAAAACCGAAACGCGACTTCTTTTCGCCGGCATTCGAGCCTGCACGAAAGCAGCTTGATGCGTTACCAAAAAGCAAAAAGATCGTAGTTATGACTATTATGGGGGATGCTGAATCGCATCAACTCGGCGCACAAGTTCTCGAATATTTAGAGAGCAAGAATGCAAATTTGAGCCCGGGTGGTCTTGCCCAAGGTGTCTTCACAAAACCGGTTCACGGATTGATTCTCGAAGAACACCCCGATGAGATAAAGTTAGTTGTCGGTCACCAGAACTAGCTTGATACTTTCTAGAAACTCTTTCACCCGAACGCCAACGGCGCCAAAATGTAAACAATCCCGGTAATGAGGAAGATTGCCACGATGTTCAGCCGGAAACCAGCCGCCGCCATGGTCGGCAGGCTGACGGCGCCGGACGCGTAGACGACAGCATTCGGGCCCGTCGCCATGGGCAGCATGAAGGCGCAGCTCGCCGCCATGGCGAGGGGCGCGGCGAGGAGTTCGACGGGGATGCCGGTCGCCAGCGCGACCGAGCCGAGCACCGGCATGAGCGCGGCGGCGGTCGCGATGTTGCTGGTGACTTCCGTCGTGAAGATCACCGCCGTCGTCACGATCAGCATGAGGAGGATGAGCGGCAGACCGGCGAACCCGGCGAGTTCGCCGCCGATCCACGCGCTGAGGCCTGAGGCGGAAATCGCCCCCGCCATGGACATCCCGCCCCCGAAAAGGAGGACGACGCCCCACGGGATCGTCTCCGCCCGCCGCCAGTCGAGAAGGCCGGGTGAGCGGTTCTTGTCGCCGGCGGGGATGAGGAAGGCGAGGAAAACGCCGAGGATCGCGATCATATGGTCCGTCAGCCCGGCGAGAGGTTTCACGCCCATGATCTCGATTCCATTCAGCGGCTGACGGAAGATCCAGAGGAAGGCGATGACGGCGAACATGGCGAGGGTCCGCTTCTCCGGCGTCGTGATCGGCCCGAGCGACGCCAGCCGCGCGCGCACCGCCTCCTGCGCCGCCGCGCCGCCATGGGGGCGGATCCGGAACGCCCATTTGGTCAGCACCAGCCACGCCGCAGGGACAATGACCGCCACCGTCGGCAGGCCGAACATCATCCATTGCAGAAAGCTGATATCGAACCCCGCCTGATCGTTCAGGTAGCTGACGACGATGAGGTTTGTCGGCGTGCCGACCAGCGTGCCGAGCCCGCCAATGGAGCAGGACCACGCGACGCCGAGGAGGAGCACGTAGGTGAACGGATCGTCCGTCTTGTCGTCGCCCAGCACCGCCGCCGCGACGGAGAGCGCGATGGGGATCAGCATGATCGAGGTCGCGGTGTTGGAGATCCACATGGAGAGGATCGCCGCCGCGCCCATGAACCCGGCGATGAGCGTCGCCGGGTGGTCGCCGGAGCGCGCGACGATGGAGAGCGCGATCCGCGTGTGGAGGTTCCAGCGCTCGATGGCCTTGGCGAAGAGAAACCCGCCGAGGAGCAGAACGACGATGGGGTGCATGTAGGGCGCCGCCGTCTCGCGCACGGACTGCACGCCGAAGAGCGGCAGGATGACGATGGGTGCGAGCGAGGTGACGGGGATCGGGATCGCTTCCGACACCCACCAGATCGCCATCAGCGCGAGCAGCGCGAGAACCGGCCACGCGGTGCGTTCTCAAGACTTGTAGGCGGGCCGATAAACAGGATCGCAAGGGCGACGACTGGGCCGAGCGCCAGTCCGATGCGTCCGCGCAGGTCTCGTCCGCCCATAATTACGTCTTTCCCGGCCTGAATCGCTGCATGGAAGGGCCTACCGAACGCCGCCCGCCGCCGTCCACCGGCGCGGGGCCCGCCGCTTCAGAGTTGTTGAAAGGATATTCCCATGCGCGCCGCCGCCCTTCTCGCCACCGCAGCATGCTTCACCGCAAGCCCCGCCCTCGCCCAGATCGCGCTTCAGGGCGAAGAGCCCGCGGAAGAGCGCCGTTCGGTCGAGCGCCGTTATGACGACGTCTATGGCAGCCTCGGCTTCAGCTACATCAATGATGACGATCTCGGCCTCGGCGCCATCACGGCGCGGGCCGGATGGGAGCTGGACGAGCGCTTCGCCGTCGAGGGCGAGCTCTCCTACGGCCTTTTCGACGATGACAATGTCGGGCTCGGCGTCACGTTCGGCGCCTTCGGCGTCGTGCGGAAGCCGGTGAACGAGGTGCTGACCCTCTTCGCCCGCGGCGGCCTCTACCGCATCGAATTCGACGTCGACACGCCAGGCGGCGACGCCGGGCCGGATGATATCGCGCCCGCCTTCGGCGGCGGCGCGGTGCTGAATCTCGACTACCAGAACGCCGTGCGCTTCGGCCTCACCTTCGCCGACGTCGCTGACAACTCCGTCGAGCTGATCGAAGCCTCCTACGTCCGTCGTTTCTAAGCCTGCATCACACGCCGCACCGATTTCTCCCGGCTTGACCGCGTGAAGTCGGTGCGGGTCAAACCAACGCGATCAGGTTTTTCACCGCCAGCGCGATCAATGTGAGCGAGCCAAGTGCGAAGAGCGCGAACCGCGCGACGACAAGATTGATCGTCCCCTGCACCAGCGAATGCGCGACGCGCAGCGCGACATAAGCCCAGGCGAGTCCGATCGCGACGGCGTCGTGCGATCCGGCGAGCTGCGAATAAAAGCAGAGCGCATAGAAGATCGTCGGCTGTTCATGCAGGTGGTTGTAGTTGTCAGCCACGGCGCGGACATTACTCGGCAGCCTGTCAGCGTAAGACCCGGGATGCGCGGCCTCCTGCGGATCGATCTTCGCCGCCTGCATGGCGGGCAGCCGGGTCGCGTACATCCAGATCCAGACGACGAGCGTCCACGAGATGAGAACGAGAACAGGCGTCAGGATCGAGGCGAACATGGGCGTCTCCGCAGGTTGAGGTTCGCAGCGACTTAAACCAACCCACCCGGAAAAAGCGAAACCAGCGTGCAGTCTGGAGCGCGCAATCGCTGAGCGTCTTGTGCTGAGTCGGAGCGAGGATTTCTGCGCCTTTCCAGGGCCTTGAAGAAAGTTAACTCCAAAACTCTCGCGTTTCCGGCTAAAAATGCTGCGTCGCGTCATCGATCTGTTGCATTGCACAAAACAATCGTCCCACACTCTTGGTGCGAGCCATCCGCTCAGACGACAGAACAATCAGGGGTGATGAAGAGGCTTGAACGGGCGCAGTGATGACCCTTCTCACTTTTGAAACCGTGACGCTGATCGCGGCCATGCTGGCTGCGGGCGCCGTCGCGGGCGTCGCAGCCGGCCTCTTCGGCATTGGCGGCGGTTTCGTCGTCGTTCCGGCGCTTCTCGCCATTTTCGCAGCGCTTGGCGTCGATCCGGAAATCAGCGTGCCGATGGCTCTCGGCACGTCGCTCGGCACGATCATTCTCACGTCGCTTCGCTCCGTACACGCCCACTCGAAACGCGGCGCGGTCGATTTCGACATTCTGAAAGCGTGGGCGCCGTGGATCGTACTCGGCGTCGCGCTCGGGCTCGTGTTCGCCTCGCGCGCGCCGGGCGACGTGCTGAAAGCCGTGTTCGGCGTCGGCGTTCTCCTCCTCTCGCTGAACTTCCTGTTTCCGAACGCCCTGAAAGGCGTCTCCATCAAGGAAGAGATGCCGACAGGCATGGCGCTCGCGGCCATCGCCACCTTCCTCGGCGGGTTCTCCGCTCTCCTCGGCATCGGCGGCGGCACCATCGCGGTTCTGGTGATGACGCTCTGCGGGCGATCAATCCACCAGGCCATCGCGACGGCGGCGGGGTTCGGCGCGATCATCGCTGTTCCCGGCACCATCGGCTGGGCCATCGTCGGGCTTAACGAGAGCGGCGTGCCGCCCGGCTCCATCGGCTATATCAACCTCATCGGCCTGATCGCCATCGCCTCGACATCGGTGTTGACGGCGCCCATCGGCGCGGCCCTCGCCCACAAGCTGAACCCGCTCGCCCTGAAGCGCGTCTTTGGCGCCTATCTCGTCTTCACTTCCGTCCTTATGCTGAAGGACGTGGTGGACATTCCCGTCTTCTCGCCCGCCGCGGACAAAGCGCCGGTCGCCGACGCGGCGCCGGCGCATCCCGTCAACGCCATCGGTTCGACCGAAGGGGGCGAGCGCTGACCATCACCAGAGGGAAACCGGGAGAAGCCGAATGAACAACGCGATTTCGAGACGACTGCTGCTTGGCGGCGGCGGAGCCATGGCGGGAGCTTCCCTGCTTCCGGCGAATGCGAGCGCAGGCTTCAGCGTTGGCGGCACGTGCAAGGGTCTCAAGCCCGGTAAAATGGCCTCGCTCTATGGTCCCGACCCGAAAGACGCCCACCTCATCTTCAACGAAAACCCGTTCGGCCCGAGCCCGAAAGCGCTGCAGGCGCTCGCCGAAGCCTCCACCCAGGGGGCGTATTATCAGTGGCCCGCCGTTCAAAAGCTCATGGCCATGATCGCCGAGAAGAACGGCGTCGAACCCAACCAGATCCTCATCACGACGGGCTCCTCGGAGATCCTCGTCTCCATCGCCCTTGCTTACGCCCAAAAAGGCAAAACGCTCGGCCCGGACCTCTTCTGGGACACCACCGCCAAATACGCCGTGCGCAACGGCTATGGCGAGATCGTCCGCGTGCCCATGAAAGACGGGCTGGAGGTCGATCTGCCCGGCATGAAGGCCGCTCTGACCGACGAGATCGGCCTCGTCCACATCGTCAACCCGAACAACCCGACCGGCCGTCTCATTCCAGCGGACGAACTGCGCGCTTTCACGAAAGAAGCGAGTAAGAAAGCCACCGTCCTCATCGACGAGGCCTATATCGAGATCTCCGACGATCCGGAGGGGAACTCCATGGTCGATCTCGTACGCGCCGGCCACGACGTCATCATCGCGCGGACGTTCTCGAAGATCTACGGCATGGCGGGCCTGCGCGTCGGGTACATCATCACGACGCCGGAAAACGCCGAAGCGCTCTCCTCCTACATGGTGACCTCGCCCAATGTCGCCGGGATCGCCGCGGCGATCGCCAGCTATAACGACGAGAAATTCCTCGCTTATTCGAAGTCCCGGATCGTCGAAGCGCGTGAGATGATCACGGAGGCGACCGCCGCCGTCGGTCTCAACCCGCTCCCCTCGCAGACCAGCTTCGTCTTCGTCGACGTCAAGAAGGACGCCGAAGACTTCCGTGCGAAGATGGAAGAAAAGCGCGTCCTCATCCGCGGCGTCTACGGCGAGTACAAGACCTACTCTCGCGTCAGCGCCGGTTTCGCGGAAGACGTGAAGCGCTACGTCGAAGCCCTGCCCCACGCGCTGGCGTAGGGCGTCAGCCTCACGCCCACCATTTCTCCGGACGCGCCGTGAACGCCGCCGCCTTTTCGATCGCCGAGGCGGCGGTGAAGAGCGTTTCTTCATCGAACGGGCGGCCGACCAGCTGCAGGCCGAGCGGCAGGCCGTCCTTATCAAGACCGGCGGGGACGGAGACGCCCGGCAGCCCCGCGAGGTTCGCCGGGACGGTGAAGACGTCGTTCAGATACATCTGCACGGGGTCTTCCAGCTTGCGACCGATGGGGAACGCCGCGTTCGGCGTCGTGGGCGTCAGGAGAAGATCGACGGATTTGAAGACTTCCTCAAACTCGTTCGCGATCAGCTTACGGATTTTTTGCGCGCGCAGATAGTACGCGTCGTAATAACCGGCTGAGAGCACATAGGTGCCGATCAGCACGCGGCGCTTCACCTCATCGCCGAAACCTTCGGCGCGGGTGAGCTCGTACTGGCGGGTGATGTCCTTGTCCGCGACGCGCAGCCCGTATTTCACCCCGTCATAGCGCGCGAGGTTGGAGGAGGCCTCCGCCGGCGCGACGATGTAATAGACCGGCAGCGCGTATTTGGTGAGCGGCAGGGAGACGTCGACGACCTTCGCGCCCGCATCCTTCATCCACTGAACGCCCTCCGACCAGAGCGTCTCGATCTCCGCCGGCATGCCGTCCATGCGGTATTCTTTCGGCACGCCGATCTTCATGCCTTTAAGGGACTTGCCGAGGGCCGCCTCATAGTCCGGCACCGGACGGTCGATGGAGGTGGAATCCTTCGGGTCGTGCCCCGCCATGGATTTCAGCATGATCGCCGCATCGCGCACGTCGCGGGCGATGGGGCCGGCCTGATCCAGCGACGAGGCGAAGGCGACGATCCCCCAGCGCGAGCAGCGGCCATAGGTCGGCTTCATGCCGACCGTCGCGGTGAGCGCGCCCGGCTGGCGGATGGAGCCGCCCGTGTCGGTCCCCGTCGCGGCGGCGCAGAGGCGCGCGGCGACCGCGGCGGAGGAGCCGCCCGACGAACCGCCGGGGGTGAGCTTCTCGCCGCCGGACACCCGCCACGGGTTCGCGACCGGTCCGTAGTAAGATGTTTCGTTCGAGGAGCCCATGGCGAACTCGTCGAGATTGAGCTTGCCGAGCATGACCGCGCCGTCCGCCCACAGATTGGCGGAGACGGTCGACTCATAGCGCGGCTTGAAGCCGTCGAGGATGTGCGAGGCCGCCGTCGTCAGCGTCCCTTCGGTGCAGAAAAGGTCCTTGATCCCGAGCGGCACGCCTTCCAGCGCCCCGCCTTCGCCCCTGGCGAGTTTCGCGTCCGAGGCCGCCGCCATCTCGCGCGCCTTGTCCGCCGTGACGGTGATGTAGGCGTTCAGCTCCGAGGCGCCGTCGATGGCTGAGAGATACGCGTCCGTCGCTTCCACGGAGGAGACGGATTTCTCTTTCAGCGCGTCGCGCAGCCCCGCGAGGGAAAGGTCGGTGATATCGCTCATCTCTTACTCCACGACCTTCGGCACGACGAAGAAATGGTCTTCCGTCTTCGGCGCGTTGGCGACGACGTCTGCGGGCTTGTTCCCATCGGTCACCGCGTCGGCGCGCATGGGAAGCTGCGCTTCGACGGTGGAGGCCATGGCCTCGACGCCCTCGACATCGACTTCGTTCAGCTGCTCGATCCAGCCGAGAATGCCGTTCAGTTCTTTCGCGAGCGGCTCAAGGCGCTCTTCGGGCTCGGCGATGCGCGCGAGCTTCGCGACCTTGCGCACGGTGTCGGCGTCGACGGACATGGGGGCTCCAATACTGCGGCGCGGGAGAAAGCCAGTGCGCTAGCAAAGGCCGCGGGAGCCGTCCAGCGCGCCAATTGACGAAGGCCGCGTTCCGCCCCACCTTTCTCCCATCAGCAGCAAACGAAAGGAGGTGATCCAGTGTCGAGTGGAAACATCGAGGCGACGGATCAGCGTGCATCGGCCGGTTTTACGAAAGGGCAGCCCCTTTCGTGACGCTCGCCGGATGAGGGCGCGGCCCGCGCGGGCCTACTCGCCTCAGATCCACGGAAGGCCGCCCCTCTGGGGCGGCCTTTTTCGTGGGCGCTTGCGTTCTCTGGCTCCGTCCTACGTGACACGGCTTGGCCGCTCCTCAGGACGAAGCTCCGTGCCGTCTTCGTCCTGATGAGCCTCGCGCAGCGCGGCGTTACGAAGGACGGCGACAGGTGACGCCCTCTCGCAACGCCGCTAAGCCGCTTCCCATGACCGCCATCCATGAAACCGCCGACGACTTTCTCGCCGCCTTTCCCGCCGGGCCGCTTGTCGGGCTTGATCTGGGGGAGAAGACCGTCGGCCTCGCCGTCTGCGATCCCGGGCGGATGGTCGCGACGCCGCTGGAGACGCTCCGGCGGGTGAAGTTCTCCGCCGACGCTGACCGCATCGAGGCCATCGCCCGCGAACGCGGCTCGGCCGCCGCCGTGCTCGGCCTGCCCCTCAACATGGACGGCTCCGAAGGCCCCCGCGCGCAGTCGACGCGCGCTTTCGCGCGCAATCTGACGAAGCGGGGCGTCCTTTCGGTGTTCCTCTGGGACGAGCGGCTCTCTACCGCCGCCATGGAGCGCGAGCTCATCGCCCTCGACACCAGCCGCGCGAAACGCGCACAGGTGATCGACGCCATGGCGGCGAGCTACATCCTTCAGGGCGCCATCGACCGGCTGCGGAGGATAAGCGGCGAGTAGCGTCTTGAGGTATTGGTCGGCATGCGCGAGGCGGCAGACAGTGTCAGACAAGGAGCGGCTACAATCGTGCGACAAGTTTCCGACTGGATCAAATTAAGTCATCAATCAAGATTGATTTTCCTTATAGAATATCCAATCACAATCGAGGCCCTTCTGGTTATGATGAGATATCAACACCCATAGTCTGTATTGATATTTTCTAGGAAATTTTGTATGCGAGCCCTTCGCCTTTACCAAATGACTAAGCCGCTTTGGCCTTTTCGCATCAAGATTTTGGACGGTGCGGTCTACGGGCCGACCTCCGCTCATTTTCCAACGCTGTCAGCAGCGTATGATCATGCAGAGCTGCAAGTGGCGCCGCCTTCCGGGCGTTACCGGCGGCAGGATGAATGGCGGGGACTTGCGCTATGGGCCTTCTTCCAAGCTCTCCACGAAAGTGCGCGCGCGGCGTACGAACTCGGGCGAAAAGAGATACGGCGAGATGAAGTTACGATCGCTGTGTTCGACGAGCAAATGCGAGTCAATCTGTCGGCGGACAAATGCTGGATCGCAGAATTCCTTCTCTACAAAGCGCACAACCCGTCGGAGCCGAACTCCCAAAACTTCCCGTCGGGCCACGCTGACGCCGACGAGGCTGGCGGCAGTAAGCTTTGTTCGTCCGGAGCGTAGCAGGTGCGGATCAAAATCTGTTGCATCGCCTCGATCGCCGAGGCGCGGGCCGCCGTCGCGGCGGGCGCCGACGCCCTCGGCCTCGTGGGCGCGATGCCGTCCGGGCCCGGCGTCGTCGATCTTGAGACGGCGCGGGTGATCGCCGGGGCGACGCCGCCGCCGACCGCGCGCTGGCTGCTGACGAGCGCGACGGAGGCCGAGGCGATCGCGCAGGAGGTCGCGGCCGCCGGCGTCGATACAGTGCAGATCGTCCCGCATATCGACCCGGCGGAGCATGAGCGGCTCGCAACGCTTCTCCCGGCCGCCGTCCGCCGCGTTCAGGTGATCCATGTGGAGGGGCCGGAGGCGCTGGACCTCATCGACGCTTACGCGCCGCATACGGACGCCTTCCTGCTCGATTCAGGCCGACCGTCGCTCGCAACGCCCGAGTTCGGCGGCACGGGCCGAACCCATGACTGGTCCGTCAGCGCTGAATTCGTGAAGCGGGCGCCGAAGCCCGTTTTCCTGGCGGGCGGCCTCAACGCCGGGAATGTCGGCGCGGCCATCGCGCGCGTGCGGCCCTATGGCGTCGACATCTGCTCCGGCGTCCGAACGGACGGTCGGCTGGACGAGGCGAAACTCAAAGCGTTCATGGCGGCCGTCCTCCCCGCTGACAGAACCGCCGACCCGGCTTAAGAGGGCGGTCATGCACGCCGCTCCCCGCCCCGCGCCGCCCGCCGAGCCCATCGCCGGCTCCATCCTCTCCGTCGACGATCTCGCCGACGACCAGATCGCTTACATTCTGGACCTCGCCGACCACTATGCGGGCCTGCGCCGCCTCGGCGCCCTCGCCCCGCGGCCGCTGGTCGGGCGCACGCTGGTCAATCTTTTCCTGGAACCCTCGACGCGGACCATGGCGTCCTTCGAGGTCGCCGCGCAGCGCCTCGGGGCCGACGTCCTGTCGCTGCCCGCTGAAGGATCGTCGCTCCGCAAGGACGAGTCGGGACTCGATACGGCCCTCACCCTCGCCGCCATGGGCGCGGACGTGATGGTCGTGCGCTCCAAGGAGGCGGGGCTTCAGCCGCTCCTCGCGAAACGCCTCTCCTGCCCCATCGTCAACGGCGGCGACGGCGCGGCGGAGCATCCGACGCAGGCGCTGCTCGATGCGGCGACGCTCCGCGCCGCCAAAGGGCGCATTGACGGGCTGACGGTCGCCATCGTCGGCGACATCGCCCACAGCCGCGTCGCGGGCTCCGGCGCGAAACTCCTCGCCCGCCTCGGCGCGCGGGTCCGCTTCGTCGGGCCGGACGCGCTGATGCCGGCGGGCTTCGCCGACATTCCGCGTTTCGAGACGCTGCGCGACGGCCTGGAGGGCTGCGACGCCGTGATGGCGCTGCGCATCCAGCGCGAGCGCATGGCCGACGCCGAGACGCCGGACGCCGGCGCGTTCTTCGCCACATACGGCCTCACCCACGAAACCCTCGCCCTCGCGAAGCCGGACGCGGTCGTCATGCACCCGGGACCGATGAACCGCGGCGTGGAAATCGACGGCGACCTCGCCGATGACGACAATCACAGCCTTGTCCTGAAACAGGTCGCCTACGGCGTCTTCACGCGCATGGCGATCCTCGACGCCCTTCTCTCCGGGCGCGCCTGACGACGGGAAGCCGCACGATGCTAGAACTCTTCGCAGCCGCCATCGGCGGTTATCTTCTCGGCTCGATCCCCTTCGGGCTCGTCCTGGTGCGGATGGCCGGTCTCGGCGACATCCGCGCCATCGGCTCCGGTAATATCGGCGCGACGAATGTTCTGCGTACGGGCCGCAAGGACCTGGCGCTCGCGACACTCGCGCTTGACGCCGGCAAGGCGGGGATCGCGGCGTTGATCGCGAAAGCCCTCGGCTGGGGCGACTGGGCGGCGGCGCTCGCCGGGTTTTCAGCGTTCTTCGGCCACTGCTTCCCCGTTTGGCTGAAGTTCAACGGCGGCAAGGGCGTCGCGACATTTTTCGGAACGCTCCTCGCTCTCGCCTTCCTCCCGGCGCTGATCGTCTGCGCGACATGGGTCGCAATGGCGGCGATCTTCCGGTTTTCCTCGCTCGGCGCGCTGACCGCCGCTCTCGTCGCTCCTATTGCGATGTTCGCGCTCGGCGAACCGGCCGCGGCGGCGGCGGCGCTCGGCATGGCGGCGCTCATTTTCTATCGGCATCAGGAAAATATCCGCCGCCTTATTGCGGGAACCGAACCGAAAATCGGCGCGAAGAAATCCTGAGAGACGCCCCTTGCGGGCGCGCCCTTTACGTTTACCATAAACGCACTGATTGAACTTAAGGGCGTTTTACGCGTGAGAGGCGAATTCTCCGAACTCGACGGAACCGAACGGCTGGACCGGCTCCGCCTCGCGCGCGCCGACGGCGTCGGGCCGATCACCTTCCGCAGGTTGATCGCGAAGTACGGCTCGGCTGAAGCGGCGATCTCCGCGCCACCCCAGCGCAACGCCGCTCGCCGCTTCACGCCGCCCTCACGCGACGACGCGCGCGCGGAAATTGACGCCGTCGAAGACCTCGGCGCGCGCCTCGTCGTGATCGGCGAGCCGGACTATCCCGAGCGGCTCACCGAAATCGCCGACCCGCCGCCAGCCCTCATTGCGTTCGGCGATCTCGCCCTGGCTCGTCGGCGGATCATCGCCATCGTCGGCGCACGGAACGCCTCCTCAGCGGGGCTCGCCATGGCGCGACGGCTGGCGGAAGGCTTCGGCGAGGCGGACGTGGTCGTCGCTTCAGGCCTCGCCCGCGGCGTCGACGGCGCGGCGCATCAGGCGTCTCTCGCAACCGGCGCCATCGCCGTTGTCGCGGGCGGCGCGGACGTCATCTACCCGCCGGAGCATCGGGACCTGCAACGCGAGATCGCCCGGCGGGGGCTCCTCCTCTCCGAGCGACCTCTTGGCGCGCGCCCGACGGGGCGCGACTTCCCTCGGCGCAACCGCATCGTCTCCGGATTGTCGGAAGCGGTCGTCGTGGTCGAGGCGAGCGCGCGTTCGGGCACGCTCATTACTGCGCGCCTTGCGGGCGAACAGGGGCGCGACGTGTTCGCCGTGCCCGGCTCGCCCCTCGACAAACGATCAGAGGGAGCGAACCGGCTCATTCAGGAAGGTGCCGGGCTCGCGGCGAGCGCGGACGACGTTCTCTCGGCCATTGGCCGTGCGGAGCTGCGCCCGGCGCCCCTCTCGCTCTTCGACGCCTTTGAAGAAGAAACCGAGGACGCGCCGACGGATCTCCTCAACGCCGTACGCGACCGGCTCTCGCACCTGCCCGCGCACCCGGACCCGCTGGCGCGCGATCTCGGCGCGACCTCCTCGGCGGTCGCTGCGGCGCTGGTCGAGTTGGTGCTTATCGGCGAGGCGGTGGAGGAAGCGGGCGGTTACGCCCTCGCCGTTTCTGCCTGAACGGCGGCCCGCAGGCGCCGGGCGTTGAAGCGGATCTTCACCCAGACGAGACCGAACTGCGCCCATTGGCGCGCCATGGCGACGAAGCCGCCGAAACCTCGTTTCTGGAATTTCTGGCGCTGGCGCAGCTCGTCGAAATAGGTGATGGCGCTGCCCGAACCGAACGCCCCCGCCCACCAGTTGAGAAAGAGGACGATGCCGTAGCCGCGCATCATTTCGCTCCAGCCGAGCGAGCGGGCGAGGTCGATGGCGGCGACGAAGTCCGACCGCCGGATGACGCGTTCGCCGCTGATCGGCCCGAACAGCCACGCCCAGGCGGCCTGAACGGCGCGCCCGCGGAGAGCCCGCGGCCAGCTGCGCAGCGCCCCGCGGCTCGAGAGCGACTGCACGATGTCGCCGCGCTGATAGCGGGCAATGAGGGCTTCGACGTGCTCTGGCGCGAGACCCACAAGATCGGCGTCGCACCACAGAAGCAGCGTCTCCTCCGTCACCGCTTCAAGATGCGCCATGATCGCCTCGCCGACCGGAAGCTTGGTTTGAAGGGTCGTCACTTCCGCCCCGCGCGCGAGCGCGACAGCGCGGGTCTCGTCCGTGGAGGCGTCGTCCACCACATGGACGCGCGCGACGGACGGCGCGGCGCGGAGGGCGTCGATGACCGCGCCGATGGTCTCCTGCTCGTTGAAGGCGGTGACCAGCGCGACGACCGAATGTTCAGAAGCTGACGACATGCCCGGCGATGTAGCGGCCGCCCGGTCTTCGGACCATAGGGTTGACGGGCGCGTTGACAGTCCGACACGACGTCTCCACGTTCCCGGCCCGCGTACGACCGCCGGTCCGAACCTCGCGCCGGCCCCGGAGACCCCATGCCCGTCGTCATCGTCGAATCGCCGTCCAAGGCGAAGACCATCAATAAATATCTGGGCTCGGACTTCGTCGTCCTTGCCTCCTACGGCCATATCCGCGACTTGCCCTCGAAAGACGGCTCGGTCGACCCGGAGAGCGATTTCGCCATGACCTGGGAGGCGGACGCCAAGGCCAAGAAGGTGATCAACGAGATCGCCGCGGCGGTGAAGTCGTCCGACAAGCTGATCCTCGCCACCGACCCCGATCGCGAGGGCGAGGCCATCTCCTGGCACCTTTACGAAGTCTTGCGCGACAAGAAGGTCCTGAAGGATGTCGACGTCACCCGCGTCGCCTTCAACGCCGTCACCAAGTCGGCCATTTTGGAGGCGATGCAGAACGCGCGGGAGATCGATCAATCCCTCGTCGACGCTTATCTCGCCCGCCGTGCGCTCGACTATCTCGTCGGCTTCTCGCTCTCGCCGGTCCTCTGGCGGAAACTGCCGGGCTCGCGCTCGGCAGGGCGCGTCCAGTCCGTCGCGCTGCGCATCATCTGCGACCGTGAGATGGAGATCGAGAAGTTCGTTCCGCGCGAGTACTGGTCCCTGGAGGCCATGGCGCGTTCGGGCGACGGGCCGGATTTCAAAACCCACCTCGTGCGCCTCGACGGTGAGAAGGTGGAGAAGTTCACCCTCGGTGTCGAAGGCGACGCCAAACGTGCTGAAGCGGCGGTGAAATCCGCGTCGTTCGCGGTCGCCTCGGTCGAAGCGAAACCGGCCAAGCGCAACCCGCCGCCGCCTTTCACCACCTCGACCCTGCAGCAGGAGGCGGCGCGCAAACTCGGCTTCAACGCCCAGCGCACCATGCGCACCGCCCAGCGCCTCTATGAGGGCATCGATATCGGCGGCGAGACGACCGGCCTCATCACCTATATGCGGACCGACGGCATCGACATGGCGCCGGAGGCCGTGAACGGCGCCCGCGCGGCCATCGCCTCGCAGTTCGGCGATCGCTATCGCCCGGAAAAAGCACGCTTTTACAAGAGTAAACAGAAGAATGCTCAAGAAGCGCACGAATGTATCCGCCCGACGGATTTCGCCCGCGCGCCGAAGTTCGTCAAAGGCCTCGATGAAGACCAGTTCCGGCTCTATGAGCTGATCTGGAAACGCGGCATCGCCAGCCAGATGGAAAGCGCCCAGCTGGAGCGCACCACCATCGAACTGGAAAACGAGGACAAGCAGATCGCCCTGCGCGCGACCGGCACGGTTGTGCTCTTCGACGGCTTCCTCACCCTCTACGACGAAGGCCGGGACGACGCCGACGACGACGCCGAAGGCGGCCGCCTGCCAAAAGTCGAGGTCGGCGCGCGCGCGGATGTCGACGCCCCGGTGATCGAGCAGCACTTCACCCAGCCGCCGCCGCGCTATTCCGAAGCGAGCCTCGTCAAAAAGCTCGAGGAACTCGGCATCGGCCGTCCGTCCACCTACGCCTCCATCCTCGCGACCCTGCGCGATCGCGAATATGTCCGAATGGACAAAAACCGTTTTATTCCAGAGGATAAGGGCCGTATTGTTACAGCGTTCCTTGAGAACTTCTTCGAGAAATACGTCGCCTACGACTTCACGGCGGGGCTCGAAGAAGACCTCGACGTCATCTCCGACGGCAAGCTTGACTGGCGGCGCTTCCTCGCGGAATTCTGGAAAGAGTTCTCCGCTTCCATCTCGGACATCTCCGAGCTGCGCATCACTGAGGTGCTCGACGCGCTCAATGAAGCGCTCGGCCCGCACATCTTCCCCGCGAAGGAAGACGGCTCCGATCCGCGCGCCTGCCCGTCCTGCGAAAACGGCCAACTCTCTCTGAAGGTCGGCCGCTACGGCGCCTTCATCGGCTGCTCGAACTATCCGGAGTGCAATTTCACCCGCCAGCTCGCCCAACCCGGCGGCGAGGACGGCAAGCTCGCCAACGAAGGCCCGAAAGTGCTCGGCGTCGATCCGAATTCGTCGCTCGAGGTCTCGCTGCGAACGGGCCGCTTCGGACCGTACATTCAGCTCGGCGAGCAGGACCCTGAAACAAAAGAGAAACCGAAGCGCTCTGGCATTCCGAAAGGCTGGGCCGTCGACGATGTCGATTTCGACAAGGCGATGATGCTTCTCTCGCTCCCGCGCGAGGTCGGACCGCACCCGGAAGACGGCGAAATGATCGAAGCCGGCCTCGGCCGCTACGGCCCGTTCGTGAAGCACGGCAAGACCTATGCGAACCTTGAAAGCGTCGAGGAGGTCTTCGAGATCGGCCTCAACCGCGCCGTCACGGTCATCGCGGAGAAGAAAGCCAATCCGCGCGGTCGCGGCCGCACGGCGGCGAAACCCAAGCGCGAGCTCGGCAAGCACCCGGAGAGCGAAGAGGTCGTCGGCGTCTTCGACGGGCGTTACGGGCCCTATGTGAAACACGGTAAGACGAACGCGACGATCCCCAAGGACATCTCGCCCGACGAGATCACGCTGGAGCAGGCGCTCACCCTGATCGCCGAGCGCGAGGCGAAAGCGGGCGCGAAAAAACCGGCGAAAAAAGCGGCCAAAAAGACCGCCGCCAAGAAAGCGACCAAAAAGGCGGCGAAAAAAACGCCTGCAAAGAAGGCGGCGAAGAAGACCGCCGCCAAGAAATCGGCTAAGTCCCCGGCGCAATGAGATCCATGACCCGAACGACCCTGATCGCGGCTCTCGCCGCGCCGCTCGCCCTCGCCGCCTGCGTCGGCCCCTTCGGCAAGAATGGCCCGGCGCTGATCGACATCGCCGAGGTGGACGCGAACGGCTACCGAACCGTGCGCAACGATCCCGACTATTATGACGAGGACGCGCTGGAGACGACGCGCGCCGCGCCGGACATTCTCGCGGTTCTGCGCCAGAGCCAGCAGGAAGCCGAAGCCGCCGCCCGCGCGCAGGCGCGCCAGCAGCCGACCCGCGTCGCGCAACGCACGCCCGGCCTCGCGCTCTGCGATGTCGTGCAGGCGCCGCCGGAAATTCAGGCCGCCATCATGTCCCTGCCCCCGCTCGGCGAAGTGCGCGGCAAGACGCTGATGCGCGCCCCGGTGACGGAAGGCTGCATCGTCGTCGGCTTCGGCATGGCCGACGCCCGTGGCCGCCCGAGCGGCGGTCTCGATTTCTACGGCGGCGGTCAGGTTCTGGCGGCGGCGGACGGCTCGGTCGTCGGCTTCGCTGAGATCGGCGATTTCGGCCTCACTCTCGTCGTCGATCACGGCGACGGCGTGCGCACGCGCTATGCGAACCTTGCAAGCATCGCCGACGGCGTCGTGCGCGGCGCGCAGGTTTCTCGCGGCCAACGCATCGCGGTGATGGGCAATTCGGGCTCTCTCGCGGAGAACGGCGTCCACTACGAGCTGGAAGTCGACGGTCAGCGGATCGACCCGCTCTCCCCGCCGCCGCCCGGCCAAGGGAACTGAGGCCGCTCTGGCCCGGCGCATCTCCAGACCGTCTATCGGCAAAAAAGGAGCGCCCGCGCCCGGCGGCCTGCCCTCGCGCGCGGACCTGCTCGCCTTCATCAAGAAAGCTGACGGCGTCGTCGACCGCCGTGAAATCGCCCGCGCTTTCAGCGTGAAAGGCCCGGACCGCGCCGACCTGCGGCGGATGTTGCGCGCGCTCGAAGATGACGGCGTCATCGACCGCGGCGCGGGCGGCAAGCGCTACTCCGCAAGCGATGAAGACCTGCCGCCGGTGACGGTGATCGACGCCGTCGGTCTCGACGACGAGGGCGATCTCCTCTGCGCGCCCGCGTCCTGGAAAGGCGAAAGCGCGCCGCCGCCGATCACCCTTTCATCCGCCGAAGCCGGTTGTGAAAAGCCCGCCATCGGCGTCGGCGACCGCATCCTCGCCCGCCTCGCGCCCGATCCGACCACGCAGGGCGCCTTCCGCGCGAAGGTGCTGAAGCGCCTCGGCAAGGGCGGCGACCGCGTGCTCGGGGTGTTCACGAAGACCCGCTATGGCGGGATCGTCGAGCCGGTCGACAAGAAAGCGCGCGGCTCCCTTCAGGTCGAACGCGGCGACGAACGCGCAGCGGAAGACGGCGATCTCGTCTGGGTCGAGACGAAAAACCAGCGCGGCTACGGCCCGAAAAAAGCGCGAGTGCGTGAGATCGCCGGGTCCATCGACGATCCGGGCGCGTTCTCTCTCATCGCCATGGCCGCCCACGGCGTGCCGCAGGGCTTCGGCGCGGACGAAATCCGCGAGGCGGACGCCGCTGAGCTTCCGGATCTCAGGGGCCGCGTCGATCTGCGCGAAACGCCCCTCGTCACCATCGATCCCGCCGACGCGCGCGACCACGACGATGCGATCCATGCGGAGGAAGACAGGGACCCGAAGAACGCCGGCGGTTGGAAAGCGATCGTCGCTATCGCCGACGTCTCCTGGTTCGTGCGGCCTGGCTCGGCGCTTGATCGGGGCGCGGCGACGCGCGGCAACTCCACCTACATGCCGGACCGCGTCTCGCCCATGCTGCCGGAGCGCCTCTCCAACGATCTCTGCTCCCTGAAGGAAGGCGTCGAGCGGCCCTGTCTCGCGGTCGAGATGCGGTTCTCGCAATCCGGCCGCAAGATCGACCACCGTTTCCTGCGGGCGATCATGAAATCCGCGGCGGGCCTCTCCTACGAAGAGGCGCAGGCCGCGCGCAACGGCGAGCCCTCCGAGCGCGCCAAGCCGCTCCTCGCAACCGTCATCAATCCGTTGTTCGATCTCTATGCGGCGCTGGTGAAGGCGCGCGAGGGGCGCCAGCCTCTTGATCTCGATCTGCCCGAACGGAAGATCGAGCTTTCCGACAAAGGCGAGATCGAGCGCATCGCCGTGCGCGAACGTTTCGACGCCCACCGCCTCGTCGAGGAACTGATGATCCAGGCGAACGTCGCCGCCGCCGAGACGCTGGAAGAGCGCCGCATGCGCCTCATTTACCGCGTCCACGACCAGCCAGATCCGGAAAAACTGGAGGCCGTCGGCGCGTATCTTGAAACCCTCGGCTACGAACTCGCCAAGGGGCAGGTCATCCGCCCAGAAACGTTCAACCGTATTCTGAAAAAAGCGGCGGCGCGCGGGGAGTCCGACATCGTCGCCGAAAGCCTGCTGCGCGCCCAGCGGCAGGCGGTCTATGACACGGAGAACCTCGGCCACTTCGGGCTGAACCTCCGCCGCTACGCGCACTTCACCTCGCCCATCCGTCGGTATGCGGACCTGACCGTCCACCGCGCCCTCGTCTCCGCCTGCAAGCTGGGCGACGGCGGGCAGAGCGAAGACGAGCGGCGCGATCTGCAGAAGACCGCCGAGGCAATCTCCACCTTCGAGCGGCGCTCCATGGCCGCCGAACGCGAGGCGACCGACCGCTATCTCGCCGCGTACCTGGAGCCGCGCATGGGCGCAGAGTTCACGGGGCGCATCACCGGCGTCGTGCGCGTCGGCGTCTTCGTGCGGCTCGATGAAACGGGCGCGGACGGCTTCTGCCCGGCGAAGGCGCTCGGTTTCGAATACTTCCGCCATGATGAAGAGCGCGTGGCCATGGTTGGGGATTCATCCGGCCTCGGCTACCGCCTCGGCCAAAGCGTGCGCGTGCGCCTCGAAGAAGCGACGCCCATCACCGGCGGCCTGCGCCTCACCATGCTGTCCGATCCAGAACCCGTGCCGGACGCCCGAGCGCCGAAGTCTCAGCGCAAGAAGCACCCGTCGCGCTCGTCGCGACCGACCGAGAAGCCGCGCTCATCGCGCCTGGCCGAGAAAAAAGGCAAGCCGCGCCGCCGCCGCTGAACGTGACGTCTCGACCGCTTGCGCGCTCCCGCACTCGAGCCCAGTTTCCCTTCATGACCGCCTCCGACGCCTCCCCCGCCATCTATGGCGACGCGCCCAAGCGCCGCCCCGTCTGGTCCGCCATGGGCCGCGGCGCGCGCCACGCCTGCCCGCAATGCGGCGAAGGCAAGCTGTTCGCGAAGTACCTGAAGCCGGCGGACGCCTGCTCGCAGTGCGGGCTCGACTTCTCCGGACATCAGGCGGACGACGCCCCGCCCTATGCGACGCTCTTCATCGTCGGGAAAATCACCATCCCCGGCGCGCTCTTCATGGAGCAGTACGTGAACCCGCCGCTCTGGGTGCAGTTCGCCCTGTGGACGCCGATCCTCATTCTCGGCTGCCTCTGGCTGCTGCCGATCACCAAGGGCGCGCTCATCGGTCTTCAGTGGGCCCACGAAATGCACGGCTTCGACCCGGACGCGAAGGCAGAAGACGCCCTGAAGCCGGACGTCGTCTGACCTCGCGGAATATGCCAAAGAGCCCCGTGTGGCCGTCACTCCATCTCTCGCGTCCGAGGACGCCTCGCCGTTGAGCGAGCGCGAACGCCGTCTCGGCGTCATCGCGGCGATCGCCTGCGTCTCCGCCTTCGGGGCGAGCGCGGGGCTCTCTCTTCCATTCTTCTCGGTGCTGATGGAGCGCCTCGGCTGGTCGGAGGCGTTGATCGGCCTCAACACGGCGACCATGGCCGTCGGCTCGCTCGTGTTCGGACCGATGACGCCCGGCTGGATGCGCCGGTACGGCATGCGGCCTGTTCTCGCCATCGCGATCCTCGTCACCGCCATCGGGTTCGGCGGGATCTTCTTCGCCGGCGCCTCGAAAGCGGCGTGGTTTTTCTTCCGGCTCTGCATCGGCGCGGGCGGGGTCGTCGTCTTCATCGCCTCGGAGCTCTGGATCAATCTCAACGTAAAGCCGGAACGACGCGGCGCGGCGCTTGGCGCGTACGCGACGGCGCTCGCTGGCGGCTTCGCCTCCGGTCCCATCGCGCTGGAGTTGACGGGCTATGAAGGCGCGGCGCCGTTCATCGTCGCGACGGCGATGATCCTCGCCGCGCTCATCCCGGTCGCCCTCGTTCGCGCGCCGGTCGTCGAGGGCCATGAAGGCGCGGCGGGCCGGATGCTGCCGCTCGTGAAGCGCGCGCCCGCCATCTTCTCCGCCTCCGCCGTTTTCGCGGCGACGGAGGCGACCATCATGTCCCTTGTGCCGGTCTATGTGATCGCGCTCGGGCTCGGTCAGGCCGCCGCCGGGCGCGTGGTCGTCGTCTACGGCCTCGGCACGATCTGCACGCAATGGCTCATCGGCCGCGGGGTCGACCGCTTCGGCCCTGTCCCCATGCTTATCGGCTGCGCGTCGGTCGGCCTCGCGGGCGCGCTCGCGACGCCTTTCGCCGCCGCGACGCTGCCGAGCCTTTACGCGCTCCTCTTCTTCTGGGGCGGCGTCATCGTCGGCGTTTATACGGTCGGGCTGTCGCTCCTCGGCGACCGGTTCACAGGTCAGCTGTTGCCGCCGGCGAACACCGGCTTCGTCATGGGCTATAATGTCGGCGCGCTCATCGGCCCGGCCCTTGCGGGCTTCGGCATGGCGCTCTTCGGACCGCAGGGGCTTCCCGCGACGCTCGCGGCGCTGTTTGCGCTTTATCTCGCTTTGATCGTCGCGCGCCGAGGCGAAGAAACGCCCTGAGCGACGCGCAGCGCTTGACTTCGCGGTCGCGCTCGTCGATACACCGCGCTCTTTTCCGCAATTCAGACGTTTGAAGAGCCCCGACATGGCGAAGCCGACCACCATCAAAATCCGCCTGAACTCCACCGCGGGCACGGGATATTTCTACGTCACGAAGAAAAACACCCGGAACATGACCGAGAAAATGGTCGTGCGGAAATACGATCCCGTCGCGCGCAAGCACGTCGAGTTCAAAGAAGGCAAGATCAAGTAAGCCTTCCGCCCTTCCGGGACGTTCAAACAATCTGAAGAGTTACGCGGCTGCGCCCTCAGCGCTCGCGCCCGCGACTTCGACGCGATTGCGCCCGTTGCGTTTCGCCGAGAGCAGCGCCTGGTCCGCTTTGGTGATGAGGTCCGCCGGCGTCTGTGCGCCGCCCTCTTCCGCCGTCGCGATGCCGATGCTGACCGTGAACTGCAGCATCTCGCCGCCTTCGCCGGTATTCACGCGCACGCCCGCAAGGTTCGCCCGCAAACGCTCGGCCGCCTCCAACGCCGCCTCCGAGCGGGTGCGCGGCATGGCGACGACGAATTCCTCCCCTCCATACCGACAGGCGAGATCAACGCCGCGAACGGTCGATGAGAGCGCGCGGCCGAACTCCCGCAGAGCATCGTCGCCCGCATCGTGTCCGTAGTCGTCATTGATCGCCTTGAAGTGGTCGATGTCGATGACAAGCACGGAGAGAGCGGATTCTTCCTGACGCGCCTCAGCGATCAACCCGTCGAGCTGGGTCATCAGATAGCGTCGATTATGGAGGCCGGTCAGCGGATCTGTCACCGCCATCTCCAAGCTTTTCTGGTAGGCCGAGCGCATCGCCTCAAGGCTCTGCATACGGCGGAACTGTGTGCGCATACGCGCGATCAGTTCGTTGCCGTCCACGGGCCGCGAGATGTAGTCGTTGACGCCCATGTCGAGGGCGCGCACGAGCCGACGCAGATCGCCCTGCCGGACGAGGCCGAGCACGGGCGTGAAGCGGCTGTCTTCGAATGAGCGCAACTGGGAGACGAGACGCAGGCTGTCCGCCGTCTCCATCGACAGATCGAGCACGATCACGTCGTGACCGCCGGACCGCAGCGACGACAGGTGCGGATCAAGTTCATGGTAAGCGACGACGTCGAACTCATCCGCCAGCATGGCGGTGAGCGATTCGACCTCGGTGAGATCGTCCGTGATGATCGCCGCGCTGCCGCGCCGGGGCTCCTGCTCCTGCGCCTTTGCGACGTCGGCGAGAAGACCGAACTCCTGCCCCGTTTCGAAGCGGCGACGCAGCTCGTCGGTCATGATTTTCAGACGCGAGAGCCCGCGCACGCGCGCGAAGAGCGCTAGGTCTTCGACAGGTTTGGTCAGGAAATCGTCAGCGCCTGCTTCCAGGCCCGCGACGCGGTCTGATTGCTGGTCGAGCGCTGTCACCATGACGACGGGAATGTGGGATGTTTCGGCGTCGGCTTTCAGGCGGCGGCAGACTTCATAGCCGTCCATGCCCGGCATCATGACGTCGAGCAGGACGATATCCGGCTGCTCCGCGCGCGCGGCCTCGATCGCGTCCGGCCCGTTCATGGCCGTTATGACATCGAAATATTCGGCGGAAAGTTTGGCCTCGAGCAGCTTTACGTTCGGCTCAAGATCATCAACCACCAGGATGCGCGCGGTCATTCGGACCTCTCTCGTGCGTTCTACGACAACGAGAGTTAGCCAAGATGTGTTTTGATTTTCTCAAGGAAACCCGCAACCGAGATCGGTTTTGCGATATAATCCTCGCATCCGCCGGCTCTGATTCGGTCTTCATCGGTCTTCATGGCGAAGGCGGTGACAGCGATGACCGGAATATGCGCGACCCGCGCGTCCTGTTTCAGCTCTCGCGTTACCTCAAGCCCGGAGACTTTCGGCAGCTGAATGTCCATGAGAATGAGGTCCGGTGCGTGCTCGCGAGCGAGATTGAGCGCCGTCGCGCCGTCGCGCGCCTCAAGGGTGTCATAGCCATGGGCTTCAAGCAGATCATGAAAAAGCTTCATGTTCAGCTCGTTGTCCTCAACGATGAGAACGGTTTTCTGAGCGTCGGTCAGGTCCAAAGTCTCCGCGAGGGCCATCGAAGTTCCGCTTTCCGGCGCGCACGCCGCTTGCTCAACTTCGTTTAAATTTGAGCGATAGGTCTTAAAGGTTCCTTATCGTGACCGGAAAAGCTGACGGCGACGATATCCGGGCGGCGCTCTGCCGTGATTGCGGCAAGGCGCCCGGCCCGAAATGCGCCCCCGCGCGCCGGCTGGCGCACCGTGAACTCACAACCCTTTCAATCGCGCATATCGACTGCGACGCATTCTATGCGAGCGTTGAAAAACGCGACCGGCCGGAGTTGGAGCATCGCCCCGTCATCATCGGCGGCGGCAAGCGTGGCGTCGTCTCAGCGGCCTGTTATGTCGCCCGGCGCTCCGGCGTGCGCTCGGCGATGCCGATGTTCAAGGCGCTCGCCGCGTGTCCGGAAGCGGTCGTCATCAAGCCGAACATGTCGAAATACGTCGCCGTCAGCCGCGAGGTGCGCGCGTTGATGGAGGCGGCGACGCCGCTGGTCGAGCCGATCTCCATTGATGAAGCGTTTCTTGATCTCTCCGGAACCGAGCGACTGCATGGCGGGCCGCCGGCGGCGACGCTCATCAAGCTCGCCAATCGAATCAGCCGCGATATCGGCATCGACGTCTCCATCGGGCTTTCCTGGAACAAGTATCTCGCCAAGATCGCCTCCGATCTCGACAAGCCGCGCGGCTTCCGCGTCATCGGGCGCGCCGACGCCGAGGCGCAGCTCGCGCCGCTCGCGATCTCGAAAGTGTGGGGCGTCGGCCCGAAATTCGCTGAACGCCTCCGCGCCGCGGGTTATGCGCGCATCGCGGATCTGCAGACGGCCGGCCTTACGAAGCTGGAGCGCGAGTTCGGCGCGCAAGGGGCCCGCCTCGCCCGCCTTGCCGTCGGCGAAGACACCCGCCACGTCGTCGTCGAACGGACAGTGAAGAGCGTCTCGCACGAAACGACGTTTTCTGATGATATCTCGGACACCGTCGCCCTCGCCGCCCGGCTGCATCCCTTGTGCGAAAAGACCGCTGATCGGCTGCGCGCCAAAGGCTTCGCGGGACGAACCGTCACCCTGAAACTCAAGACCGCGGACTTCCGCCCCATCGTCCGCAGCCGCACGCTGGAGCGCCCGACGGCGCTTGCGACGCGCATCTTCGATGTCGCCACCGATCTCCTCAGCGCCGAAGCGCAGGGCGAGGCCTATCGGCTGATCGGCGTCGGCGTGTCGGGGCTCGTCGAGAACATCGAGACGCAGACGGATCTCTTCGCGGCGCCCGACGCTCGGCTGACGGCGCGCGAGGACGCCATCGCCTCGCTGCGCGCGAAATTCGGCCCCGGGGCGATCAAGGTCGGGCGCTCAACCGACACCCGCCGATAGGCGCTCAGGTTCGGCGCGCGAGCCAGATGGTCGCGCCGCCGCAATCGGCCGTGTCCCGCGACAACGCGATGATGTCGAAGCCCGCCGCCGCCAAGCGCTCTTCATACTCCGCAACGTCAAGGCTGGCGTGGTAGAGCGGTTCGCCCTCGAACGATCCGATCGCCTCGCCTTCTTCGGTTCCGGAGGTGAACATCAGCGCGGCGCCCGGTGTCGTCAGTTCGCCGAAGAGAGCCAGGACGGCGCGCTGGTCATCCGCTGTCAGATGAAAAAAGCTGTGCCAGGCGAGGACGCCGCCTGCGGTCGGGCGCAAGGGCGGCGCGCGCATGTCGCCGACGAGCCAGATCCCGTCGGGCGTGCGGCGTTTCGCGGTCCGGATCAGGCTCGGCGATCCGTCGAGACCGATGACGCGGCGCCCCCCTCCCGACATGTGATCGGCGATCGGCCAGCCGTCGCCGCAGCCGAAATCGTAGATCGGCGCGTCGCGGTTCTCAGCGGCGGCGAGAAACTTCCCGATCCATGGCTTTTCAAAAAACGAGGACCGGCCGCGCGAACGGGACCACGCCGCGCCGAACCGGGTATAGAGGGAAATAATGCGTCCGCTGGCGTCGTCTGACGGCATGGCGGCCCCTTGAGAACGTGAACCGGAGACCTGTTATGAGCGCCATCGCCGACCGTTTGAAGGAGTTGGGTATCGTCCTGCCGGAACCGGCGGCGCCGGTCGCCTCCTATGTGCCGGCGGTGGAGCACGGAGGCGTTCTCACCATTTCCGGTCAGATTTCCTTTGGCCCGAACGGTCTCGTCACCGGCCGGCTCGGCGACACGCTGACGCTGGAGGATGGCCAGGCCGCGGCGCGGCTCTGCGGACTCATGCTCATCGCGCAGGTAAAAAAAGCGCTTGGGGATCTCGATCGCGTCGCCCGCGTCATCCGCCTCGGCGGCTTCGTCGCCTCGACGCCGGACTTCTTCGACCAGCCGAAAGTCATCAACGGCGCGTCGGACCTGATGCTCGAGGTCTTCGGCGAGGCCGGGCGCCACGCGCGCGCCGCCGTCGGCTGTCCGGCGCTGCCGCTTGGCGCGGCGGTCGAGGTCGAGGGAAGCTTCGCCGTTCGATAGCGGATTTGGGCGCTTGCAGCCCCCCGCCCCATATTCATTTCTGACGCCTGAAGGAGCCTTCCTCTTGGACGGAGACCGCACGCTCGCCGCCCGCACCATCGCCGGACTGGACGAGGTCGACCGCACGGCGTGGGACCGCGTCGCCAACCCCGCGGGCGCGGCGTACGATCCGTTCGTCTCTTACGATTTTCTCCGCATACTGGAGGAGTCCGGCTCCGTGCGCCCCGAAACCGGCTGGCGGCCCATGCACGTGCTTCTGGAGGACGAAGCGCGCAGCGGTCCGGACGCCCTTCTCGGCGCGACGCCCATGTACGTGAAGGGGCATTCCTACGGCGAGTACGTGTTCGATCATTCCTGGGCGCACGCCTATGAAAGCGCGGGCGGACGCTATTACCCGAAACTCCAGACCTGCATTCCGTTCACGCCCGCGCCCGGGCGCCGCTTCCTCAGCGCCGATCGATCATTGGTTCCCGTGATCGGCGGCGCGGCGGCGGAGATCGCCGAGCGCGCCGGCGTTTCGTCCTATCACGCGACGTTCTGCACGGATGAGGAATGGTCCGCCCTCGGCGCCGCCGGTTTCCTGCAGCGCATGGACCAGCAGTTCCACTGGGAGAATGACGGGTACGCTTCGTTTGGCGATTTCCTCGCCGCTCTCTCCTCCCGCAAGCGCAAGAACCTGAAGAAGGAGCGCGCCGCCGCTCTAGAAGACGGGATCGAGATCGACTGGATCACGGGATCTGACATTGAAGAACGACACTGGGACGCGTTCTGGCGCTTCTATATGGACACCGGCTCGCGCAAATGGGGGACGCCTTACCTTACGCGCACGTTCTTCTCATTGCTCGGCGAGCGCATGGCGGACGACGTTCTGCTCATCTTCGCCCGACGCGGCGAACGCTATATCGCCGGGGCGCTCAATCTCATCGGCTCCGAGGCGCTCTATGGGCGAAACTGGGGATCGACGGAGCACGTCCCGTTCCTCCATTTCGAGGTCTGCTATTATCAGGCGATCGACTTCGCCATCGCCCGCGGGCTGAAGCGCGTCGAGGCGGGCGCCCAGGGCGAGCACAAGCTCGCCCGCGGCTACGCGCCCCGACCGACGTACTCCGTCCACCATATTCCCAATGAAAGCTTCCGCGACGCCGTCGCCCGGTATCTCGACGGCGAGCGGGACGAGGTCGCCGGGCATATCGAAATTCTGAACGAGTATACGCCGTTCAAGAAAGGGTGACCTGCGCCGTCCTTCGTGAGGCCGCCTGCGGCGGCTCCTCAGGACGAAGACCAGTGCGAACGTCGTCCTGAGGAGCCCGCGAAGCGGGCGTCACGAAGGACGGACCCTCTCTGAAGATTGGGACACTCACTCCGAATCCAGCGCAAAAAGCTCCTCCACCGCACAATCGAACGCGCGCGCGAGTTTCAACGCCAGAACCGTGGAGGGGACGAACCGTCCGCGCTCCACGGTATTGATGGTCTTGCGGCTGACGCCGACGGAGCGGGCGAGCTCTTCCTGGCTCCAGCCTTTTTCCGCGCGCCGCTCTTTCAGCGTATTGAGAAGCCCCGTGGCTTCGTGTTGTCCCGTCACTCGGCCTCATCCCTGTCGAACCAGAGGAAAGCGCTGAGCACGACCGACACCCCCACCCATATGGCGCCAATGGCGAGCGCGGCCGCAGAAACGACCAGTATTTCCTGCGTATACGCCAGAAAATACGCGCCCGCGGCGATGATGACCGCCCAGAAGCCGAAGCTCATGGCCCGCGCGGTGATGAGTTTGCGTCGCTCGTCGTTCAACGCCGCGCGCAATTCCGGATCGCGGTTAATTCGAAAGCTGAGCGACGCATAGCGCGCCAGTTGAACCGTCCAGAGAAGCCATCCCGGGATCAGGATCGCCACGGTCGGGATGATCGCCGTCGCGGTCGGCGCTGCGCCTCCCCCCTCCTGGTTGGTGATCATCGCCATCAACGCTGTGAGAGCGCCGCCCCAGACAAAGAAACTCGCCGTGTACACCATCAGGATGCTCCGCATCCGGGCTTCAGCCGCATCTACCGTCAAAATCATCGCGTTCGTCCCCTCACCCATCAGATCGCATCAGATGTAACCTTCGCGTTACTCGCTTCACGTAACCCGTGGGTTACATTGCGTCAAGGGGTGAATGCGATCGCCGGGCGCCCTAAAAACAGCTGACCGCTTTCAGGAGAGAAGCCATGGCCCTCGACGGCGAATACGATCCGCAGAACATCTTCGCGAAAATTCTGCGCGGCGAGGCACCGTGCGTGCGCGTTTTCGAAGACGACGCCGTTCTCTCCTTCATGGACATCTTTCCGCAAACGCGCGGGCACACGCTGGTCCTGCCGAAGAGCCCGGCGCGGAACCTGTTCGACGTCTCCGAAGACGCGCTCACAGGGGTTATCAACCGTACCCGGATGATCGCCGCCGCCGTGCGCGAGGCGCTTCAGCCAGACGGCGTGCGCATCGTCCAGTTCAACGGCGCGCCGGCCGGGCAGACGGTCTTTCACCTGCACTTCCACATTCTGCCGGTGTTCGACGGCGAAGACTTCGGCGCCCACGCCTCGGGCGGGCCGGCGGACGCCGGCGAGCTGGAAAAACTCGCCGAGCGCATTCGCGCCGCGATCTAAGGCGCTCACGCCCGCTCACGAAATTCGTCTTCGCGACGTGTTTTGAACGTGCGCAGGGGCGCCCCCTATCTCCTCGTCATCGGCGGGACATGTTTCCGCCACCTTTTTTCTCGGGGAGAGAGACCCATGCGCTGCAGAGACATCATCGCCGTAGATCGGCTCATCACACTCGCGACCGTCGCCGTCGCCGCCTTTTTCCTGTTCGCCTCATCGGCGCTCGCCGGCGACGTCGTCGCGAGCGGCGAGTGGACGAAAAAGTCCTTCAACGCGACGGGAACCTGGACCGTCGAGCAGGATGGCGGGGACCTCATCATCATCCTGTCCGACGACTTCCGCACCCGGAACGCGCCGGATCTGAAGCTGTTCTTTTCACCGCTCGCGGTCGCCGAGCTGAACGGTCAGAACGCGACGGCCGGCTCCGTCCTGATTGACGAACTCCAATCGAATCGCGGCGGTCAGACCTACCGCATCAGCGGCGTCGACCTCGCCGACTTCCAGACGATCATCATTCATTGCGAACAGTATTCGAAGCTCTGGTCCGCCGCCGCGCTTTAAACCCCTCATCGCGCTCAACGCCATGGCCAAAGGCCGCCCCTCGGGGCGGCTTTTTTTCTTGTTAGATCAGGCTTTGCGCCAGCTTACTGAACGAAAGCCGGCTCCTGGTCGCCGCCTTCCGCTTCCTCTTTCGGAGGCGCGGGGATGAACTCGAAGTCGAGCTTCAGCACATCCACGCTGTCGGCCATCACCTTCACGATGCCGCCGTCCTTCAGAGAGCCGAAGAGGATTTCGTCCGCAATCGGCTTCTTGATGGAGTCCTGAATGACGCGGGCGAGCGGCCGTGCGCCGAACTCCTCGTCGTAGCCGCGCTTGGCGAGCCACTCCGTCGCGATGTCCGTCAGCTCAAAGGTGATGTCGCGATCGGCGAGCTGCACTTCCAGCTGGATGACGAACTTCTCGACGACACGGTGGATCGTGTCCGGGGACAGCGGCGCGAACGGGATGATCGCGTCGAGACGGTTGCGGAACTCCGGCGTGAACAGACGCTTCACCGCCTCGTCGCTCTCATCATCCTTGCGCCCGCGGCCAAAGCCGATGGACTGGCGCGCGGCGTCGGAGGCGCCGGCGTTGGTCGTCATGATGAGGATGATGTTGCGGAAATCGATGGTCTTGCCGTTCGTGTCCGTCAGCGTGCCGTTGTCCATCACCTGCAGGAGGATGTTGAAGATCTCAGGGTGCGCTTTTTCGATCTCGTCGAGAAGCAGCACCGCATGCGGGTTCTGATCGACGGCGTCGGTGAGAAGCCCGCCCTGATCATAGCCGACATAGCCTGGCGGCGCGCCGATGAGGCGCGACACCGTGTGGCGCTCCATGTACTCCGACATGTCGAATCGCAGCAGCTCCACGCCCATGACCGAGCCGAGTTGCTTGGCGACTTCGGTCTTTCCGACGCCCGTCGGCCCGGAGAAGAGATAGCAGCCGATCGGCTTGTTCGGCTCGCGAAGGCCGGCTCGCGCGAGTTTGATCGCGTCAGCGAGCTGCTCAATGGCGCCGTCCTGGCCGAAGACGACCCGTTGCAGGTCCTTCTTCAGTGACTTCAGACGCTCCGTATCCGATTTCGACACGGACTTCGGCGGGATGCGGGCCATCTTGGCGACGACCTCTTCGATCTCATGCACGTCGATGGTCGTTTTGCGTTCGTCCGGCGTGAACAGCTTCTGGCGCGCGCCCGCTTCGTCCAGCACGTCGATCGCCTTGTCCGGCAGCTTGCGGTCCGTGATGTACTTCGCCGACAGATCCACCGCCGTCTTGATCGCTTCCGGCGTGTACTCGATGGCGTGGTGCTTTTCGAAGATCGGCTTCAGACCACGCAGGATCTCAACCGAGTCTTCGACCGACGGCTCCACGACGTCGATTTTCTGGAAGCGCCGCGCGAGGGCGCGGTCTTTCTCGAAGTGCTGGCGGTACTCTTTATACGTCGTAGAGCCCATGCAGCGCAGCGCGCCTGACTGGAGAGCCGGCTTCAGGAGGTTCGACGCGTCCATGGCCCCGCCGGACGTCGCGCCCGCGCCGATCACCGTATGGATCTCGTCGATGAAGAGGATCGCGCCCGGCGTCTCTTCCAGCTGTTTGAGGACGGATTTGATGCGTTCCTCGAAATCGCCGCGATAGCGCGTTCCGGCGAGAAGCGAACCCATATCGAGGGAGAAGATGACCGCTTCTTCGAGAACTTCAGGCACCTCTTCGTCGACGATCTTCAGGGCGAGGCCTTCCGCAATCGCCGTTTTGCCGACGCCGGGATCGCCCACGAAAAGCGGGTTGTTCTTGCGCCGACGACAGAGCACCTGAATGGCGCGCTCGATCTCCTGATCGCGACCGATCAGCGGGTCGACATCGCCTTTGCGCGCCTTGTCATTGAGATTGACGCAATAGGCGTCGAGCGCCTCGGCGCCTTGTTTCGCCGCGCCCTCTTCATCGTCCTCCGCGCCGCGCGGCTGCTTCGGCGCCGCGTTCGCGCCCGGACGTTTGGCGAGACCGTGGGAGATGTAGTTCACCGCATCGTAGCGGGTCATGTCCTGCTCCTGCAGGAAATAGGCGGCGTGGCTTTCGCGCTCAGCGAAGAGCGCGACGACGACATTCGCGCCCGTCACCTCTTCACGGCCGGACGACTGCACATGAATGACGGCGCGCTGAATGACGCGCTGGAAGCTCGCGGTCGGCTTTGCGTCGCCCGCATCCTCGACTTCCAGATTGGAAAGTTCGTCGTCGATATAATCGATCAGCGTGCGGCGCAGAAGGTCGAGATCGACATTGCAGGCGCGCATGACGGCGCTCGCGTCCTGATCATCCGTCAGGGACAGAAGAAGGTGCTCGAGTGTCGCATATTCGTGCTTACGATCGGTCGCGATGGCGATCGCCCGATGGAGGGATTCTTCCAGATTGCGGCTGAACGAGGCCATAAAATTACTCTCTTTCCATCGTACACTGAAGAGGATGTTGATTGCGCCGGGCGAGCTCCATCACCTGAGCCACCTTCGTTTCGGCGACCTCGTAGGTGAAGACGCCGCAGACGCCGACGCCGTTCTGGTGGACGTGAAGCATGATGCGGGTCGCGTCCTCCGGACCTTTGTTGAAAATCGACTGCAGCACCCAGATGACGAACTCCATCGGCGTGTAGTCGTCATTGAGGAGCAGCACCTTGTACATGGACGGCCGCTTGGTCTTCGGGCGCGTCTTCGTCGCGACGCCGGTCTGGCCGTCGCGGTCGTCGCCCCGCTTGGGGTCGTCGGACATGATGATCGGGTTTCGCACGTGCATGTTCGGGTTTGCGTTCCGGTTAAGTATGACGCACAAGGCTCAGGAAAAGATGAAGCGCCCTCACGGTTCACGGCGCAGATCTCTTCACGGCCGCGTCAAGTTTCGACAGCCAGGTTTCGACGCGCTTTCGATTGGTCCCGAGATCGGACCAGCCGATGCGCGATCGCGAATAGACGCACAGTCGTGAGCCGCCCTCAGCGGCCGCAAACTTCACGTCAATGTCGTCCGCGAAGCGCAAAAGCGCCGTTCGCTGGACAAACGCGCAATGCAGAGACGCTTCGTCGAACGCGGCGCGGGTCAGGCGCGGCTCGTCGTCGATCATCTCAAGAAAGACATCTCGGAGAGCTTCGGGAGAAAGCGCGAAACGGGGCGCGTCGCGATCTGGCGTCGCTGACGTCAAATCCGCGTCGCACACAAGATATGTGTTCGGCGAAGCGGGCCTTTCAAGCGCCGCGAAGTCGATCATCGTCCACATCCCCGACCGCGCATGGTGAAAGCGTGCGGCGGAACGGCGGGTTTGGCAACGCCTTGAAATTCAGGAATCGGCCTGCAATCGCGCTTACCAAACGAAAACGGCCGGGCTTTCGCCCGGCCGGTTCACGCAACTCACAAACGCAACAAAATTTTTGTCGGCGACGCCTTGGCGGCGATCAGCCTTACGGACGGTAGGACTGCGCCATTTCGACGAACGCGGTCTGGCGTTCGCTGATCGGCTCGCCGGCGTCCTTCATCGTGCTCGTGAAGAGGTCGTTCATTTTGGTCGCTTGCGCGATGAACGCTTCAAAAGACGATTTCATGTAGTCCGTGTTCGTCTCGATGACGTCCTGGACGCTTTTCGCCGTCGAAGCGGATTTCGCGGCGGCGACGCCGTCTTCGAGAGCTTTCTTGTTGAAGCCGAGAGCTTCGTTGCTCATCGTCTCAAAGCCTTTCGTGAGCGTCTGAGCGGACTCAACAAACGCTTCGAAGGTTTCTTTATGGAAGTCGTTCAGTTCAGAGACCGACTTCATCGCGCGTTCGAAGCCGTCTTTGAACATGTCGCTGCCAGCTGCGGCGACAGAGTCCATGGCGGACGTCGCGGCGGCGGAAGCGCTAGCAGTGGTCTTCTTGGCGGTGGTGGCCATTGTTCCGGTCCTCTAATTTCGTTGCCATCGTCCGGCGGAAGGCCGGCTCGAGTCGCGCACCTCTCTGTGTGCAGTGCAGCATATGGGGGCCTTCATCGGGTAAGTCAACACTCGTTTTGCTGCATCGCAAAAAATCTTTTTGGCGAGTGATTTGCTGGCGTTTCGCGCAATCGGTTCGGTTAACGGGACGTTAACCTAATAGCGTGATCTTTACGCCTCGGCCGGCCGAGAACCGGTCGCACCCTCTTTCTTTTCGTGGCGCGGGGCGACACTCTCATGGCCATGTTCAGTGGCGTTAAAATTCGAGCGGCTCGACTCATCGCGGCGCTTGGCGCTTGTGCGATCGCTCTGTTCGTCACGGCGTCGCCAGCGTCTGCAAACCCGAAATACGCCGCTCTCGTCATCCACGCCCATTCGGGCGACGTCCTCTTTTCGCGTAACGCAAACTACGCGCGCCACCCGGCCTCACTGACCAAGCTGATGACGCTCTATCTCCTGTTCGAGGAGTTGGAGGCCGGGCGGATGACGCTGGACACGCCCCTGCGGATTTCCGCCAATGCCGCTTCCGAGCCGCCCTCAAAGCTCGGCGTTCCGGCCGGCGGCACGATCACGGTCGATGAGGCTATCGACGCGCTCATCATTCGCTCCGCCAACGATGTCGCCGTCGTCGTCGCCGAAGCGCTCGCCAGTTCCGAGCCTGTTTTCGCAAGGCGGATGACGGCGAAGGCGCGCGCCCTCGGCATGCGGCGCACGACATTCCGCAACGCATCGGGCCTCCCGAACCGCCGTCAGGTCACGACCGCGCGCGACATGGCGACCCTCGCCCAGCGCGTGACGCAGGACTTTCCCCAGTTTGCGGATCGATTCGCGCGGACGAAATTCGCGTACAATGGCCGCACCTATCGCACGCACAATTCTCTGGTGCTCAATTATGACGGCGCGACCGGTCTGAAGACCGGCTACACGCGCATGTCCGGCTATAACCTCACGACGACTGCGGAACGCGACGGCGTGCCGCTCATCGGCGTCGTGCTGGGCGGCCGCTCAGGCCGCACGCGCGACGCGCACATGCGTCAGATTCTCGACCAGTCCTTCGCTCGGGTTCGCAGCAATCCGACGCTCCTTGCGTCCGTCGTGCGGGTTCGCCCGGAACCTAGCCTGCGCCCCGGTCGGGCGGATGCTCTTCGGAGCCCCGCCATCGGCACGCCGGTCCTCGCCTCCGATGTCGATACGCTGGCGATGCTCATCGCTTCGGCGGATACGATCGATTCCGAACCGGGGTTCGGTCTGGAAGCATTTTACGGCGAAGGCGACGCCTCGCCGCCGGAAGCGATGCTTTCAACGGCGCGCGGGCCCTACGCGGTTCAGATCGGCGCCTTCGACACGGCGCTGGAGGCGGAAGCCGCCGTCGCGGACGTCGTCGCCGCACGTCTTTCCACGCTCGAGCGGGCCGCGCCGTCGGTCAGCGCATTCGCAGTCAGCGGGCGCACTTACCATCGCGCCCGCCTGGTCGGCCTCGACCGGCCGAGCGCCAACGCCGCCTGCGCACAGTTAAAAGCGCAGGGCCGCAGCTGCTTCGTCGCGGTTCGCTGAACCTTCCTCAATCGTCAGATGTCGGCGCGAGCGCGCGCTTCAGCACCTCGCGAGCGCGATTGATCTGCGCCGCCAGATAGTCCGTCCCGCCCCCGTCCGGATGCATTTTCGCGATCAGACGCCGGTACGCCGGATCAACATCTTCGAACGTCGCTTCGGCCCCGAGCCCCAGGACCGCGCGCGCTTCCTCGACGCTCATCGGCCCGCCCGCCGACGGCGCTGACGGATCCGGCGTCTTGATCTCAGGCTTGAACCGCTCAATCAACGCGACGGCCCCCGCCCCCAGAAGAAGCATGAACGCGATCGGCCAGAGCTTCGCGGCGAAGGCGACGGCGGAAAGAGTGAGCCAGACCACGAGCTTCATGATGAAGCCGCGCTGCGCGCCGCCGCGAACGCTTGAATAGATGAGCCAGACAGCGGCGGCCGCCGCCAGAGCGATGGCGATACCGCCCATCCCGCACCTCCGATGCGCCGAGAGTGCCTGAGCCGGTCGTGTGGCGAAAGCCGTCAGGCGGCCTGCGCCGGCTCCGTTTTGGCGCCGACCGACGGTAGATTGAGAAAACGGATGAGCGCCCGGAGCTCCTGACGCGCCGTCACATGGCTCATGGACATCTTCACCGGCGACCCGCGACCGCCGAGATCGACCAGCGTCAGGCCGAAAGGGAACAGCTCGCGGTAGATCACCCGTTCGCCGACTCCCGGTCCGAAGCGGAACCCGATGCGCGACGACAGGTGCGCGAGACGCTCCCCGACGCGCTTCTTGTTGTTGGCGTTATGCGGCGCAAGGCGATTGCGGATCACGACCCAGTCGATGGGATCGCGCGCGCCAGCCGCGGCGCGCGCCTTTCGCGCCTGCCAGACCGCTTCGGCGAAGACGCTCGGCCCGGCGATCTCGCCCGTATCCGGATCAAGTCGCGCCAGCAGGTCGAAGTCGACGAAGCTGTCGTTCATCGGCGTCAGGACGGTATCAGCGTGCAGCAGCGCGCGACGGGTGAAGTTCGTGTCGCCGCCGGGGCAGTCGATGACAGCGAAATCGCAGTCGGCGAGCTCGCCCAGCGTCGAAGAAAAGCGATCGGCGTCCTCGTCCTCGGCGGCGCGACGGCTGTCCTTCTGCGACGGGCGCGTGGCGACCAGACGCGGCATGGGCAGATCGCGATTGTTGGCCTGCGCCCACAGCGCGCGGTTCTCCAGATATCGCGTAAGCGAGCGCTGCCGGATGTCGAGATCCATCGCCCCCACCCGCGCGCCCGACTTCGCGAGCGAGGTGATGAGGTGCATGGCGGTGGTCGATTTGCCCGAACCGCCTTTTTCATTGCCGATGACGATGACGTGGGTCATGCCCGTCCGCTCCATTCACGCGCCGGTAAGACGCGCATGGAACGCTGCGGCGATTCTGAGCCAGAGGCTTCCTGTGATTCGTCGCCTGCGCATCGCAATCGCGTGTTTTTTCGCCGCGCTTCTCAGCGCTGGCCCCGCCCGTGCCGACCTTCTGGTCTCTCCGCTTCGCGTCGTCCTGACGCCTGACGCGCCGCGGGCCCGCGTGCGCATCTCAAACCAGTCTCCTGCGGAGCGGATCGTGCGCGTGCGCTTGATCGATCTCGCCGCGACGGAGACCGGCGGCTATCGCCCGCCAAGCCTTGCCGAGCGTGATGCGATTAGCGCGGCGCGCTATGTGGAGCTGGACGGGACCGACTTCGTTCTACCGCCGCGCACCGATGTGGAGACGGTCGTTCGTCTGCGCGCCGACGACCTGCCGACATCGTTTGACGAGCGGCGCGTGCACCTGCTCGTGGAGTCCGCCGCACCCTCCGCCGGCATCAGGCGGACCAGCGGACGCCTCGCTGATCTCAGCCTCGATATGGCGAGCGGCGTCAGCCTGCCCGTACTTGTGCGGGAGCGCGGTTCCATCGCGCCGGAGACCGCTATCACCTCAGCCGCTTTCCGCCGCGATCCGGACGGTCGCCTGCAATTGCGGGCGACACTTTCGGCCGACGGCCCTCACAGCCCGACCGGCGCTCTCGTCGTCACCTGGCGCGCCGCGGGCGAGGCGGAACCGCGCCGTGTCGGTCGGCTTTCGAATGTCGCGGTCTATCGGGAAACGCCGACGCGTCGTTTCGACGTCGGCCTTGAAGAAGGCGATTACGCGGACGGGCGGTTGGCCGTCACCTATCTCGGCGCGGAAGAGTTCGCGGGCGTGTCGTTCGCGGAGCGCATCTTCGACGTCGCTCCGCGGGAGTGACGATCAGAGCGCGTCGCCGCGATAATGGGTCGGCGCGCAGTAAACGCCCGAGGCGACCAGCGGACGGCAGGCGGCGCGCACGGCGGCGTCGTCGCCGAACGGGCCCGCCTTTAATCGGTAGAAAACGCCCTTCGAACCAAGGTCAGCCCGCTCGACGCGCGGGGTGAGGCCGGAGAGCGCGTTCGGGAACTGGGTCGTCAGCGTCAGCCAGCCGCGCTGCGCCGAAGCCGTCGACGAATAGGACGCCAGGTGCGCGGCGCGCAGAACGCTTTGCGCGGGGATCGATTGAGCAGGCTCGTGGTGATCATCGGCGGCGGCGTGCTGCGTCGGCGCGTGATGGGTTTCGGTTTCCGAGCGAATGCTCGGCGCGGGCCCGTGGTGGTCGGGGGATGCCGCGATGGTCGTCGGACGCGTCGCCTGCTGCGGCGCGTGATCGGACATGGACGCATGCTGAGACGAAGCCGCGTGACCGTCATCGTGCGCGTCGCGGGCGGGCGGACCGAGGCGCGCCAGCTCCGCCGGACCGGCGGATGCGGGCGCCGCGTGCTCCGCCGGACCGGCGGAGGCGGGCGCCGCGTGCTCGCGCTCATATTCCAGCTCCGCGATGCGGGATTCCAGAACGAGGAATTCGCGGCGCAGCAGCTCCACATCGCTGAGGCTCGCGGCCGACCGGTCGACGACCGCGGATTCTTCGGCCGTGCGATACGGGTTCGTGTCGCCCGTCCTTATCCAGGAACAGCCGCCGAGGGCGAAAAGGGCCATGCCTGCGGCCGACCAGCGTAGTGTCGCTCTTGAGATCATGTTCGCCTCACCGTAACGGAAACGGTCGCCCGTACGCAGACTCTGGAACCTCATGCAACCTGATTCGCCTTTCCGCGTCGTGAAGACGAAAGCCGAACTGCGCGCCGCTGTCGCGGACTGGCGCGCGAACGGCGCCCGCATCGGCTTCGTGCCGACCATGGGCGCGCTCCATCGCGGTCATCTCTCGCTGGTCGATATCGCGCGCCAGCGTGGCGGAAAGACGGTCGCGAGCATCTTCGTCAATCCCGCCCAATTCGCCGCGCATGAGGACCTCGACACCTATCCGCGCACGCTGGAGGCGGACCTGAAGGCGCTCGAAGAAACCGGCTGCGATCTCGTCTACGTCCCTTCTGCGCGGGAGATTTACCCTGAAGGCTTCGCGACATCGGTCTCCGTCAGCACGGTCGCCGCTGGCCTTGAATCCGTTTCGCGTCCCCATTTCTTTGGCGGCGTCGCGACGGTGGTGGCGAAGCTCTTCGGTCAGGTGCGGCCCGATTACGCCGTCTTCGGAGAAAAGGACTATCAGCAATTGCTGGTCGTTCGGCGGATGGCCGCGGACCTTGATCTCGATATCGAGATCATCGGCGGCGCGACGGCGCGCGAGGCGGACGGCCTCGCCATGTCCTCGCGCAATGTGAAGCTCTCCGCCGACGGCCGCATCGTCGCCGGACGCCTCAACGCCGCCCTCGCCCGCCTGACGGGACGCTTGAGCGCGGGCGACGAGGCGAGCGCGGCGCTTTCAGGCTCTCGAGCGGAGCTGGACGCCGCGGGCTTCGACCGGGTGGACTATCTGGAGATCCGCTGCGCGGAAACGCTGGCGCCACTCGGCGACGGGCCGATCGACCGGCCCGCGCGGGTGCTGGCGGCGGTCTATGTCGATGGCGTGCGGTTGATTGATAATATGGGGGCGGAGCCTGGCTAAACTCAGTAGCGCCTCCCGCTGTCGTCATCCCGGCCGAGCGAAGCGAGAGCCGGGACCCAGGGTCGCAAGCTCCGCATTCTGACACTCTGGGTCCCGGATAACGGCTGCGCCGTTTCCGGGATGACGTTTCGGAATTGGCGCAGAAGAGTTTGCAGGAAACCCCTCAGTCAATCTCCATCCCGACGGCCGCATCCGCCCCGGTCTTGGTGAAGTACCCGATGAACGCCGTCGACAGCGTGCCGCCGCTCGCGCGTTGGCCGGCGGCGAAGAGAACGTCGCCGAGGCCGTCGCCGTTGAAGTCCGCGTGGGCGATTTCCTCGATCGAAGTTTCTTCGTTCGGCACACGAATGATCCAGCGGCCGTCGCCTTCGGCTTCGACCGACAGGCTCTCGCCGTCGAGGCGGTCGCCGTCCGGGGCGATGCGGGCGATGGCGCTGGGCGCAAGGGACTTGAGGTCCTCCGCTGACAGAGCGTCGCTTGCAAAATAGCTCTTCGTCGGAAACTCCGCTCGGGCGAGCATGTCGATGGCGCCGCAGGCCCGCTGGAAGACCTGCTCGCGGCGCATATCGCGCGAGGAGAGCCCGCCCCAGCCGGCGTCCGCCAGCGGCCGGTACTGCGCGCAGCTTTCCACGCTCTGCGGCGCGGCGGCGAGGTCGGTCGGATGCGCGAGCGTCACCCGCGCCGGTCCGCCGTTCGGGTTGGCGAGCGGCGCTTCTGCGAGGGCTTTGAGGTCCGCTGATGTGAGACACTCCGGCGTCGCGTCGGCGACGAAGGGCAGCGGCGCGCGCAGGCAGACGATCTCATCGCCCTTCGGCACCCGGCGTCCGTCGCGGGTTTCGCCGTCGAACAGGGTGACGGCGAGCACGCCGGCGACGCCTGCAGCAGCGCCCACGGCGCCTCCGATGATCAACACGGTTCTCAAATTCCCCCCGGAAACCCCTGTCATAGCAATCCCAGCTCGGCGAGCTCCTCTCGCAACGCCGCGGGCGCGTCCCCTCGCCCGCTCAAGTTCTGGTCCGGCGGCGCGTCGTCGGCCTTGAAGTACCGCCAGCCCTGGAACGCTGATCTCGGCTGAGCTTCGGTCGGAATGATGTCGCGATCAAGGACGATGCGGCAACGGGGAACGCCGTCCTCGCCTTTTACTTCCTGCAGATCGACGATGAGCTGGCGGGCGAGGATGCGCCCCTTGATGACCCAGTAGAGCGAGCCGCCGTCCAGCAGCTCATCGGCCCGGCGGGGGAACTGACGGGTGACATGGTCGTGCAGGTCCGGCTCCCCGGCGCACGCCAGCATCGCCGAACGCCGGTCGCGCCAGGCGATGAGGTCGCCAAGGGTCTCCGCGCCGACGCAGAGTTTCACGAGATGGATGGTCATGGGCGGGAGGCTAGCGTGGTTCGTGGGCGCTTCGAGTACGTGATCAACCAGTCGCTCTGCGCCTAGACGCAATCAACGGAACGATCGCGCCGGGTCGCTGACAAAGGACCAGCCTCTAAGGATCAAACGTCGGCCGTCCGCACGCGCGCCATTTCGCGGGCGCGCTTGATTTTCATCTCGTGGCGGGAGGCGCGCTTGGCGAGGATGTAGAGAATGAAATAGCTCATCATGGCGCCGGAGCCGGCGAGCCAGACGGGCATGTTCTCGAATATCATCGCGACGCGCTGCTCGTGCAGGCCGACCCCCGCGGCGAGGTCCGGCCAGCGGAGGCCGAGCATGAGGCCGACCCCAAGCACGGTGAGCGCGATCGCCATGAGCCCCGCGAGCGCGGCGCCGATGGTGACGCCGAAGTCTTCGCGCTCTTCGGCTTTGGAGATGATCATCTTCGTCGGATCGCCGGCGATCGCCTGCGTTGCGGAGAAGAGCGCGCGGACGCGTCCGGCTTTCTCTTCCGGCGAGAGCGAGGCTTCGTCCTGACGCAGCTCGTTGAACTCCACGAGCGCGCGCGGCTTGTCGCCCTTGGCGGAAACGATCCCCGTCTCGCATTCGGCCGCCGGGCGGATGTCCGCGGACGGAATGACGAGCGAAGCGTCCGTCGGCATGAGGAAGAGCGACTTCTCCGCCGCGCGACGACGAACGAGGCCGTCGAGCGTCACCAGCTCGCCGTTGACGTGCGCCCTGGTCCACATCTCGAACGCTTTAGCGGCGCCGAGCTTGTCGCCCTGATTCAGCTTCCGCAGCACGGTCGATTTGCGGAAGTTCTCTTCCCCGATGTTGAAGACGAGCGAGATAAGCGCGTCGTGTTCGTTCTGGTTGAGCGGCGCGCGCACGGTCTCCTGCAGCAGCGCCTCCATGGGGGAGAGGTCGTCTTTCAGCAGGCGCTCGGCGTCGCCTTCGGTGACGGACATGCCGTGACGGGCCGTCGTGGTGTGGCCGTAACCGACCGTCCACTCTTCCGTCGGCGCGTAGTGGGCCGTCATGCGCAGGCCTTCATAGCCCTTGATGAGGTTGAGCCCGCTTTCGCCCGTTCTGAACCGCCCAGTCATCGCGCCACCCCGGCCTTCGCCCCGTTTCGTCGCCTCAAACGAGGCCGCACCCCGAAATGTCAGGCCCCAGCGCGACGTTCACAAACGCCGCGGCGCGCCCGCCGCTTCGCATTAACGAGTTGTTTACCACGCGCCGCGGGACCCGCCTAGGGCGTGCGCGCTACAGAACGGGCTAGAGGAGAAGCGCCGCCGCGAGGCCGAGAAAGACGAAAAACCCGACGATGTCAGTCACAGTCGTCACGAAAACGGCCGAGGAGACCGCCGGGTCCTGCCCCGCCCTCTGCAGGCCGAGAGGCACCAGAATGCCCGCAAGCCCTGCGCAGAGGAGGTTGATGACCATGGCCACCGCGACGACGCCGGCGAGCCCCATGGCCGAGGCCGCCGTCGCCCCCTCCACCGTCATCGCGTAATAGCCCGCCGCCAGCAGCCCCATGATGACGGCGAAAACCGAGCCGTTGAGCCCCCCGACCAACGCCTCCCGCAACACGATCCGCGTCGCGTTGGAGGCGGTGAGGTCACGCGTCGCCAGCGATCGGACGGCGACGGTGAGCGTCTGCGTCCCCGCATTGCCGCCCATGGAGGCGACGATGGGCATGAGCACGGCGAGCGCGACCAGCTGCTCGATCGCCCCGCCGAAAAGCGCGATGACGAACGAGGCGAGAATGGCCGTGAGCAGGTTCACCGCGAGCCATGAGAAGCGCGAGCGGGCGATCTTGAGGACGCTGTCGGAGAGGCCCTCCGCCGCCTCGACGCCGCCGAGCGCGAGCATGTCCTCGTCGGCCTCCTCGTGGACGATCTCGACGACGTCGTCGACGGTGATCATGCCGACGAGGCGCCCGTCGTCATCCACGACGGGGGCGGAGACGAGATTGTACTGCTCGAAGAGGTAGGCGACGTCCTCCTGGTCCATATCGACCGGGACGGCTTTCATCTCGTAGTCGCCCGCCAGATCGCCGAGCGGTCGGTCCGTCGGCGCCTGCAGAATGCGCGCGAGCGAGATCGCCCCCGTCGGCTTGAAGGCCGGATCGACGACATAGACCTCGAAATAGCGATCCGGCACGTTCTCGGCCTTGCGCATAGTGTCGATCAGCCTGCCGACGGTCCAATAGCCGGGCGCTGCGAACACGCCGCGCTGCATGAGGCGGCCGGCGGTCTCGATCTCGAAGTCGAGGGCCGCCTGCAGGGCGAGGCGCTCCTGAGACGGAACTTCCGCGAGGATCTCCTCGCGGCGCTCGTCCTCCACGTCCTCCAGGACGAAGACGGCGTTATCGGTCTCCAACTCCGAGACGGCGGCGGCGACCTGATCGACCGGCATCGCCTCGACGACGACCTTGCGGAGGTCCTCGTCGATCTCAGCCAGCGTCTCGCCGTCAAGCTCGTCGCCGAGGAGCCCCACCAGAGGCTTCACCCGATCAGCCGGAACGAGCCCCAGAAGGTCGGCGAGGTCCGCCGGGTGCAGCGGCGCGCAGAGAAGCTGGACGGCTTCTTCGCGCTCGTCGTCCACCGCCTCGATGACGGCGTCGACGAATTCGCGATTGAGGGTGTTGTCGGCGGTCAGCGGTCCGGAGGCTTCGGCGATTTCTTCCGAAAGTTCGAGCGCGTCCTTGGCGGCGGCGTCCGTGGCGTCATCGCGCTCGATCGTCTCCTGTTCGGACACGCAGCCTCCTTCGTAGCCGACAAATTTTGATTGGTCTGCCAGATGGTTATAGGGCTCCGGACGCTGCGAACAAGGTGGTTCGCCGAGCGTGCGTCCTTTAAATTCCGCCCGCCCATATCATCGACACGTCGCAGCGGCAGTAGGCGCCGCCGAAGCGTCGCATAACTTCTTCCGAGTGCTGAAAGCCGTGCTTCTCATAGAGATGGATGGCGGCCGCGCATTTTCGGTTCGTGAGAAGAAAGAGCTCGCGAACGCCCATCTCCACCGCCCGCGCGATGAGCGCCTTCAGAAGCGCCTCGCCCGCGCCGAGACCGCGCGCTTGTTCATCGACGCCCATCTTGGTGAGCTCGAACGCACCCGCGCCCGCCGGCTTCAGAGCGCCCGCGCCGACGACGCCGAGCTCCGGCGTCGCGACGAAAAGCACTTCGCCGCCCGGATCAATGATGTGGGTATGAGGATCGCGCAGCACGCGGTCGTCGATCTCTTCGACAACGAACATGGCCTCGATCCATGCCCGGTTGATCCGGTCGAAATGAACGGCGCGTTCGGGAGAAAACGGGAGGATTTGCAGCTCGGTCATGGGACGCAGATAAGCGCGCCCGCCAGCCGACGCCATCGGAAATATTCTATATCCATTGAATAGAAAATGGTGCGGTCGAGAAGACTCGAACTTCCACGGGTTGCCCCACAGCGACCTC
>CAYFIB010000004.1:0-125845 GCA_964342855.1 uncultured Caulobacterales bacterium
ACCGCCGACCTCTTGAATGCCATTCAAGCGCTCTCCCAACTGAGCTATGGCCCCGTCAGGTCCGCCGCGCGAGCCACGTGGAATAGGCGCCGACGCGTTGGAACGCAAGCGCCTTTTTTCCCGCGTGATCAGTCGTCGTCGTCGTCTCCGCCGACGATGATGTCGCTCACATCGCTGTCGTCGTCATCGGAGAGGATGGTGGTGTCGTCGTCGAATTCGACGTCGTCATCATCATCGTCGTCATCGTCGCTTTCTTCTTCGTCGAGAGCGGCTTTGCGCTTGCCCTCCGCCGGCGCGTCTTCGGCTTCGGCGGTTTCAAGGTCGGTGACGTTTTCAGGCTTTTCTTCTTCGGCCTCGTCAGACGCCTTGGCTTCGGCCGCCTTGGCTTCCTCCTCCTCGACGTCCTTCCGCGTGCGACGCGGTTTCAGAAGAGGTTCGGGTTCGAAGACGTTGCCGCATTTCGGGCATTCCGCCGGGGATTTATTGAGATCGTAAAAGCGCGCGCCGCAATCGGGGCAGTCGCGTTTGACGCCAAGTTCTGCTTTCGCCACGGGAGAGTTCCGGTCAATTTCGAAAGGGAGTGATCAGGAATGGGCGGAGTTGCCACGTCGCAGAGGCGCTGTCAAAACGCGCACTCTCCTTTTTTAACAAGGCGCGAACCCATGACCGCATCAGGGCGCTCCGGCGCGCACGCCCGACCGTCCGGCCCCCTGCGCGGTGAGGCGGTCGCGCCCGGCGATAAATCCATCTCCCACCGCGCGCTTCTGTTCTCCGCCATGGCCGAGGGCGAAGCGCATATTCGCGGGCTTCTGGAGGGCGAGGACGTCCTGCGCACGGCGGCCGCCATGCGCGCGCTCGGGCGCGAGGTGGAGCGGTCCGCCGGCGTCTGGTCGGTGAAGGGCGGTCCGTTCGCCGCGCCGACACGTGCGATCTATTGCGGCAATTCGGGCACCTCCATGCGTCTGCTTGCAGGCGCGCTGGCCGGACGCGGGGTCGCCGTGCGTCTGGACGGCGATGCGAGCCTGCGCGCGCGCCCCATGAAGCGCGTCTCCGACCCGCTCGCGGCGATGGGCGCCGATATTCAGACAACGGACGGGCGCGCGCCGGTGATGATCGCGCCCGCAAAGCTGCGCGGCATGGACTACGTCTCGCCGAAGGCGTCCGCGCAGGTGAAATCGGCCGTTCTTCTCGCCGGGCTCTGCGCCGACGGGGCGACCAGCGTCACCGAACCGACCCTCTCGCGCGATCACACCGAGCGCATGCTCGCCGCCATGGGCGTCGCGCTGGAGATCGACGATCGCGCCGACGGCTCGCGGCTGGTGCGCGTTCAGGGCGGCGCGAGGCTGTCGGCCATCGATATCGACGTGCCCGGCGATCCCTCATCGGCGGCGTTCCTCGCGGCCGCCGCCGCCATCGTTCCGGGGTCGAACGTGACGATCCGCGGCGTCTGCCTCAACGCTGCGCGAGACGGGTTTTTCCGGACGCTGAAAGACATGGGCGCGCGGGTCGAGATATTGAGCCTGCGCGATGCGGGCGGCGAGCCGGTCGGCGACGTGCGCGTGGCGCATGGCGCCTTGCGCGCCGTTAGGGTTCCGCCCGAGCGCGCCGCCTCGATGATCGACGAATACCCGATCCTCGCCGTCGTCGCGGCGTACGCGGAAGGCGAAACGCGCATGGAGGGCGTCGGCGAGCTGCGCGTGAAAGAAAGCGATCGGATCGCGGCCATGGAGGCCGGTCTCGCCGCCGTCGGCGTCGCGACGCAAAGCGATGCGGAGACGCTGATCGTGCGCGGCGGCGCTCCGAAAGGCGGCGCGCGGGTCGAGGCGCGGCTCGATCACCGCATCGCCATGAGTTTCCTGGTGCTGGGCCTTGGCGCTGAAGAGCCGGTCGACGTCGATGACGCCGCGCCGATCGCGACCAGCTTTCCGGGCTTCTTCGAGCTGTTTCGGGGGCTCGGCGGCGCAATGTCCGCCGACGGACGCTAGTTCAGCGAACGCGGCAGGTCGTGGCTGCGGCAGAAACGCGCCATGCGCGAGTAAATGTCGTTGTCGACGGCTTGCCGGCAGGCGGCGTCGATGGTGATGGCGGTCGTGAACAGCATGGCGAAAGACGCGCCGAAGCCGATGGCCGCGGTGACGATCAGCGAGCGGTCCGAGCGCCGGCGTTGAAACTCGCTGACGGCCGCGCGTCGTCCGACGCCCGCCAGTTCCTGGCGGACCCGGCGCAAGCGCTCCATTTCGCCCCAGCTCTCCACATCGGAATGAATTGAGAGCCCGCGCGCTTCGGAAATCGTTTCAAACTCGTCGTCGTCACTCATCGGCGTCACCGCTGAACAACCCTTAGGATGCGACAACCGGCGTTAACGGCGGGCTAATGATGAACCCTTGGCCTCGCCGCCGGGGCGGTCTAACCGAAAAGGTCATGGATCGACCGATCGTCATCGCCATCGACGGCCCCGCCGCATCGGGCAAGGGCACCCTGTCCCGGCGCGTCGCGGAGACGTTCGGCTTCGCCCACCTCGACACGGGCTCTCTCTACCGGGGCGTCGCGTGGTCGCTTCTGGTGGCGGGCCGGGATCCGGCGAGCGACGCCGACGCCGCGCAGGCGGCCGTTGATCTCGATTCCGCCGCCATCGACGCCGACGCGATCCGCACCGACGAGGTCGGGGCCGCCGCCTCGAAAGTCGCGTCCAAGCCCGCCGTGCGCTCCGCGCTCTTTGACTATCAGCGACGTTTCGCGGCGCGCCCGCCCGGCGGCGCGCCGGGCGCGGTGCTCGACGGGCGCGATATCGGCACGGTGATCTGCCCCGACGCCGACGTGAAGCTCTTCATCACGGCCTCGCCGGAAGTGCGCGCGCGCCGACGCTGGCTGGAGCTCAGCCTCGCCGATCCGGAGCTTTCCGAAGAAACGGTCCTTCAGGACATCGTCGCCCGGGACGCGCGCGACGCAGGGCGCGCCGACGCGCCGATGAAAGCCGCTGACGATGCGATATTGATCGACACGTCCTCGCTCACTATAGACGAGGCCTTCGCCGCGGCGCGCGCGGCGATCGACCCCGTCCTCGCCCGCAACGCTCGCCGCTGAAAAGCGCCGTCGTTCGGCGCGGGCGTTTTTCGTGTTTGTCGGTCGAGAGCACGCGCGCTTCGCATTCTGAAACGGCTTCAACCGCCCGACCCGGCGCGCATGGTGCGTGATCGGGAGATCGGGAAGACCGCCGGACAAAACCGGTCGGCATGAACGAACGCCGAAAACTGGAGACCTGACACTCGTGTCGGAAACACTTAGCCCGTCCCGCGACGATTTCGCGGAAATGCTCGAAGCCTCGCTCGTCGATCGCGTGGAATTCGAAGAAACTGTCGTCCAAGGCAAAATCACCGCGATTGAAAAAGACGTCGCGGTCGTTGATGTCGGCCTGAAAACCGAAGGCCGCGTCCCCCTCAAAGAATTCGCCGCGCCGGGTCAGGAACACGGATTGTCCGTGGGCGACACGGTCGAGGTGTACGTCGAGCGCGTCGAGAACGCGATGGGCGAAGCCGTCATTTCGCGCGACAAGGCGCGCCGCGAAGAGGCGTGGATCCGTCTTGAGAAGACGTTCGAAGCGCAGGAGCGCGTCGACGGCGTCATCTTCAACCGCGTCAAGGGCGGCTTCACGGTCGATCTCGGTGGCGCGGTCGCCTTCCTTCCGGGTTCGCAGGTCGATATCCGTCCGGTGCGCGACGCGACGCCGCTGATGAACATTCCGCAGCCCTTCCGCATCCTGAAAATGGACAAGCGCCGCGGCAACATCGTCGTTTCGCGTCGGTCCATCCTCGAAGAGGATCGTGCGGAACATCGTCAGGAGGTCGTCCGCGAGCTGAGCGAGGGCGAAACCCGCAAAGGCGTCGTGAAGAACATCACCGACTACGGCGCGTTCGTCGAACTCGCGCCGGGCGTCGACGGTCTTCTGCACGTCACCGACATGAGCTGGTCGCGCGTCAACCACCCGTCGGAAGTCATCAACGTCAATGACGAAGTCACCGTGAAGATCATCAAGATCAACCCGGAGACGGCGCGCATCTCCCTCGGCATGAAGCAGCTGCACCCCGATCCGTGGGAAGGCGTCATGCTGAAGTACCCGCTGAACGCCAAGTTCAACGGCCGCGTGACGAACATCACCGACTACGGCGCCTTCGTGGAGCTGGAGCCGGGCGTCGAAGGCCTCGTCCACGTCTCCGAAATGAGCTGGGTGAAGAAGAACGTCCACCCGGGCAAAATCGTCTCCACCTCCCAGGAGGTCGAAGTGATGGTGCTCGAGGTCGACGAAGCCAAGCGCCGCATTTCGCTCGGTCTGAAGCAGTGCCTCTCCAATCCGTGGGAGAACTTCGCCGAACGTCACCCGGTCGGCTCCATCGTCGAGGGCGAGATCAAGAACATCACCGAGTTCGGTCTGTTCGTCGGCATCACCGAAGACATGGACGGCCTCGTCCACCTGTCGGACCTCGACTGGAACCGCTCCGGCGAAGACGCCATTCAGGACTACGAGAAGGGCCAGGTCATCAAAGCCAAGGTCCACGAAGTTGATCCGGAGCGCGAGCGCATCTCGCTCTCGATCAAGCACCTGGAAGGCGATCCGATGGACGCCGTCGGCGGCGTCTCGCGCGGCGACGATGTCACCTGCACCGTCACCGCCATCGAAAGCGGCGGCGTCGAGGTTCAGATCGGCGGCGAGAACGGGCCGAAGTCCTTCATCCGCAAGTCCGATCTCTCCCGCGATCGCATGGAGCAGCGCCCTGAGCGCTTCGCGATGGGCGACAAGATCGATGCGCGCGTGACGAACATCGACTCGAAGACCCGCCGCATATCGCTCTCCATCAAGGCGCGCGAAATGGCCGAAGAGAAAGACGCCGTTCAGCAGTACGGCTCGACGGACTCCGGCGCGTCGCTGGGCGACATTCTCGGCGCCGCTCTGAAAGAGCGCGGCGACGACGAGTAAGTCGGGAGGGCGTTCGGGCGCGTGCCTGAGCTTCCCGAAGTCGAAACCGTGCGCCGGGGCCTCGTCCCGGCGCTCGAAAGCCGATCGATCGTCCGGGCGGAATTGCGCCGCCCGGACCTTCGCTTTCCTTTCCCCGACCGGTTCGCCAAGCGCCTGTCCGGCGCGCGCGTCGAGCGCCTCGACCGACGGGCGAAATATCTCCTCCTCCATCTCAGCACGGGCGAGACGCTGATCGTCCATCTCGGCATGTCGGGCCGCGTCACCATCCTCGCGCCGGACGGCGAGGGGACGGCCCCCGGCGCGTTCACCCATGCGCGCGCGACGAACCCGCAGCACGATCACGTGGTCTTTCACGTCGAAGGGGACGTGCGCGTCGTCTACAACGATCCCCGACGCTTCGGCTTCATGGACCTTGCAGAGACCGAGCGCCTTTCTGAAACGCGCTGGTTCGTCGACATGGGCCCAGAGCCTCTGAGCGAGGCTTTCAGCGCGGCCCACCTGAAAACCGTCCTCAAGGGGCGCAAAACGCCCATCAAGGCGGCGCTGCTCGATCAGACCGTCGTCGCCGGGCTCGGCAACATCTATGTCTGCGAGGCGCTCTGGCGCGCAGGCGTGTCGCCGCGCCGTCTGGCCGCGAGCGCCGTGCAGGGCGCCCGAGCCGCGCGCATCGTCGATATGGTGAAAGACGTGATCGATGAGGCCGTGGCGGCGGGCGGCTCGTCCTTGCGCGATTACGCCGGCGCCGACGGCGCGCTCGGCTATTTTCAGAACGCGCACGCCGTCTATGGCCGGGGCGGGGAGGCCTGTCCGCGCTGTTCAGGTCCGGTCTCCGTGATGCGCCAGGCGGGTCGCTCGACGTTTTTTTGCGGGACGTGCCAAAGATGAGCCGTCGGCATGTTGACGGGTCGTTTCTGGAGCGTTAGGTCACGCTCCCTCGTTTTCGGCCTGAGAGGTCAAAGGATTCATGGCGAACACGTCGTCTGCAAAGAAGATGGTGCGCAAGATCGCGCGCCGCACTGCGATCAACAAGAACCGCAAATCGCGGGTCCGTACGTTCCTGCGCAAGGTCGAGACGGCCATCGCGTCCGGCGACCAGTCGCAGGCGCAAACGGCCTTCCGCGCCGCGCAACCGGAAATGCACCGCGCGGCCCAGAAAGGCGTCTTCCACCGCAACACCGTGGATCGGAAGCTGTCGCGTCTGTCGCGTCGCATCAAGGCGATGAGCGCGTAACACGTTCGACCCTGATAATTGGTATGAAACGCGCGCTTCGGCGCGCGTTTTTCGTTTCCGTCGGTAGGGGAACCTTGCGCAATCAATGCGTTATGCACGCCGTGCGCACGTGCGACGAATTTCCTCGTTGTGACGGGCGGATCGGAATTGTCTTACGGTTACCGTGGGATGGCGAAGTCAAGCGAATTGAGCTGAAAAATTTGGTCCCGTAACGCTTGATTCGACCGGGTCGATTGGTCTTAATCGGGGAACCGCGAAGCGGGCGTCGAGTTCCAAAACGCATAATTCGAAATAGAGGGCGTCAGCACCCGGAAGGGTCTGGCGAGGCGGGGTATGAAGGCGGTCAGCAGCCTGCGCATAATGTCGAACTTATACGGAATTGACGACATTGTAGCTGATCGCCGAAAGACTACGCCAAACGCTTTCCTTACGGCGCATTCCTAGCGCGCTTTAAGCTGTCTTCAGATTAAACGTTCATCGCCGGAGTATTCCGGGCGGCGCGTCGCGCCGTCACGACGAAGTTGTGGATTTTGCAGGATGACTACGAGCGAACCAGGCTGGTCCGAAAAAGCCGCAGAATGGGCGCGGTGCCTTTCGGCTTTAAAATCGAATGTCGGAGATGGCGCGTACTCGACATGGTTCGAGGACATGAGCCTCATCACCCGTCAGGACGACGCTCTGACTATACGTGTACGAAGCAAGTTCGTCGCGCAGGAGATCCGTTCGCGCTACTTCGACGCGCTTGTCACCGCATTGCGCGCGCATCTAGGCGGCGTCAGCTCGGTCGAGCTCGTCTACGGAGAGCGCGGCGCGCCGCTCGCCTCGGTTGAGGCGGGCGTAGAGGCGAGCGACGCCGCACCGGCCGAGCCGGCGTTGAAGGCGCCGATCAGCTCCGAAGGGCCTGTCGTTTGCGATCCTGGATTCGGAGTCGTCACGCCGATCGACGCGGCGGCTCGTTTCGACAGCTTCGTCATCGACGATGAAAACCGCATGGCGCACGCCGCAGCGCGCGAAGCTGCGCGCGGCATGGCCATCGGCAATCCGGTTTACATCTGGGGTCCATCCGGTTGCGGAAAAACACACCTGCTGCACGCCGCCGCTCATGCGCGCATTGAAGCGGCGCAGAAGGGCGAGGCGACCGGGGCGCGTGTTCTGATGATCTCGGCCGACGCACTCGTGTCGGCTTATATGGGCGCCTATCAGGACAAGACGGTCCGTGAGCTGAAACGGTTCCTGCGCTCGGCTGACATGCTGTTGATCGACGACGTTCACTTTCTCAAGGGCCGCGAGGGCTCGCAGGAAGAAGTCCTCAACATCATCGACACCATGGCCGTGCAGGGGAAGACGGTGATCGTGGCTGGCGGTCAGCCCCCGCACGCGCTCGCCCAGTCCGGTGTCAGTCAACGATTGACCTCACGACTGGAAGGCGGCCTCTCCACGCCGGTGCAGGCGCCGGGCCTTGAGCTTCGCCATCAGATCCTCCGCGCCAAAGCTGAAATCGGCTGCGGGCGCTGGGGGCTAAAACCGATTGCGGACGACGTGTTGCGCACCCTCGCCGTGAAGCTGCGCGTGAGCGCCCGCGAACTCGACGGGGCTCTGCGATTCCTGCTGCTGCACTTGCGCGAGTACGGAGGAGACATGACCGTGGAACGAGCCGAAAACGTCCTGAAGGACCAGCTCGCCGTCGGCGCGGGGCCGGTCTCCATCGCCGAGATCAAGGACGCGGTCTCGGCGGTGTTCGAGGTGCCTATCGCCGAAATCGAAGGCAAGCGCCGCACCAAGCGAGTCATGCGCGCCCGCCATGCGACCACCTTCCTCGCCAAGTCGCTGACGCAGGACCCGTACGTCCAGATCGGCGCCGCCATCGGCGGTCGCGATCATTCTACGGTCATAAGCTCCGTCCAGCGCGCTGAAGACCTCATCGCCGCGGACAAGGAGTTCGCGGCCCTCATGCAGCGGACGCGGCAGCGTCTGGAATCGCGCATCTGACGCGGTTCCGTTTCGGGACCGGCTGGTTTAGTGTCGGCGGCCCTGAGTCGCGTCGGCGGTCGGCCGGCGGGCTCGCCCTGTCGAACCCCGCGTGAGCGGCCCACCAGCGAGCGAAGCGTCCCATGATTGTCACCATCGAGCGGTCCGCCTTCCTGAAAGCGCTCGGACACGTGCAGAGCGTCGTCGAGCGTCGGAACACCATTCCGATCCTCGCCAACGTTCTTCTGCAGGCCGATGGCGCGACGCTTTCGCTGACGGCGACGGATCTGGACGTGGAGGTCGCCGAACGCGCGCCCGCCGATGTCGGGACGCCGGGCGCCGTCACCGCGCCCGCCCACACGCTCTTCGAGATCGTCAAGCGCCTGCCGGAAGGCGCCCAGGCGCGTCTTGAAACCCAGCCGGAGCAGGGGCGGCTGAAGCTTTCCTCCGGTCGGTCGCAATTCACCCTCGCGATCCTTCCTGACGATGAGTTTCCGGCGCTCTCCGCCGATGATCTCGACGTTCAGTTCTCCATACAGGCGGGCGAGTTGAAGCGTCTGATCGACAAGGCGCACTTCGCCATGTCGCAAGAAGAGACGCGCTACTATCTGAACGGCGTGTACTTCCATCCCTATACGGATGGGGACGCGCCGCTCCTGCGCGCCGCCGCAACGGACGGTCACCGCCTCGCCCGCGTCGACGCCGATCTCCCTGCGGGGGGCGAGGCCATGCCGGGCGTGATCGTTCCCCGCAAGACGGTGCTGGAGCTGCGCCGCCTGCTCGACGACGCGGACGATGTCGTCGGCATCGAGGTGTCGCCGTCCAAGATCCGGTTCCGCTTCGGCGAGTTGGTGCTCACCTCCAAGCTCGTGGACGGATCGTTCCCGGACTATCAGCGCGTCATTCCCGCCGGCAACGACAAGGCGATGCGGGTGGAGACGGACGAATTCAAACGCGCCGTCGACCGCGTGGCGACCGTCTCGGCAGACCGCACGCGCTCGGTGAAGATGGTGATGGAGCAGGACAAGCTGCGCCTCGCCGTCAACAACCCGGAAGCGGGCTCGGCGCTGGAGGAGCTCTCGGTCGATTACGGTTCCGACGCCCTCGAGATCGGCTTCAACGCGCGTTACCTCACCGACGTCGCGAACCAGGTCGATGGCGGCGCTATGACCTTTTCGTTCGCCGACGCCGCGTCTCCAACCCTCATTCATGATGAGGAAGAGCCGCGGGCGCTCTACGTGCTGATGCCGCTTCGGGTGTGAGCGCGGCCCGCCTCGCGCGCCTGTCGCTGCAGGACTATCGGTCCTATTCCGCCGTCGACATCCGCTTCGACGGGCGTCCGGTGGCGTTCTTCGGGCCGAACGGCGCGGGCAAAACCAATCTTCTTGAAGCGCTCTCCCTGTTCGCTCCCGGGCGCGGTTTGCGGCGCGCGACCCTGAAAGACCTTCCGCGAACGGATGGCGTCGGCGGGTGGGCGGCGTCGTTGACGATGGCGGACACTGACGGCGACGTGCGGCTCGGCGTCGGGGCGGACGCCGGGGCGCCGGACAAGAAGCTGTGCCGCGTGGATGGCGAGGCGACGGGCCCCGGCGCCTTCGCCGAGCGCCTGCGTTTCCTGTGGTTGACCCCGGCGCTCGACCGTCTGTTCGCGGAGGGCGCCGGCGAGCGCCGCCGGTTTCTGGACCGGATGACCCTCGCCCATGAGCCTGCGCACGCGGGCGCCGCTTCGGCCTTTGAGCGCGCCATGCGCGAACGTCAGAAGTTGCTGGACGATGGGCGCGCCGATCCCGCCTGGCTCGACGGGCTGGAGGCGCGCATGGCCGAAGCGGGCGTCGCCATCGCCGCCGCGCGCCGGGCGATGGTCGACCGTCTGGAGGCCTCCTCGGTCGCCGAGGGCGCTTTTCCCGCAGCGGAAATCGAAATCGAGGGCGTTCTGGAGCGCACGATAAGCGGCGAGGACCGCGCGGCGGTGGAGGCCGGATACCTCGAACGGCTCGCCCGCGCGCGCCGTCGGGACGCCGACGCCGGTCGTGCGCTGGAAGGGCCGCACCGGTCCGATCTCAAGGTCGTTCACGCCGCGAAAGGCCAGCCCGCGAAGGCGTGTTCGACCGGCGAACAGAAGGCGCTTCTCATCGGTCTCGTTCTCGCCAACGCCAAGGCGCTCAAAATCGCGGAACCCCTTGGTCCGCCATTGGTTTTATTGCTCGATGAACTGGCCGCGCATCTCGACGAGAGCCGTCGTTCCGCGCTATTCTCCGCTATCGATTCGTTAGGCGTTCAGGCGTTTTCGACGGGCTCCGACAGGCCTTTGTTCGACGCTTGGGAAGAACGCTGTCAACGCGTCCGTATCGAAGCTGGCGCCGCGTATCCCGAAGACGGGTAGCGGCGCGCGCGATCGCGAACGCACGGCATGGAAAGCTGGTAAATCATGGCGCAGACCACGCCCGCGGCGGACGCCGCTGAGAACGCCGAATACGGCGCGCAATCCATCAAGGTGCTGAAGGGCCTCGACGCGGTCCGCAAGCGCCCGGGGATGTATATCGGCGACACTGACGACGGCTCGGGCCTCCACCACATGATCTACGAGGTGGTCGACAACGCCATCGACGAGGCGCTGGCGGGGCACTGCGACACCGTCTCAGTGGTGCTGCGCGAAGACGGCTCGGCCCGCATCGCCGACAACGGCCGCGGCGTTCCGACGGAGATCCACCCTGAAGAAGGCGTCTCCGCCGCGCAGGTCATCATGACCCAATTGCACGCAGGCGGAAAATTCGACTCCAATTCCTACAAGGTCTCCGGCGGCCTGCACGGCGTCGGCGTTTCCGTGGTGAACGCGCTTTCGGAATGGCTGGAGCTGCGGGTCTGGCGCGGCGGCAAAGAGCATTTCATGCGCTTCCGTCATGGCGAGCCGGAAGGCGATCTTCAGGTCGTGGGCGATACGGACAAGTCGGGTACGGAGGTCACTTTCCTGCCGTCCACTGACACGTTTACGATGACGCTGTTCGATTTCGACACGCTGGAGAAGCGCCTGCGCGAGCTCGCCTTCCTCAACTCCGGGGTCGCGATCTCCCTGCGCGATGAGCGCCATGTGGAGAAAAAAGAAGTGCTGATGCAGTACGAAGGCGGGCTGGAAGCCTTCGTGCGTCACCTCGATTCGTCAAAGGGCTCGTTGGTTCCGGCGCCGATCACCTTTCAGGTAGAGCGCGAAGGCGTCGGTGTCGACGTCGCCATGTGGTGGAATGACAGCTATCACGAGAAGGTTCTCTGCTTCACCAACAATATTCCGCAGAAGGACGGCGGCACGCACCTCGCCGGTTTTCGCGGCGCGCTCACCCGTGTCGTGAACTCCTACGCGACCGAGACGGGGCTTTCGAAAAAAGAGAAAGTCTCCATCACCGGCGATGATGCGCGCGAAGGGCTCACCTGCGTCCTTTCCGTGAAAGTCCCGGACCCGAAATTCTCGTCGCAGACGAAAGACAAACTCGTGTCATCCGAGGTGCGGCCGATCGTTGAAAGCGCCGTGCACGAAGCGCTCTCCACGTGGATGGAAGAGCACCCGGGCGAAGCGAAACGCATCATCGGCAAGATCGCCGAAGCCGCCGCCGCGCGGGAGGCGGCGCGCAAGGCGCGGGAGCTGACGCGGCGCAAGGGCGCGCTCGACGTCGCCTCGCTGCCGGGCAAACTGGCGGACTGTCAGGAGCGCGACCCGGCGAAATCCGAGCTTTTCATCGTCGAGGGCGACTCGGCCGGCGGCTCGGCCAAACAGGGCCGTGAGCGGAAGAACCAGGCGATCCTGCCGCTGCGCGGTAAAATCCTGAATGTGGAGCGCGCGCGCTTCGATAAGATGCTCTCCAGTCAGGAGATCGGCACGCTGATCACCGCGCTCGGCACGGGGATTGGGCGGGACGATTTCAACCCGGACAAGCTGCGTTACCACAAAATCATCATCATGACGGACGCCGATGTCGACGGCTCCCACATCCGCACGCTGCTGCTGACGTTCTTCTATCGTCAGATGCCGGAGATCATTGAGCGCGGTCACCTCTTCATCGCCCAGCCGCCGCTCTACAAGGTGATGCGCGGCAAGTCGGAAACCTATCTCCTCGATGAAAAAGCTCTTGACGATTATCTGCTCGCGGAGGGCGCCGGAGAGGCGCGGCTGGAGCTGCATGACGGCTCCCAGGTTGCGGGCGGCGAGCTGTCCGAAATCATCGGCCACGCGCGCGCCGTCGAGCGCGCGCTCGAAAGCATCCCGGCCCATTATGGCCGCCGCCTCCTCGTGCAGGCCGCCCTCGCAGGCGCGCTGAAGCCGCTGGAGGACGAGGCGGACGCCGAGGCGCGCCTGCGCGTCGTCGAAGAGCGGCTCGACGCTATCTCCGATGAGGTCGAGCGCGGCTGGAAGGGCGAGCTGGACGGGCAGGGCGGTTTCGTCCTTTCACGGACGGTGCGCGGCGTCGAAGAACGCTGGCCGCTGGATGCGGAGCTTCTCGCCTCCGCCGATGCGCGTCGCCTCCTCAACGCGGCGATCCCGGTGGCGGAGACGTTCGCCAAACCGGGCTGGTTCCGCGTGAAGGACGATGTGCGCGACGTGTTCGGTCCGACGACGCTCCTGAAAGCCGTGCGCGACTTCGGCGAAAAGGGCGTGAAGCTGCAGCGCTATAAAGGTCTCGGCGAAATGAACGCCGACCAGCTCTGGGAGACGACCCTCGACGCCAACGCTCGCACGCTCCTGCGCGTGACGATCCCGGAAGGCGACGGCGCGGACAATCTCTTCTCAAAGCTGATGGGCGATGTCGTCGAGCCGCGCCGGGAGTTCATTCAAGAAAACGCACTCAGCGCGGCTCTGGACGTCTGAATTCAAAGTCTGCGTGCAGTAACGCGCCCTGCCGGTGGCCGGAGGGCGAAGTTAGTGCTATCTTTTGTTCACAGTCTCTGTTGGAAAGATGACTTCGGGGGAAGTGATGAAGCGGATTCTTGCAACGATTTCTGGCGTTTCGGCCTTGTTTTTCGCCACTACGGGTCACGCGGCGCTGATCGGCGCGAACGAAGCGGGCCTCGGCGCCGGCGATGACGGCTTCAATCTGACGGTCGATACCGCGACCGGCCTTGAGTGGGCCGATCTGAGCCTCGCGCAGGAACCGTTCGATAATATCAAGGACCAGTTCGCCGCCCTCGGCTTCCGGCGGGCGACGCGGAACGAAGTCGTCGAGCTGTTCGCCAACGCCGGGCTGGTCGATCCGGATACGGGGCTTCCGTTCAACGAACTGACCGTTAATGTCGACGGCGCGCCGCCCGCGAGCGTCGGCCTTACTGACGCCGAGTTCCAGTCGCTGTTCGCCGTTGCAGAAACCCTCATTCAGATGCTCGGACAAACGGGCGGCAACAGCACAGACGTCTTCCGCGTCAGCGGCACGACGGAAGAAGTAAAGCCGGAGAGCGGCGCCTCGCAGCTTCACAATCTGCTCACGGTCGGGATCACGTATTCGCCGTTCGTGACAATCCCGCCGGGCGGATGCCTCGGCAAAGCGGGCGACCCTGGTTGCTTCGAGCGCGGCCTCTCCATCGTCACCGAAGGAACGGGGCCGAGCGACAGCGGCGCTGTCGGCGATGCGGGTATTTTCTTCGTGCGCGGTTCTGACCCGATCGAAACCTCGGCCCCCGCCGGTTTCGGTCTCACCCTGCTCGGCGCCGCGGCGCTCTATCTGCGCCGCCGCCGCACCTGAGGAAACGCGCCGAGATCGGCGCTGTTGATCTCGTGTATGGAAATCCGTGTCAGGATTTGATTAAGCCGAAGGAGCGGCGCGGAGCCGCTCCACGTCGCTCGCCATGCTCTCGGCGAGCGCGCGGAGCTTCTCCGGCGCGCATCCGCGCTGCGCTTCGATGCGCAACGCCGTGAGTTCCGCCTGAAACCGGTGCGCCAGTAGATCGATATCGGCGTCCGCGGAAAGTTCGCCCAGCTCTTTCGCGCGTTGGAAACCGCGCACGATCTCCCCTTGCATATCATCAAGGTACTGACGGGAGCGCGCGGCGATTTCGGCGTCCTCCAGCGTCGCGTCCAGCATGGTTTTCACGACCATGCAGGCATAGGGACCGTTTCCGGTCCGCTCGGTATCCGCGAACGACAGCAGAAAGTCCGCGAGCGCGCAGAGCGGCGAGGTGGTCGTCTCGACAATTGCGCTCAGCTCGTCCCGTCCGGCGACGAAGTAGCGGTCGAGGCTCTCCAGAAACAACGCCTCCTTGCTCTTGAACGCCGCATAGATGCTGCCCGGCTTCATGGAGAGGGCGGCTTCAAGGTCCTTCAGCGAGGTGGCGTGATAGCCCTTGCGCCAGAACAGCGCCGTCGCGGCCGCCAGCGCCGCGTCGCGATCATATGGTTGGGCGCGTCCCATGGCGTTGAAACTAGGCGGAGTTTTCGAAGAAGTCCCGCGTCACGCGCTCTCAAATTTGAGTGATTGCTCAAATTGAGCATTGAGCGATCGCTCAAAAGGGCGCACGTCCGCGGCGTCGCCCGGCCCAGCGCCGCCAAACAGAGGACACGACGCCATGACAGACTTCACGCTTTACGACGCCACGACCGCCCCGGAAGACGCAAAACCCCTGCTCGCCAAATCGCAGGCCGCGTTCGGCATGCTGCCGGGCCTCCACAAGGTGATGGCGGAAGCGCCTGGCCTGCTCGACGCCTATCAGGTCGCGCACTCGAACTTTCAGAACTCCAGCTTCAACAATGATGAGCAGACCGTCGTCTGGCAGACGATCAACGTCGAAAACGAGTGCCATTACTGCGTTCCCGCGCACACCGGCATCGCGAAAAGCGTCGGCGTCGATGATGTGATCATCAACGCTCTGCGCACCAACACGCCGCTGCCGACGGATCATCTTGAAGCCCTGCGCGAATTCACGCTGAAGATCGTCCGCCAGCGCGGCGACGTGTCGGACGCGGACGTTCAGGCGTTTCTCGATGCGGGCTACACCAAGCGTCAGGTTCTAGAAGTGGTGCTCGGCTACGCCCAGAAGGTGATGTCCAACTACGTGAACCGCCTCGCGCAGACGCCGGTCGATCCGGCGTTCCAGAAATTCATCTGGTCGCCGTCCGACAAGGCCGCGTAAGCCGGACGACGCGTGAGAGCCTCGAAAAGCCCCGCCATTCGCGCGGGGCTTTTTAGTGGCCGCGCGCCCGGCGCTTCGTGTTAGGGGAGGGCGAACGCAAGCGACTGACAGGGCGAGGGTGAGCGAAAGGGCGACGAGCGACAACGCGCCGAACTGCCCGCGGGGCGACCGCAAATACGTGCTGGCCGCCTCCGTGCTCGGATCGTCCATGGCGTTCATCGACGGGACGGCGGTGACGCTCGCCCTGCAGCCCATTCAGGAAAACCTCGGCGCCGGGCTTTCGGACATCCTCTGGATCTCCAACGCCTACACCCTTGTGCTCGCCGCGTTCATTCTCGTCGGCGGGTCCATGGGCGATCTGTTCGGGCGGCGCGGGGTATTCCTCGCCGGCGTGGCGCTCTTCGTCGTCGCCTCCATGCTCTGCGGGCTCGCGCCGAACCCGGCCGCCCTCATCGCCGGGCGTGCGGCGCAGGGGCTGGGCGCGGCGCTTCTTGCGCCGATATCGCTGACGCTCATCGCGGCGGCCTATCCGAAAGAAGAACGCGGCAAGGCCATCGGCGCGTGGGCGGCGGCCTCGGCCATCATGACGGCGGTCGGCCCGCCGCTTGGCGGCTTCCTCGCCGAAGCCGTCAGCTGGCGGTGGATCTTCTTCATCAACGCGCCCCTTGGCGCGTTCGCCATCCTCCTCACCCTGTGGAAGACGCCGAAGCAGGAGCTGGCCGAGCGCCCCGCCGCCATCGACTGGACCGGGGCGGGGCTTGCGGTCCTCGCGCTGGGCGCCATCGCCTGGGGGCTCATCACCCTGAGCGCGGTGTCGGGCGAAGGCGCATCGGCGCCGACGCCCGGCGCCGGCGGGCGAACCTTCGCCTGGGCGGCCATCGGCCTCGGGGTCGCCGCGGCCGTGGCCTTCCTCCGTCAGGAGTTGCGTGCGCCCGCGCCCATGGCGCCGCCCGCGCTCTTTGCGTCGCGCGCATTCAATGTCGTCAATCTACTGACGTTCTGTCTCTACGGCGCCTTCAGCGGGCTGTTCCTCTTCTACCCCATCGTTCTGAAAGAGGCCTATGGCTACGGCGTCGACATGACGGGGCGCACGTTTCTCGGCTTCGCGGTCACCATGGGGCTCCTCTCGCGGGTTTCCGGCGGGCTCATTGATCGCTTCGGGACGAGGGCGATGCTGACGGTCGGCTCCCTCATCGCAAGCCTCGGCATGTGGTGGATGGCGCTTTCGCCTTTCGCGGCCGAGATCGTGCTCGGCGCCTTCGTCGGGATGCTGATTTTCGGGACGGGCATGTCCGTCGTCGTGCCCGCGCTTTCAACGGCGATCTTCAATTCGACCGAGGACGCGAACCATGGCGCGGCGTCGGGCGTGAACAACGCCGTCGCGCGCACGGGCACGCTCTTCGCCGTCGCGGGCTTCGGCGTCGTCGCGGCCATGGGCTTCGAGGCGGCGGCGGGGGAGGGCGCGCGCGCAGCGGGCTTCGGCGCGGGGAGCGCGACGCTCTCGGGCGCGGCGCTGGAGAATTACCGCGCCGCCATGGCGTCGGGCTTCAACGCCGTCGGCTGGGGCGCGGTGATCCTGGGGCTGCTCTCTGCAGCCACGGCGGCGTTCCTTCTCACCGAAAGCGCGGAAGGCGGCGGCCTCCGGCGCGATCTCGCGCACATCCGCATGGTGCTCGCGCGACCGTTCGGTTTCGTCGCCGCCTTCCGGCGCAAGCGCGACAGCTGAGGCGCCCCGTTGCGCGCGAGGCGCGCGTCGATAGGGTGCGCGGGACGAAACTTCAGGACCTGCCCCATGCTCGACGCCGCCGATCCCGTTTCCGCTCTCCGCTCCGACTGGACGCGCGAGGAGACCGAGGCGCTGTTCGAGCTGCCGCTGATCGATCTCATCCTGAAAGCGCAAGAGGTCCATCGCGCCCACCATGAGCCCAACGAGGTGGAGACCGCGCAGCTCCTCTCCATCAAGACCGGCGGCTGCCCGGAGGATTGCGGCTACTGCAACCAGTCCGCCCATTTCGATACGGGGCTGAAGGCGTCGAAACTGATGCAGGCGGACGCCGTCGTCGCGGCGGCGGAGCGCGCGAAAGCGGGCGGCGCGGCGCGCTTCTGCATGGGCGCGGCCTGGCGGGAGCCGAAAGAGCGCGACATGCCCGCGCTTCTCGATATGGTCGGCCGCGTGAAGGCGCTCGGCCTCGAGACCTGCATGACCCTCGGCATGCTGACAGACGAGCAGTCCGAACAGCTGGCTGACGCCGGGCTCGACTATTACAACCATAATATCGATACGTCGCCCGAGTACTATGACAAGGTGATCTCGACCCGGACGTTCGAAGACCGCATCGAAACCCTCGCGCGCGTGCGAAAATCCGGCATGAAGGTCTGCTGCGGCGGAATCGTCGGCATGGGCGAGCAGGCCGAAGACCGCATCGGCCTTCTCCTCGCGCTCGCGAATATGGATCCGCACCCGGAGAGCGTGCCGATCAACGCGCTGATGCCGGCGCCCGGCACGCCGCTTGCGGATGCGGACCCCGTGGACGGCGTCACCTTCGCGCGGTTGTGCGCCGTCGCCCGCATTCTTATGCCGACTTCGGCGGTGCGGATCTCCGCAGGCCGCGAGAACATGAGCGTTGAAGCGCAGGCCCTCTGCTTCATGGCGGGCGCGAATTCGATCTTCATCGGCGACACGCTGCTGACGGCGAAGAACCCCGAAGCCGATACGGACGCGGCGATGTTCGCCGCGCTCGGCCTTGCGCCCGCCGCCTCAGCCTGACGGCGCGAAGATCAGCAGAACGGTCGAAACCGTCAGCATGGACAGGATGGTCGTCGCGGTCAGCGCGAGGGCGATGCGGCGCTGATAAATTCCGTAGTGCGCCGCCTGCACGTAGACGCCGACGCCCATGGGCACGCTGGTGAAAAGCGCCGCCGCGCCGATCTGCGCCCAGCTCGCGCCGATGAGGTGCATCGCGCCGATGACCAGCAGCGGCAGTAGGCAGAGCTTCAGCGCCGTTATGGCGAGTACGGATTGCAAGCCGCCCGCCGCCGGCGCGTCCCGCTTCTGCGCCAGAACGACGCCGAGGGAGAAGAGCGCCGCCGGCCCCGCCGCGCCGCCGAGGAAAAGGGCGAAGCGCTCCACCGGCTCCGGCAGGGACGCGCCGAGGGCGGAGAGAATGAACCCTGCGATCATGCCCATGGCGATGGGGTTGCGCGAGACGCGCTGCGCGGAGCCGAGGGCCTGCTCAGTGAAGCTGCGTTTCGCCCCGTCCTCGGGCGCGGTCATCAGGATGGCGCCGACGGACATGATGAAGATCCCCTCCATCAGGATCAGGATGAGAAAGGGGCCGCCCCAGCCGGGCACGGAGAGGGCGATGGGAATGCCGAGAAATACGGCGTTGCCGAGGGTCGATCCGAAGGCGTGGACCCCCGCCTCGCGTTTCGTCAGGGAGAGGAGTTTTCGGCCGACAAAATAGGCGCCCGCCATGACCGAAAGCGCGCAGGCGAGGTAGGTGAGGGCGTAAAACGCCGTCTCGCCGCTCGGCGGCGGGTTTGTCGCGGCGAACCGGAAAACCGCCGCGGGCATGGCGAAGAGGAAGACGAAGCGGTTGAGCGCGCCGGCGTTCGCCTCGCTCATCAGCCCGCGCCGCCCGGCGAGAAAACCCGTCAGGATGATCGCGTAAAGCGGGGCGGCGATGGTGATGACGCCGGACATGGGCGGGGATCCTTCGACGTTTGGTCGCGAACGTCGGTGCTAGCGGGGCCGCTCCGCAGCGGCAACTCGCCCGGCTCCCTTTCGCGCGGCCGGCAGCCTCGGTAGCGTCGCATGAAACAGCTTTGATCGGAGATCGCCCATGCGCCGCGCCGCCGCTCTCATCACCGCGCTCGCCTCTCTGTTCGGGGCGGCGATCGCCCAAGACGCCGCGCCCGATCGGCGGACCCTGTCGCTCGCCGCGGGCTACAAGGCGCAGTTCCTCTGCTCGGGGATCTTCAACGGCGGGAAATCGGGCGCGCAGATCGCCGCTGACGAGCTGACAAACATCTACCCGGAGCTGGAGCCGGTTCTGCCGAGTTTGCCAAAGGCGTCGATCAATCGCCGCGCGAAGACGGTTTCCGTGCGCTTCGCCGACGACATGCCGCCGCGCATCGCCGCTTGGCGCCCGTTCCTCGGCTGCTCCGGCCTACCAACGGGCGCGGATGCGTCGTTCGTCGAAAACCTGCCGCGCGCCGACGTCGACGCGTCCGCTGCGCCGAAAGCGAACGCGCCATGGCCGGACGGGGACGCTCTCCCGAAAGGGGCTCTGAAGCACGAAAATGCGGCTTTGACCGACGCCATCGACAACGCCTTTGCGGGCGAATTCGGTGGCGTGACGAGCGCCGTCGTGATCGTAAAGAACGGCGCGCTCATCGATGAGCGCTATCTTGATGGGTACACGATCCATACTTCGCAGCGGACCTGGTCCGTGGCGAAGTCCGTCGCCGCGACGATCATCGGCGCCGCGGTCCATGAAGGAGTGCTCGACGTGACGGCGCCGACCGGAATTCCGGAGTGGTCGCGCGACGGTGATCCGCGTCAGGCGATCACGCTGGAGAACCTGTTGCAGATGGCGTCCGGCCTCGGCGGACGCTCCGCGGGCAACCGTACGGATGATGTCTATTTCGGCGGCGGTCTGGTGACGGAGCATGCGGTCGCGAACCGCCTCGAGGCGACGCCGGGCGCGCGCTGGCGCTACGCCAATAACGACACCATGCTCGCCATGCGGACCTTGCGCGCCGCTATGGACGACGATGCGGCGTATCTCCGCTTTCCGTTCGAGAAGGTGCTTCTGCCCATCGGCATGACGCACACGGCGCTTGAGACCGATTGGGACGGAAACTTCATCCTCTCCAGCCAGGTCTGGACAACGGCGCGCGATCTCGCCCGGCTCGGAATTTTGTACCTCAATGACGGCGTCTGGAACGGGCGGCGCATTCTGCCGGAAGGCTGGTCCGAGTACGTCGCGACGCCCGCCCCCGCGCAGCCGCCCCGCGCGCAGACGCGGCCCTCGCGCGGCTACGGCGCGCAGTTCTGGCTCTATCAGGGGTATCCGGGCGTGCCGGAGGGAACCTACGCCGCCCTCGGCAATCGCGGGCAGTTCATCATCATTGTTCCGGCGGAAGGCGTGGTGATCGTCCGTCGCGGCTACGACTATTCAGGCGAGCGGTTCGACGGTCCGGCGTTCGCCGCCGCGGTGCTCGCCGCCCTCGCGGGCTGAAGCGCAGAATTTGCGAGATTATTGGCGGAGGACGCCGTCATTTTTCGGCTGAGGACGCCGTCCGGGCCGGGGGTCTGATCTCCCGGGGGCTGGGGGCGATGGAAATCCGGAATTTCGCGCCCGCCGGCCCGGCCGACGCTCAGACATTCGCCTGCGATGAAGGCCGCAAAAGGCGCCAAATGGGGCCTTTTTGGGATATGCGCGCTTTCTCGCCGAAAAGCGCGCGCGGGTTGCGGCGTCCGTCGGCGCGCGCTTAAGCTCGGGGAATGGCGACTATTGAGCCTTTGCAGCCCGCCGCTCCCGCCCGCACCCGCGCCAAGCCGGACGTGGTGTTCGAACGCCGGGAGCTCGACCAGATCCTGTCGCTCTACGGGTTTTTCGTCGCGAGCGGCGAGTGGCGCGACTACGCCATCGACCTGGATCCGGAAGCGGCGACCTTCAGCATTTTTCGACGCTCGTCCGAAGCGCCGCTCTATCGCGTGGAGAAGCGCCCGAAGCTCGCCAAGCGGCAGGGCGCCTACGCGGTCATCGCCATGGGCGGCGCCATTCTGAAGCGCGGCCATGATCTGGCGACCGTCCTGAAGGTCTTCGACAAGAAGAAGCTGAAGCTCGCGACCTGAGTTACGCTGCGGCGGCTGACGGCGCAGCCTGCGCGCGGGCGTAGGCGAGCGCTTCCACGAAAACATGGCGTTGCGCGTGGCTGCCGCCGATGGACTGCAGGCCGGGCAGCGCTTCGCCGAGTTCGATGGCGGCGTCCTCGTAGCGGTCCTGCGCGAAGGCGATCACGCCGCGCGCCGCGGGAGCGACGACCCCGCGCCAGACGTCCGCATGCGGCATGCCGGATTCGCCCGCCGCGTCGATGTGCGCTAGCTGCGCGGCGCTTTCTTCCGCCGTCCCTGCGCGTGCGACCGCGTAGGCGTAGTGTAGCTCATGGAACGGAAGAAGCGTTTCGCCGGCGCGGGCGCGGGCCTGCTCGACCACGGGCGCCCACCGGTCGCCGACCTCGACGCCGCGCATTTCAAGGCGCCAGAGCATGGAGACGGCGCCGATCTGCTCCTGCGGGAACTCCGGCCATTCGCCGACGAGGCGCTCATCGAAGATGCTGACGGCTTCGTCCGTACGCCCGCAGGTCAGGTTGAACAACGCCGTATGCCACCAGTTATGCAGGCGGATGAAGACGCCGCGATCCGCCCACCAGGCGGAGTTCGCGCGCATCCACTGGGCGCCTTCTTCGGCGCGTCCGAGCGTTTCGAAGACGTGCGCCATGGCGTGGTGGGCCCAGGCGTCGCCCGGCTCGATATCGAGGGCGCGGCGCGCCTCGTCTTCCGCTTCGCCGATGCGGTGGGATTGCTCCAACCCGAAGGCCCGCATGCCGTGGGCGAAGGGCGCGTTCCGGTGCGCGATCATCGCCCGGTCGCCGAGGCGGCGGAGCGCGGCGTCGTCACCGAGATTGAAGGCGTGATATTGCGCCCATTTGATCGCGCAGAGGTCGGCGGGCCACGCGGCCGTCACCGCATCGAAACGCGAAAGCGCCGTGCGGTAATCGCGCCGGGCCCACGCCTCGACCGCCTCGCAATAGGCCGCTTCGCGCGGGCGGGCGTGCTTCGCGGCCGCTCGCATCTTTTCCAGATAGGGCTGCGCGCTTTCAAAACCTTCGCGGCCTTCGAACGCCATATGCAGGCCGGCGGCGTGCGCCTGTAAGAGCGGCGCGTCCGGCGCGTCGTCCGCGGCCGCGAACAGGAGCCGGATATCCGGGCCGTACGAAATGAACGAGAAGGCGTACGCATCGTAGGACGCGATGGCGTCGGACGAGGCGTTGGAGACAGCGAGGCCGTACTGATCGCGCGTAAACATTCAGCGCTTCTATCGTGGGGCGATAGAAATGGGAACGCGCAAACGCGTCATCGGCGTTCAAGGATGCGCGCGTGCGCCCGTGAGGCGTATGGGTGAACGTCAGGCCGCGTCGGCGGCGCGTGCGGTCAGGGCGGCGACAAGGATGTCATCGAGCCCCGCCTCGGTGATGGGTTTTGGAAGATGCCCGTCAAACCCGTGCGTAAGATAGGATTTCACCTCGTGCGCCATCGCGTTTGCGGTGACGGCGATGATGGGCGTATTGCGGCCGCCCGCCTGTTCGTCGATCGCGCGAATGGCGTCGAAGGCGCCGACGCCGTCGAGCTCCGGCATCTGGATATCCATCAGGACGACGTCGAAACCGCCGACCTCAAACGCGTCTACGGCCTCTTTTCCGTTCACGGCGTAAACGGCTTCGACGCCCGCACGTTTCAGGAACGCGTCCATGATCAGGCGGTTGGTTTCATTGTCTTCTGCAACGAGCGCGCGGATCGCGGTGCGCGCGAAATCGCCGCGTTGGGACCTGGAAACCTCGCGGCGCGAATCTTCCGTCGGTTCATCAGCTTGCGGCAACGGCAGGTGGAGCCTGAACGTCGATCCTTCGCCGGGTTTCGTTTTGAGCTCGATACGTCCCTGCATCGCGTCGACGATGCCACGGACGATCGCGAGGCCGAGGCCCGTACCGCCATGTTTTCGCGTGGTGGAAGAGTCCGCCTGTTGGAACGGTTTGAAGACACGGGCGGCCGCTTCGGCGTCCATGCCGACGCCGCTGTCGGCGACCGCGATCACCACCCCGTCGTTGTCGTCTTCGACAGAGATCGTCACGTCGCCGTCCGTCGAGAATTTCACGGCGTTGGACGTGAGGTTGTGCAGGACCTGCGTCAGACGATGCTGGTCGCCCACGCGGTCTTTGAGTTGGGACTTGAAGACCGTCTCTATGCGGACGCCCTTTTCACGCGCCCGCATGGAGTGGACCGCCGCGACCCGGTCGATCAGCGCCGCCAGGTCAAAGCTCTCTTCCTCGAGATCCAGTTTGCCGACCTCGATCTTCGAGAGATCGAGAATGTCGTTCAGGATCATCATCAGACTTTCGCCGGATGCGTTGATGAGCGTCGTGAACTTCCGCATCTCCGGCGTCAGGCTCATGTCCTTCAGAATGTCCGCCGCTCCAAGAATGCCATTCATGGGTGTGCGGATTTCATGGCTCATGGTGGCGAGGAACGTCGACTTCGCGGCGTTGGCCGCTTTGGCTTCCTGAAGAGCGGCGGCGAGATCGTCGTTCAGTCCTTGCGCGTCATCAGCTAGGATGCGCAGGCTGAGCAATTGTCCGACCGCGGCGACGAAATTCACCTCATCCGGCGTCCAGTCGCGGCGTTCGTTTACGCTTTCACAGCAGATGACGCCGCGCGCCGCTTCAGCGCCGCGGATCGGGGCATCCAGCATGGACACGATGCCGATCGGCTTGAGGTAATCGTCAGAAAAGTCCGCTGTCGCCGGATGACTGAACACATCGTCAGCGACGATGGCGCGTTCCTGATCCAGCGCCCGGAAGTACGCGGCATGGTCGACCCGGTACAGATCGACGCCGCTATCGTGCGCGCCGAGTTCTCTATCGAAGAGATTGAGACAGTGTAGCCGCGCTCCGTTCTCTTCCAGCAACCAGATACTCACGCGGCGAACGCGCAGCGCGCGGGCGACTTTTTCGCAGGACTTTCGGAACAGGTCGCTCGAGGCCGACTGCCGTGCGAACGATTCCTCAAAAAGCTCCTCCAGCGTCGCCTGAAACGAGCGCGCGCTGGCGAGCGCTCCGTTGAGCCGCATTTCTGAGCGGACGCGCGCGCTGACTTCTTCTGACAGTCTTTCCTGTCGCTTGGTCAGTTCTTCCGTCTGCCGAATGAGCGCAGCTTCATTGAGGAAGCTCTCGTCCAGCTTCGACCCCATGCGGCGCACGGCGCCGGAGACGAGCACCAGCACGGCGAGCGTCGTGGCGATGGAAATGACCACGCCTTCGCCCTGCGCCATGAAGAACCCGCAGAGAATGATCAGCGCCGGGACGGCGAAGCTGAAGGCGAAGAGCGGTACGGCGGAGAACGCGATTGCGGAGATGGCGCAGAGAATGGCGACCAAAAGCACCACGCCGTAACGGGATCCTGCAGTCATTTCCGGCCCGATGACCGTCAACGGCGCCGACCAGAGGAAACCGGACGCGACCAACGTCAGAATGAGCAGGAGGCTTTCGCACCGCTGACCAAGATGTTTGGGGCCAAGGTTCAGAACCGCCAATCGAACGACGGCGAAAGCAGAGATGAGAAGCCACCAAATCGCCGCGAACGTCGGATGACCGCTCACCGCGAGAAGACCGCCAGCGACCGGCGATGCGACAAGAGAATTTCGAGCAGTCGTCGCAAGCGTTTCGCGAACGGTCGCCCAGCGACGCTCGCTCAGTAGCGGGTCGCTCCCATTTCGCCGCCGATTTACGCCCGTCGACGCCAAAAACGCCTCCCCGCACCGCCTTGCCTGCAGCGGTTTCCCGGGACTAAAGCCCGGTTACGGTGAGAATTAAGTTAAATGCAGAGGCTCAATTCGATCATCCGAACGCCCCGTAGGCATGGGAGATCGCGAGCGTGATGTCGCTCATCGTGTCGGCGATCTCGCGCAACGGCGCGACGATGCCGGACTGGACGCGCGCGAACCCCGCCGCTTGCGGATCCGCTTCGCCAGGCTCCGCGACGCGGGCGAGGGCGGCGCTCTCGCGGGCGCGATCGGGAAAGACGCCGGCGATGAGCTCGGCTGTCTCGCCGAGGCGGAGCGAAAACGCCTGCGCCAGCAGATCGTCGCGGCTGAGATCATGGCGTTTGGAGAAAGTCGGCGTTTGCGCGACGAGGGTGAGCGCGCGCATGGCGAGGGCGATGCGGGCGGCGTGCAGAATATGCAGGTCGGTGCGTTCGGCCCGGCAGGTTTGCGCATCCGGCCCGACGCCGACGCCGGCGAGCAGGGCGTCGAGGCGCACGAGATCGGCGCCGAGGCGCGCGGCGAGACGGGCGAGCGCAGGCTGGACGGGATAGTCGAGAAGCGCGTCGGAGAGCGCGAGCGCCGTCTCGCGACGTTTACGATCGTCCGACCACGTGGCGCTGGCGAGCCAGAAGCCGGAATCGAACATGCTGGCGTAGGCGCGCAGGACATTGAGCGATGTCAGCGCCCGCGCCCGAGCGGCGAGGGCGACAGAGGCGCTGAGGCGCGGGCTCGCCGCCAGCATGGCGCGGAAGCGGTCGCCTTCCGGCCCCGCCGCGTCGCCGAGCCCGCCGCAGACATTGGCGACGACGCAGAGCTGCTGGAGGATCGCGTTGTTCGGGATGGCGCGAAGCGCCCGCGGCCCCGCCGTTCCCGCCGCATCGCCCGTCTGGCGGCGCGTTTTGCGCGAGCCGGTCGTGTACAGAAAGTTCGGCGCGAAGGCTGAGAGCGCGACGCGATAGCCCTCGTCTTCGAACAGGTCTTCCTGCCACGCCTTCAGGGCTCGGTAGACGTCCCAGGAATAATTGATGTCGGCGTAGTACCGGTCGTCGAGGTCAGGTGCTGGCGGCGCAAGTTCGCTCTCCAGCATGTGGAGCAGAACCGAGAGCGCCGTCTCCTCCGTCGAGAAATGCAGGAACCCGTCGCCGCCCTGGAAACTGAATTCGCGGGCGAGGGGCGCGTTCGCATCCTTGAACTTGCCGATCACCCATGGCGTCGTCAGGTGGTAGAGCCGGTCGGCGAACGAACCGGGGTGCGCGCCGCGGCCCATGGATTCGCCATGGGTGTTGAAGATGAGAACCTCGAGGCCCGAAACGCCGCGACGGCGCAGTTCGCGCGCGATCAGCACCTGCAGGCGCTCGGCGGAGAGCGCGGCGGCGACCTGCCCCATGAACCGTCCGCTATCAGAATACCCGATCTGAACCGCCACGCGCCCGCGCTCGCGCGCCTGGCGCATGTACTCCGGCTCGTCGAAGAGCTGCTCCATGAATCGGCCGCCGCGCTCTAGCGCTTCCGGCGTCTCGAAGAGAGGCGAGATGTCCACCTTGTCGGCGACGCCATAGCGGCGGGCGAGATAAATCGCGCCCATCACGGTCGCGGGGCGCTCGATCTCGGCGATCAGGAAGCGGATCGGCGCGTCGGCGTCGATGTGCTTCACGATCTGCTTGCAGAGCATGAACTGGCGTCGCGCCGTCATCCGTTCAAAGAACAGTGACGCGAAATTGATCTGGCGTTCCGGCGTCGAGCGCGCCTCGTCAGCGGCCTTGGCGAGCGCGACCCGCCCGAAGCTCTCCGGCGCGTCGCCGAGATTGAGGTCCTCGGCGAGGGCGGAGCGCACCTGCGCGGCGTTCACTCGGAGATGCAGCCGCGCGACGCCGAGGCCAAGGGCGGTCATTTCCGCGCGAACGAGGAGAAGCGCGCGCGCGTCGTCGTCGCTTTGCGCCGCGCCGATCAAAGCTGAAAGCTCACCGATGGCGGAGCTGAGCGAGGTCATTCGGCGCGCATCAGCGCCGGTCAGCCGGTTCGCGGCGGCGACGACCGTGTCCGGATCTTCAAGATCGCCCGCGAACGCGTCCGCTTCCTCCTCGGCGGAGGCGGCCGCGTCTGCGAGCTGCTGCGACAGCTCCGGCGCGAGGGTCGTCAGCTTCTTCGCATACCGCGCGAGCTGCGAGGCTTTCTCCTGCAGGCGCAGCGAAATCGACGCGCTCCAGTGGATGTCGGTCCGCCCGTCGAGATCGTAGCCGACCCAGCTTGCAATAGAGGCGAGGCGGGGCGTGAGCGCGCGCCACTCGTTCGGGAAGCGCGCCTTCGCAAGATCAAGCGCGTCTGCGCGCAGCGCCGAGACCGCGTCCTGCGCGCGCGCGATCGCGACCTGCACGGCGGCGTGCTCCGTCTTCAGATCGATCCCGCCGCGCGGCGCTTTCAGATCGTCCGCCGAGGCGGTCAGCGATCCGGAGGCGAGGGCGTCTGCGAAGGCGGCGTAGCCCTCCGGGCGCATGGCGAAGGTCGGGTGCGCGGTGAAGACGACGCCGAGCGGTTCGCCCTCCACGAAGGCGCGGAATGCACCGAACCCCTGATCGGCGGGCGCCTCCAGTCGTTTGCGAAACGCCGCGCGACGCTCAGAGAGGGCGTCGAGCTGGTGCAGGTCTCGGAACCGTTCGATCCGGTCGACGAGTTGGCGGCGGCTCAGTTCGTTGACGACACCCCCGAGCGCCGCGACGGACAGCCGACCGCTCTCGATGTCCTCGGAGAAGTCGAGTGCGAGGCGCCGCACGGAGTTCGTCTGCGGGTCGCGGGCGATTTCCGCGGCGACGGCGTCGAGACGGGCCCGCGCTTCGGTGATGGCGGCTTCGGGGGACATGGCGCTCCTTTCAGCCGGAGGCGTCAAATCGCGAGCCGGCTCCTGATGCGCGCGGACAGATCCGCGATCTCCTCGGCCTTATAAGGCGTTGCGGCGCCAAAACCCCAGACCGGCCCGGGCCAGGCGGCGTCTTTTTTGAAGCGAGCCACCACGTGAACGTGCAATTGGCGCACGATGTTGCCGAGCGCGGCGACATTCAGCTTGTCGCACGTCGTCTCGTCCTTCAGCGCCCAGGAAGCGGCGTCGATCTCGCCCGCGAGCCGCGCGCGCTCTTCCGGCGCGAGGTCGATGAATTCCGCGAGGCCCTCCCGGCGCGGAACCAGAATGAGCCACGGAAACCGCACGTCGTTCATCAGGAGGACGCGGCAGAAGGCGAGATCGGCGACATGCGCGGTGTCGCCTTCAAGCCGCGGATCGAGGACAAAACCGGTTTCGGGCGCATTCATGGATGATCCTGCTCCTCTCGCGGCTGGATTTTCGCGCGCTCAGCCGATTATGGTGAAGAAATCATGACGTTGAAGGACGTCGGCGCATCCGCGTCGATCTCTTTTGGAGAGCGATAACACCGGTCGACGGCGCCGTCCGTCCCGCAATTCAGGAACAAACGCCCATGTCAGAAACGACTGCGCCCGTCGGCGCGGCCGCCGAGGGAAAGACCTTCCTTGGCCACCCCCGCGGACTCGTCATCCTGTTCTTCGCCGAAATGTGGGAGCGGTTCTCGTTCTACGGCATGCGCGGATTGCTGGTGATTTACCTCACCCAGCATTTTCTGTTTTCGGACGATAAATCGAGCCTCATCTACGGGGCGTATCTGGCGCTCGTTTACATCATGACAATCGTAGGCGGGACGCTAGCGGACCGCTATCTCGGCTCACGCAAAGCCGTGACTTTCGGTGCGATCCTGCTGGTGCTCGGGCACCTGGGCATGGCGTTCGAGGGGTCAGGATCCCGTCAGATCATGACGTATGAGGGATCGGAGTACGAGCTGACGGCTGACGGTCGTGGCGGCGATGCGCCATCGATCGTCGTGGCCGGAGACGCTAAATCCGTCGTGCAGTACACAACAGAAGGCATTGTCGTTGTTGAGCCGCAGGCGGTCGGTCTGCCTCCGCTCGTTCCAGCCGACGCCTACGAAACGCGTATCGAGCGCGAACCTTTGTACGTAAACATTCTCTACCTATCGCTGGCGCTCATCATCGCCGGCGTCGGGTATCTGAAAGCCAATATCTCAACAATCGTCGGTTCGCTGTACGAGCAGGGCGATCGGCGTCGGGACGCCGGATTTACGATCTTCTATATGGGGATCAATCTTGGTTCGTTCGCCGCCGGGCTCGCCTGTGGTTGGCTCGCCTATGAATTCGGCTGGAAGTACGGTTTCGGCCTCGCAGGCCTCGGCATGCTCGCCGGCCTTCTCGTGTTTCTCATGGGGCAGCCGCTTCTGGAAGGCCGCGGCGAACCGCCAAATCCGGAAGCGCTGAAGGAGCCGTGGCTGCTCGGCGTGAACCGCGAAATCTGGTGCTATCTTGCGGCGCCGCTCATCATGCTTGTGGCGTTCCTGCTCGTGTCGAATGCGGAGTTTTATGGAACGCCCGTCGGCCAGAACATGGTGCTGGCGGTTGGTCTTCTGACCTTCCTCTTCCTGGTCGGCTTCGCGATTTTCACGGTTCAGGGCGAGGAGCGGAGCCAGCTCCTTGCGGCGCTCTACTTCATTGTCGCCCAGATTCCATTCTGGGCGTTGTTCGAGCAGGCGGGATCGTCGCTCAATCTGTTCGCGGATCGAATTATTGATCGAGACGTATTCGGGTTCGTGGTTCCGACACCGTGGTTCCAGTCCCTCAACGCCGGCTTCATCATCCTTTTCGCGCCAGTTCTGGCCTGGTTGTGGGTGGCGCTTGGGAAACGCAATCTCGAGCCGTCCACGCCCGTGAAATTCGCGTTCGGCGTCGCGGGCGTCGGCCTCGGGTTTCTCGCGCTCGCGGCCGGCATCAACGGTTCTGGTTCGACAGCGCTCGTGCCGGTTCTCTTCATTGTGCTGATCTACTGGTTCCACACCATAGCGGAGCTCATGCTCTCACCCGTCGGATTGTCGGCCATCACCAAGCTGGCGCCGGCGCGCGTGGTCGGCATGGCGATGGGGGCCTGGTTCCTGTACATTGGGTTCGGCGGCTATCTTGCCGGCGTCATCGCGAAACAGACTGGCGCGGAAACCCTTGGCGGGCAGATCACTGATATCGCCGCGGCTAAAGCAACGTATGCGAGCGTTTATACGAACGTCGCTTGGGTATCGATCGGCATCGCCGTCGTGATGTTGCTGATTTCACCGATCGTGAAGCGCTACATGCGCGGCGTGCACTAAACGAAACTCTGCTCACCGCCCGCGCGGGTGCGCGGCGCGGTGGGCCGTGACGAGGCGCTCCACCTCGATTTTCGTGTAGCGCTGCGTCGCCTCCAGCGAGCCGTGGCCGAGCAGCTCCTGCACGGCGCGCAGGTCCCCGCCGGCGGCGAGAAGGTCGGTCGCGAAGGCGTGGCGGAGCGCGTGGGGCGTCGCCGTCTCCGGCAGGCCGAGGCGCCCGCGCTCTTTCTCCATCGCTTTCTGCGCGGCGCGCGCGCCGAGCCGCCCGCCGCGAACGCCCATGAAAAGCGGCCCGTCCGGCGAAGGCGCGAACGGGCGCTCGACGCGATAGTCTTCGATCAGCGTCGAGACGACCGGCAACACGGGAACCTCGCGATCCTTTCCGCCCTTGCCGCGAATGCGCAGCGCTTCGCCAAGAGGCGCGGCGCCGTCGTTGAGGCCGACCGCTTCTGAAATCCGGAGGCCGCAGCCATAGAGGAGGGCGAAGAGAGCGCGGTCGCGCTTTTGCGTCCACGTCGCGTCGGCGTCGGTAGCGGCGAGCTTCAGCGCGTCCTCGGTCGCGACGGGGCGGGGGAGCGGTTTCTCCACCCGCGGCGCGCGCACGGCGGAGATGGCGGCTGCGGAGAGCCCGCGCGTCTTGGCGAGACGCTTGAAGAAAGATTTGAGGGCGGAGAGATCGAGCGCGAGCGTCGCCGCCGAAACGCCCTCGGCGTGGCGGCGCGCGAGAAAGGCGCGGAAGTCTGCGGGCTTCAGGGCGGCGAGGCTCTCAAGGGTCGGGCGCCCGCCGAGATGGCCGGTAAGGAATTCCTCGAAGCGATCCAGCGCCGCGCGGTAGTTCCGCAGCGTGTGCGGGCTCGCGCGACGCTCGCCTTCCAGGGCGGCGAGGAATTCGGTGGAGAGGTTGGAGAGGGTCGGCATCTGTATTCCGCTCATCCCGGCGAAAGCCGGGATCTCCATCCACGGGCGCCGCAAGGGCGGCGGGAGGTCCCGGCTTTCGCCGGGATGAGCGGGTATATTGGCGTAGTTCGCCGCTACTCCGCCAGCGTCGCCAGCTCCGCGCGTAACTCCGGGATGCCGTAGCCCGTCTCGGACGAGGTCGCGAAGACCATCGGGTACGCCGCAGGGCGTTTCGCAATGGCGCCCGCGATCTGGACGCGCAGGGCTTCGGCGGCGGTCGGCTTGATCTTGTCCGTCTTGGTGAGGACGATCTGATAGACGACGGCGGCGGTGTCGAGGAGGTCCATCACCTCTTCATCGGTTTTTTTAAGACCGTGGCGGGCGTCGATCAGGACGTTGACGCGCCGGAGGTTCGACCGACCGCGCAGATAGTCGCGCGTCAGCTTCGTCCACTGGTCGACCAGCTTGCGAGAGGCTTTCGCGTAGCCGTAGCCCGGCAGATCGACGAGGCGGAGGCGTTGGTCCAGCGTGAAGAAGTTCAGCTCGCGCGTGCGCCCCGGCGTGTTGGAGGCGCGGGCGAGCTCCTTGCGGCCGGTGAGGGCGTTGAGGAGCGAGGACTTCCCGACATTTGAGCGCCCGGCGAAGGCGACTTCGGGCAGGGCGTCCGCCGGCAGGCCGTCCATGGCGACGACGCCTTTGAGGAACGCGCACTCCTTTGCGAAGAGGAGCCGTCCGGCCTCAAGCGTCGCCTCGTCATACTCCACGGGCGCCGTCAGCCTTCGGATTTGCCGCGCCCCGGCAGCAGTTTTTTCGCGAAGTCCGGGAGTTTGATGTTTTCGGCGAGATTCACGTCGACGCCGTTTCTCCGCATGATGACGTACTGCTGCGCGACGGAAAGGGCCGTGTTCCAAAACCAGTAGAGGACGAGGCCCGCCGCGAAGGGCGCGAAGATGAACACGAAGATGAACGGCATCATCGCGAAAATGCGCGCCTGCATCGGATCGGCCGCGGGCGGGTTCAGCTTGGTCTGGAACCACATGGCGACGCCCATGAGGAGCGGCAGAACGCCGACGCCGAGGAACTGGCCGACCAGCGGCAGCACGGTCGGGTCGTAAGGCAGCAGCCCGAACAGGTTGAAGATCGTCGTCGGGTCCTGCTCCGAGAGGTCTTTGATGTAGAGGAAGGGCTGGTGGCGCAGCTCGATGGTGACGAAGAGCGTTTTGTAGAGCGCGTAGAAGATCGGCATCTGCACGAGAATCGGAAGGCAGCCCGCCATCGGGTTCACCTTCTCCTTCTGGTAAAGCGCCATCATCTCCTGCTGGAGTTTCTGCTTATCTTCCTTGTACCGATCCTGCAGCTTTTTCACCTTCGGCTGCAGCTCTTTCATTTTCGCCATGGACTCAAAGCCCTTGTTGGCGAGCGGGAAGAGGATGATCTTGATGCAGAGCGTGAGGAGCAGGATGGCGACGCCGTAGTTCTTCGTCAGCTCGGCGAAGAAGTGCAGCACCGAGAAGATCGGCCGGGTAAGGAAGAAGAAGTTCCCCCAGTCGACCGCCCAGTCGAGCTGCATGACGTCCAGACCGCCCTTGTCCACCGGCTTCTCATAGGAGCGCAGCGTTTTCACGAGCTTCGCGCCGGCGAAGACGCGCCCGGTCGCGTTGACGGTTTCGCCCGCCGCGATGTCCCGCGGCGCGGTCTCCCAGCCTGTGCGGAACACCGGGGCGAGGGCGGAGCCGACCTGCTCGAAAGAGGCCGCGAAGGCTTCCGTTTGCGGCGGCACGGCCGCGCCCAGCCAGTATTTGTCCGTAATGCCCGTCCAGCCGCCGACGCCCTGATCGGTGATCGGCTTGTCGTCGAGCTTCTTGTATTTGCGCAGGTGCCGTTTACCGGCGACCACGCCGACGGCGCCTTCATGCAGGATCATGAAGTTGGTGAGGTCGCCCGGAACGCCGTGACGGCGCATTTCGCCCATGGGCGTCAGCTGCAGGGTGCGGCCCGTGCGGTTGGTCGCGCGCATTTCCGCGGAGATCATGAATTTGTCGTCGATGGAGAGCGTCGTCTCATAGAGAACGCCTTCCTTGACGAGGCTCGCCGTCACCGGGGTCGACGGCGAAAGGCGCGCGCCGCCGGGAACGGACCAGACATCGTCGAGCCCCGGCGCGCCTGCGCCCGCCCAGCCGAGGCGGCCATAGAACGGATCGTCCGTGCCGACCGGGTTCAGCACCTCCACCTCGGCGCTCTCGCGGTTCGGCGTCGCGCGGTAGTTCTTCAGCCGGATGTCGTCGATCAGCAGGCCTTTCAGATTGATCGATCCGTCGATCTCCGGGCTGTCGATGACAAGTCGCCCCGGCGCCTGCGCGATGGCTTCCGGCCGTCCAACGATCGCGACGGGGCCGCTGGTTGACGGAGCCGAGGCGTCGCCTGCCCCCAGCAGTTCCGCCTGTTCGGCGCGTTGCGCTTCAATGAGCGCCTGCCGACGCTCGGCGTCGGGCTTCAGGAAGAACTCGTTCCACACGAAGAAGAGCGCGAGCGAGAGAACGATGGCGAGAACGGTGTTGCGGTCCATGGAAGCCTTCCGGGCGGTCGCGCGCGTCAGGTTCGCGCGGCGGGATCGGCGCGCCTCACGCGTCCTCGGGACGCGGCTCGGCGCGGGGTCGCGCGAGCCTTACTAGCGCTGTTTCAAATTGGTCAAGCAAGCGGGCGAAGGGAAGGGTCGCGGCGGCGTGTCGGGCGACAACCACATAGTCGCACCCGGGCTCCACGCGTCCCGGCGCCGTCTCCGCCACGGCGGCGCGCAGGCGGCGCTTGATGCGGTTTCGAACCACCGCGCCGCCCAGCTTCTTGGTGACCGTATAGCCGAAGCGCACGACCGGGTCGTCGTCGCCGCGCGGGCGCTTCTGCAACAAAAAAGCGGCCGAGCCCGTTTTGGGTCCCGACCGCGCGCGCAGAAAGTCAGCGCGCTTCTTGATCACCGGCATCGGCCGCGGCATGTCGCGGCCGCGCCCTTAGGCTGAAAGTTTCTTGCGGCCCTTGGCGCGACGCGCGGCGAGCACCTTCTGGCCGCCAGTGGTCGCCTTGCGGGCGCGGAAGCCGTGACGGCGTTTGCGCACCAGTCGGCTCGGTTGATAAGTCCGTTTCATCGGTCGTCCCCGCTCGGTCGAACGTCGAAAATTCTGCGAGCCGCGGCGGATACAGGCCGGGGGCGGCCCTGTCAACGGGTCCGCTCCGCCAACGCCTGGCGGCGCGTTAGCGAAGCTGACGACAGCGTGAAGCCGATCTCGCCCCCGTGACGGGTCAGGAGCAGGGTCGCGTGTTACCTCCCCTTCGCACGAAATGTATCGGGAGGCATGGATGAAATTCGCAGCGGGACTTCTGGCGCTCATCTGCTCCGCGCTCGCTATCGGCTCCGCGCACGCGCAGGTGTCGGCGTTCGCGACGTATAAGGGGACCGCGGGACCGGTCGATCACGCGGCCTATGCAGCGTTTCTTGAGACGTACCTCGTCGAGGACGACGGCGTTCTCCTGGTCGCCTATGGCGCGGTGAGTTCTGAGGACAAGGCTGCGCTCGACGCCTATGTCGCCGATCTGCAGGCGCTTGATCCGACGACGCTCGCCCGCGACGAGGCGTTCGCGTACTGGGCGAACCTCTACAACGCGCTGACCCTGCAGCTCATTCTCGACGAGTATCCGGTCAAATCTATCCGGGAGCTGAAATCCGGCCTCATCTCCATCGGTCCGTGGGGGCGCGAACTCGCCGAGGTCAACGGCGTCACGCTCACGCTCAACGACATCGAGCACGAGATACTCCGTGAATTCTGGGACGAACCGCGGGTGCACTATGCAGTCAACTGCGCCTCCATCGGCTGCCCGAACCTCAAGCGCACGCCGTGGACGGGTGAAGGCCTCGACGCGGATCTCACTTCGGCGGCGCGCGCCTACGTCAATCATCCGCGCGGCGTTTCGGTCTCGAACGGGCGCGTAACGGCGTCGACCATCTATAAATGGTTCCGCGAAGACTTCGGCGGGGACGAAGCGGCGGTGCTCGACCACGTCCGCCTCTATGCCGATGACGAACTGAAAGCGGCGCTGGACGGCGTCACCCGCATCCGCAAGTACGAGTACGACTGGTCCCTCAACGAGGCGAAGCAATGACCGACGCGATCGAACAGGGCGAGAAAAAGCCTGTCTCCTGGACGCGGTTCATTCCGCTTCTTTTCATCGGCGCTGGCGTCGTGGCGGTGTTCGCGACGGGGGCGTACAAATACCTGTCGCTGACCGCGCTGCAGGAAAACTATCTGACGCTGGAGACCTTCGTCAGCGAGAACTTTCTGCTTGCGGCGACGACCTATGTCGCGATCTACGCGACGGCCGTGCTGCTCAGCCTTCCCGGCGCAGGCGTGCTGACGATTTTCGGGGGCGTGCTTTTCGGCATCGCGTTCGGCGTCCCGCTGGCGCTCACAGGCGCGATGATCGGCGCGAGCGGCATCTTCCTCATCGCCAAAACCTCTTTGGGCGAACTTCTTGAAAAAAGCGCCGCGCGCTATGTCGGGCCGATGCAGAAGGGCTTCAACGAGAACGCGTTCTCTTACCTTTTGCTCCTGCGCCTCGTGCCGGCGTTTCCGTTCTTCGTCATCAATATCGTACCGGCGTTTCTCGGCGTGAAATTCCGGACGTACTTTATCGCCACCGTCATCGGCATCCTGCCGGGCAACTTCGCGTATGTGAGCGCGGGCAACGGCGTGCGTTACACGATCAAGAACGGCGGCGACGTCTCGATCGGCGGGCTGCTGACGGAGCCGCAGATCCTCATTCCCATCGTGGCGCTCTGCCTTCTCGCGGTCATCCCTATCGCGCTCAAGGCCTTCGGCAAGAAACCGGAAGCGGAGGCGGACGCGGCATGAGCAAGCCCATCGACGCGGACATTCTCATCATCGGGGCGGGTTCGGCGGGGCTCTCCGTCGCCGCGGGCGCCGCGCAGCTCGGCAAAAAGGTCGTGCTCGTCGAAAAAGGCGAGATGGGAGGGGATTGCCTGAACTATGGTTGCGTGCCGTCGAAGGCGCTGCTCGCCGCCGGCAAGCGCGCGCAGGCCTTCCGCACGGCGAGCAAATTCGGGATCGCCGACACCGAGCCTTCGATCGACTTCGCCGCGGTGAACGCCCACGTGAAGGGCGTCATCGCCGCCATTGAGCCGAACGACAGTCAGGAGCGTTTCGAGGGCCTCGGGTGTACGGTTCTGCGCGAAGCGGCGGTCTTCACCGGGCCGCGCGAGGCGCGCGTCGGCGAGCAGGTTATCAAATTCAAGCACGCGTTGATCGCGACGGGCTCCTCGCCGTTCATTCCGCCGATCCCGGGACTGGACACGACGCCCTATCTGACGAACGAAACCCTCTTTGAGCGGACGCAAGCGCCGCGCAAGCTGGTCATCATCGGCGGCGGGCCCATCGGCCTTGAAATGGCGCAGGCGCACCGACGCCTCGGTTCGGAAGTCGAGGTGCTGGAAGCCTCGAAAGCGCTCGCCAAGGATGATCCGGAGCTGACCGCTGTCGCTCTCGCCAATCTGCGGGCGGAGGGGATCGTCATCCGCGAGAACGCGCGCGTCATCGCTGTTCGCGCCGTCGCGGGCGGTGTTGATGTCGATGTGGAGACGGATGGCGGCGTGTTAACGGTGGAAGGCTCCGACCTTCTCGTCGCGGTCGGGCGTCGCGCGAACGTGCACGGCCTCGGGCTTGAGGCGGCGGGCGTCGAGTACGACGCGAAGGGCGTGAGGGTCGATAGTCGGCTTCGGACGTCCAACAAGCGCGTTTTCGCGGCGGGCGATGTGACGGGCGGGCGACAGTTCACCCACGTCGCGGGCTATCACGCGGGCGTCATCGTACGGAACATGATCTTCAAGGCGCCCGCGAAAAACCGCGAGGAGATCGCGCCATGGGTGACCTACACCGACCCCGAGCTCGCCCATGTCGGCCTCGCCGAAGCCGAGGCGCGCGCGAGGCACGGCGGTTCGATCAAGGTCGTCCGGTGGGAGTATGAAGAGAACGATCGCGCGCAGGCCGAGCGGGCGACAACGGGGCTCATCAAGGTCGTTCTGAAAAAGAACGGCGCGATCCTCGGCGCCTCGATCGTCGGGGCGAATGCGGGCGATCTCATCGGGGCGTGGGCGCTCGCCTATGCGTCGGGCCTGAAAATCTCCGACTTCACCGGCTTCATCGCGCCCTATCCGACCTTCGGCGAGGTTTCCAAGCGCGCGGCCGGCGCGTTCTACACTCCGACGCTCTTTTCCGGGCGCACACGCGGTCTGGTCAAACTCCTCGGGCTTTTCGATTAGGGCCGGAGTTCTTAAGTCTCCCGAAATTCGGACGGGCGAGGGGGAAGGACATGCGATGACGGACAGCGCGGAGCGGGCTCCCGCGCGGGTGTCGCTGCCCATGCAGCTGCTCGTGCTGACGGTGATCTTCGTGCTCGTCGCGGAGGCCTTCGTCTTCGTTTTCTCTATCGGCAAGTTCCGCATCGATTGGCTGCGCGATCGCGTCGAGGCGGGGCAGATCGCCGTGTTGGCTCAGGAAGCCCACCCCGATCACATGATCGAATATGAGCTCATGCGCGAGCTTCTCTCCAACGCTGAAGTCGAAGCGGTGACGCTGCAGCGCGACGACACGCGCGAACTGGTTCTGATGCGCAGCGCTGAAACCGATCTCGTTCCGGGCGTCGTCGACCTCGACAATTTCAATCCCGCCTGGGAGACGATCCGCGCGCTCATCACGTTCTTTGCGGACGATCACCGCATGCTCGTCATCGTCGGCACGCCGCGCCTCGACGCTGGCGGCAAGATCGAAGCGACCGTGCCGCTCGGGCCATTGAAACGCGAAATGTGGACCTACGCCGGGAACATCCTCGTTCTGTCGCTCGGCATCGCAATTTTTACGGCCGGCTGCGTCTACTGGGCGCTCACCGAGGCGCTCGTTCGTCCGATGACGCGTCTGACGCTCAATATGCGGAGCTTCCAGAGCCGTCCGGAAGACGCAAGCCGGATCATGCGCCCGTCGGGCCGCGCGGACGAGATCGGCGATGCTGAAGCCGTCCTCGCCGACATGCAGACCCAGCTGCACGCGGCGCTGAAACGCAAGCAGCGCCTCGCCGCGCTTGGGGCGGGCGTATCCAAGATCAATCACGACTTACGCAACGTGCTGGCGAGCGCGCAGCTCATCTCCGACCGCATGGCGGCGTCGGACGATCCGTTGGTCGCCAAGCTCGCGCCCCGGCTGCTGAGGAGCATCGACCGCGCGGTCGGTCTCTGTCGCGATACGTTGGCCTATGGTCGACTGGATGAGACGCGCCTCAGCATTGAGGCGACGCCGCTACGTCCGCTTGTCGCGGACGCCGCCCTCGACGCCGCGCCCGAAGGCGGGCCGGTTCGCACCGTGATCGACATCGACGAAGCGCGCTTGGCGCGCGTCGATCGTGAGCAATTCCACCGCGTGCTGCTCAACCTGTTCCGCAACGCCGTGCAGGTCATGAACGCCATGGACGGCGAGCGCGAGAAGGTCCTGCGCATCAGCGCGCAGACCGTGAACGACCGGACCGTCATCGACATCGCCGACAGCGGACCCGGCGTGCCGGACAGCGCCCTCGATAAACTCTTCACGCCGTTCGCCGGATCAACGACCGCCGGCGGGTCCGGTCTCGGACTCGCGATCGCTGACGAGATCGTCCGCGCCCACGGCGGCGCGCTGACGCTTCACAGGTCTGATGAGACAGGGGCGGTCTTCCGCATTACGTTGCCGAATTAATGGTCGTCAGCGTGGAGAGCGCCTGACCGGCAATTCGATGACCGCGCGCAGTCCGCGCTCCGGACGCGCCTCTAGGCGCGCTTCGCCGCCATGGGCCGCCGCGACGGAGCTGACGACGGCGAGGCCGAGACCGACCCCGCCGGTCTCCTTGTTGCGGGAGGAGTCGCCGCGCCGAAACGGCTCGAACATCGTTTGAAGATCCGCTTCCGGAAGGCCCGGTCCGTCGTCTTCGACCAGGATCGAGATTGCGGCGTCGGAAACCAAAAGACTGAGACACGCCCGCTCGCCGTAGCGTATCGCGTTGTCGACAAGGTTCCGGACGGCGCGTCGGAGCGCGGTCGGTTTGCACGCGAAGAGGATCGGTCGCTCCGCTGTCGGGCGCCAGCGCACGTCTTCATCCATGGCTGCGTAGTCGGCGCAGATCTCTTCCAGCATGGCGGCGAGGTCGATTTCGACGGTTTCTTCGCCGGCGCCGACATGGCGGCTCCAGGAGAGAATTTCCTGCGTCATGCGCGCCATGTCCTCCACGGCGGCGATCATGCGCTCCTTATCCGGACTGTCATCGAGGTTTTCGAGGCGGATGCGCAGGCCTGCGAGGGGCGTTCTGAGATCGTGACCGACGGCGCCGAGCACGCGGCGCTGGTCGGAGATCAGCCGGGCGAGCCGCTCGCGCATCGCTTCGAAAGCTTCCAGCGTTCGGGCGATCTCTTTCGGACCTTCAATATCCATCAACGGCGTATCGTCGCCGCGCCCGAAGCGGTCGGCGGCTTCGGCGAGCCGGTCCAGCGGGCGCGCGATCCGGCGCGCGATGAAAATCCCCGCGACGCCGACGGAAAGAAAGACGACGGACAAGGACGCCAGCGCGCGCCCCGTCAGTCTCCGGCGCGGCGGCATGCGCATGGCGGCGTTCAGCCAGACGCCGTCCGTAACCTGAAACGAGACGATCTCGACCTCAACACGGCGTTCATCCTCATCCAGATCACGCATCGGTCGGTCCAGAAACGGCGGCTCGAAAGGCGGCGGCCCTTCGCGCTTCATTTGACGAAGTTCGTCCGCATCACGACGTCCGGCGTCCATGCGTCGGCGAAACTCGCCGCGACCGAGACGGCGAAGTCGCGAGAGTTGCGCCTCCGTCGGGCGCACCGTGCGGGAGTAGACCGGCGTTTCGATTTCGCTGTCGGCCAGTCGCGAGACCAACGCTTTGACAAAGCCGCTATCGTGCAGGTCCGGCGCGGCGAACGCACTTTCCGACGTCCAAACGAGGAAAGTCGGCGTCGAAAGCGCGCGGACAGCGCGCGGATCCGCCTGACCTTCGTCGCGCAGGAATTCGGCGGCGGACGCGAGGCGATCAATCCTCTGGGATCGGATGGCCAGACGCGCGGCGAGGCTCGCTTCGCCGGCGATCAGAAATCCGTTGACGGCGATGGCGAGGCCGAGAACGCATAGAAGCAGGCCGACGATCTGTGTCGCGAGCGAGAGCCGCCTGGATGAAGGGCGTTTGGTCACGAGGCTTTTCGCGGCGGTTCGACGAAACGGTAGCCGCCGCCCCAGACCGTTTTGATGTAGGACGGATTTTTGGGATCAGGTTCGATTTTCTTCCGCAGGCGACTGACCTGATTGTCGATGGACCGGTCGAAAACATCCGCTTCGCGCCCCTGCGTCAGATCGAGCAGCGTGTCGCGGCTGAGAACGCGCCGCGGGCGCTCCAGAAACGTCATCAGCAAGCGGAATTCGCCGGCGGAGAGCGGCGTGCAGGCGCCCTCGGCGTCGACCAGCTCGCGCTGTGCGGCATCGAGCACCCAGTCGCCGAAAGCGATGCGGTCGGCGTCGGCGACGGAGCCAGAGGGCTCCGCGCGCGCCCGGCGCAGCACGGCCTTGATGCGGGCGAGGAGTTCGCGCGGGTTGAAGGGCTTTACGACGTAGTCGTCCGCCCCCAGCTCCAGACCGACGATGCGGTCGGCGTCGTCCGCCATGGCGGTGAGAAAGATCACCGGCGGCGCCGTGTCGAGGTTCAGGCTGCGGAAAAGCTCAACGCCGTCTTCGCCGGGCATCATGATGTCGAGCAGCATGAGATCGACCCGCGCGCCGCTTTTCAGCACGTCGCGGGCTGCGGCGGCGTTCGGGGCGAGCACGGTCGCGAACCCGGCGCGCTCCAGATAGGTCGCGAGCGGCTCGCGGATATCCGCTTCGTCGTCGACGATCAGAATACGGGTTTCAGCATCGCTCACGCGGCGCGGGCTCCTGTTGGCGTTTGTCGACTGTCGCGCACGAACGTCGAGCGCGCGTCCCGGCATTGTCGCGAAAGTATCTCCGAAACCCGAAAATGCAGGTCGAGGGTTAACGAGCGACAGACGATTTGGGCGAACTCTAGCGACATTGGGGTGGTTCTCTTGGGGCGTCGATCGACGGAGAAACGCTTCGCGGTTGTCCTGAAAGAGAGGAAGACCCCATGAAAAAGACACTGATCCTTATCGCGATGAGCGGCGCGGTCGCCCTTGGCGGCGTCGCGTTCGCTGACGACGAACGCCGCCCGCCGCGCGGCGGCGGCATGTTCCCGGCGAAGCTGATGGACGCCGACGAGGACGGCTCGATCACCCGCGCCGAAATGGAAGCGTTCCAGGCGGACCGGTTCGCCAAAATCGACGCCGACGGCGACGGTTTTCTGACGCGCGAAGAGATGGAAGAGGCGGCGAAAGACCGCCCGCGTCCGCCGCGCGGCGAAGGCGGCCCGCGTCGCGGCGGTCGCGGTCGCGGCTTCGAGCGCCTCGACGAAAACGAAGACGGCCAACTCAGCGAAGACGAATTCGCGGTCGTGCTGGAGACGGTTTTCGAGAAGATCGACGCGGATGAAGACGGCGTCGTGACGGAAGACGAACTCGACGCCGCGCGTGAGGCGTTCCGTGGGCGTCGCCGCCGCTAGACCGTTTCGAGAGACCGCGCGTCGCCGCCTCTTCCCCCAAGCCGCAGACGGCGGCGCGTGTCGGGCCGGCTCCCTCAGGAGCCGGCCTTTTTCTTTTTCCACACAAAGGGGTAGGCTGGACGACCGCCGTCACCGGGGTGTCATGGGATGCGTTTAACGTACTCCGCTTAAATCCTGGGTGCGTATCGAGGTTGCCGACGTGCACGACGATATCGAACGACTGATCAGGGAGACCGCGACGGCCGTGCGCCGCCGCGACTTTCTGTGGTCGGGCGGCGTGGCGCTTGGCGTTTGTCTCGTACTTAGCCTGCTGGCCGACGTACCGGCGGCGGCGGCGTTCACTGTCTGGGTCGCGAGCGTGGTCGGCCTTGCGTTTCGCTATTTTTTTGCGGGCTCGCGCGTATGGTCGCGCCCGGTCCAGCGCGTCGTCGATGCGGAATTGGGCGCGCGCGAGGCGGAGCTTTCCACGCTGCGGCTCGTACGCGGCGTCGTCGCGACCTTGCCGGACCCCGTGCTGCTCCTCGACGACGCAGGCCGCGTCGATCTCGCGAATCCGGCGGCGTCGGCGTTCTTCGGCGTCGATCCGGAGGACCGGCACCTGTCCGCCGTGCTGCGCGCGCCGTCCGTGCTCAACGCCATTGAGGAAATCCGCGAGGGAGCGCCGCCGCACAGCGTGGAGTTCACCGCATCTGGCGCCTCGGACCGACATTGTCGAGCGTTCGCCGCGACCGTGGGCGAGGGCGGGCGGCATCGGTCTCTGCTCGTCATCCGTGATCTGACGGCCGAAAAGCGACTGGAGCGCATGCGCGAGGACTTCGTCGCGAGCGCTAGCCATGAGCTGCGCACCCCGCTCGCCTCCATGCAGGGCTTTATCGAAACGCTCCGCGGGCACGCAAAAGACGACCCGGACGCCCGCGAACGGTTCCTCGGCATCATGCAGGATCAGGCCGAGCGCATGGGGCGGCTCATCAGCGATCTCATGTCGCTCTCGCGCATCGAGCTCGATGAAAACGTTCCGCCGACAGAGTTCGTGGACCTCGGTGGCGCCGTTCAGGATGTGATCGCGGGGTTGGCGCCCATCGCCAGCGATTGCGGATGTCGGCTTCAGTTCACGCCGCCGCCGCGGCCGCTCGGCATCGTCGGCGACCGCGATCAGGTGATTCAGGTCATACAGAACCTGATCGACAACGCCATGCGGTACGCGGGCGAAAGCGGGCCGATTGAGATCGCCATCGGTCACGGCGCCTCGCCGGCGACTTTCGGGGGCGAGGGCGCCTTTCGGTACGGCGACACCGTGGAGCAATTGTCGTCGCGTCATACGCGCTCGGCGGACCGGATCGCATTCGTGCAGATCCGCGATCACGGCGGCGGCGTCGACCGTTCAGCGCTGCCACGCCTGACCGAACGTTTCTACCGCGTGGACATTCAGCAGAGCCGCCAAAAGGGCGGCACAGGTCTCGGCCTCGCCATAGTGAAGCACATACTGAACCGGCACCGCGGCGGGCTTCATGTTGAGACAGAGCCCGGTGAAGGTACGGCGTTCACCGCGTATTTTCCGGCCGCTGAGGCGACGGAAATCGAGCGTCTCGCCGCGCAATAACGTCGTTTCAGCCCGTTTCGCCGTCGTTAATACAACCATGCGGCGCACTGTCATCGAACTTACAAACGAAACTGATTAGTCTCTGCGACCCAAAGGCGCTACATAAGCGTCAAGGCGTACAAAGTGCGCTATAAAAATCAGGGAGCCACCTATGGCCGTCGCAGAGCCTGTCCGCACAAGCGGGCCGCTCACCGTTCGCATCGCTCAGATGGGCGGACTCGTCGAGCAGCAGCTCGTCGATGTGATCGCCGCTGTCGAGCGCCGCGACCCGGCTCTCGCGGCTAAAGTGAAGGAAGCCGATACTGAGGTGGACGCCGCGCTTCTTCGCATCGAAGCCGACGTCACCGACCGCCTGCGCCGCGGCGGGCTTTCTGAAGCCGTGCTGCGCGAAGCGATGTCGGCTCTGAAGATCGCGGGCGAACTGGAGCGTATCGGCGATCTGGCGAAAAACATCGCCAAGCGCTCACGCGTCGTCAGCGCCCATGAACCGGTGAAATCCATCACGGGCGTCATGCGCATGGGCCGCATCTCGCTGCGTCAGGTGACGGAAGTCCTGAACGCGCTATCGGCGGTCGATGTCGACGCGGCCATGGCGGTCTGGGCGGGCGACGACGAGATCGACGAGCTTTACAATTCGCTGTTCGAAGAAATTCTCGGTCAGATGGATCGCGACGAGGCTTCCATCGCTGCGGCGACGCATCTTGTTTTCATCGCGAAGAACTTCGAACGGGTCGGCGACCACGCAACCAACATCGCCGAAAGCGTCTATTTCCTCGGCACTGGCGCGCACCTCGTCGATCAGCGCCCGAAAAGCGATGTGACGCCGATGATCGACACGCGTGACGTCGCTGCGGGACGCGCGCAATAACGATCTCCGTCAGGTGTTTCCTGATGGTCGAAGGTCGGCTATGGGGGCGCTGCTGCGGTGCAGCACCGTCAGCGACTTCAGCGACGCTAGTATGCGAAAGAGAGCGCCCACATGAGCCAACCTCTCATCATGGTGGTTGAGGATGAAGCCGCGATCTCGACCTTGCTCGAGTATAATCTGACGCGCGAAGGCTACGACGTACGCATCGCCGCGGACGGCGAAGAGGGATTGTTGCGCATCGAAGAGGACGGGCCGGATCTGGTCGTCCTCGACTGGATGCTCCCAAAAATCTCCGGCATCGAGGTCTGTCGCCGTCTGCGCTCCAAGCCCGAGACGCGCAATGTCCCCGTCATCATGCTGACGGCGCGTTCGGAAGAAGCCGACCGCGTGCGCGGGCTTGATACGGGAGCGGATGATTATCTGACGAAGCCGTTCTCCATGTCGGAGCTGTCAGCGCGCATCAAGGCCGTGCTTCGGCGCATCCGCCCGGCGCTGCTTGATGAGGCCGTGACCTATGGCGACATCATTCTGGATCGCGCCGCGCACCGCGTCCGCCGCGGCGACAGCGAAATTCATCTGGGCCCGACGGAGTTCCGTCTGCTCGATCACCTCATCCAGCATCCGGGCCGCGTCTTTTCCCGCGAGCAGCTTCTCAACGCCGTTTGGGGCTCCGACGTCTTCGTCGAAGCCCGAACGGTCGATGTTCATGTGGGGCGTTTGCGCAAGGCGCTGAACCAGCATGGCCATAACGACCCGATCCGCACGGTGCGGTCGGCGGGGTATGCGCTGGATATGGCCGAGGGGAGCTGAGCTCCGCCTCGCCGATCTTTTGTATCGAGCTTAGCCGTTGACGACGCGGCGCTGGCCGCCCAGCGCGAGCGGCGTACGGCGTTCTTCGCGACGCGCATTGGACGGCTGGAAGGCGATTGCGGCGTGATAGGCGCAATAGCTTTTACCCGAGCCGACCGATTGGCCGCAGAAATGGAAGTCGTCATCGGTCGGATCGCCGATCGGCCACTTGCACATGTTGCCCGAGAGCGTGGAGACGGTCGTCAGCTCGCCGCCATCGCGCATCGCCGGCGGCACGTACGACTGCTCGGGAAGCGGTTCAAAGACCTCCGCTTCATCGACTTCCGGGAGAATATGGTCGAGGCGACCGCGCTGCGGGGCCGCCGGCGCCGCACGCCCGGAAAGGCCGAGGCGGTGCACCTTGCCGATCACGGCGTTGCGCGTGACGCCGCCCAGCTTTGAGGCGATCTGGCTCGCGGAGAGACCCTCCGACCAGTACTTCTTCAGAAGTTCGACGCGTTCATCGGTCCAGGCCATGGGATTCTCCGCTCGCTCGCTCCGCCCTCGGCGCGCGCCACAATGGTCGTCACGCCGCTCAAACCAGATATTGTGTCTGCGGGTCGGCTTCGTTCCGAAAGGACCCACATCTGGTGGAGGGGATGCTACGACATACAAGACTTGGTGCAAGCCCAAAGTTTTCCACTATATGTAGTTTGTTAGGATTTTGGTAAGAATCAGCGGTTTCCAGCGCATCGCGATGGCGATTTCGCGGCCCGCCGCCGGTTGACCGAGCCCGGAGGCGGGCCCAGTTAACGCGGCGAAGGAGATCTCTCATGGCCATTTCGGAAACAGCTGCCGCCCCGGCGACGGCGGAGGACTCGGCGTCGTCAGCGATGTCGAGCGACGCGCCGGCCTACGGGGAGCGCCGCTTTGAAGGCGTGAACTGGCTGGGCGTGTGGACGCTCTACAAGAAAGAAGTCCGGCGCTTCCTGAAGGTCGCGTTCCAGACCGTGCTCGCGCCGGTGATCTCGACGCTCCTCTTCCTTGCGGTGTTCGTCGCGGCGTGGGGCGACCGGCCGCCGATCGAGGTCGAGGGCGTGCTCGTGCCGTTTCTCGCCTTCCTGCCGCCCGGCCTCATCATGATGGCGGTGTTGAACAACGCCTTCGCGAACTCCTCGTCCTCGCTCATCATCGGCAAGGTGCAGGGGAACATCGTCGACGTGCTGATGCCGCCGCTTTCGGCGGGTGAGCTGACGGCGGCGTTCGTTCTCGGCGCCGCGACGCGGGGGCTCCTCGTCGGCGCCGTCACGGCGGTCACGTGCTATCTCTTCGTCATCGGATCGGTTCCTCTGCAGTTCGCGCATCCTCTGGCGGCGCTTTACTTCGCCGTTTCGGCGTCCTTGATGCTCGCCATGGCGGGCGTTCTCGCCGGGGTGTGGGCGGAGAAATTCGACCAGCTCGCCGCGGTGACGAACTTCGTCGTGACCCCGCTCGCCATGCTGTCGGGCACGTTCTTCTCGGTGAAGTCCGACATCGTGCCGGACTTCGTGGCGACAGCCTCGATGTTCAATCCGTTTTTCTATGTGATCGACGGGTTCCGCTACGGCTTTGTCGGCGTGTCCGACGCGCCGGTGCACATCGGTGCAGGCGTGACGCTCGCGGTCAATATTGCGCTCTATTACTCCTGCTACCGCGTCCTGAAATCCGGCTGGCGGCTGAAATCATGAGCGAGGCGCCGCTGACGGACGATCTCATTCTGCCGTTTCAGGTAGGCGAAAGCGCCGTGCGCGGACGTCTCGTTCGCCTCGGCGATGTCGTCGACGAAGTTCTGCGCCGTCAGGACCTGCCGCTCCCCGCCGCACAGTTGGTGGGCGAGGCGACGGCGCTCGTCGCCATGCTCGGCGCATCGCTGAAGTTCGATGGGCGTCTCACCCTGCAGGCGCAGGGCGACGGGCCGATCTCGATGCTGGTGGCGGATTTCATCGCGGGCGGCGGCGTGCGCGCGACCGCCAAGATCGGTGATGACGGCGCCGCCGCCTTGCCCGCCGCGGACGCGCCGTTGCCTGAGTTGCTCGGCAAGGGGCACATCGCGCTCACCATCGATCAGGGGCCGGACATGGACCGGTATCAGGGCGTGACGCCGGTCGAAGGCGCGAGCCTCGCGGAAGCGGCGATCGGCTATTTCGATCAGTCCGAACAAATCCCCACCGCCATGCGTCTCGCCGTCGGTCGGGTGATGCGTCCGGGCGAAGGCGAAGTCTGGCGCGCCGGCGGCGTCATGGTGCAGTTCGTTCCGGGCGAAGGAGGCACGCGCGAGCGCGGCGAGGCGATGATCCTCGCCGATGAGGATCGGGATGCGTGGGAGCGCGCCTCTCTTCTGCTCGACACGACAAAATCGGACGAGCTTCTCGATCCCGGTCTTTCGCCGGAGGAGCTTCTTTTCAGGCTCTATCATGAAGACGGCGTGCGCGTGTTCGACGCGTCGAAGACGGCCTTTTTCTGCACGTGCTCGCGCGAGAAAGTCGCCGGGGTTCTGTCACGTTACAGCCCAGAAGACCTGCAGGAGATGGCCGAGGACGGCGCCATCAAGGCGAGCTGCGATTTCTGCCGCACCGAGTACGCGTTCGACGTGACGGGCGGCGGCGAGGTATAAGCGGTCAGGACAACACGCGGGGAGGTCGACATGGGCTGGATGAAACGCATCAACTGGGCGGGGCTGGTTCTCGCGGGGCTGGCGGCGGCCTGTGTCGGCGGCGACGTGCAGCCGCCGGAGCCGCCGAACTTCACGTCGATCTATTCCGCGAAAGACGCGCCCTCCGCCGGCTATTCGCTCTATGCGGCGGATGTGAAGTTCGTCGACAGCTACGCGCCGCCGCTGCGCGCGCCGAATATCGAGCACACCTACGCCGTCGCGCCCGCGGACATCGCGCGCACCTGGGCGAAAACGCGTCTGCGCGCCGCCGGCGCCGACGGCGTGGTGACGCTGACCGTCCTCGACGGGTCGGTCGTGGAGGCGGGCGTCGATGCGGCGCAACCCGGCGGCCCGCTCGGCGTCGTCAAGGACCGTCCGGACCGGGAGTATACCGCGACCCTGCGCATCGCCCTCGACTATAAGGGGCGCTTTGAAAACACCCGCGCTGAAACGACGGTGACGGGCAAGGTCGTCATCAACCGCAACGACACGGTGTTCGACGCGCAGGAGCGCTATTACGCGACCATGACGGCGATGGCGAAACGCCTCGATCAGGAGATGGCGCGCCTCATGACGCGGAGCTTCTCCGGGCTCACGCTGACGCAGGGCTCCGGCGATGCGGGCGCGGCGACGAATGCGGATTGTCCGGATCCGGTGCTGATCGATATCTCCGCCGGCGGGGCTTTCCGCATCGGCTCGCAGCCGGTCGCGGTGGCGGAGCTGACTGACGCGCTCGACGAGATCGCGGCGCGCTGCCCGGTGGTTGACGCGCTCATTCTCGCCGACGAAGCCGCGCCCGGTCGCGCCAAGATCGAGGCCATGGGCGCCGCGCGCGCCGCGGGGCTGCGTCCCGTTCTGGAGACCCGCGCCGGGTCATAGGTCAGTTTCGCCAGAAGCGGGCGGTGAACAGGACGAGGACGGTGAAGAACTCCAGCCGCCCGAGCAGCATGCCCATGGTGAGCATCCATTTCGCCGCATCGGACTTCCACGGAACGTCCGAGAGCGTCTGAAAGTTCCCGGCGGGGCCGACGATATCGCCAAGCCCTGGCCCGACATTGGCGATGGACGTCGCGGCGGCGGAGAGGGCCGTCGTGGCGTCGAGGCCAAGCAGGCCGAGGGCGGCGGCCAGTGTCGCGAACACCGCGAAATAGACGAACAGGAACGAGAGGACGGACGTGAAGTCCTCCTCGCTCACCGGTCGGTCGTTATAGACCGCCGTGGAGACCGCGTGCGGGTGCGTCAGGCGACGCGCATATAACCTGACGGCGGCGATGGCGATCTGAAATCGGAAGACCTTCATGCCGCAGGTCGTCGATCCCGCGCAGGCGCCGACGAAGGTGAGGCAGAAAAAGAGCGCGACCGCGAAGGGCCCCCATGCGCCATAGTCCGCCGTGGCGTAGCCGGTGCCTGTGATGATCGAGGTCGCATTGAAAAGAGCCGAGCGCGCGCCGCTCAGCCAGTCGCTCGCCTGGCTCACGGCGGCGAGCGGCGTCAGCAGCGCGATGACGATCACCAGCATCGTGAAGAAAAACGGGACCTGCGGGTCCTTGCCGATCGCCCGCCAGCGCCCGCGGCTCGCCAGCATATAGAGCCCGAAGGGAAGACCGCCCGCCAGCATGAACAGGGTCGCAGCGATATCGAGCGGGAACGCTTCGTCGGCGAAGTATCCGAACGAGGCGTCGTGGGTTGAGAAGCCGCCCGTGGAGATCGTCGTCATGGCGTGGGCGACGGCGTCGAAGCCGTCCATGCCGCCGGCACGATAGACGACGATGCAAAAGGCCGTGAACAGAAGATAGATGCGCGCGATTTCGCTTGCGATCTGCGAGGCCCGCGGCGCGAGCTGCTCGGATCGGTCGGAGCTTTCCAGCCGGAAGAGCTGCATGCCGCCGACGCCGAGAAAGGGCATGACGGCGATCGCCATGATGACCACCCCGACGCCGCCGATCCACTGCAGGAGCGAGCGCCAGAGCAGGAACCCTTTCGGCGCGCTGTCGAGACCGGTGACGACGGTGGCGCCGGTGGTGGTGAGGCCGGACATCGCTTCGAATGCGGCGTCCGTATACGTCATCTGCATTGGCCCGAAGGCGAGCGGAAGCGCGGCGGCGGCGACCAGCAGAACCCAGGCGCCGGTGATGATGAGAAAGCCCTGACGCGCGGACATGTGGAATGTTTCGCCGCGCGTCGCGAGAGCGAGCGATACCCCGGCGAAAATGCTGACGAGGGCGGAAGCGAGAAAGGCGTTCCGGTCGGCGCGCGCGGCCTCCGCGATCTGGTCGTCAGGGCTCGCGGCGATGATCGCGTCGACCAGCGCGGGCAACAGCATCAACCCGCCGAGGGCGGCGAGCAGCACGCCGAAGATGTAAAGGACCGGGCGCAGATTCATGGGAGAGATGGCGTCACGCCTCTGGATTCGCCGTTCTCGGGCGATCTATGCCGCTTTCGATATTCTCCGGGAGAATCTCCCGTAATTTCCTTGAAAGCGGAGTAGAATGAGGAGCGGGAGTTGTATCCAACTTCGTAAGTTATCTGAGAAACACTTTCATTCGAATTCCGAAGCCGCTTCTTGGCTTCTTCAATTCTGAATGTGCTGACGTAGTCGTAAAAATTCTTGTTCTCATATGAATTTAGGGTCTGGGATACATTGTTCGGAGTTTCCCCAATATGGCGAGCGAGTTTGGAGAGAGAGAGCATTGGATCAAGAAAAATAGAATTGTCCTGCATGGCTTTCAACAATTTCGATGATATCTCTTTTTGTTTGGATTTATCAAGATTTGAGTTCCTGTATTTCTTTTTTTCACTGTGACTGGATGGAAGCGGCTCTGTGCTGATTTCCAGCTCATCGTGGAATATGGGCCTCTGATTGACCCCCCAGAACGCGAAAGCAGAAAGTAGAAAGAGATCCCAAGCCGAAAATATAGAGTCATCGATGATTTTGTTGTTGAGCGTGACGGCTACGAACAAGGTCACGAAGCCCAGAAGGCCAAGCGCCGTTAAATTGGGTAGCCAACGGAGTGTTTTGTCCTTCAGATTGGCGAAATGTAGTTTCGCGTTTCTACTCGTTTTGTGGAGTAGCCAGCTTATCGAGGCGACGTAGGCCGTTACCTGGATGAGCAACATCCACTTCAGTATCTCAAAGCCGTAGGCGACCGTTCTCGCCCAGCCCGGCGCGACCGCCGCGTCGCTGCTGAAGGCGGCGCGTTGGTCTGTCGGCAAGGCGAAGTAGGCCGCGCCGATCAGGAGGGAGAGCGCCGAGGGGCCGGCGTGAAGAAAATCCGTAGCTGCCCATCGAGGACGTGTGAGAGACGCGATGGAACGCGCGTAAATCCATAATAGCGGAGCCATCGACAGCAGGGCGGCGAAGGCGATCGGCGGTGCGGCGGCGCGGATGGCGGGCGATGTGCTGGCGAGCGCCGTCAACGAGAAACAGACCGCGACCACGACAAAAAACCCGAAGAGCGCCAGAAACGCTTTCGAGCCTCGGGCGTTCGGCGCCAACGTCATGGCGGCGCACAACGCGACGCCCGCAGCGGCGGCGTCCAGCAATAGATCCAGACCCATAACTTCGCTCGACCGGTTAGCGAACAGCGCGTTCTGAAGCGCAGCATGTCGTTGAGGAGATATCGTGCGTTCGCATGAGATGCACCTACGCCTCGGCGTACGCGCCGTCCCGTTCGGCCTGTTTCCTTGTTCAGTTCCTCACATTCGGACGCTCTCGCGTCGTGGGCCGCATAGGCGATGGCGGCGCGGACGCGTCCGGTTGCGCGTCCGGTTCAGGGAAAAGGCAGTCATGATGAACCTCCGCTCATACCGATCACCGCTTGTCGCCGCGTCGCTCGCCATGGCGCTCAACGCCTGCGCCGGCACGCAGGGTCAGTACCGCGCGACGACGAACGCCTTTGGCGTGGACGAACTCCAATTCGCCTCTACCGGCGACCTCTACGCCGATGATGACAAACGCTCGCGTAGATGGCTGACGAAGCGCACGGCGCTCGTCGTATTGGGCGTCGGGGCGGGCATTGCTCTGGCCTTCGTGCTGCACGAGGCAGGCGAGGAAGCCGCCGAATTTCTTGAAGAGGAAGAAATGTCAGTTCGGTAGGCCGGAGCCGATCAGTTCAGGCTGCGGATTTCGTGCGGGCTGTCGAGCGAGAAGGCCGGGATCTCCGCCGCGAAGGGTTCGCCTTCCTCGGTCTCCATGCCGTACTCGCCGCTCATGACGCCGGAGGGCGTCTGCAGGGGCGCGCCGGAGGTGTACTCGAAGGCGGAGCCGGGCTGCAGGCGCGGCTGCTCTCCGACGACGCCGTCGCCGCGGACGATCTGGGTCCGACCGAGCGCGTCGGTGATCCGCCACTCGCGCGTGATCAGGCTGATTGCGTCCTCGCGTTCATTGGCGATGCGGACGGTGTACGCCCAGACATAGCGGTGCTCCTCGGGTTCCGACTGGTCCTCGAGAAACTCGGGCGTGACGGTGATTTTCACGCCGTGGGTGGTGCGTTCGTACATGCCGGGATCTGCTTCAAACACGTCGGTTGTCATATCGTATTCAAGGCCCGTTCCAAATCGTCGGCGAGATCGCGCGGGTCTTCCAGTCCGACCGACAGTCGGAGGAGGCCGGGCGTCACGCCAAGCTCCAGCCGCGCCTCTTCGCCGATGCGGTGGTGGGTCGTCGTGCGGGGGTGGGTGGCGAGGGATTTCGCGTCGCCGAGATTGTTGGAGATGTCCACGACCTGAAGCGCGTTCAAGAAGCGGAACGCCGCCGCTTCGCCGCCCTCGACTTCGAACGCGATGAGCGTGCCGCCGCCCGCCATCTGGCGTTCGGCGATCGCGCGTTGCGGGTGATCGTCGCGGCCGGGATAGAACAGCTTCATGACCCTGTCGGCCGCCGCCAGCTGATCGGCGAGGGCGGCGGCGCTCTCCTGCGCGGCGCGCACGCGCAGCTCCAGCGTTTCCAGTCCCTTCAGAAGCACCCACGCGTTGAAGGCGCTGAGCGCGGGCCCCGTATTGCGGAGGAACGGCTGCAGCTGGTCTTTCAGATACGCCTCGTCATTCATGAGGACCGCGCCGCCGAGGACGCGTCCCTGTCCGTCGATATGCTTGGTCGCGGAATAGACGACGACGTCGGCGCCGAGATCGAACGGGCGCTGCAGCACCGGCGTCGCGAACACATTGTCCACGACCAGTTTCGCGCCGGCGTCGTGGGCGATCTCCGCGACGGCGGCGATGTCGACCAGCTCCAGCGTCGGGTTCGACGGCGTTTCGAGGAAGAGCGCTTTCGTCTCCGGCCGCACGGCGGCGCGCCAGGCGTCGAGGTCCTTGCCGTCAACGAGCGTCGCGGCGATGCCGAGGCGCGGGCAGAGCTCCTCGACCACATACCGGCAGGAACCGAAGAGCGCGCGCGCGGCGACCACATGGTCGCCCGCCGAGCAGAGGGTGAGCATGGTCGCCGTCACCGCCGCCATGCCCGTCGCGGTCGCTCGGCAGTAACGCGCGCCGTCGAGGGCGGCGAGGCGGGTTTCGAACGCTTCGACCGTCGGGTTGGAGAAGCGCGAGTAAATGTAGCCCGCATCGTCGCCGGTGAAGCGCGCGGCGGCCTGCTCGGCGCTGTCATAGGCGTAGCCGGAGGTGAGGAACATCGCCTCGCTCGTCTCCTGACGCGCGCGGTCGAGCCCGGCGCGCACGGCGAGGGTTCGGGGGCGGAGGGGTTCGGCGTTCGGCGTCTTCTCGGACATGGTCGACCTCGTCGAAGCCCGTCATCGGTTGATGACGGGTGCTCCGGTCTTTTAGCGGTCGGCGTGGTTGAGCGCCGTCACGTCAGACGCGGCCGCAAGCCGACCGGCCCAAACCCCGCGCGAAGGACGGCGTGTATCGAAGAAAAGAGGGTTTGGCGAGCCTCAGGCCGCTCGGTCGAGCAGCGTGCCGGAGGAGGTGCGCCGGAGCTGGCCTACCGCCTCGGCGTATCCGGCGGCCGCCTCAAAGGCGACGCGCGCGGTCGTCTCATCCGTCAGGCCTTCGTTGAGGCCGCCGGGTTCATCGGGCTCGCCGCCCGCGATGGCGCGTTCGCGCTCGGCGAGCTCGAGCGGCCCGACCGGACCGAGCTCGGGTTCGGCTCCTCGGTCGCCCGGCCGCGCTGCCTCGTCATTGGCGGCGACGGAGATGTCCGGCGTCTCGCCGGGCTCTTCGGTTTCGCCGCTGAATTCAGCCTGACGCAGGGCGCGCGCCTCAGCCTGCGCCTGCGCGAGCTGCGCCTGCGCCGCCTGAGCGATGGCGCGGTCGGCGGAGGACGGCTCCGCGGGGGCCAGCGCCGCGCGGATAACAATCTGCATTTTCGTGATCGTCGCATCCGGGTCGCCGGGGATGGCCGAGGTGTCGATCGGGACCTGACCGCCGATGGCGTAGCGCTTCCCGTCCGGGCCCTGCTGATAAGTGTAGGAGATCGCGCCGGCGTATTGCCCGGCGACGGCCTTGTGCGCCTGTTCATGTCGGCGGACTTCGGCGTCGCGGGCGCGCAATTCGTCGACGACGCGCTGTTCTTCCTCAGAAAGATCGTCGAGGCCGAAGCCGCTCTTCGGCTTGCCGTCGTCTGCTTCGGATGCCCGGTCGCTTTCTGTGTCGGGCGGTTCGGCCTCATCGTCCGCAGGCGGGTTCGCGGCCGCGGTGAGCGGAGATGTCTTTTCTGTCTCGGATGGGTTCGCCGTCGGCGGGACGTCCGGCTCCGCCGCTAGCGACTCGATGAAACTGCGCGCCGCCGACGCCTCGTCGCGGCGCGCGAAATCGACGGGGTTGCTCGCTTCGACGGGGGCGCGCTCTGGCGGGCGCACGGGATCGACCGGCTCTACAGGGTAGACCGTGACGCGCGGACCAAGACGCGCGAGAGGAGCGCTGGCTCCGAGAGCGGCGCTGACAGCCGTCATGCGAGGAAATTTCCGCCGGATAGCCTTGGGAATCGCTAAACAAGATCGTTCAAATGCGAGGGATCTTTTATGTCTGAAGGCGTTCTCACGACTTTGGGAATGGAGCGGCTGATCGACCAGGGCGCCGTGACGGCGCGCGGCGGCGTCGATCGCGCTCAGATCCAGCCTTCAAGTCTTGATCTGACGCTTGGCGCGCGCGCGCGACGTCTGCGCGCCTCGTTCCTTCCCGGATCGGGACGCACGGTCGAAGAGCGCCTGCAGGGCGGGCTCGCGCTGCATGAAATCGACCTCTCCCAAGGCGGCGTTCTGGAGCGCGGCTGCGTTTACCTCGTGGAGCTGCGCGAACGGCTCGCGCTGCCGGAAAACATCTCCGGCTTCGCGAACCCGAAAAGTTCGACCGGGCGCATCGACGTGTTCGTGCGGCTGGTGACGGATGGCGGCGTCGCCTTCGACGATGTGGCGGCTGGATATGACGGGCCGCTCTATCTGGAGATCAGCCCGCAGACGTTCTCGATCGTCGTTCGCGAGGGGTCCTCGCTCAATCAGATCCGTTTCAGGTCGGGGCCGTCGCGGCTCTTGGATGCGGAGCTGGTCGCGCTTTCCGAAACCGAGCGGCTGGTAGATGGCGACGCGGACATCGCGGGCGGGGTCGCCGTCGGCGTCGATCTGAAAGGTGAGGGAGCAGGAGCGATCGTCGGCTGGCGCGCGCGGCGCCATTCCGCGCTGATCGATGTCGATCGCATCGGCGCGCTCGACCCTTACGAGTTCTGGGAGCCGATCGCGGCGCCGGCGTCCGGCGCCATCATTCTTGATCCGGATGAGTTCTACATCCTCGCCTCGCAACAGCTTCTGCGAATCCCGCCGTCGCATGCGGCGGAGATGGCGCCGTTCGATCCCCTGCTTGGCGAATTTCGCGCCCATTACGCCGGTTTCTTCGATCCCGGTTTCGGTTGCGAGGAAGCGGGCGCGCAACCGGCGAAGGCCGTTCTGGAGGTGCGCTCGCGCGAGGCCCCGTTCCTGTTGGAGCACGGACAGAACATCGCGCGTCTCGTTTTCGAGCGTCTCGCCGAACCGCCGCAACGGCTCTACGGCGCGCAGGTGAAGTCGAATTACCAGGGTCAGGGGCTGCGCCTCTCCAAGCACTTCGCCGCTCTGTGAGCCGCGGCTGCGCGTGATCGATTTCCCCAATCCTCGATATAGGAACTATCGGTTTCTCCTAACGTGCTCGGTCCGGTAGGGTCGAAACAGTTCAGAGCGGCGCTTCGGTAGGTGCGGTGCGGAGAAGTTTCCCATCTCATCCGTGCGAGGCGGTTTCCGCTGCACTGCAAAACGCCGTGACCGGCGGCTGTTGCGTATCGATCTCGGAATCGAAACAGCAAAAATCCTTAGGGAGTGACCTGATGAAACCGACCATGAAATCCGCACTGCTGTCGACGGCGGCGCTGTTCGCTCTTGGCGCATTGGCCGCCTGCGGCGGCGAGAGCGCCGACACCGCCGCGCCGACGGCCGAGGCCTCGGCTGTGGAAGCTCCGGCCTCGTCCGAAGCCGCTGCTGAGCGTGCGATGGACTATGCGAACGCTGCGCCGGCGAACGGCGAAGCGAAGCCGAACCAGTTCTGGTGGCCGCAGACGCTTGATCTGTCGCCTCTGCGCGATAACGACCCGGCCTCCAGTCCTTATGGGGCCGATTTCGACTACGCGGCGGAGTTCGCGTCCCTCGATCTCGACGAAGTCAAAAAAGAAATTGAAGAACTGATGACCACCTCGGTCGACTGGTGGCCGGCTGATTACGGCCACTACGGACCGTTCTTCATCCGCATGGCGTGGCACTCGGCGGGCACCTATCGCGTGCACGACGGCCGCGGCGGCGCGGGCGGCGGTCAACAGCGTTTCGAACCGCTCAATAGCTGGCCGGACAACGCCAATCTCGACAAGGCGCGCCGCCTGCTGTGGCCGATCAAACAGAAATACGGCCGCAAGATCTCGTGGGCCGACCTGATGGTCCTGACCGGGAACGTCGCTCTTGAGTCCATGGGTTTCAAGACGTTCGGCTTCGCGGGCGGCCGCGAAGACGATTGGGAGGCGGAGCTTGTCTACTGGGGCCCGGAGACGGAGATGCTCGCTGGCGACAAGCGCTTCCGCGGCGAGCGCGAGCTACAGCGCCCCCTCGGCGCGACGCAGATGGGGCTTATCTATGTGAACCCGGAAGGTCCTAACGGGAACCCGGACCCGCTTGCGGCGGCGGAAGATATCCGTCTTGCCTTCGGCCGTATGGCGATGAACGATGAAGAAACCGCCGCGCTGATCGCCGGCGGCCACACCTTCGGCAAGGCCCACGGCGCGGCGAAACCGGAAGAGTGCGTCGGCGTCGAACCGGCGGCGACGGGCGTCGAGCATCAGGGGATCGGCTGGAACAACAAGTGCGGGTCCGGCAAAGGCGCCGACACGGTCACTTCCGGTCTTGAAGGGGCGTGGTCCGCCAATCCGGTCGCGTGGACGACGCAGTACCTCGACAATCTCTACGCCTATGACTGGGTGCAGACGCGCAGCCCTGCGGGCGCGGTGCAGTGGGTTCCGGCTGACGACGACGCCGTCTTCGTTCCGGATGCGCACGATGCGTCCAAGCTGCACAAGCCGATCATGTTCACGACGGACCTGTCGCTGAAAGAAGACCCCGCCTATCGGGAGATCACCACGCGCTTCCTCGAGAACCCGGAGGCGTTTGAGGACGCGTTCGCGCGCGCCTGGTTCAAGCTGACCCACCGCGATATGGGCCCGCGCGCCCGGTATATCGGGGCGGAAGCGCCGGAAGAAGCGCTAATCTGGCAAGACCCAATCCCGGCGGTCGACCACCCGCTCGTCAACGCCGCCGACATCGCCGCTCTGAAAGCGGACATTCTGGCGACGGATCTCACCGTGCAGGAACTGGTGCGCGCCGCGTGGGCCTCCGCCTCGACCTATCGCGATACGGATATGCGCGGCGGCGCCAACGGCGCGCGCGTGCGTCTCGCTCCGCAGAAAGACTGGGCCGTCAACGATCCGGCGGAGCTGGCGAAAGTCATCAGCACGCTGGAAGGCGTGCAGGCGGACTTCAATGACGCTCAATCGAGCGGCAAGCGGGTCTCGCTTGCGGACCTCATCGTCCTCGGCGGCGCTGCGGCGATCGAGAAAGCGGCGAAGGACGCCGGACACGATGTGAGCGTGCCGTTCAAGCCGGGCCGCGCCGATACGACGGCTGAGATGACGGATGCGGCGTCATTCGATGTCCTGAAACCGGAAGCGGACGCGTTCCGCAACTATCTCGGCTCGGATCACTCCGACACGCCGGCCGAACGCATGATCGAGCGGGCGGACCTTCTCTCGCTCACCGTTCCGGAAATGACGGTGCTCGTCGGCGGCATGCGCGTTCTCGGCGCGAACGCTGGCGGCTCGTCTCATGGCGTCCTCACCGCCACGCCGGGCGCCCTGACGAACGACTTCTTCGTCAACCTGCTCGATATGGGCACCGTCTGGAAACCGACGTCGCAGGCTTATGTCTTCGACGGCGTCGACCGGTCTTCGGGCGCGAAGAAGTGGACGGCGACGGAAACCGATCTCGTCTTCGGTTCAAATGCGGAGCTTCGCGCCGTCGTCGAGGTCTACGCCTACGCCGGCGGAGAAGAGAAATTCCTGAACGACTTCATCGCCGCTTGGACCAAGGTGATGACGCTGGATCGCTTCGATCTGAAGCGGTCCGCCGCGTAAGCGGCGGCGCCCGGGCGAGTGCTCCCCCGCTCGCCCGGGTTTCTTTTAATTGCGCTTAATACGGAATGCGACGAACAGGTTGTTCGCAGGCATCTCCACGACGGTCTCGAGCGCGAAGCCGCGGGACGCTGCTTCCTCCTCGACCACGGTCAAATCCCGCACGCCCCAGTTAGGATCGCGCGTTTTGAGGCTTTCATCGAAGGACGCATTCGATGGCGCCGTGTGCTGACCGTCGCGCTTGAAGGGGCCGTAGAGGAATAGCTGGCCGCCTTCCGCGAGCAGGCGGGCGGCGCCGCCCAGAAGCCCGAGGCAGGCTTCCCAAGGCGCGATGTGGATCATGTTGACGGAGAGAAGCGCGTCGTACGGCGCGTCGTCGTCCGCCGCGCCCCAGCTTTCATCCGTTGTTCGCAAGTCCAATGGGGCGAGAATGTTCGCGCCGGGCGTCGCCGCCGCCCACGCGGCGATGGAAGCGCGGGATCGTTCGTCCGGGTCCGATGGCCGCCAGATGAGGCCGGGCGCCGCCGCCGCGATCGTCGCGGCGTGCTCCCCGGTGCCGGAGCCGACTTCCAGCACCCGCCCTTCACGGGGGCCGAGCTTCAGAAAGGTTTCGCAGATAACCGCTTTGTTGCGCCCGACGGAGGGGGAATGGAGCCGCCCGTCATCGGCTTCATCGCGCGCCTCAAGAGCCACGGATTTGCCGTCGGCCCCCTTGAGGTCCCTGTCCGGCGCAGGCCCGCTCACGAGCAGCTGCCGCCGCCCAGAACGCAGAAGCGCGAGCAGTGCGGATGGTTGAGCGAAACATCTCTCGGGTCCGTCTTCAGGGACGGTCCGAAGTCAAATTCTTCCTCATAGGGAAGAAGCGTGCAGGCGGCGAGGGTGGCGCGCGCCGCGCCCTTGCGCTTCACCACCATGCGTGAGGAGGCGCACATCATCGCGTCCGGCGAAACGCTCAGGATGTCCCAGCAGGCGGTGGTGATCTCAGGCGTCGCTTTCTCCTCGTCCATTTCCGGGAAAAGCACGGTGCGCTCAACGTCCTCGGCGTTGAGGTCGAGCCCGACGGATTGGAAAAGTTTTGCGTAGCCTGAGCGCGCCTCGGCGTCGGTTTCGCCCCAGCAGGTGCGGCCCGCGACGTCCACGCGGAAGCCGTACTCCGCAAGCCAGCGCACGCCGTCGAGCGTCTTTTCAAACGCGCCCGGGCCGCGCTCGGCGTCGTGCAGATCAGCCGTGTGGTGATCGATCGAGATGCGCAGGGTGAGGAGGTCGCCGAATTCCGCTTTCAGCGCGAGAAGGCCGTCGCGCACGCTCGGGCGCATCATCGGGCGCATGGCGTTGGTGAGGATGAGGGTGCGCAGGCCGCGTTCAAGGCAGAGCCGCGCCATGGCGATCATGTTCGGGTTGAGAAAGGGCTCGCCGCCGGTGAAGCCGATCTCTTCGGTCGGCTCGCCCAGTTCGGCGATCTCGTCGAGGAAGTGCGCGACATCAGACGGCTCAAGGTAGACGAGGCGGTCGTTCGTGGGCGAACTTTCAATATAGCAGTTCGCGCACTCGATATTGCAGAGCGTGCCGGTGTTGAACCAAAGCGTCTTCAGCCCGGTCAGCCCCACGCGCGCCCGCGTCTCGCCCTTGGCGGTGACGTCCGGGTCGGTGAACGGCGCGGGTTTGGTCTCGTAGGCCATGGGGTCTGTCGCTCGCATATTTAAGGCGGCACATTCGCGCCGTGGAGCGCCCGGCTCAAGCCGTTCCACGCGATGCTGACGTCCTCGTGAGCATGAGTTAGAACGCATCTCGACAGCGGCGAGCGCGGGCGCCATTCTCCGTCGCTTCCGCGGGTATGATGTAATGGTAGCCTGTCAGCTTCCCAAGCTGAACGCGCGAGTTCGATTCTCGCTACCCGCTCCAGCCGCCGCCGCTCAGGCCTCGGCTTCCGACAACTCCACCTCATGGCCCCAGAGGGCCTGCACGTAGCCGAGCACGTCCTCTTTCGTGTCCTCCGCCAGCGGCGCGCCGCCGAAGGCGTTGTGGGCGAGGTGGAGGACGCGGTCGCCCGCGAGATCGGCTTTCGTCACCTGAATGTTCGGTTCTCTGAGGCCGATATCGTACATGCCGGCGAGGCGTTCGCGTAAGTCGCGGAAGCCGCGCTCATTGTGGATCGCCGCGACGTCGTAATGGTTCGAGGCGCCGTCATCGGCGAGGGCGAAGAAGTGGAAATCGCGCATCACCGTCGGCGAGAGATACTGGCGGATGAAGCTCTCATCGCGGAAGTTCGCCCAGGCGTCTTTCAGAACGCCGCGCCAGTCGCCGGAGCCCGCGATGTCCGGGAACCATTCGCGGTCTTCCTCCTTCGGCTCGGTGCAGATACGGACGATGTCCTGCATCATGGCGAAGCCCAGCGCATACGGATTGATGCCCGAATAGCGCTGGTCGTCGAAATCTGGCTGGAAGACCACCGATGAGTGGGAGTGCAGGAACTCCATGATCGCGCCGTCGGAGATCTGACCCTTACGGTGCAGTTCGTTCATGATGTAGTGGTGCACGAAAGTCGCGCAGCCCTCGTTCATCACTTTCGTCTGCTTCTGCGGATAGAAATACTGCGAGATGTTGCGCACGATGCGGAGGAGTTCGCGCTGCCACGGCCGCAGGGTCGGCGAAACTTTCTCCAGGAAATAGAGAAGGTTCTCTTCCGGCAGCTGGATGTCGCGGATCTCGATTTCGCGCTCTTCTTTATCTTCGTCGCTTTCCTCCGCCTGCGGCAGGGTGCGCCAGAGATCGTTGAACGTCTCTTCCTGGTGTTTCACGCGGGCGCGCAGGCGCGCGAGGCGCTCCTGTTCGGACTGGCGGGGTTTGCGCGGGTAGCGGAAGACGCCCTGATCCATCAGCGCGTGGGCGGCGTCGAGCACGGCCTCCACGGCGCCGTGGCCATATTCGTCCTCGCAGCGGCCGATATATTTCTTCGCGAAGTCGAGATAGTTGAGGATGGAGCCCGCGTCCGTCCACTGACGGAAGAGATAGTTGTTCTTGAAGAAGTGGTTATGGCCGAAGCAGGCGTGCGCCATGACGAGCGTCTGCATCGTCATGGTGTTCTCTTCCATCAGATAGGAGATGCACGGATCGGAGTTGATGACGATCTCGTAGGCGAGGCCGGAATAGCCCTTGCGATACATGGTTTCGTCACGCGCGAAGTGCTTGCCGAAGGACCAGTGCCGGTACATGAGCGGCATGCCGTGGCTGGAATAGGCGTCCAGCATCTGCTCTGAGGAGATGATCTCGATCTGGTTTTTATAGATGTCGAGCCCGAGATCGGCGAACGCCACCTCCGCGCAGGCTTCATAGGCCGCATCCAGACGATCGAACGTCCACTCGGCATCGTCGTAGAGGAGGGGAAGGGCGGTTTCGGATGCGGCGCTCATTTGGATCGACTTTCTATTATGCTCTCGAGCGCAGTCTTCATGAGTTCAAATGTCTTTCTTTGATTTTTCCCTGCAAGGCAATCTGAGCTGGTAAGCTTCCAAGCGCGCTTCAAGTCGCCGCCGGACAGGTCCGCCCCCAGCAACTCAACGATCAGTTCTAGGATTTCAACATCCAACGGCGCTCCGACATCCGTAAACAATTTTTTGAAAGCACTTATATGGTCAGTATCATCCCACCTTCGCTTTTCTTCAAATTCCAGTTGCCAAGATTGATGAAAGCGTTCGCCAAGAGCGAGCCACGCTTCGGGTGTCGGCGATTTGAGCGCCCGGGGCGTCACGCGGCCTCCTTCCGGTCCCGCGCGAAAAGCTCGCGGAAGACCGGGAAGATGTCCGCTGGCGTTGCGATGCGGGTCTGGGCGAAGTGGGAGGCCTGCGGCGCGAAGGCGCGGTAGGCGCGCCAGAGTTCAGCGCCTGAGTCCGCGTCCGAAAACACCTCCAGCTCGCGCTCATCGAGGATTTCGATATAGGCGTAGTACTGAACGATGGGCATGACGGCGTCGCCGAGCAGCTCCACGCACCGGCGCGCGTCGCCGGACTGAGTGTAGCCGTCCGAGGCCTGCGCCACGTAGATGTTCCACTCATTGGTCGGGAAGCGCTCTTTCTGCACCTCCAGCATCTTCTCGATGGCGGTGGAGACGATGGTGCCGCCGGACTGGCGCGAATAGAAGAACGTCTCCTCGTCCACTTCCTCCGCATGGTGCGTATGGCGGATGAAGACGACGGCGACCTTGTCGTAGCGCCGCTTCAGGAAGAGGTGGAGCAGCATGTAGAAGCGCTTGGCGAGGTCCTTCTCGCGCTCGCCCATGGAGCCCGAGACGTCCATGAGGCAGAACATGACGGCGGCGGAGGTTTCGACGGGCGCGGGCTCGAACGCGTTATACCGGACGTCCAGCGGATCGATGAACGGCGCCCAGCGGCGGCGGGCCTCCAGCTCCTCCAGCTTTGAAAGGACCGCCTTCTTCTCGGCGATCTCCTCTTCGCTCGGCGCGGCGATCGCCTCCAGCGCGAACAGGCGCTCTTTCAACTCGTGGATCTCCTTGCCGGAAGGGCGCTTCAGGGCGAGGCGCCGGCCATGGGCGTTCTTCATGGTCCGGACGAGATTGAGGTTCGTCGGCGAACCGACCGAGGTGATGCCGGAGCGTTTGTATTTGTACGACTTGATTTCCTTGAGGCTCGTTTTCACGAGGTTCGGCAGCTCAAGGTCTTCGAAGAAGATGTCGAGGAACTCGTCCTGGCTGAGGGTGAACTGGAAACTATCCTCCATGTCCCCCGAATCCGACGCTTTCTTGCCGGAGCCCGAGCCGCCGCCGGAGCGGGGCTTGCGGATCTTGTCGCCCTCGGAAAACTCCTTGTTTCCCGGATGCACGTGGGAGTGCTGACCTTTCTTGCCGTCGATGCGGAAGCGCGGCTCCTTGGTCGACTTCGAGGGGATGGTGATGGAGCCGCCCTTGTCGAGATCGGTCACGGACCGCTCGCGCAGGGACTTCGACACCGCCTCTTTGATCTGCGCGCGGGCGCGCTTCAGGAACCGCTGGCGATTGCCCAGCGACTTCCCCTTGGGGTTCAGGCGTCTGTCGATGAAGTGGCTCATGGGGCTCCTTCAGGGGCCAAGACGGTCGGCCATCGCGCGGCCGACCGCAAGGGCGCTAGGCTCAACCAGCCTTGTTCACCCGCATGTACCATTCGACCAGGCGGCGGACCTGACGGCGCGTGTAGCCGCGGTCGAGCATGCGGTCGACGAAGTCATCGTGCTTCTTCTCGGTCTCGGTGTCCTTCTTGGAGTCGAAGGAGATGACCGGGAGAAGGTCTTCGACCTGGGAGAACATCCGCTTCTCGATGACCGAGCGGAGCTTCTCATAGGACGTCCACGACGGATTGCGACCGGAATTGGCGGCGCGGGCGCGCAGGGCGAACTTCACGACCTCATTGCGGAAGTCCTTCGGGTTCGCGATGCCCGCCGGCTTCTCAATCTTGGAGAGCTCGCCGTCGAGGGTCGCGCGGTCCAGAAGCTGGCCGGTGTCCGGGTCCTTGAAGTCCTGATCCTCGATCCACGCGTCGGCGTAGGCGAGATAGCGATCGAACAGGTTCTGTCCGTATTCGCCATAGCTCTCCAGATACGCTTTCTGGATCTCCTTGCCGATGAACTCGGCGTAGCGCGGCGACAGCTCGGACTTGATGAAGTCGAGATACTGTTTCTCGGTTTCATCCGGATACTGCTCGCGCTTGATGGCGTTCTCCAAGACGTACATGAGGTGCACGGGGTCGGCCGCGACTTCAGTGGAGTCGAAGTTGAAGGTCGAGGAGAGGACTTTGAAGGCGAAACGGGTGGAGACCCCGTCCATGCCTTCGTCGAGGCCGGCGGCGTCTTTATACTCCTGCAGGGTCTTCGCTTTCGGGTCCGTGTCCTTCAGCTTCTCGCCGTCATAAACGCGCATTTTGGAGTAGAGATTGGAGTTCTCGTGCTCTTTCAGGCGCGTCATCACGCAGAAGCGCGAGAGCATGGTGAGCGTTTCAGGCGCGCACGGTGCTTCGGAAAGCTCCGAAGACGCCAGAAGCTTGCCGTAGATGTCGGTTTCTTCCGAAACGCGCAGGCAGTACGGCACCTTGATCACGCAGATGCGGTCGAGGAAGGCTTCGTTGTTCTTGTTGTTGCGGAAAAGCTGCCATTCGCTCTCATTGGAGTGGGCGAGAATGATACCCTGGAACGGAATGGGGCCGAGGCTTTCCGTACCCACATAGTTGCCTTCCTGCGTCGCGGTCAGCAGCGGGTGGAGCACCTTGATGGGCGCCTTGAACATCTCGACGAATTCCAGAAGCCCCTGGTTCGCCTGGTTGAGGCCGCCGGAAAAGGCGTAGGCGTCGGTGTCGTTCTGGCTGAAGTGCTCCAGCTTTCGGATGTCCACCTTGCCGACGAGGGCGGAGATGTCCTGGTTGTTCTCGTCGCCCGGCTCGGTTTTGGTGATCGCCTGCTGGCGCAGCTTCGACGGGAAGAGGCGCACGACCTCAAATTTCGAGATGTCGCCGCCGAATTCATCCAGGCGCTTCACCGCCCACGGGCTCATGACGCTGGTGAGCCGGTGCTGCTCGATGCCGTATTTCTCCGTCAGGAGATTTTTCAGCTCTTCCGACTGGAAGAGGCCGAGCGGGCTCTCGAAGACCGGAGAAATCTGGTCGCCGGCTTTCAGGACGTAGATCGGGTTGACCTCCATGAGGTCTTTCAGGCGTTCTGCGAGGGAGGATTTGCCGCCGCCGACCGGGCCGAGAAGATAGAGGACCTGACGCTTTTCCTCGAGGCCCTGAGCGGCGTGGGTGAAGTAGCCGACGATCCGCTCGATCGTCTCCTCCATCCCGTAAAAGCCCTTGAAGGCGGGATAGCGTTTGATCGTCCGGTTAAAGAAGATGCGCGAAAGTCGCGGGTCCTGAGCGGTATCGATCACCTCGGGCTCGCCGATCGCCGCGATCATCCGCTCAGCGGCGCTCGCGTACATCATGGGATCATCGCGCGCTGCGAGCAGATAATCGCGCAGGCTCATCGTCTCCTGCTTCGCTCGCTCATAGTTCTCCGTAAAGAGATCGAATACGTCGAGGCCCTGTTCGCTCATGATACGCCGCCTTTTCCCGTTAAAATCCGCCCGTCGACCTTTCCAGCCCGCCGTAAAGCGGGCGCTTGTTTCTTCCTCCCAGCCGCGCGCGACCCGTCCCACGGGGCGCGGCCCCGTCGGCGAAACGATAAGAAATCGTGCGCGAGGCGGCGGCGGAGAGCGTTCGGGGAGCCGGCGCGCTCTTTCGGCGCGCAAGGCTCATCGAACTGTCTGCACTCTCAAACAACGTTAACGCCGTCGCCGTTAATGCGGCCCTAAGCGACCGCATATTCAAAAGGTAAGACGGATTCTCAGGGGTGTGGAGTGACGATTTTGCACATCAGGCAAATTTTTCTCCGCACGCGCCGTTTTAGGCGAAAATAGGGCGGGCGCCGGGGAGTGGATGGGGCGTTTTGCGCCAGTGGTGCGGGCGCAGGCAGAGGTCCGCGAACCCCGCCAGCGCTGCGGCGGAGCACCAGAAACGGTAGATCGGCGTCGTCAGCAGCAGCCAAAGAAGCCGAGCGCCAGACGCGACGCGGCGATTGAGCGCGCCCGCGATCACGGTCGCGTAAGCGGCGAGCCCGCCATAGATCGCCAGCGTTGCGTTGAGCGCGAAAAGCGGCCCGCGCGGATCGAAGACGCTCGTCTCAACGCCGAAGACGAGGCAGGCGATCGCGTAGGCGAAGAGCAGGGGATAGAGAAAATAGCTGGCGATGGAGCCGCCGAGCACCGTCAGCATCCAGATATAGGCGGCGGGCCCCGCGCCGAGGGCGTGCAGAATCGGCCGGCGGGTGTGGACGAGGAGCGTCTGCAGATAGCCCTTCACCCAGCGCGCCCGCTGCGCTGTCCACGGCCCGAGCGCGCTCGTCGCCAGTTCCCAGGTCGTCGAGTCCAGAACCTCCGTTCGGTAACCGAGCGCCGCAAAGCGGTAGCCGAGATCGGCGTCCTCGGTGACGTTGAACGGGTCCCAGCCGCCGACCGCTTTCAGAGCGCTCAGGCGGAAATGATTGCCCGCGCCGCCGAGCGGCAGCGGCAGCCGCCAGGCGGAGAGGAGCGGTAGAAGAATGTCGAAATGGCCCGCGTACTCGATGTCGAACTGGCGCGAGAGCCAGTTGCGGCGGGCGTCGGCGTAGCGCAGGCGCGTCTGCAGGCAGGCGAGGCTCTCCGGCGATGACGCGAAACGCGCGGCGGCGCGCTTCAGCTGGTCCGGCGCGGGCGTGTCTTCGGCGTCATAGAGAACCACCAGCTCGCCACGGGCGACGGAGAGGGCCGCGGAACACGCCTTCGGTTTCGTGCGCGGCGCGATGTCCGGCAGGCGGAGGATGCGCACGCCCTGCGGCAGCGGCCCGGAGGTCAGCGCGTCGAGGGTCGCGCGGTCATCCGCTTCACAGACAAGCAGTATTTCCCGCCGCTCGGCCGGGTAGTCGAGGGCGGCGAGGGTCCACGCAAGCCGTCGGGCGTGCTCCGGCTCGCGGTGAAGGGCGGCGACGATGGAGTAGAACGGCCAGCGCTCCGGCTCCGGCTCTTCGCGCGGCGCGCGGCGGCGCCGGTCGAGATGCGCGAAGAGGGCGGCCCATCGCAGGGTCGCGAACGCCGCGAACAGAAGCAGCAGCGCGGTATTGAGCGCGAGAACGAAGGCGACGGGCTTCGCCGACGCGGCGAACATGAGGGCGCCGACGAGCGCGAGCAGACCCAGCGCCTGCGGCGTTGAAAAGCGCCGGCGCGCGGAGAACAGGGGGCGCGACGCCGCGAGGGCGTCCCGCGCCGCCTCGACGCGTTCCGGAGAAAGAGTTTCGACCGCCATCGCCGCCGCCCGCCTGCCAGATGGCAGGAGATAGCATGAATGTGGGAAACCCCAGATGGTTCAACCCGTGCGGGCGTTTGCGCCGTCAGATCGCCTTTTCGGCGCGCCCCTTCACGCGGTAGACCCGGTCCTGCCGCGACTCGAGGCGCATCATCGCTCTTTCGCCGAGCCCGCGCAGGAGCGCGCGCAGAAACCGGCCTGACGCGCCGTGGCCGACGACGACCATGGGCTGGCGCAGATCGATGAGGTTTTCATCGACGAAGGCTTTCGTGCGCGCGAGCACGGCGTCCGGCCGCTCGCCGCTCGGCGCCTGAGCGAACCGCAGATGCGCGCCCTGACCCTCCCACGCACCCGGCGTCTCCGCCTCGATCTCGTCGCGGGTCTTGCCGTTCCAGTCGCCGAGATCGATTTCAACAAGCCGGTCGTCGAGGCCGTAGCGGGGGTTCGGCAGGCCGATCCGCTCCCGGATGATCTCGCAGGTCTCGCGGGCGCGCGAGAGCGGGCTCGTGAAAAAGCGCGCCGTCGCCGCGGCCTCGCCGAGGGCGTCTTTCAGCGTCTCGCCGTTCTTCGCCGCCTGACCGCGGCCGATCTCGTTGAGAGGAATATCCGACAGTCCCTGCATCCGCCGCTCGGCGTTCCAGTCCGTCTGGCCATGGCGCACGAAATAGAGCGGCGCGCGCAGCTTCGCCCGCGGCGCGAGCGGCCGCTCCCAGATGCTCGACATGACGGACGTCCCCGGTTTGGTGCAGCGCGACGATAACAACTTCGGACCAGCCAGACCAACTCGCAGACCTTCGTCCTGAGGAGCGGCGAAGCCGCGTCACGAAGGACGGAAACAGGCGCGAAGCCGCCGTCCTTCGTGACGCCGCCTGCGGCGGCTCCTCAGGACGAAGTTGGTTTTTAGCCCCGCTCCAACGCACCCTTCAGCAGCGCCACCGTCGGCGCGACGCCGTAGACCGCGATGAAGGCGCCCATGCGCGGGCCCTGCGATTGGCCGAAGACGACCTCGTAGATCGCCTTGAACCAGTCGCGCAGGTTCTCGAACTCCTGCGCCTTGCCGGCGGAGAAAACCTCCGTCTGCAGTGCTTCGGCGTCGTTCGTCTCTGTCGGCAGGGCTTCGAGGCGCGCGACGAGGTCTTCCAGCGCGGCGCGTTCCTGATCAGTCGGCGCGCGGAAGGAGAGGGACGGCTTCACGAAGTCCTCGAAGTATTTCAGCGCATAGCCGATCAGCTCGTCGATCTTCGGGTGCGTCTCCGGTCCCGTGCCCGGTACGTATTTGCGCACGAAGCCCCAGATGACGCCTTTATCGTCCGTCCCCGCCGCCGAGACGAGGTTCATCAGCATGGCGAAGGTGATGTCGCCGACCGGCGTCGGCGGCGTTCCCTCGTGAATGTGCCAGACGGGGTTGTCGAGCGCCTTCTCGCCCTCCTGCTCCGGGTACTTCGCAAGGTGGGAGAGGTACTCGTCCGCCGTTTTCGGGATGATGTCGAAATAGAGCTTCTTCGCTTTCTTCGGCGCCTGGAACATGTAGAGGGCGAGGCTCTCCGGCGAGGCGTAGGTCAACCATTCGTCGATGGTGATGCCGTTGCCTTTGGTCTTGGAGATTTTCTTGCCCTCCTCGTCGAGGAAGAGCTGATAGTTGAAGCCCGCGGGCGGCGTTCCGCCCAAGGCCTTCACGATGCGGTTGGAGAGCCGCACGCTTTCGGTGAGGTCCTCGCCCGACATCTCATAATCGACGCCGAGGGCGTGCCAGCGGCCGGCCCAGTCGGCCTTCCACTGCATTTTTACGTTTCCGCCCTTCACGGAGGTTTCGACTTTTGATCCGTCCTCGTCTTCAAAGACGATCATGCCGGAGGCGGCGTCGCGCTCCAGCAAAGGCACGTAGAGGACGCGGCCCGAGGACGGCGAGATCGGCAGGATGGGCGAGTAAGTCGCCCGGCGCTCCTCGCCGAGGGTCGGCAGGATGATCTCGAGGATGTCGTCATAGACTTCCAGCATACGGACGAGCGTCGCGTCGAAGGCGCCGCTCTCATACTGCGCCGTCGCGGAAAAGAACTCGTAGTCGAAATCGAACTGGTCGAGAAAAGCGCGAAGGCGCGCGTTCATGTTGAGCGCGAAGCCGTCGTACTCGCCAAACGGGTCGGGCACGCGGCTCAGCGGCACTTCCATGTAGTTTTCAAGCGCCTGCGGGTTCGGCACGGTCGGCGGAACCTTCCGCATGCCGTCCATATCATCGGAGAACGCGATGAGGCGGGTCGGGCGCCCGGTCAGAAGCTCGAAAGCGCGCCGCACCATGGTCGTGCGCGCGACCTCGCCGAAGGTGCCGATATGGGGAAGGCCCGACGGTCCGTAGCCGGTCTCGAAAACGATCGGCTGATCGGCGGGCGTCTTCTCCACGCGCTTGGCGAGCGCCTTCGCCTCCTGAAACGGCCAGGATTTCGCGTTGTCGGCGTCGGCGGCGGTGAAAGCGCGCGTCATGGGTCGGGCTCCGATGGTGAAAGAGCCGCGGAAGCTAGGCAGGGCGCGCGGCGCGGTCAACGCGGGCCGCGCCGCGCGCCTTCAAGCGTGATCACGCCCCGCGGCGCGCCGGCAGGAACCGGTCGTTCCGGAGGAGGAGGGCCGAGACGATGGTGACGATGAGCCCGACGGGGAAAATCTCGATGAAGGTCATCGGCAGCCGGAAGAGCGGGTTGGCGTACCGGTCTTCCATCACCGCCATATCGGCGACAAGTTTGGCGATCTCCGCCTCGTCGGCGCCCGCCGCGCGCTTCGCCTCGACCAGACCCGCCGTGTAGTCGCTGATGAACGAATAGTCGGTGAGCGCGAGATAGATCTCCCACAGGAACATGTAGGCGAGGCCTGCGACGGCCGAGATGGCGAGACCGACGACGACGCCGGTCCTGAAGCTGATGACGCCGCCCAGCTCGCCGTCCCGGTGCGATTTGACCCCGAGAAAGACGAGCGAGAGGGCGACCAGCATGATGAGGTAGCCGAAGAGGTGCGAGCCGCCGCCGGAATGGTCGCCGTCTCCGAGAAGCGTTCCGGCCATGATGACGAGGATGGGGACGGCGCCGGCGGGAAGGCCGTAGGCGAGGGCGAGGCGGTGCATGGGCGTTTCTCCTTTTTTGAGCCGATGGCGACGCCACGCTGCCGGTTTTTTCGTCTGCTCCGCCATCGCCCGAACGGGTGATTTCAACGAAATCAGCCGTTTAGCAGGCGCCTAAGGGATCAGCGCCAGCCGCCGCGCCTTGTCCGCGGCTTCCGTGCGTCGGCGCACCTCAAGCTTCTGATAGACGTTCGACACATGCGTTTTCACCGTATTGGGCGAGACGCCGAGATCGCGGGCGATCTCCTTGTTGGAGCCGCCCGCGGCGACGCGCTCCAGAACGTCCAGCTCGCGCGGGCTGAGGCCGAGTTCGCGGATCGCGGCGTCATTGCGCTGAAAACCCTCGCGCGCGCCGCCCGGGCGCCCGAGCCGCCGCCCGGCATAGAGCCCGAGAGCGAGAAAGCCGATGGCGAGCGCCAGCACGTAGCCCTCGGTCGGGAGCGTTTTCAGGGCGTAGCGGTATTCCAGCTGATCGAGGAGAAACGCGGCCGCGGCGATGGCGACCGCGGAAAGCGCGATCGTGCGGTACATCGCCATTTTCGCCTCCCCGTGAATGAGGACGAAGGCTACCGAGCCGCCGCCAACCTCGCAACGAGGGCCCTCGCAAAGCGGGCCTCGCCTTGCCGCTCTTGGCGGGCGCAGCTAAGCCTCGCCCATCGAAAAGGAGACGTGCCGATGTCCGCAACCGACATCCATCTCACCCCGCAGGACGCCATGATCTATCTGATGGTCATGGCCGCCGCCGCGGACGGGCGCATTGAGAACTCTGAACTGCGCACCATCGGACGCGTCGTACGCTCCTTCGCCGTCTTTGACGAGCTGGACGAAGCCCGCCTCGTGGAGACCGCCGAAGCGTGCGGACGTATGATGTCCGGCGAAAACGGCATGCGCGACGTGCTCGGCGCGGCGAAAGCAGCGATCCCGGCGCACCTCAACGAAACCGCCTACGCCGCCGCCGTCGATGTCGTGACGGCGGACGAATCCCTCGACCCGACCGAGATCCGCATCCTGACGCTCATCCGCGAGACCCTCGACGTCACCGATCAGGGCGCTGAAGCCATCGAGCACGCCGCTCGGGCGCGCCACATGACGCTGGCGCGCCCGAACTGATGTCAGACGGCCTCGACGAGCAGGAGCCGCTCGATTTTGGTTGGGAGGAATGGGTCAGCCTCCCTGGCCTCGGCCTGCCTGCGCTCAAGATCAAAACCGACACCGGCGCGCGCACTTCGGCGCTGCACGCCTTCGCCATCGAACCGTTCGGCTCCGCGGATCGCCCGAAAGTGCGCTTCGGCGTGCAGCCGATCCCGGATCGACCGGAGATCGAGGTCTTCTGCTCGGCCGACGTGGTCGATCGCCGCGAGGTGACGAGCTCCAATGGCGAGGCGGAGCTGCGTTACGTCATCCGCACGCCGATCTCCGTCGCCGGGCGCAGCTGGGACATCGAAGTCACGCTGACCGACCGCGGCGCCATGGCCTATCGCATGCTGGTCGGTCGGACGGCGCTCGCCGAGCACATCGTCGTGCGGCCGGATGCGTCCTTCCTGCAGCCGCGACTGGATTACACCGCCTACGACACGCTGGCGAAGGCGCCGCCCAAGAAACGCGCCCTTCGCGTCGCGATCCTCACGCGCGAGCCGGACAATTATTCGTCCCGTCGCCTCATTGAAGCGGGTGAAGCGCGCGACCACGTGGTCGAACCCATCGACACGCTGCGCTGCTATATGAACATCAACGCCCACGCGCCGGAGGTTCACTATGACGGCCGGGCGCTGCCGCGCTATGACGCCGTCATTCCGCGCATCGGGGCGAGCATCACATCCTACGGTCTTGCGGTGGTGCGCCAGTTCGAAACCCTCGGCGCCTACTGTCTGAACACCTCCACCGGCATCGGCGCGAGCCGCGACAAGCTGTTCGCGCACCAGCTTTTGGCGCGTCACTCCATCCGTATGCCGACGACGGCGTTCGCGTCCTCGCCGAAGGATTCCTCCAACCTCATCAATCTCGTCGGCTCCGCGCCGCTCATCGTGAAGCTTCTGGAAAGCTCGCAGGGCAAGGGCGTCGTTCTCGCCGACACCGCGAAGGCGGCTCAGTCCGTCGTTTCGGCGTTCCGTAATCTGAAGGCCGATTTTCTCGTCCAGGAATTCGTGAAAGAAGCCGCGGGCGAGGACATCCGCATCATCGTCATCGGCGGCAAGGTCGTCGCCGCCATGCGCCGGACGGCGGCGGCGGGCGAGTTTCGCGCGAACCTCCATCAGGGCGGCGGCGCGGAAGTCGCGAAGACGACGAAAGAGGAGCGCGACACGGCGGTGCGCGCCGCGCGCGCGCTCGGCCTCGGCTTTGCGGGCGTCGATATTCTCCGCTCCAGCGTCGGCCCGAAGGTGCTGGAGGTGAATTCCTCGCCGGGCCTCGAGGGCGTGGAAGGCGTTTCCGGTAAGGACATCGCCGGCCTCGTCTTCGATCATCTGGAGCGTCGCGTGCGTCCGTTGGTGAGGCGCACGAAGCGCACCACATCAAAAAAAGCCGCCGACGCCTGAGGTTTGTCCAATAATCGGCGATACAACGTCGTTTCCATGTTGCCGCGCAGCAAGAGCGTGTCATCTTGGGCGCCATGGCGTTCGCCCTCACACTGTTGGCCGCCGCCCATTTGGGCGGCGCCGAGCCTGCGGCCCCGGTTTCCCAACCGGAGGCGCTTTACGCTGATGGGCGCTATGTCGAGGCGGCGGACGCCTGTTCAGACCAGTCCGACGCCGACTGCTTCGCCATCGCCGCCCGCGCGACGCTTGTCGGCGGATACTTCGAAGCCGATCAGGACGCCTGCATCGAGGCGGCGAAGCGCGCGGAAGATTTCGCCCGCGAGGCGTTGAAGCGCGATCCGGACCATGTCGAAGGCCACGTCCAGCTTGGGCTCGCGCTTGGTCGGCGCGGCGCTGAGATCGCCGCCGTAAAAGCGCATCTCCTGCGGCTCGCCCCGCGCTCGCGCAATCACATTGAACGCGCGGTGAAGCTGGACCCGCAGAACGCCTGGGCGCTCGCCGCTCTCGGCGGCTGGCATCTGGAAGTCGTCCGCCGCGGCGGCGCACGTGTTTACGGCGCAAGCGTCGATGAGGGCGTCGCGGCGTTCGAAAGAGCGCTCGCGCTCGCGCCGGAAAATCCCGCCATCGCCTATCAGTTCGGTCTACGCCTCGCCGGGCTCGACGATCCGGAGCTTGACGCCATGGCGCGCGCCGCGTTCGCGCGCGCTGCAGCGGGCGAGCCGGTCTCGGAGATCGAGCGGCTCCTGAAGGCCGATGCGCCCGCCGCCGCCGCGGCGCTTGATCTGGAGGGCGACGCGCGCGCCTTCGTTCTCGCCTCCCGGCTTTAGACGCCCGCTGGATCGGCGCGGCGGCGCGCGCTAATCGAAGCCCATGCCCGGACCATCTCTTCTTCGTCAGGGCGTCGAGGCTGCAGGTCTCGCCGTCTTGAAATCCCTCGATCCTGAAACCGCTCACGCGGCGACCATCCGTGTCCTGAAGGCGGGGCTCGGCCCGAAGGCGACGGAGCCCGTTCCGCCGATCCTGCGCACCTCCCTCTGCGGCATGGAGCTCGATAACCCGCTGGGGCTCGCCGCGGGTTTCGACAAGCACGCGGAGGTCGTCGACCCGTGCCTCGACCTCGGCTTCGGTTTCGTCGAAATCGGCGCCGTCACGCCGAAACCCCAGCCCGGCAACCCGAAACCGCGCGTCTTCCGGCTGAACGACGACCACGCGGTCATCAACCGGTATGGCTTCAACTCCGAGGGGCTGGAGGCGGCGCGCACGCGGCTCGCGGCGCGGCGGGAGCTTGGCGGCGTGGTCGGCGTTAATCTTGGGGCAAACAAAGAGAGCGAGGACCGCGCTGCGGACTTCGTGACGGGGCTCGACGGCCTCTACGACGTCGCCGATTTTTTCACGGTCAATGTCTCCTCGCCGAACACGCCGGGCCTCAGGGACATGCAGGGCAAAGATGCTCTGGAGGCGCTTCTCCGCGCTGTCGTCACCGAGCGCGACCGCCGCGCGGAAATCGGTCCGTGGCGGCCGGTGCTCGTCAAGATCGCGCCCGATCTGACGGATGAGGACGCCGCGGACATCGCCGCGGCGGTGGTGGCGACCAAGGTCGACGGCGTCGTCGTCTCCAACACCACCATCTCTCGGCCAGAGAGCCTCAAAGGGCCGCACCGGGATGAAACGGGAGGACTTTCCGGCGCGCCACTCTTTGAATTGTCAACGCGTCTTCTCGCCGATATGCGCCGCACGCTGCCGGAGGAGATCGACCTTCTGGGCGTCGGCGGCGTCGCTTCGGCGAAGGACGCCTACGCCAAGATCCGCGCGGGCGCGGCGGCGGTGCAGCTTTATACCGCGCTCATCTATGAGGGCCCGCGCCTCGTCTCGCGCATTCTCTCCGAGTTGCCGGACATGGTGCGTCGGGACGGCTTCGCGAACGTGCGCGCGGCGGTTGGCTCCGGGCTCTAGGCGAAAGCCTCGCGGCCGATCCTCGGCAGGCGGATGAGGAGAAGCCCGCCGCGGACGAGGAAGTAAAAGAGGAACGCCGCCCAGTGCCCGTGATTGCCGAGGGCCGGGGCGAGGGCGAACCAGCTGGCGAGATAGATGACGAACGCGACGGCCATGGTGTCGCGCAGGTCCCGCCCGCGCGTCGCGCCGATGAAGACGCCATCGAGAAAAAAGGCGAGGGCGACGACCGCCGGGCTCAGCGCGACCCAGACCATGTGCTGACGCGCCTCCGTGGCGATCGTATCCGAGGTCGTCATGAGGCTGACGACCGCGTCCCCGAACACGAAATAGGCGAGCGCGAAGGGCGCCGCGGCGACGGCGGTCGCCTGCGCGGCGTATCTCAGCGTCGCCCGATAAGCCGCATGGTCGCGCCGTCCAAGCGCGCCGCCGACCAGACTTTCAGCGGCGATGGCCGGACCGTCGAGGGCGAGGCCGGTGAAGAGGAAGAGCTGAATGAGGATCTGGTTCGCCGCGAGCGTCACGTCGCCCCAGCCGGAGCTGCGCTGGGTGAAGAAGGCGAAAGCCGTCACCAGCATGGCGGTGCGGATGAGCACGTCGCGGTTCATGGCGAAGAGCCGTGTGAACGCCGCCGGATCGAAAACGATCGCGCGTTCCCAGAACCGGCGGAGCCCGCCGTTCTGTAAACAGACGACCGCGGCTGCGCCGGCGGTGCAGAGAAAGCCCGCCGTCTCCGCGATCGCCGTGCCGCGGGCGACGCCTTCAGCGCCTTCGCCCAAAATGACGACGAAATAATAGTCGAGCGCCGCGTTGATCGCGGTCATCAGCACCGTCGCCGCCAGAGCGAGGCCGGTGCGCCCGCGCCCATGCAGCCACCCGGTGATCGCGTACATGGAGAGCGCCGCCGGCGCCGCCCAGAGCCGGATGGAGAAATAGGCGCGTGCGGCTTCAAACGTGCCGGCGCTCGCCTCCGACCCGGTTCTGAGGAGCGCGAACGCGACGGGCTCGATCAGCGGTCTGAGGAGAAGGAGCGCAAGGCCGATGACGGCGCCGAGGATCGCGGACCGCGCGAGAAGGGCGCGCGCTTCGGCCTCGTCGCCCGCGCCGTCCGCTTGCGCCGCCAGACCGGAGGTCGCCATGCGCAGGAAGCCGAAGGTCCAGTAGAGGACGGAGAAGACGGCGGCGGCGAGCCCGACGGCGCCCACTTCCAGCGGGTTCGGCGAGCGGCCCAGCGCCCAGGCGTCGATGAGCCCGAGCAGCGGCGTCGCCGCAGAGGCCGCGGCGGCGGGAACGGCGAGCGAAACGACCCGGCGGAGGGTGACCGGTTTAGGGCTCGACACGCGCCAGGGTTCCGTCCGGCGCGACCCGTCGGTAAAAGCACGAAGGCGCGCCCGTATGGCAGGCGGCGCCCGTCTGCTCGACACGGAGCAGGACCGCATCCTGATCGCAGTCGATGCGGACGTCTTTCACGATCTGCACGTGTCCGGAGGTTTCGCCCTTCACCCAGAGCGCCTGGCGCGAACGCGACCAGTAGGTGGCGCGACCGGTCTCCAGCGTTTTCGCGAGCGCTTCGGCGTTCATCCAGGCGAGCATCAGCACTTCGCCCGTCGCCGCGTCCTGCGCGATGGCGGCGATGAGGCCGTTCGCGTCGAACCGCGGTTTCAGGACTATTCCGTGCTCCAATTCGTCAGAACCAGACATGGCGAGGGTCTCTGTCATGAGCGACGCGAACACGCGGCCGGATTCGGAGCGCGGCTTCGCCTCGCATAGGCGAGCGTTGCGGCGTCATAAGGAGGAAGCCGTGCCGTTTCAAATCACGCCCTTGCCCGGGAGACTATACGAACCGCTTTTCAAACTTGACGACGAGGAACTGCGCACGCGCTCAGCGCGTCGCGTCTTGGCGAGTTCGAAACCGGGATATCCCTGCCGTGTCAGCCTCGCCGAAGCTGAGATCGGTGAGACGCTCATTCTGGTCAATCACGAGACCGTCCCGTTCGGGCCCTATCGCGCCACCCACGCGATCTATGTTCGAGAAAACGCCCGGCCGGCGGTTCTTGAGCCGGACGAGCTTCCCGACGTACTACGTACAAGGACCTACTCAGTGCGAACGTTCGACTCAGATTGGTCGATGCGCTGCGGCGCTATCGTTCCGGCAGACAGTCTTCGCGACCATCTCACAGGGCAGTTTGAGGATAGGGAGACCGCTATAATCCATATCCACAACGCCGGCGCCGGTTGTTTTTGCGGCGGCGGCGATTCGAGCGTGATGATCCATGACCACAGGTCTGGCGCCGCGCCATGGCTCAACCGTCTGGCCGGATTCAGCGCCCGATCAGCCGCAGGAACCGGTCTTCCAGTTTCGGGTCGTCCCTGAAGGCGCCGGTGAAGCGCGTCGTCACCGTGTCGACGTCGTGCTTGTGGACGCCGCGGGTCGACATGCACTGGTGTTCGGCGGCGATCATCACCGCGACGCCGCGCGGCTCCAGCACCGTGTCCAACGTATCGGCGATCTGCGCGGTCAGCTTTTCCTGGATCTGCAGGCGCTTCGAATAAGCGTCGACGAGGCGCGCAAGCTTGGAGATGCCGACGACCTTGTTCGAGGGCAGGTACGCCACATGGGCGACGCCGATGATCGGCGCCATGTGGTGCTCGCAATAGCTTTCCAGACGGATGTTCTTCATCAGAACGATATCGTCATAGCCCTCGACCTCCTCGAAGGTCCGGGCGAGGATCTCTTCGGGGTCTTCATTGTAGCCGGAGAACCAGTCTTCGAACGCTTTGGTCACGCGCTTGGGCGTGTCGAGCAGTCCCTCACGGGTCGGGTCGTCGCCGGCCCAGCGAAGGAGCGTGCGCACCGCGGCTTCGGCCTCTGCGCGGCTCGGGCGCGAGGTCATGGCGGGCGCGTCGTCCTCGTAGACACGCGCGGAGGCTTCGTAGGCAATGGCGTTCATGGGCCTGTCCTATCGTTACAAAGCGATCATGCGTTCGCAGTTTTCGGGGGGAAAACCGTGATCAGAGATCTATACGTTAGACGTCCGGGATCGGATTTCGAGATGCTTCTGGTGAAGATTTTCACCTCTTGGCGCTCGCAAATGCGGCAAGCCGTTGAAACTCAATGAAATTATTCGGAGCTCACCGGGATTCACGAATTTGCGGGACGCGCCCGGCGCGGCTAGGAGAGCGCCCATGACCGCTGAATTCGACATCCGTCTCCACGATACGCTCGCCGGTGAAAAGCGCCTGTTCGAGCCCGCTGACCCGTCGCGCGTGAGCATGTATGTCTGCGGTCCGACGGTTTACGCGCGCGCCCATATCGGCAATGCGCGCCCGGCGGTGGTGTTCGATCTTCTCGCGCGGCTCCTGCGCCTGAAATACGGGGCTGAGGCAGTCGTCTACGCTCGGAATTTCACCGATGTGGACGACAAGATCATCGCTGCTTCCCGAGAGAGCGGCGAGCCCATCGCGGCGATCACGGAGCGTTTCGCGGACTTCTACCGCGCGGACATGGGCGCCCTCGGCGTGAAGCGGCCTGATCTGGAGCCACGCGCGACGGGCCATATCGGCGACATGGTCGCCATGATCGAAAAGCTCGTCGCCGCCGGCGCGGCCTATCATCATGCCGAGAGCGGTCACGTTCTTTTCGAAGTGGACGCCTTCAACGCCTACGGAGCGCTTTCGCGCGTCAATCGCGACGAGATGATCGCCGGGGCCCGCGTCGAGGTCGCGCCCTACAAGAAAGACCCCGCGGATTTCGTCCTGTGGAAACCTTCCGCGGACGACGAGCCGGGCTGGGAGAGCCCGTGGGGGCGGGGGCGTCCCGGCTGGCACCTGGAATGCTCGGCCATGATCGAGGCGCTCATCGGCGAGACCGTGGACATCCACGGCGGCGGTCACGACCTGCGCTTCCCGCACCATGAGAACGAAATCGCACAATCGGCCTGCGCCCATGGCGGCGCGCCGCTCGCCCGCTATTGGATGCACAACGGCTTCCTGCGCATGGGCGCCGACAAGATGTCGAAGTCCCTCGGCAACGTCGTCCTCACCCATGATCTGCTGACGGACTGGCGCGGCGAGGTGATCCGCTGGGCGCTTCTTTCGGCGCACTACCGCCAGCCGCTGGAATGGACCGACGAGCTGCTGGAAACGACGGGGCGCAGCTATGAGCGGATCATGCGTCTGCTGATCGACGGTGCGCGTGAGTACGGAGCAGGCGACGCCGCGCCGGACGCGTCCGTCGTCGCGGCCCTCGCCGATGATCTCAACACGCCGAAGGCGCTCGCCGAGCTGTTCCGCCTCGCCGACGCCTATCGCGACGCGCCGAGCGGAGAAACCTACGCCGCGCTCCTCGGCTCCGCGCGGCTTCTCGGCGTCGTGGAGGAGGCGTTGCCCGAGACCGCCTCGCCGCGTCCGGCGCTCGCCGCCGATGAGACCGCCGAGATCGACGCCGCTCTCGACGCATGGGGCGCCCTGCGCGCCGCGAAGGACTTCGCTGCCGCCGACGCCCTACGTGATGACTGGGCGGCGAAGGGCGTCCTTTTTCAGGCGAGCAAAGACGGCGCGAGCTGGCGGCGCGGCTAGGCCGTTGTGCGCTCCTCCCGCCCGTTCCAAAGCGGATCGTTCACGAATGATTTCGCAAGGAAGCCGAGAAGTAAAGAAATCCGTTTGACCTTGCGCAGGTCCGGATGGGTGAGAGCCCAGAGCGTGTTCGGCGGCGCCGACGCGTAAACGAAGCAGCGTTCAAGGTCCGGCCGGCGCATGTCGTCCGGCAACAGGGCCGGGCCATGCCCTGCGGCGGCGAGGCTCGCCATCGTCGTCAGGTCGTCGCATCGCAGGGATGTCCAGTCCTGTCCGTCCTTCAGTAGTCGCTCGAAGGCCGGGCGCTTCGCGAGAACGCCCGCCGGTCCGATGAGCGCGTGTTCTGACAGGTCATCCGTGTGCGCCAAGACGGGACTGGCGGAAAGGTATGTCGGTGACGCATAGATCGCCCAGTCGATGGTCAGCAGGCGTCGGCCCCACAGGTGCTCTGGCGGCGCCTCGGCGACGCGCAGGGCGATGTCCGCGCTCCGGTCGGATAAATCGAGCGTCTGATTGGAGACCAGCAGCTCCACGGTGATGTCGGGCTGCGCCTCTGCGAAGGCCTTCAGATAGCGAGGCAGGACGAGGTCGGAGAAGCTTCTCGGCGCCGTCAGGCGCACGACGCCGCCGATATCGGTGTCGCGTCCCGCGACACGGCGGTCGATCTCTTCGAAAGAACGCGCGACCGCGCGGCTGATGTCGAGCATCTCGGCGCCTGCGTCAGTCAGCACATAGCGTCCCTTCACCCGGTCGAAGAGGCGGGCGTCGAGGTTCTGCTCCAGCGCCGTCAAACGCCGGAACGCGGTCGCGTGGCTGACCCCGATGCGCTGCGCCGCCGGCGCGAGGGATCCGGTTTCGACGACGGCGAGGAAGACTTTTACGGCGTTCCAGTCCATTCAGGTAAGATTTCAATAATGAAATGGGAAACGTCATAATCGCTTATCGATACCAAAATTGCAAACTTCTATCTCCGACGTCTCGAAGCTGAACGCCGGAGGTCACAGGTGATCGGATACACGTCAGTCGGAACGGGCGATCTCGCTCGCGCCGCGGAATTTTACGATGCGCTGCTCGCGGAGCTGGGCGCGAAACAGGTCATGCGGTTCGACGATTTCATCGTCTGGGGGCGGCCCGATGGCGGAGCGTCCTTCTCGGTACACGTTCCCGAGAACAAAAAGCCGTATACGGTCGGAAACGGCGTCATGATCGCGCTCGCGGCAGGCGACCGGGAACTCGTGGATCGGGTGCACGCCAAGGCGCTGGAGCTCGGGGGCGTAGACGAAGGCGCGCCGGGATTCCGCGCCGACGGGTTCTACGCGGCGTATTTCCGCGATCCAGACGGCAACAAGCTGAACGTCCACCATTTGGCGGCATAAATGGCGCGCACGTTCACCATGAAGGTCGTCGGGCATAAGCTTTGCCCCTATGTCCAGAGGGCCGTCATCACGATGATTGAATGCGGCATTGAGTTCGAGCGCACGGATATCGACCTGAATGAAAAGTCGGATTGGTTGGCGGATATGTCGCCAGGCGGGCTCGTTCCTGTCGTCGAGGTCGCCTCAGGACGTTGGCTGTTCGAATCCGGTGTCATTTCAGAGTTTGTAGACGACGAGGCAGCCGGTGGTCTGCTTCCGGCCGAGCCGTTCGAAAGGGCGCTTCACAAGGCGTGGATCGGCTACATCGATGATCTGCTGCGCATTGTAGCGCAAATTATATATCTTGATACGGATCAAATTGCCGTCGGTGCGTCATTGTCCAAGCTAATGGTTGGTCTGGAGATGATAATCGACAGGTTTCCGCCGCGGCCATATTTGGCGGGTCTCAAGCTCGGATTGATCGACATCGTGTTCGCAACGCTGGTTCGATATTCGAAGGTGTTGAGTCTGATCGACGAAACCGCCGCCTCCGTTCCGAAAGGCGTCGCAGATTGGTGGAAAACGGTGAGCGATAGAGCCTCAATTCGGGCCGCTGTGCCGACCGATTATGATCGGGAGCTTGTTCGGTTCATCGCCGCGAAAGACAGCTATGCGGGAAGATGGCTATCTGTGACGCACTGATATGAACGGATTGGCGAAACGACGCCGGACGGCTTACATCCGCCCCATGCTCGCTGACCCGTACTCCAACGCGCTTTTGGAACTCGCCGGTTCGCTGCCGCCCGCTCGGCGGCTTGACGCGCCGCAGGCGACGTCGACCAAGCGGTCGCGCGTGTGCGGCTCGGAGGTGACGGTCGATCTTTCGGTCGCGGACGGCGTCGTGTCGGACTTCGCGATCGATGCGAAGGCGTGCGCCCTCGGGCAGGGGTCGGCAGGGGCGGTCGCCGCCGCCATTATTGGGGCGCATGCGGATGAGTTGCGCCGCGTACGTGATGAAATGCGCGCCATGCTGAAGGAGGGCGGCGAACCGCCAACGGGGGAGCGCTGGGCGAGGCTCGCCGATCTTCAGCCCATCAAGGACTATCCCGCTCGCCACGCCTCGACGCTTCTCGTGTTCGAGGCCGTGGTCGATTGTCTCGACCAGATCGGCGCTTAGCGGCGCCGCGGCCGTTGCCCGCCCTGCGGCGGTCGCCCGCCTGAGGCGCGCTGGGCGGACCCGCGGGCGGTCTGCGGCGGCTCGAACCCGGCGGGGCGGATGGGCGTGAAGGATTTCGCGAACGCTTCGGCGTTCCGCGCGGCGTCGGGGCCTATGGCGGCGACGAGGTCCTCCAGGAACGCGCCGGAAAACGTCGTCATATCGAACGTCTTGTGCGAGCCGTGATCGTTGTAGATGAGCGCCCAGCCGAGCGCTTCGGCCTTGCCCTCGGGGCTCTTCGCAAGCTCCGCAGCCAGACGTTCCTGCGCCTTCGCAACATTGGCGTAGGACGCCCGGCGCAGCGCCGACATCGCTTCGACGCGATAGAGGGCGCGCTCGGCGTCGGACCCGTCGAGCGCGAGCAGGCAGTCGGCGAGGTCATTGAGGGCGATTTCGTAGCCGTAACCGAACGCGGCGACGACGCGATATGCCGGCGTCGCGGCGGCGCAGCCCTCTTCGCGGCGGAGCTCTCCGGCATAGCGGTAGAGAACATCGCTGTCGGCGGTGCGCGCGACGATGGCGGACGGGCCGGGCGGCGGCGGCGCGGGCTTTGAGGCGCAGGCGCTGAGACTTGCCGCGGCGAGCGCGAGGATGAACATGCGCGTCATGGAAAAGGCTCCTTCAAAACTCGAACCCCCGCGGCGCGGGCCGGCGGCGCGGGCGATGCTGGGGGCACTATGGGTTTATAAGCGGACTTTGTCGCCGCTTCTTGTCGCCCTCGGCGTTCGCTGTCGTCACGCGCCCACCTGTTCGGAGTACGCCGCGGGCGCGGTGCGCCGCCATGGCGCGTGGGCGGGCGGCTGGATGACGCTCGCGCGGCTCAGCCGCTGTCACCCCTTCGGCTCCTCGGGCTGGGACCCGGTTCCTGAACATGTGGAGGCGCCGCTATTTGCGCCCTGGCGCTTTGGCGACTGGGCGTGGACCGAACGGCGCGCCGATCGCGAGGACTGATCTATGATCGAAATCGTGTTTGCCGGTTGCGAGGCCATGCCTCAGCAGACCGAAAGCGACGCCTTGCTGGCCGGGGCGCTGACCGCGCGCGGGGCTCGCGTTTCGCTTGCTCCTTGGACAGGGCCGTTCGCGCCGTTCGCGGCGGCGGACGCCGTCGTCCTGCGTGCGACATGGGACTACGCAACGCGCCCCGACGCGTTCCGCGCGTTTCTCGAGCGGTTGGCGCGCGAGGCGCGGGCCGTCATGAACGCGCCCGCACTCATGCGCTGGAACATGGAGAAGACCTATCTTCGCGACCTCGCTGAACGAGGCGCGCCGGTAGTCGAGACCCTATTCTTCGACGCCGACATCAGCGCGGAGGCCCTGATGCGCGAAGCCCGCGCCCGCGACTGGGCGGACTGCATTCTGAAGCCGGTCGTCAGCGCCAACGCCCGCGGGCTCAGTCGTTTCGACGCGCGGGCGCGCCGCGCGGCGCAGGCGGCGCTGGAGGCGGCGTCCGCGTTCTCCGCAGGCGGACTGATGCTGCAGGCGACCCTCGCCAGCGTTTCAGAGATCGGCGAAGCCTCACTTATTTACGCGAACGGCGTTTTCACCCACGCGGTGCTGAAGCGCCCGAAGGCGGGCGATGTGCGCGTTCAGGAGAACTATGGCGGCTCTACGGAGGCGTTCGATCCGCCTGCGGCGGCGCTCGCAACCGCGGAAAAGACGCTCGCCGCCCTTGATGAAACCCCCGTCTATGCGCGCGTCGACATCGCGCCGGAGCGTCCCTCGCTTGACGCGCCGTGGCGGTTGATGGAACTCGAACTCATCGAACCCGATCTTTACCTCGACCCCGCTAGGACCAACGCCCCCGCTGAACTGGCGCAGGCGATCCTGAAGCGGGTCGGCTGAGGCGACGCGCGCAAGGACTGAAAGCGACCCCATGCCCGATATTACGCTCCCCGACGGCTCCGTACGCATCTACCCGATCGATGTGACCCCGGCGCAGGTCGCGAATGAAATCTCCCGCTCTCTCGCCAAGAAAGCGGTCGCGGCGCGCTTCAACGACGATCTGGTGGATCTGTTCGTACCGCTCACCTCGTCCGGGCGACTGGCGATCCTGACCCGCGAGGATGAAGAAGCGCTGGAGCTGATCCGGCACGATACCGCGCACCTGCTCGCGCAGGCGGTGCAGGAGCTTTACCCCGGCACGCAGGTCACCATCGGTCCGGTGATCGAGCACGGCTTCTATTACGACTTCGCGCGCGACGAACCGTTCTCCACGGACGATCTTGGCGCCATCGAGAAGAAGATGCGCCAGCTGGTCGACGCCGACCTGCCGACGCGTGTCGAAATCTGGCCGCGCGACAAGGCGATCTCGATCTTCAAGGAGATGGGCGAGGACTATAAAGCCGAGATCATTGAAGGGCTGCCGGAAGACGAGCCGATCAAGGTCTATTTCCACGGCGAGTGGTTCGATCTCTGCCGCGGCCCGCACCTTCCGTCTACGCGCCATATCGGCAAGGGCTTCAAGCTGACCAAGGTCGCCGGCGCCTACTGGCGCGGCGACAGCCGCAACCCGATGCTGCAGCGGATCTACGGCACCGCCTGGGCGACGGAAAAAGACCTCCGCGAACATCTGGAGCGCATGGAGGAGGCCGAAAAGCGCGATCACCGCAAGATCGGCCGCGAAATGGGGCTCTTCCACCTGCAGGAAGAAGCGCAAGGGTCGGTCTTCTGGCATCCGCAGGGCTTCCGCGTCTGGCGCGAGCTGGAGAGCTATATCCGCCGCCGGCTCGATGACGACGGCTACGAGGAAGTGAAGACGCCGCAGCTCCTCAGCTCGGTGTTCTGGGAGAAGTCCGGCCACTGGTCGAAATTCCGCGAGAACATGTTCGTGGTGCCGGATGAAATTCCGACAACGGAGGACGACGCGCCGATCCTCTCGGGCGACGCGGCGCTGATGGCGCTGAAGCCCATGAACTGCCCGGCGCACGTGCAGATCTTCAAGCAGGGCGTGAAGTCCTATCGCGACCTGCCGATCCGCATGGCCGAGTTCGGCTGCTGCCACCGCAACGAGGCCCACGGCGCATTGCACGGGTTGATGCGCGTGCGTCAGATGACGCAGGACGACGCGCACATCTTCTGTCGCGAAGATCAGATTGCGGACGAGGCGAAGCGCTTCCTCGCGCTCTTCTCCCGCGTCTACAAGGACATGGGGCTGACGGACATCGCCTATAAGCTCGCGACGCGCCCGGAACAGCGCGCGGGCGACGACGAGACCTGGGACCGCGCCGAAAAGGCGCTCGCCGACGCGCTGACGTCGTCCGGACTGAAGTTCGAGTATGCCGAGGGCGAGGGCGCGTTCTACGGGCCGAAACTTGAGTTCCATCTGACCGACGCCATCGGCCGCACCTGGCAGGCCGGCACCTTCCAGCTCGACTACGTGCTGCCGGAACGTCTTGATGCGAATTATGTCGGTGAGGACGGCGCCAAACATCGGCCGGTCATGCTGCACCGGGCCGTCTTCGGCACCTTCGAGCGGTTCATCGGTCTCCTCATCGAGCATTACGCCGGCAAGCTGCCGCTCTGGCTCGCGCCGACGCAGGTCGTCGTGGCGACGATCATCTCCTCGGCGGACGAGTACGCTGAAAGCGTCGTCGAAAAGCTGCGCGAAAAGGGCGTGCGCGTGGAGCTCGATATCCGGAACGAAAAGATCAACTACAAGGTCCGCGAGCACTCGGTCGCCAAGGTCCCGGTCATCCTCGTCGCCGGGATCATGGAGGCGGAGGAGGGCACGATTTCCGTGCGCCGCCTCGGCTCCGATGCGCAGAAGTCCATGTCCCTTGAGGACGCGGTGAAGGCGATCGCGGAAGAGGCCGTGCCGCCGGACCTGCGTTGATCCGATGAGGCCGGAACGCGAGGGCGCGTGGGTCGCGCACGCGGCGGGCGCGATCTTCGCGCTCCTGCCGATCATCTTCGCGCTGATGCACCGGGCCGTAGCGCCAGCGCTCTATCTGCTCGCGGTCATCGCGCTTTTCCATAAGCCGACGCGTTCAGCTCTGGGCGAAGCGTTCCGCGCGCCGCCGAGCGGCGGCGCGCGCCTCTTCTTTCTCGGCGCGATCGCGTTTTCGGTCTGGACGTGCGTGACCGGTCTCTGGTCGCCGCGCCCGGACAAATGGAGCTGGGGCCTCAGCCTTCTCTCCGTACTCGGCGCCGGTTCGATTGTATTCGCGTTCTTCCGCCATCTGGAGTCGCGCGGCGCGCGCCTGCTCGCGCGCTATGTCGCCATCAGCCTCGCCGTCGCGGCTGGTCTCCTCTTTTTCGAGGCGATCTCCAACGGCTTCATCCGGCAGATCACGCCGCCGGAGCGCGCTTCGAAAGCGCTCGATCTCATCTCGCTGGGTCGTGGCGCGACGGCCTATCTGCCGCTCGCCTGGCCGGCGGCGTTTCTCGTCTGGCGGCTGACCGGGCGGCGCGCCGCCGCGGGCGCGATCCTCGCAACGGTGTTCGTCACCGGCGCGCTCTTTCTCATCCGGGCGAATTTCGCCGCGGCGGTGGTCGGTTGCGCGTTGGGGGCTCTGGCGCTCTGGCGGCCGAAAGGCGCGCTTCTCGGCGTGGTCGGCGCGTGGGGTCTTGGACTGTTCGCCGCTCCGGCGCTCGCTTTGTTGCTGCCGCCCGCCGAAACGCTCGAAGCGGCGATGGCGACATGGCCGCCTTCATGGATGCACCGGCTCATCATCTGGCGCGTCTCGGCGGACGGTCTGCTCGCCGCGCCGCTCGGATGCGGCGTCGAGTGCGCGCGCACCCTCGGCGAAACGACGGCGTTTCTGAAGATATCCGGTCGCGAGACCTTACTGCGCCTCCTGCCGAACCACCCGCACAGCATCTTCCTTCAGGTCTGGCTGGAGCTTGGACCGGTAGGCGTCGCGGCCATGGCCGTCGCGATCTTCGGGGCGATGAAGGCGGCGGCGGAGGCGAAGCTCTCGCGCTGCGAAAGCGCCATGCTCGCCGCGCTCGCAGGCTCTCTTTTCGTTTCCGCAACGATCGAGGCGTCGCTTTGGCAGATGTGGCGCCCGTCCGCCGCCGCGCTGGGATTTTGCGTCGCAGCATTAGCGATTGCGACCGACCGCAAAAAATTGTTACACAGTCGTTAACCTTTTGTCAGAATTAACGCGCAAATCTGAATCAGAGTGAATTCGGACGCGCCAGTGACGCGTAAGGTGAGGGGCTCGAATGGCCGGGTTTGATGTCGATGCGATCCACGGTCTTGATGAGCCGTTCGACGCCATCGCGTCTGCGACCGAAGCTCGAGCCGTCAGCGTCGTCATCGTCAGCTACAAAACCGGCCCGCTGCTTCTGCGCGCCATTGAATCCGTCATCGCGCAGCCCGAGACCGGCGAAATCGTACTCGTCGACAACGGCAACCCGCCGGCTCTGATCGAACAGGCGCGCCTCTACAGCGAACCGGATCGGCCCGTGCGGGTGTTGTCGGGTCACGGCAATATCGGCTTCGCCGCGGCCTGCAATCTCGGCGCGCGGGCCGCACGCGGGCCGGACCTTCTGTTCCTGAACCCGGACGCCGTACTGCCCGACGGCGCGATCTCCAAATTCCAGACCGTCGCAGCAAGCGCGTCCAAGCGCCCCGTTCTCATCGGGCCGCGTCTGGTCGGGCCCGATGGCGGCGAGCAGGCGGGCTCGCGCCGTCGCGCGCTGACGCCCGGCGCCGCGCTCATCGAAGCGAGCGGCGTTTGGCGTCTCGCGCCGAAAAAGCTCGGCGACCGCCGCTTCAACATTCACGGCGATCCGTGCCCGGAAAAAACTTCGTCGATCCACACGATCTCCGGCGCGTGCATGTATGTCAGCCGCGAGGATTACTTCTCCATCGGCGGCATGGACGAGCGCTATTTCCTCCATGTCGAGGATATCGATTTCTGCCTGCGTCTGCGTGAAGCGGGCGGGGTCGTTCTCTTTGAGCCGTCCGTAAACGTCACGCATTTCAAGAGCTCCAGCCGCGTCAGCGCCGTCCGCGTCGAGGCGCGCAAGAGCCAGAGCTTCACCACCTATTTCTGGCGTCACTTCGCCGACAAGAGCGTGAAGACGAGCCTCGCGCTCGCGCTCGTCACCGCGGCGATCTGGGGCGTCTTCGGGCTGCGCGCGCTCGCCGCCGCGGGACGCCGGGCCAAGCTGATCGCCGGTTTCGCAGCCCGCACGCGCGGCGCCGGTCTCGCCCGCGCGACGCGGCTCATGGTGCACCGCCTCGCGCGCTGAGAGCTAACGCTCCGTTGGCGGCGTCATGTGCCAGGCGTCGTCTCGAACCTCCGACAGTTCCAGAAGCGTGATTTTCCGACCGCGCGTTCCCGCGGGCGCGGCGATCTCACCGACGCGCTCGATGCGGTCGAAGGCGCGGCGTACGGGCGGGTTTTCGTGGTGCCAGTAGGTCGGGAATAGCGCGCGGTCGCCCTTTCGCGGCTCGTACGCGTAGAACGCCTCGAAATGATGGTCGACGGATCGGTTGGGGTCCCACGCCATGACGGGCGTCGTCATCCCGGGTGCATAAAAGTAAAGCGCCGCCATCAGGGCGCGGTCATCGGCGAGGACCACGTCGTACCCGTCCGAAACCGCGGCGATCGCCGTCGCCTGCTCGCGCCAGCCGCGAACCTCCGTAAAGGGCGCCGCGCCGCTCTCACGCTCAACGACGCCGGGCGCGAGCGCGCAGAACGTGACGATCGAGAAGGCGAGCGCGTTCGCGCCGAGGCTCGCGGCGAGAACTTTCGGGCGGGCGAGAAGCAGCGCGCTGAGAAGGACGCTCGCCGCCGGATAGGCGGTCGCCGCCCAGTTGGCGTGCGCGCGCGACAAAAACGCCTGCAGGCTGACGATGATGAGCGGCGGGGCGGCCATGGCGATGAGGAAGATGAGCTTTGCTCGGCGGTCGGCGTCCGCGGTCTCGGCGAGGCGCTCGCGCATGGACCACGCCGCCCAGAGGAGCGCCGCGAAGGCGATCGGTCCGAACACGATGAATTGGCCGCCAAGGAAGAGAGCGAGCTTGTCGATGTTGAAGAGCTCCGACGACCAGTCTGCGTTCGCGGCGGTGTGCGAAAGCGTCGAGAAGGCGTGCTGCTGGTTCCACAGAACGTTCGGCGCGATGAGGAGCGCGATGACCGGCGGAGCGGCGAGAAGCGCGACGGCGCCCGGGCGGCGCAGGCGCGAGGACGCGGCCATGGCTGCGCCGAGCCCGATGGGGAAATAGATCATCGCATATTTGGCGAGGAAGCCGAGGCCGAAAAGCGCGCCGAAGAAGAGGCCGAGCGGCCAGTTCGGCTTCTCCGAGGTTATTGCGGCGTAGGCGACGTAAAGCGCCCCGCTCCAGAACATAAGCAGCGGAACGTCCGTGGACATCAGGTGTGTCGATATGGAGACGGCGGGGGCGAGCGCCCAGATGAGCGCCGCCGCCACGGCCTCGCGCGCGCCGAAGAGGCGCTTGGCGAGCGCGGCGAGGATGAGCGCCGTTCCGCCATGAAAGAGCGCGGTCGAGACCCGAACGCCGAATTCGGTATCGCCGAAAACGCCTGTCGTCGCGCCGATCAGCCAGGCGATCAGCGGCGGTTTGGAGAAATAGCCGAAAGCCGGGTGCTGCGACCAGAACCAGTATTGCGCTTCGTCCTGCGACAGCTCCCACGGCGAGAGGGCGACGAATAGGAGGCGCAGAACCGTGAGCGCGCCGATGGCGGCGCCCGCGACGGCCAACGGTTTGAGAGTGATCGTCGCGTCCAGCCGCGCGAGCGGTTTATCGTCAAACACAGCCGGGCGCGCCTTCATCCGTACTCGGTGCGTAAATGGTGATCGTCACTTCGCGTCCCTTGGAGTAATTGAAGCCTTCAAGCGTCGCCACCGGTGCGGCGCGCAGGCTCGTGCGGGCCAACGCCGCGCAGAACGCCGCCTGTTCGCGCGCTTCAACAGCGGCGGCGCCGCGCAATGTCGCGAACGCCTCCGCGGCGGGCGCGGGTTCCGCCAGCACCGTCTTTGTGCCGAAGAGGAAGACGGCGGACGGTTCGTAATACCCGGTCGAAACGAAGGCGGGCGCGCCGTCGAGGCGCGGGTGCAGATCCGCCGCATCGACGGCGGCGGAGATGCGACGGCTGATATCGAGGCGGTCGGCCGCGGGCAATGTGACTTCAAGGACGGACCACGCGAGCAGGCCGCCCGCAGCCGCCGCGACGAGCGCCGATGCTTTCAGCGCGCCCCGCCAGGCGAAGACGGCCGCGGCGAGCGTGAGAAGAACGAGCGCCCCCGCCGCGATGTCGGCATAGAGCGGCGGCGACGTCCAATCGTGTAAAGACGAAAACTCAGCAGGGATGGCGATGAGCAAGGCGGCGAACGCCAGCCCGAGGAGCGCGTAGAGGACGGCGAAGCCGCGCACGAGCCCGAGACGCGGCGCGGGCGCGGCCACGAATGCTCCGGCGATGAGCGCCAGCGCCGGATAGAGCGGCAGGACATAGTGCGGCAGCTTGGTCGACGCGATTTCGAAGATCACCCAGGCGGGCGCAGCCCAGAAAAAGAGCCATGCGGCTGCAGGGCCCCGATTAACCGCGCTCTCGCCGCGCAGCGCGGCCGCGACGCCCGCGCCAAGGAAGGGGAGGGCGGGCCAGAAGAGCACCGGGAGTAAGAGAAGATGCAGACCGGGCGGCGCGCCGTGGGCTTCCTGAGCCTCGGTCAGTTTGGCGACGCCGTCGGTTCCCATCGCCTCGGAGATGAAGCGCCCTTCCGTCTGCACCGTAATCAGGAGCGTCCACGGCGCGACGATGAGCCCCGCGAGAAGAACGCCCGAGACCAGGTGCAGCCGACGCCAGAGCGCCGCCCGCCAGTTGGTCAGCGACAGCCCGCCGACGGTGAAGACGGCGATCATCGGCGCGATCGGCCCTTTGATGAGCGCGCCGAGCCCCAGCCCGATCCAGAACGCGTACGCGCTCAATCGGCTCCGCCCCCCGCGTTCCTCCCATGCGTCTCGCAAAATGCCGGCGAGCCCGAACTGCATGAGCGCGACGGCGCCGAAGAGAAGCGCGTCAGACTTCGCGATCGTCGCTTCCCCGGCGAGAGAGGGCGCGGCGGCCATGAGAATGGCGCTGAAAAACGCCGCATCCGGATCGATCAGGCGACGCGCCGCGAAATAGAGAAAGAAGACGCCGAGAACCGCCCCGATCAGGGACGGGAGCCGGTGGGCGACGACGTCGCGCGCCTCGACCTCGCTCAGAAACGCGACCGATGCGGCCTGCGACCAGTACGAGCCCGCCGGTTTCTTGTTCCGCTCCGCATCCTGAAAGCTGATCGAGACATAGTCGCCCGTCTCCAGCATCTGCACGCTCGCCTGCATGAAGCGGCTTTCATCGCGGTCGAGCGGCGCCAGCGCGCCCAGCCCCGGCAGCGCCATGAACAGCGCAAACGCGACGACGGCGAACGAGCCAAGAAGCGGGTTACGCAAGAAAGCGGTCAAAGGACGATCTCGGCGGTCATGAGGGCGAACGCTTATGTTCTACACCACGCGCGCGGACTTGTCTGACATCGGCGGGTGATCTTCGTCCGCTAAATCCGGTTGTGGCGACGCAGCGCTACCAATCCTCTCGCGAGAGGCGTACCACGGTCGCGATCATTGGGTAGGAACCTGATTTGACGGCCAGAACACACTCTGTCGCAGCTTTTCAGCTGAACCGGACCCGCGCGGACGGCGCGCCGGAGGTGTCCGTCGTCACGCCCATGCACGACGAAGCGGAGAACGTCGCGCCGTTGATCGCCGAAATCGTCGCCGCGCTTGTCGAATTCGAGTTTGAGATCATCGCCGTCGACGACCGCTCGGGCGACGACACCCTCGGCGCGCTTCGGCTGGTGCAGGAAAGCGTTCCGGAGCTGCGGATTTTCGCGCACGCCCGTCAGGCCGGGCAAAGCCGGGCGTTGCGAACAGGCGTTCTCGCCGCGCGGGCGCCGGTGGTGGTGACGATCGATGGCGACGGCCAGAACGACCCCGCCGACATTCCAACATTGGTGAAGGCGCTGAGCGATCCGCAGGCCGGGCCGGATATCGCCCTTGTCGGCGGGCGACGGCGCAAGCGACAGGACAGCGTCCCGAAGCGACTGGCGGCGAGTTTCGCCAACGGCGTGCGCAAGCGCATTCTGAAGGACGGGGCGGACGACACCGGCTGCGGCCTCAAGGCGTTCTATCGCGACGCCTATCTCCGACTTCCCTATTTCGATCACATGCACCGCTACATTCCGGCTCTCATGCGCCGGGAGGGGCTGGAGGTCCGGTTCGTGGACGTCGCGCACCGGCCGCGACTGCATGGCGCGTCGAATTATTCGAACTGGCAGCGCCTCGCTGTCGCGTTTCGCGACCTTCTGGGCGTTATCTGGCTTAACTCGCGTGCGAAATCGCCGGAGGCTGTGACCGAATTGCCGCCGTCGAAAACAGTCTCTGAAGAAGCGCGCGCGTTTGAGAAAAATTATGTTAAACTTCGCGCGAACCAGTGAGGAATACCCATGGGATCGTTTCTGATTTTTCCGCTTCTCGCGTTCAGCGTCATTCTGTTCGCGATCCTGTCCATCACCGGCATCGGCGCGAGCGAAACGGGCGGCTGGTACGACATCCAGGCCGCGGTTCTGCCGCTCGTGACCGACAAATGGGAGGTCACTTTCGGCGATCTCTTCATCGCCGGCTCCATGGGCCTGTTGTTCATTGAGCTGTTGCGCTCGACGCAGACCGGCACGGACTCGATCATCAACCACGTCCTGTCGTTTCTGACGTTCGTGATCGCGCTCCTCCTGTTCATTCTGGCGCCCGGCTTCGGCAACTCGACCTTCTTCCTCATCGTCATCATGACGATGATGGATCTGGTCGCCGGCTTCATCGTGACGACGGTCACGGCGCGTCGCGACTTCGGCGTCGCGGAATCGGTGGTGCGCTAAGCGCCCGGCAGCACCGCAGCGCAAAAACGGCGGCGCGCCGGCCGAGACGCTTCTAGATATTTCGGCTTTTTTTACGCCTCCCGGTCACTGTCCCTTCGAGACGGTTACTTCCCTGAGGCGTACATGACGAGTTTGCGGAAAAAAGGCGCGGCGATTTCACCTGCCGCGGGCGATCAGACGGCGCGCCACATCGCGCATGACGTCTGGGAGGCCGCGTCTTTCGCCACCGGAACGACCGTTGCAGAAATTGATCTCGACGCCGGCGAGACGCGCAATTTTAGCGGCGCGCCGATGTCGCCGTTAATGCAGCGCTTGGCCGCCGCGTTCGCCGACGTCGACGCATTTGCACGAATGACCAGCGACGAGGACGCCCGCGAACGCGAGGCGGTCCTGCGAGAGGCGCTTGCGTCACACTCCGGCTACCGGCTCCGCTACAATGTTAGAGACAGCGGCGAAAACGTCTATGTCTACGAAAGCGGCGGCGTCTTCGAGCGCGATGGTCAACACCTGATCGGCGTCGCGTTTCGCGCAATCGACGAAGAAGCGCAGCGCTCCATCAAACTCGCTGAATCCGCTGAACAGGACGAACTGACCCGTCAGCTCAATCGCGGCGCATTCTGCCGCCGCCTCGCCGAGGTCATCGGCGGCCCCGCCGAGGAGCACGCTGAAGCCGCCTACCTCCTCATCGCCATCGACGATCTCGGCGGCATCAACGCGGAATTCGGTTTTGACGCGGCGGATGAAGCGATTCGCGGGCTTTCGGCCCGCATCCGCGCCAGCCTCGGCGAGGACGACGTGATCGGACGCGTCGCCGGCAACAAGTTTGGCGTGCTGCTGCGCCAATGCGGTCCGGACGCCATTCGCGAACGCTGCGCCGATCTCATGAACGCCGTGCGCAGCGACCTGGTCATGACTGACGCGGGGCCGGTCTCCGCCTCCATCTCCATCGGCGCCGCGCCTCTCGCGCCGGAAATCGAAAGCGCTGAAGTCGCGATGGTCCGCGGCGAAGCGGCGCTCAACCATGCGCGCCGCATGGGGCCGTCCAGCTGGGCGGTGTTCACTGACAAGATCGACCGGGCGAGCCAGCGCAAGCGCAACGCCGAAGTATCGGACATGATCCTCAGCGCCCTGAACGAGCGTCGGATCACGCTCGCCTATCAGCCGATCGTCGCGGACGTCAATGAAACGCCGTCGCACTACGAATGTCTTATCCGCATGCGCGACCCGGACGGGCAGATCGTTCCCGCGCCGGACTTCATTCCGGCTGCGGAGCGCCTCGGCCTTGTTCACCTGCTCGACCGCCGGGTGCTGGAGCTTGCGACAGCGACGCTCAACGGCGCGCCGGACATTCAGGTCAACGTCAACGTTTCCTGGGAGACGATCAAAGACCCGGTCTGGGTGGAGGGCTATCTCGCGCACCTGCGCGCCAACGCCCGCGTCGCCGACCGGATCACGGTCGAGCTCACCGAAACGCAGGCCATCGACGCCTTCGACGCGACGGTCGACTTCGTGTCGGAAATCAAGGAGCTCGGCTGCAAGTTCGCGATCGACGATTTCGGCGCCGGGTACACCTCGTTCCGGAACCTGAAGGCGCTCGATATCGATATGCTGAAAATCGACGGCTCGTTCGTCTCCGGCGTCGCCTCCAGCCGCGAGAACCAGCTGTTCGTGCGTACACTGCTCGATCTCGCCAGGAACTTCGAAGTCCGCACCGTCGCCGAGTGGGTCGACAATGAAACCGACGCCCTCATGCTGAAGGGCCTCGGCGTCGATTATCTGCAGGGCTTCATGATCGGCGTTCCGGAAATCGACCCCGTTTGGGCCGCGGACGCCGCATCCGTCGGGCGTCCGCGCGTCGATCGTCGCGCGCCACCGCGGTCGTCAATCGCGATCTGATCGCTCAGGCGTCGCTTTTGGCTTTTTCCAGTTCGGCGCGTAGCGACGCGATTTCCGCTCGTAGCGCGTCAGCATCGTCGCCCGGCGAGTTTTCGTTCTGCGGTTTCGCGCCGAAGGCGCCCGCGAACGGCGCGAACATGCGCATGGCGTTGTCGAACATCTCCGTGTTCTGACGCACCTGTTCCTCAAACAGACGATAGCCGGGCGCCGCGCCGAAAGCCTGACTCATGCGGTCGCGCAGCTGCTCCTGATTTTTCAGGAACGAATCCATGCTCATTTCGAGATAGGACGGCACGAACGCCTGCATCTGGTCGCCGTACATGCGGATCAGTTTGCGCAGGAAGTCGATGGGCAGCAGGTTCTGGCCCTTCGCTTCTTCCTCGAAGATGATCTGCGTCAGGACCGAGCGGGTGATGTCGTCGCCTGACTTTGCGTCGCGTACGACGAAGACTTCGCCGCCTTTCACCATCTGGCTGAGGTGGTCGAGCGTCACATAGGAACTCGTCGCCGTGTTGTAGAGCCGCCGGTTGGCGTACTTCTTCACGATAATCGGTTCGCCGGCGTCTTTTTTCTGATCCGTCGCGGCCATGGCCGTCTCCCATTTCAACGCGCCTCCGTTTCGAAACGCGCGCTCTTTCAGAACAGCGGGACAGAAACGGGGCGGGTGTTTATATTGCGCTGCGAAAGTGAATTTCGCACTGCAGCGTTCTTTTGCCTTCGGACGCTATCAAACGCTTTCCAGCGCGTCCATTTTCCATCGACGCGGCCCGTCTCTTTTTACTATGGTTAATCAAAGTCCTGCGCGTCACTGAAGGAGACCCTCATGCGCGACGTCGTCATCGCTTCCGCCGCCCGCACGCCGATCGGCTCGTTTTCCGGCTCTCTCGCCACCACGCCCGCTTCTGAGCTGGGCGCGCTCGTTATCAAGGAGGCGATCTCCCGCGCCAAAGTCGACGCGGCGGAGATCTCCGAGGTGCTCCTGGGGCAGGTGCTGCAGGCCGCGCAGGGGCAGAACCCGGCGCGTCAGGCGAGCATTCACGCGGGCCTGCCGCAAGAAACACCAGCCATGACCATCAACCAGGTCTGCGGGTCCGGTCTGCGCGCCGTCGCGCTCGGCATGCAGGCGATCGCGCTTGGCGATGCGGAGATGGTGATCGCGGGCGGGCAGGAGAACATGTCCCTTTCTCCGCACGCCGCGCACCTTCGCGCCGGCCACAAGATGGGCGATCTGTCCTACACCGACACCATGATCAAGGACGGCCTGTGGGACGCCTTCAACAACTTCCATATGGGCATGACCGCGGAAAACCTCGCCGAGCGCCATCAGGTCTCGCGCGAGGAGCAGGACGCCTTCGCCGCCGCCAGCCAGAACAAGGCGGAAGCCGCGCGCAACGCCGGCAAGTTCAACGACGAAATCGTTCCCGTCACGATAAAGCAGCGCAAAGGCGAGATCGTGTTCGATACGGACGAGTTCATTCGCGACGGCGTGACCGCGGAATCGATCTCGGGGCTTCGGCCGGCGTTCAAGCGCGATGGCGGCTCGGTGACGGCGGCGAACGCGTCCGGCATCAATGACGGCGCGGCGGCCATGACGCTCATGTCGGCGGCGGATGCCGACAAGCGCGGGATCGAGCCGCTCGCGCGCATCGTCTCCTGGGCCCATGCGGGCGTCGATCCGGCCTATATGGGCATCGGGCCGGTGCCGGCCTCCCGGAAGGCGCTCGAGAAAGCCGGCTGGTCGCTCGGCGATGTCGACCTCATCGAAGCCAACGAAGCCTTCGCCGCGCAGGCGCTTTCCGTCGGCAAGGAGCTCGGGTGGGACCCGGAGAAGGTGAACGTCAACGGCGGCGCCATCGCCCTCGGCCACCCGATCGGCGCTTCCGGCGCGCGCATTCTCATCACGCTCATCCACGAAATGAAGCGCCGCGATGTGAAAAAGGGGCTCGCGACCCTGTGCATCGGCGGCGGCATGGGCGTCGCGCTCTGCGTCGAGCGCGACTGATCCTGGAAGGCGCGCTGCGGCGCGCCTTTTTCAAACCTGCGAACAACAAGCGAGGGAGGAACGGACCATGGCTAGAACGGCGATCGTCACCGGCGGCACGCGGGGCATCGGGCATTCAATTTCGACGGCGCTGAAGGACAAGGGCTTTCAGGTCGCTGCGATCTACGGCGGCAACGACGAGGCCGCCGCGAAGTTCAAGGCCGAAACCGGCATCGCCGTCTACAAATGCGATGTCGCGGACGCGGAAACCTGCGCCGCGGTGGTTCGCGAAGTCGAGAGCGATCTCGGTCCGGTGGATGTTCTCGTGAACAACGCCGGCATCACGCGCGACGGCGCGTTCCATAAAATGTCGGAAGATCAGTGGTCGACCGTCATCGCGACCAATCTCGACAGCGCCTACAACATGACGCACCCGGTGATCGACGGCATGCGCGCGCGCGGGTACGGGCGCATCATCAACATCTCCTCGATCAACGGACAGAAAGGCCAGTTCGGCCAGGCGAACTACTCCGCCGCCAAGGCGGGGCTCATCGGCTTCACTCGCGCTCTGGCGCAGGAGACCGCGCGCAAGGGCATCACCGTCAACGCCATCGCGCCCGGCTACATCGCGACGGACATGGTCGCGGCCATGGACGAGAAAGTGCTGGACGCGATCGTCGCGCAGATCCCGGTCGGGCGTCTTGGAACGCCCGAAGAGATCGCCCATTGCGTAACCTTCCTTGCGGACGACCTTTCCGGCTTCATCACGGGCTCGGTGCTCACCGCCAATGGCGGTCAATACATCGCGTCTTAAGCGCGTTTATGCGGTCGCGGCGGCGCGATCCGGATCCATATCCGGGGCGCCGCCGGGCCTGTTTTTCGCCATCTTAACCCTCTACCCATCACGCTTCCGGGGGCAGTGACAGGACTGTTGGGTATGCGCGACGTCGTCGCCGCTTTTCGTTTCGGCCTCCTCGGCCTCGCCGCCTTCGCGACGCTCAGCGTCGCGGGAATGGCGAACGCGCGCCAGATCATCGATCGCGACAACCCGTTCTCCAATGTCTTCGCCCGACCGTCATCAGCGCGTAGCGCCGCGTTGCCGCTCGGCCATAATCCGAAGCTTCTGGTCGCGAGCGAAGGCCGGGCGCGGCTTGTTTTCGACGCGAAAGGCGCCGTCGCCCGGGCGCGATTTCACTGCTCCGGCGGCGATGTCGCCGTCGGCTGTCTCGGGCCTACGGGCGCGTGGTCCGACGAGATCCTGACGCTTTACGGCGCGCCCGGCGCGCGGGCGGACATGGTCTATGCGACGCGCGATCGGGCGGTGCGTCTACGCATTTCGCCGCGCGGTCAGACGACGCTTTACTCCGCAGGCGGCGCCCCCGGCGGCGAACCCGTTTTCCTCGCCAAAGGTCCGGCGGCGCAGGCGATCTCCCTCGGCGCGCCGCTCGTACCGCGCGCGGCGGGGCCGCTGGAGGTGGCGCAGGATGCGCGCATCGCGGGTCGGCGCATCGCGCAGCGGCTCGGCGCGGACTTTGTCTTCGATATCGGCGAGGCGGCGGACGGCGTCGATCACTCCGTTCTCGGCGACGCCGTGAACGTCACGGCGGCGGGCGTATACGCGGTCGCCTCCGATCCCATCGGGCGTCGGTCGCTCGCGGGCCGCGTGAGCCGCGTGCGGTTCGAGCGCGGCGACATTCCGGATATCGGCCTCGACGGCGAAACGCTCGTTGTCATTTATAATCCGCAAAAAGACGTTTCGGGTCGCCCAAGCTCGTCGCGCGTCCGGGCGTTCCTTGAGTCGCATCTATGACGCGATGCGTTCTGGCGCTCGTCGTCGCCATGCTGGTTGCGGGAGAGGCGAGCGCGCAGAGCCTGACCGAAGAACGCGCGCGCCGACGCGTGGAGCGGACGCTCGGCGACCAGATCAGCTTCACGAACTCCGTCTGCGAAACCGAGATCGCTCTCGGCGTCGTCTGGGGCGATATCGAGATAGCGGGTCGCGAGGGCTCGGCTGTGTCGGCGTGCGACGCCGCCCTGTCCGCCGTGGAGACCGTTTGCCGGTCGGAAGACCGGAACAAGGTCCGGCGGGAGATCGTTCGCTACCGGTGTGAACTTCCGGGCGCGGGTCTCGATCTCTCCGGCGGCACGTTCGCCTACGGCGTGGAGCCGGGCGAGGGCGACTATTACGCCGTGCTCCAGTTCCTGCGCGCGCGGCTGTAGCCGCGCGGCGTCGGTCGCCAGTCCGGCGGCGCCATCTCAAAACCGGCGAATTCAAAACCCGGCGCGACGGTGCAGCCGACAAGCGTCCACGCGCCGAGGCTTTCCGCGGCCTGCCAGGCGCCGGTTGGCGCCATGGCCTGCGGATGCTCGCCATTTTCAAAATTCGTTCCCAGACGGAAAGCCACGGCGTCGCGGCCATTTCGGGGTCGGTTTGTGCGTGTGTTGAAAAATCCGTACAAATATGTGGTTCCGAATTACGGACTTTTTGATAATAATCACGCAATATACATTCATTATTGTATTAATTGATCGATCTACATCATTTATCAATCAATCTTCGATTTAATAAAGAGCACATCACCCAAATCTGGTACAATATATAAATCGTTATTCTTCGAAATACGGCGGACAACAAAGTCAAACAACTCTATGCCGCGGCACCAGTATACGATTTTCGAATTAAAAATACACTGATCTATAACATACTCGTCTTCATAGTCACCAATAATAATATCAGAACCGTCAGAGGAAGAAAAATACATTTCATCAGCGCCGCCATATTTCTCAAAATACTCGCTCACAATTAATTCTATCTCACTTATAAGATCATTTATATTTGTATTTTTTAAGATAAGAACACCTGTATTTCTGTTTTCTTTTGTCAATTCTATCTCCGCCTCATATTGGCGCCTGTCTTAGGCCTATGGTGAGCGCAAGCGGCGCGCCCGCGTAGAAATGCCAGATCTCCGCGGCGTCGACGCGGTGCCAGTGCGACGCCTCGCCCGCCTCAAGGAGATAGTATATCGCGGTGCCGACCGTCCGTCCCGTTCCCGCGAGTCGCGGAATGTCTCCCGGTACCAGCCGCCCTCCGGGTGGCGCTGCAGGTCAAGGCGCGCAATGAGGTCCTTCGCGGAATAATCCGCCATCAGAAGACATCCTTGCGGCGGCGCACTTCGGCGAACACGTCGGCGTCTCGCGCGCTTTCAAGGCCGAGCTGCGCGCGCAGACCGGCGTCAGCCGCTCGCAGAAAGGGGTTGGTCTCTTTCTCAAGGCCGATGCGCGTCGGGACGGTCGCTTCTCCCCGCGCGCGCGCCGTGGCGATTTCGTCGGCGCGGCGGGCGAGGGCGGCGTTTTCCGGATCGACGCTGAGAGCGAATTTCGCGTTCGCCTGCGTATATTCATGCGCGCAGTAGACGGCGTAATCGTCGGGCAGGGCCATGAGCTTCGAGAGGCTCGCCCACATCTGCTCGGGCGTTCCTTCGAAAAGCCGCCCGCAGCCGAGCGCGAACAGGGTGTCGCCGACGAACGCCGCGCGGTCCTCGTCGAAAATATAGACGATGTGGCCGGAGGTGTGCCCCGGCGTGTCGAGCACGCGGGCGCGCGAGGCGCCGAGATCGACCGTGTCGCCTTCTTTGAGCGCGACGTCGCGCCCGGGAATAGTTTCGTTCGCCGGGCCGAGGATGGTGACGCCGAAACGCTCTTTCAGGGCGAGATTGCCGCCTGCGTGGTCCGGATGGTGGTGGGTGTTGAGAATATGGGTGAGCCGCCAGCCCGCCGCCTCGCAATTGCGCGCGATTGCGTCGGCGTCCGGCGTGTCGACGGCGGCGGTCGCGCCGGTCTCCTGATCGTGCAAGAGGAAACCGTAATTGTCCGAGAGGCACGGGAACTGGCGGATATCGAGGGCCATTTGCTGTTAAGTCTCCTGCAACCAAGATGGGTTTCATTAACCCTAATCGCCCCGACCGCCCGCGACGAGGGCGCGGGCTTCACAAGAGACGCCCCATGAGAACCGACGTTCTCGATCTTGAGCGCTTCTACGGATCACGCCTCGGCGAGGCGGCGGCCGGGTTTCTGGCTGCGCGCGTTTCAGACGCCTGGGGTCTGTGCCGACGCGATGTCATCGCCGGGCACGGATATGCCGAAGCGGTGTTCGATCAAATGCCGCTGGAAGCGCGCCGCCTCATCCATCTCGCGCCCGCCGGTCGCGGCGTCTCGGCTCGCCGCCGGGAGGGCGAATGTCTGGTCGAGGATCATCGCTGGCCGCTGGCGTCCGCGAGCGTCGACAAGCTCCTCATTCTCCATGGCCTTGAAGAAGCCTCCCGTCCGCGGCGTCTCATGCGCGAAGTCTGGCGCGTTCTGAAGGACGACGGCTCGGTCATCCTCGCGGTCGCGAACCGCTCCGGCCCGTGGTCGATTTTCGAGACCACTCCCTATTCGGCCGGTCGTCCGTACACACGTGGCCAGATCGAGCGGCTGCTTGATGAAACCATGTTCCGCCCGACGGCGTGGAGCCGGGCGCTCTGCTTCCCGCCGGCCCCCGCGAGGGCGCTCGTGCGCTCCGCCGCGGCGTGGGAGCGGGCGGGCGAAAAGCTGTGGCCAGGCCTTGCGGGCGTTCTTCTCGTTGAAGCGCAGAAATCCGCCTTCGCGCCGATCGCCACCGGCAAGGTGTCCGCGATCCGCGCTGTCGCTGATGCGGTCACGAACGTGCGCGGCGTCGCACCTCGAAGAGGGCGCTTGACGCCGCCGCCGCCGCCCAACGGGCCGACGCCCCTCGCGGCCTGAAGTCCCATGTCGTCCGGCCGAACGCCGCCGCTGAGATGATCTCGGCGTCGATCTCCTCGCAGAGATCGGCGAAATCGAGCGTCGTGCACAGATGGATGTTCTGCGTCTCGTACCAGCTCTCCGGTAGATCGCCCGTGCGCGGCATCCGTCCGCCGAGCAGCAGCGCGAGGCGCACCTGCCAGAAACCGAAATTTGGAAAGCTGACAATCCCGGTGCGCCCGACACGCAGCACGTTCCGCAGAACCGCGCGCGGGTCGCGCATGGCCTGCACCGAGTGGCTGAGGATCACGATGTCGAAGGCGTCGTCCGGATAGTCGGCGAGATCGCGGTCGGCGTCGCCCTGAATGACGGAGAGCCCCGCGCCCATGGCGCGGGCGACGTTCGCGGGATCGAGCTCCAGCCCCGAGCCGCGGACCTTTTTCTCCGCCACAAGACGTTTCAGAAGCGCGCCGTCGCCGCAGCCGACATCCAGCACGCGCGCGCCTTCCGGCGTCCGGTCGATGATGAGGGCGTGGTCGCGGCGATGGCTCACAGGTTCCGCCTCGCCGCCGTTGAATTGATGAACCCGTTGAGCAGCCGATGAAACTCCGGCTCGTCGAGCAGGAAGGCGTCATGGCCCTTATCGCTCTCGATCTCGGCGAAGGAGACCTCCGCGCCGACGCCCGAAAGCGCGCGCACCACGCGCCGGCTCTCCGATGTCGGATAAAGCCAGTCCGAGGTGAAGGACGAAACGAACACCCGCGCTTTCAGCTCACGGAAGGCGTCGGCGAGGCGCCCGCCTGCGGCGTCCTCCAGGTCGAAATAGTCCATGGCGCGGGTGATGTAGAGATAGGAGTTCGCGTCAAAGCGATCGACGAAGGTCGCGCCCTGATGGCGGAGATAGCTTTCAATCTGGAAGTCCGCGTCGAATCCGTACCCGACGGCGTCGCGATCCTGCAGCCCGCGCCCGAATTTTCGGTTGAGGGCATCCTCGGAGAGATAGGTGACGTGCGCGGCCATGCGCGCGACGGCGAGACCCTTCTCGGGGCGCACGCCATCCTCCGCATACCGCCCGCCGCGCCAGTTCGGATCCGCCATCACCGCCTGCCGACCGACTTCGTGGAAGGCGATGTTCTGCGGGGTATGCCGCGCGGCCGTCGCGATGGCCGCGACGGCGTCCATGCGGTCGCCGTGGGAGGCCGCCCATTGCAGCGCCTGCATCCCGCCCATGGACCCGCCGATGACGGCGAGGAGATGCTCGATCCCGAGCGCGTCGAGAAGCGCCGCCTGCGCCGCGACCATGTCGGAGACGGTGATGACCGGGAAGGAGAGGCCGTAAGGCCCGCCCTCCGGTCCCGCGCTCGCCGGTCCGGTCGAGCCGGAACAGCCGCCAAGAACGTTCGAACACAGAACGAAAAAGCGATCGGTGTCGACGGGCTTGCCCGGGCCGACCACGCGGCTCCACCAGCCGGGCTTGCCGTCGCTCGGCCGCGTTCCGGTCGCGAACTGGTCGCCGGTGAGGGCGTGGCAGATGAGTACGGCGTTGGAGCGTTCCGCGTTCAGGGTCCCCGCCGTCGCATAAGCGATCTCAACGCCTTCCAGCTGCGCGCCGGAAGCGAGCGCGAGCGGCGCGGGAAGGCGCAGAGCCGCGCCGTCCGGCGCATGAAGAAGGGCGGTCGTCATGGGCGCGGCAGAAAGCCGGTGAACGACCGCCCTGTCAATGGAGGCGTCTGAGCTGGCGTCAGCGCGTCAGGAACATCTCCGTAAAGCCGGAGTTCGCCAGCGCGTCGATCACGTCCTGACGCTCGATGATGACGAGCGAGCCGTCGTTATCGCCGAGGAAGCTGACGGCGTAGATGTCCGCCTCCGGAATGAAGAGCGGCGCGTTGCTGAAAAACGCGTTGCTCGGCCCGAAGTCGGTGAGGTCGACCGTGAAGATCGGCGCGCCGCTCGAGAGGCCCGTTCCGCCGCCCGCAGCGAGCGCGTTCTGGTACGCGGCGCCGTCATAGAACAGGACGTCGGCGCCAAATTCCGCCGGACTCATGAGATCGACCGTTCCGTCACCGTTGATGTCGCCCGCGGCGATGGGGAAGATCGGCGCGAAGCTGGAGCCCGTGGGTTCGATCCGCGCGCCGCCGGCGGCGATGAAGTCGGCGGTGACCGCCTGGCTCGGCATGGCAAGGAAGTCGTTCGCGTCGATCACGTACTGGCTGTTGCTGTCGTCTGTGAAGAACAGCGTGGCTGAGCCGTCATTGTCGAAGTCGGGTAGGATCGACAGCGACCGGCCGATGCGGTTGTCCGACGTCGCCTCGGCGGTGAAGTCGAGGGCGACGCCCTGACCGCTCGTCAGGGTGCGGAGGTCGATGACAATCCCGGAAGTCGCGTTGAGCGCCTCGCTGCGGATGAGGAACACCGCCCCGCGCGCGAACACCGTGTCGAACTCGTCTTCGACCGCGGCGTACTCCGGGTGGCCGATGACGTATTCCGGCCGACCGTCGCCGGTGATGTCCGGAACCTGTTCGATCAGAACCTCGCCCCGCGTCGCCTCAAAGTCATCGAAGTAAATCAGCTCGATATCGAGCGCCGTCGACGTGATCGTCGCCGCCGTCGCGCTTCCGGTCTCGCCGAAGATCACGCCGAATTTCTGGCGGTAGAACGGCTCGCCGCCCGAGGCGGGAAGCAGGTTCTCCCGGATGAACTGCGCGAAGATGTCGTTCGCGCCGTCGCCGTTGACGTCGCCGATCATGCGCGCTTCGACTTGGAAGCCCGCGGCATCGATCGTGTAGGCAAGTCTCGGCAACGCGCTCGTCTGCGTGTCGGCGCCCTGGGTCAGCAGCGGCTGCGGCGTCGCATTCGCGGCGCGGAACAGAGTCAGCTGCTTCGGCGCCGATTCCGACACCAGAATATCCGCGCCGGATGCGCTCGATGCGCCGGTGATGAGGTTGAAGCGCGCGAAACCCGGCGGCGTTGAGAAGAGGTCCGTGCTATCGAAGGGTAAGACGCTCTGCACGAAGGAGCCGACATTGGCCGCGACGCCGATGGAGCCGCCGCCCGTCGCGCCGTCTGCATACGTCTCGCTTGCGATGAGATAAGTGGAGCGCTCGCCCCGGTTCGACACCACGGAAACGCCGATCTCCGGAACGCCATCGCTCGTCACGTCCGGCAGCACCGTCGCCCGCTCGGCGAAGTCCTGATTGGAAAACTCGCTGCTGAACCAGCGCGCCTGAACGACGCGCGGTTCAGCGACGTCGGTGACGGTGATCGTGACCGTGCGCGAAATAGTCTGGGTGTTGTACTGAACGCCGAGCGTCAGTTCGTACACGTTGTCTCTGTTCGCATCGGCGGGCGATTCGAAGTCGAAGTCCTGAAGCGGGACGAGCTCCAGCTGAACGTTGACGCGGTTCGAGCCGGCATCGGTCACGAAGATATTGATCTGGAACAACGCCGCATCGGGTCCGGTGAGGCCTGCGCCGGAGAGCGTGTCCGACGGCGACGCGTAGGTGAAGCCGAAGGTCGCGATGGAGCGCGGCGTCGTTCCCGAATTCTCCTGCACGGCGGCGGAGAACGAAGCCGGGATCTGCGATTCCGCGGACGGCGTCGCCGGGGCGCCTCCAGAGCCGCCGCCTGAACATCCGGCGAGTGCGAGCAACGCCGCGACCGCGACGGCTTTAATTTGATAAGTCATGAAGTGTTTCCCCTGGACGCCACTTTTTGGGCGATAATACGCCGGGTCCGGAGAATCACCAATCGAAATTTTAACGCCAGCGAGGTCCGTGGATCCACGCGACGAGGCTGTAGCGCGCGCCCTTCGTCACCGGCGCGACGCGGTGACGGACATAGCTCGGGAAACCAATGACCATGCCGCGTTCGCGGGGGCCGAGGGTCGGCTCGGTGGAGACGTCGAACTCCAGCGCGCCGCCTTCATAGGTGTCGGGATCGGAGAGCTGGACCGAGATGCCGAGCTTGCGCGTCTGCTGGTCCATGCCGAAATCCGTGTGCCACTCATATCCGCCCTTGGTGTCGGCGTCATAGCGGGCGACCTGCAGGGCCTGTTCGATGCCGGTGATCTCGACGCCGAAGAAGCGCTCGTTGAAGCCCTGCGCGGCTTTGGCGACGCGCTGATAGAGCCACTCATAGCCGTCCTCCATGCGCACCCACGCCACATGAGAGCGCCGGTAGTTCGTTTCATTGACCCCGCCGGTGAGCGTGCCGGTCGATCCCTTTTCATCGCAATAGGCGATGAGGTCGTCCATTTCCTGCGGGTTGAGGAGGCCCATGGCGGCGGCCATGACTTCAAACTGATCGGCGGGCACGTTCGGGACCATGGCGGGCCTCCCTCTGAAAACGGGCGGACCCTATCGCCGGGGCGGGCCCGCCGCAAAGCGCCGGACAGCGCAGCGAATTGAGGCGGCGGATTGAGGCGGCGGATTGAGGCTGCGGGCTGGGCGCGCTAGGTCGCGTGCTTCGTTCCAGAAAGCGCGACGCCATGACCGCCCCGACCCCGCGACCCGGCATTCTCGACATCACGCCCTACAAGGGCGGCGCCTCGAAATCGGCGGGGGCGGCGCGCGTCTGGAAGCTCTCCTCCAACGAAAGCGCCCTCGGGGCGAGCCCGAAGGCGATCGCCGCCCATGAAGCCGCCTCGGCCGAACTGGAGCGCTATCCCGATGGCGGCGCGAGCGACTTACGCGCGTCGCTCGCGGCGCTCAACGGGATCGACGCGGAGCGCATCGTCTGCGGGGCGGGGTCCGACGAAATCCTGCAGCTTCTCTGCCAGGCCTATCTCGGGCCGGGAGATGCGATCGTCCAGTCCGAGCACGGATTTCTGGTTTACGCCATCGCCGCGACGGCCTGCGGCGCGCGCGTCATCAAAGCGCCGGAGCGCGAGCTGACGACGGATGTCGACGCGCTGCTCGCCGCGGTCGATGACACGACCCGGATCGTCTTCGTCGCGAACCCGAACAATCCGACGGGCACGTGGGTCTCGAGCGCGGAGATCGCGCGCCTGCGCGCCGGGCTGCCCGACGGCGTGCTGCTGGTCATCGACGCCGCCTATGCGGAGTATATGGACGATCCGGCGTACGACGTTGGCATCGATCTTGCGCGCGACCGCGACGATGTCGTCGTCACACGGACGTTCTCAAAAATCTACGGTCTCGGCGCGCTGCGGCTCGGCTGGGGGTACTGCCCGGCGGCGGTCGCGGACGTGCTCAACCGCATTCGCGGACCGTTCAACGTGACGGCGCCGGCCCTCGCGGCGGGCCTCGCCGCTGTCGGCGATCAGACGTTCGTCGCGCGCAATCGCGCGCACAACACGGCGGAGCGCGCGCGCATCGCCACGGCCCTCGCCGAACGCCAGATCGCGACGACGCCAAGCGCGGGCAATTTCGTGCTGGCGCATTTTCCGGATGCGGATCGCGCCGCCTCGGTGATTTCGCGCCTCGCCGCGAGAGGCGTGCTGGTGCGCGGCGTCGCGGCCTATGGCCTGCCCGCGGCCGTCCGCATCTCCATCGGCTCGACAGAGGCGAACGATGCGTTGATCGCCGCGCTGGACGGCGCCTTGGGAGACCACGAATGAGCGATCCGAAACCCACCCTCGCGATTGTCGGCGTCGGTCTTATCGGGGCGTCCGTCGCGCGCGCGGCGCGCAAATCCGGTGTCGCGGGCCGGATCATCGGCGTCGATCAGAATGCGGATATCGCCGCACGGGCGGTCGCCATCGGCGCGGTCGACGAGGCGCTGTCGCTCGCAGACGCCGCCAAGGCGGCCGACCACATGGTCATCGCGACGCCCGTCGGCGCGGCGGCGGACCTGCTGGCGGCGCTGCCGAAGATAGACGGGCTTATCGTCTCTGATGTCGGCTCGGTGAAAGGCGCCTTCGTCGCCGCCGCCGAGAGCCGGCCCGATCTTCTTGTCGTGCCGGCGCACCCCATTGCGGGTACGGAGCAGTCCGGCCCGGAGGCGGGCTTTGCAGAGCTCTTTCAGGACCGCTGGTGCGTACTGACGCCGCTTGATCGGAACGACGCGCCGTACGTCGCGGCGGTCGGAACGGTATCGACCTTCTGGTCCGCTCTCGGCGCCCGCGTCGAGCGGATGGACGCGGCCCACCACGATCTCGCGCTTTCGGTCACCAGCCACCTGCCGCACCTCATCGCGTTCACGCTGGTCGGCGCGGCGGATGATCTGGAGATGGTCTCGGAAGCGGAAATCGTCAAATACTCCGCAGGCGGCTTCCGGGACTTCACCCGCATCGCGGCGTCCGACCCGGTAATGTGGCGCGACGTCTTCCTGAACAACAAAGAGGCGGTTCTGGAGACGCTCGGCCGGTTCACTGAAGAGCTGATCGGCCTTCAGCGCGCGATCCGTTGGGGCGACGCCGACACGCTGGAAGCAGCCTTTGCGCGCGGGCGGACGCTCCGCCGGGCGATCATCGACGCTGGGCAGGAGAGCGCGGAACCGAACTTCGGACGGGATCGTCGCCCGAGTGCGGACGATTAAAACGACGCGACCGTCTCTCCGTCGATCCGCACGCCTGCGGCGTCGAAGTCGATGATGGAGCGCGCCGCGCCGGAGCCCTGGGCGAGCCCTTTCACGCCAAGCGCAAGGCTCGCCGCATCCGCCTGTTCCTGCGAGATCGCGCCGTATGCGGCGACCGCGTCGAGCACTGGCTTCGGTTTTTTCACATCGACTGTGAAGCGTCCGGACGTCGCGGCGTCGACCGGCGCGAAGAGCCGTCCGTCGGCGGAGATTGCGCCGCCGCCCGCGGCGACGCGGATATAGGCGATATCAAGCTCGGCGCCGCCGCCATCCGTCGGGCGCCCCGTCATGTCGAAATCGAGATAGTCCATGGCGAGAACGCCGACGGCGTCGGTCCATGCGAACGCGTTCGCCCGCCCGCCGAAGCGGAGCGCGTCGTCGCCTTGCGGAAAGGCGTCCATGGTGAACCGCTCGACCGTCAGCGCGCCAAGCCCGTCCGCCGCAATCGTTCCCTCGCGGAGATCGATGGCCGCGCGCCACGGCGCGCCCTCCGGCGCGTCGCTCGCATTGGAGATGCTGGCCCGCAGGCGTGCGCCGTCCATCGTGATGGTCCGCGCTGAAACAGGGAGGCCGGGATCTGGCGTGAAGATCTGCGGTCCTTCGAAGGTGAAGACGATGCGTGAAAGGTCATAGGGCAGCGCGTCGATCTCCAGCGCGTCGCCGCGCCAGGAGCCGACGCCCGGCGCGGTCGCGGCGGGCGTCTCGACCCGAACGCGCCAGAAAAACGGGAAGCCATGCCGTTTGATGTTCCCGTGCTGGATGTGAAGCCCCGCCGCACGTTGTTCGGCGATCACGTCATGAACGGTTCGCTCCATCACGATGGAGGCGGCGTGCCAGACGGCGGTGTAAACAACGGCGACGACGACCGCTGCGGACGCGGCGAGATAGAGCGGCGCGCGACGTTTGAGTGTCTCACGGTCCATCATCGGGGCGTCGCCCCGAACATAAGATCTTGTTTTGTTCTGATCCTAATCGGAAGCCAGGCCGCTGATCTGTTTGAATGAATTCGACTTTTGCCCAACAGGCGCGGGTTATCCACGAGCGGCGTCACGATTTGTTCTCCCCGCTTGAGAGCAAACGGGCGGACTCCTCGTCGATGGATCTTTTCAGTGTCGAAAGGAACGTTTTGCGTTCCAGCCCCTCAGCGATTGGTGACAAGTACGACAGTCTTATAACACCCGGCGCGCGACGCAATCCCGGATGGCGCCAATAGGCGCCGGAATCGTGCGCTGCGGGAATCACCGTGGCGCCGGTGCGCTGATAAACACCGGCGACGCCCGGCTGCAGCGGCCGCGTTTCCCCCGGCGGCACGCGGGTCCCTTCCGGGAAAATGATGATCTGCCGGCCGTCCGCGATCGCCGCTTGCGCGTCGGCGGTCATCTGGCGGAGCGCTTTCGCGCCCGCGGCGCGATCGACCGCGATGTGTCCGCATTTGCGCGCCCACCAGCCATAGATCGGAATGGCCAGAAGCTCTTTTTTCAGAATGGCGACGGGGCGCGGTAGATCGGCGATGAGGGCGATGGTCTCCCAGGCGGATTGGTGCTTCGCCGCGACGATGGCGCCGCCGGTCGGGCGGTTCTCCGCGCCGACGACCTCATGGCGGAGGCCGCAGAAGGTCTTCAGCCCCCAGAGCATGGTGCGCGCCCAGACCTTGGATGCGCCTTCGGCGTACCGACGCGGCAGGACGAGGGTCGGCAGAAAGATGATCGCCATCACCAGCGTAACGGCGACCATGAACGCGGCGTAGGCGCCCGAGCGGAAATCGACGAGGGACATGGGGAGTGGTTCCGGCGAAAGGCTCAGCCGGTCAACACCAGATCGGCGCGGCGGATTTGCAGTTTGACGTATTCCGACGCCAGCAACCGCCAACCGGTCATGGTGCGATGACCCGCGGTCGCCTGCGAAGGCGCCGCGACAGCGATGATCTCCAGATCCGGCGCCGTCTCGCGCAGCTCCAGAACGGAGCGCGGCAGGTGATAGTCCGAGGTGACGATCACGACGCGCGTGAAGCCGTGTTCCTGCGCCCAAGCGGCGATCTCCGACGCGTTGCCGCGCGTGGTGCGCGCCTGATCGCCGCGATCGACGCAACAGGCGAAGCGCGCCTCGGCGCCCGGCCAGAGCGTTTTAAGATCATCAAGCGGGGTTGCCGGGTGGACGCCGGAGATGAGCAGCCGCTCGCCCGCGCCGTCGGCGAAGAGCGACATGGCGCGCTTGATGCGCGCGCCGCCGCCGCCGGTGAGAACGGCGACGCCGTCGATCTCGCTCAGATCGGGCGTCGGCGCGCCGCTCTCGGGCAGCTTCGCCACGAACCACGCGAAACCGCCGCAGAAGGCGATCGCGAACGCGGCGATGGCGGTGATGATCCAGCGGCCCATGCGTCCTCCGAGGCGCCCCCGCGCCCCACTTTCGGAAGGCGAAATCCTATCGCGCGTCGTCGAAGCGCGAAAGCGCGGGGTCGAAGCGCGAAAGCGCGGGCGCGGTTAAAGCCGCTCGGCGAGGGCGCGCATGGCGGCGCGCCGTCCGGCGAAAATCGCCGCGCCGACGCAGGCGAGCGGGGCGAGCGGCGTCCAGAGGTAAACGCCCCAGCCGCCGCCGGTCGCCGCGAGCAGGCCGTCCCCCGCGCCGCGGATAAGCCCGCTCGCGATTGCGTAGAAAATGCAGGCGCCGACTGCGCCGCCCGCCGCGCCGACGCCGGCGAGGACGATGAGGCGGCGCTGGATGGCGGCAGCGATGTAGCCGTCCGTCGCGCCCATGAGGTGGAGGACGTCGACGATCTCGTCATTCGCCGCGAGGCTCGCGCGCGCTGCGAAAGAGGCGACCGCCGCCGCCGCGCCGAGGACGACCAGAAAGACCGCGACCGCCGCGCCCTGCAGCGTGCGCGATGAGGCGATGAGGCGCGCGTTCCAGGCGCGGTGATCGTCGACGCTGGCGCCGGGAGCCGCCGCTTTCGTCCGCGCGCCCAGCAGTTCCAGATCGACATCCGCGCCGCGGGCGAATTCGACGGCGATGAGCGCGGGGACGGGAAAGTCCGCCGGCAGACCGCCTGAGCCGAGCCAGGGCGCGAGCAGCTCCGCCGCTTCCGCGCGATCAATCACCCGGGAGCCGGCGACGCCGCCGGTCGTCTCCAACACGCGCAGAACGGCGGCGACATCGCGATCGATCTCCTGCGCGCTGACGCCGCGCACGCGCACGGTGACGGAGCGCTCGATATCATCCGTCCACCGATCGGTGATCTCGAAAATCGTCGCCATGGCCGCGAGCGCAAGCGCCGCGAGGAGGCTGACGACGCCGATGGCGGCGGAGAGGGGAACGCCTGCCGAGCCCGCATCCGGCAGAACGCTGCGCCGCGGTTGGCGGGCGCCCGTTTCATCCGCGCTCATGTCGCCGACCTCGCCGATTTCTTCGCGCCGTCGGCGGCGACCTTGAAGACGCGCCCGGATTGAAGGCGCAGAACCGGCTTCGCCAGCTTGCGGACAAGCTCCAGATCGTGAGTCGCGACCAGCACGGCGGCGCCCATGCGGTTCATCTCGATGAACAGGCGCATGATGCGCTCGCTCATCTGCGGGTCGACATTGCCGGTCGGCTCGTCGGCGATGATGAGATCGGGCTTGCCGACGACGGCGCGGGCGAGGGCGACGCGCTGCTGTTCGCCGCCGGAAAGGGTCGCGGGGCTGACGTCGAAGCGTCCGCCGAGGCCGACCCAGGTTAACAGTTCGCAAACGTCTTCGCGGTAATCCGAATAATCACGCCCCTGAATCTCCAGGGGCAGAGCCACGTTCTCGAAGACCGAGAGATGATTGAGCAGGCGGAAGTCCTGAAACACCACGCCCATCCGACGACGCAGCGCGGGCAGCGCGGCGCGCGGCGCGTTCGTGACGTTCTCGCCGAAAATCGACATCTCGCCGCGCGTCGGACGCAGAGCGAGATAGATGAGCTTCAACAGCGTCGTCTTGCCGGCGCCGGAACTCCCGGTCAGGAACCGGAAGTCGCCCGGGCGCAGGGCGAAGGAGACGTCCGACAGCGTCTCTTCCTGGCCGTCATAGGACAGCCCCACATTGTCGAAGCGAACGATCACCGCACGGGGTCCCGGATGGTTTCTAGGTGGCGCGAAGACGCGCACCCTACCTACGTCGAGTCGCCGCGCCAATGATCGTTTCCTGTCCCGATTGCTCCCGCCGCTACCGCGTCGCCGAAGATCAGATCGGCCCGTCCGGTCGCGAAGTTCTGTGCGCTGCGTGCGGCTCGGTCTGGCGCGCGAAACTGGAAGACGGCGCGGTCACCACGAAACGCCGCGACGGCGCGAACTCATTGAACGCGGCGCGCATGACCCTTCGTCGGCGCGAACAGTTGCGCCCGACCCCCGCGCGCGTCGCGGGGTGGGCGCTCTGGGCGGCGACGGCCGTCTGGGCGCTTTTCCTCGGCGTGACGGGGCCCATCGGCGACGCGATGTTCGGTCCGAGCCGCGCGGCGCCCGCTGTCTCCGTGCGCATCAACGCGATCGAGCCGACGCCCGCGGGCGTCGTCGTCCGCGCGAGCCTCGCCAACGCCTCCGCCGCTCCGGCGCCGACGCCGGCGCTGGTGCTGGAGGCCGTCGGCGACGACGGCGCCGTCCTGAAACGTTGGACCGCCCGCGCGCCGGAGCCGCAGGCGGCGCCGGGGGCCACTCTCGATCTTGCGATCGCCGTCGCTCCGCCGGAAGGCGCGAAGGCTCTTCGCTTCGCACGCCGGATTGGTAAAGATGGCGCGCATGAAACGCCTCTTCAGCGCTGACGAAATCGCCGACCGCATCGACGCCATGGCCGCCGACATCGCGCGCGACCACGCCGATACGAACGAACTGGTGCTTGTCGCCGTCCTTCTCGGAGGGCTCTTGTTCGCGGCCGACCTCGGGCGGGCGCTTTACCGCCGCCGGGTCGATGTCCGCCTCGAAACCCTGCGTCTCTCCTCATACGGAAACGAACGTCGCTCAACCGGCGCGGTGGAGATCGTCCACGATCTCTCGATCGACCCGACGGGGCGGCGCTTTCTTCTCGCGGACGATGTTCTGGATTCCGGCGGTTCGCTTGCCTTCGCGCGGGCGCATCTTCTGGCGAAGGGGGCGGCGTCCGTTTCCGCCGCCGTGCTCGCCGACAAGAAGATCGCCGGGCGCGGCGCCGAGGCCGACTATGTGGGCTTCATCTGCGACAAGGACGATTTTCTTGTCGGGTACGGAATGGACGACGCCGGTCGCGCGCGCTTCCGACCGGATGTCGTCGCTCTGTAGGAACGTGTCGACCTCCCACCGATAAGGGCCTTTGCGGATGACGGGGCAGTTGAAGATCGAAAGCATTCAGGTCGGCAAGGTCGCGCCCCTGGGGCCGGACGGCGTTCCCAGCGGGTTCGTGAAGAAACCTGTCGCGGGGGAAGTCATGGTGGGCGCGCTCGGTCTGGCGGGAGACGGCGTCGCCGATCTTTCCGTGCACGGCGGCGTGGACAAGGCGGTCTACGCTTATCCGCTCAGCCATTATTCAGCGTGGGGAAGCGAGTTTCCTGAGCATTCCGATATCTGGGGGGCGGGTGCGGTTGGCGAGAATTTGACCGTGTGCGGCGCCGATGAACGCGATGTCCGTATAGGCGACGTGTTCGCCGCTCCGTCGGGGCTGACGGTGCAGGTTACGCAGCCACGCCAGCCCTGTTTCAAATTCGCTCTACGGTTCGGCGACGACCGCATGCCTCAGGCCATGGTGAGGAACGGGAGGTGCGGCTGGTACCTGCGTGTCCTGAGTGAGGGGGCTTTGCAGGCTGGCGAGGAGCTGAAATGCACGGAGCGGGGCCCCGCGGCGTGGACGGTCGCGCGTTTCCAGCACCTGACGACGCTAGGAAAACGGGAGCTGACAAGAGGCCTGCTGGCCGAGATGGCGGATCTGGAGCCGCTCGCAAAGGTCTGGCGGGACTGGGCGCGCGCGCGTTCGGCCCGTTAAAGCGCCCCGTCGACCGCCGCGCGCACCAACCGGATCGCTTCCGGTGAGGACCAGTCCGCATTTCCGACAAGCCGTCCGATTTCACGACCGCGCGCGTCATAAAGGATCGTGGTCGGAATGGCGTCCGCGGCGCCGAGCGTGCGCGCCAGTTCGAACCGCGGGTCGAGATTGACGGGAACTTCGCCGAGGGCGTGTCGCGCAAGGAAGTCGTCCGCCTTCTCCCGCGACGTATCGACCGTAATCGGAACGAACGTGAAGCCGCGCTCCGGCATCATTTCAGCGAGCGCGAGGAGAGAGGGCAGCTCCTCCACGCAGGGCGCGCACCAGGTCGCCCAGACGTTCACCATCACGACCTTGCCTTCATGGTCGCGAATGGAGACGGGGCCGTCCGGTCCCGCCGCCGTCTCATAGGGCGCGGCGCGCGGTGGCAGGGCGCGGCGGAAGTCGCTCATCTCGCCGATGGCGTAGCCGGACATGGAGCCGCCCTGCGGGATCGAGGCGGCGATGGTCACGTAGGCGAGGAACGCCGCGCCGAAGATCGACAACAGAACGATATAGGTGCGGGGCTCGCGCCATTTGAAAAATGCGGGCATGTCTCTCAAAACCGGTCAGCTCACGATTGGAGATAGCGCCCATGCGCCTCGTTTGCAGCCTCTTCGCGCTGGCGCTTCTCGCCGCGCCCCTCGCCGCCTGCGGCAAGAAGGCGCCGCTGAAGGAGCCGCCGCGGCGCGAACAGGTATCCGCTCATCCCGGCGAAAGCCGGGACCTCGGGACACGTGCTGCTGAGCCTGCCGATGGAGACCCCGGCTTTCGCCGGGGCGAGCGGATTTAAGAAGAATGGATCACTTCCAGCACCGGAACGGGCGGCTCTATTGCGAAGACGTCGCCCTCGACGCCATCGCTGACGCGGTCGGGACGCCCGTCTACGTCTATTCGACGGCGACGCTTGAACGGCACTACCGCGTCTTCTCCGAAGGCTTCGAAGGGCTGGACGCGCTGGTCGCCTATTCGGTGAAATCGAACTCCAATGTGGCGGTCATCCGCACGCTGGCGAAGCTGGGCGCGGGCGCCGACGTCGTCTCCGAAGGCGAAATGCGCCGCGCGCTCGCCGCGGGGGTTCCCGCGTCGAAAATTGTCTTCGCCGGGGTCGGCAAGACGGGCCGTGAGATCGCCGCCGGGATCGACGCCGGCATTCATCAGTTCAACGCCGAATCCGAGCCGGAGCTGGAAGCCATCGCTCGCATTGCGCGCGAAAAGGGAGTCGCGGCGCCCGTCTCCATCCGCGTTAATCCGAACGTCGCGGCGGGCGGCCATGCGAAAATCTCGACCGGCAAATCGGAAGACAAGTTCGGCGTCCCCATCGACCGCATCGGCGAGATTTATGCGCGCGCGAGCGCCATGGAGGGGCTCGCCGTCAAAGGTCTCGCCGTCCATATCGGTTCTCAGATTACGGAGCTTGCGCCGTTTGAGAAGGCGTTCGCGGCGATGGCGGGGCTCGTCAGCGAACTGCGCGCCGCGGGCCTCGCTGTCGAGCGGCTCGATCTCGGCGGCGGTCTCGGCGTGCCTTATGACGGCCGCCCCGTCAGCCCGTCGCCCGCGGACTATGCCGGCGCCGTCCGCCGTGCGACCGAGGGGCTCGGCGTTCAGCTCATTTTCGAACCCGGGCGGATGATCGCCGGGAACGCGGGCGTGCTCGTCGCGGGCGTCACTTATGTGAAAGAGGGCGTCGGTCGGCGCTTCCTCATCCTCGATGCGGCGATGAACGATCTCCTGCGCCCGGCGCTGTACGATGCGAACCACGACATGCAGGCGCTCGCGAACGCGGATCGGGAGCCCGTCGCCTACGACGTGGTCGGACCGGTCTGCGAAACCGCCGACCGCTTCTCGGCGGAGAAAACCCTGCCGCGTCTTGAGCCCGGCGACCGCGTCGCCTTCAAGACCGCGGGCGCCTACGGCGCGGTGCAGGCGAGCGAATACAACACGCGGCCCCTCGTCCCCGAAGTGCTGGTGAACGGCGCCGACTGGGCCGTCATCCGCGAACGCCCGAGCTATGAAGAGATCATCGCTCGGGACGTGGTTCCGGGGTGGCTACTCTGTTAAATTTTTCTAACGCATCTAATCTCTGAACAACATATGCTGTTTGCTTTTGATAGGAGAATATAAAAAGCATGAGTAATACCAAATTTGACCAGAACATAAAAACAATACGCCTAGCTATCAAATTTTGGTCAATGTTTATCGAGTAAAAAATAATAACTACAAACATATTTACCAGAAATAATGCCACTAATGTTCTGTACATATAGCTAGATTCAATAAGTGTATTTAGCAGGTCGTCATTTGACGAAATTTGCACAGATGCAATTCGGCTGTATTCCGGAGGCTTTACAATTCCAAGTGACTTGAACATCGGCTCAATAATAATAGATCCAACTCTGCTGAGTATCAATCCGAAGAAGAAAAATGAAATAATATTCATTGCTATGTTGTTCTTGTCATAAAAATCATTATTAATATAATTCAGTAAATATACAAAAATGGCTCCGGGGACAAAATTTGTAAGCAAATTATAAGAAGAAAAACTCTTGAATAGGTCATTCATTTTGAATCTAGAGCTTTGTGTGGTTCTATTATCCTAACGTCTGCTCTATTCGGTTTTTCCAGCCCTACCGGCTCTCCCGCTCCAGCGTTTCCACCGCGTCGATCAGCACGTTCGCGTGCGGATTGCTGACGGATTTGCGGCCGATGACGTCGTTCGGCGTGATGCGGGCGTCGTAGTATTTCTTGTTGCGGTCGTTGCGCGGTTTCACGACGGCGCCTTCGAGGTTGATGCCGCCGTAGAGGCCTTTGGCGCGGGTGAAGGCGAGAACGTCCGCCGTCTGCGCTTTCGCGCCGGCGCCGACCGGGCCCGCCGCGACGGAGACGTCGCCGCCAAATTTCACCGAAGAGCGCAGGAGCGAATCGACGCCCCGCGTGGTCATCACCATCATGACGGCTTCGGAGACTTCCGCGCCCGCCTGCAGGCCGAAGGTGACCGAGCCAATGGAATAGAAGGCCGGCTGGCCCCATTCGCCCGTCACCTGATCGCGCACGAGCAGCACGGCGTTGCCGCCGGAACCGCCCCAGATGAAGCCGGCTTTCACGATCTGCGGCGCGATGACGAGGGCTTTCGCCTTGTCCATGTTCGCGCGGACATAGCCGAGGTCCGGATCAGCGGCGAAGACCTGCAATGTCTTCGCGGCGCGCTCCACGGTCAGCTCAGGGCCGGTCGCGGTCGAGCTGGAGCCGGAGAAGGTGGAGCAGGCGGCGAGGGCGAGGGCCGCGGCGGCGAGGAAAATCGGGCGAAGAATAATCGTGCGGATCATGTCCGGACCCCTGAAGGTTGCGCGGGCGAACCATGTCAGGCGCGCGAGGCCGGGTCCAGCTATGGTTAATGACCATTTAAAGGCGCCGCAGAAGCGGCGGCCGCGCCGCTGTCAGAGCGTGAGGGCGAGGCGGATATTGTTGAAGACGAAGCCGCCGTTCACCAGCACCGCGACGGAGAATATGCCGACGACGAAGCGGTGCGGGAACCAGAGCACCATCACCGAGACGAGCAGTTGCAGCGCGATTTTCGTTGGCACCCAGCCGACAAGCTCGCTCTCCATCATCGAGCGGATGACCGGGTTCGCCTCCACGCCGCCGGCGTTGATGGCCGAAATCGTGGACGCGATGTCGAGCAGGCCGATGACGTTATAGGTGATGATGACGGCGAGAGCCGCGATCCGCCCGCCCTGATCGCCGCGCGCTTCGCGGGCGCTGGCGACCAGATTGCGGCGTCGGCGGAGGCTCTTGAACATCGTCGCGGCGTCTCTTTCGGGAGGTTGCCTGCATTTGCTTAAACCCCGGCGGTTACCGTTCGGTAAGGCCGGAACGCTTCCTGTTTTGCCCGCGCCCGGCCCCGGCTAGTTTGCAGAGACGATGACCGACCCTTCCGACACCCCGCGCGTCGCGCCGACGGACGCGCCCCGCGCGCTCGCGCACGCCGCGGCGCGGCTCGCCGTCTGGGTCGAGACCCTCGGCCCGGCGCTCGGTCCGGCGCTGCTCGGCTGGGCGGCGTTCATCACGTGCGCGTGGCTCGGCGTATTCGCCGCGGTTCCCGGCCCCGGCTGGCTGGCTCCGATGATCGCGCTCCTCGGGCTGGCGCTCGCGACGTCGGTCAGCGCGCGGCGGCTGATGCGGATCGCGAAACCCGCCGAAGGTGCCGCGCTTCGCCGCGTGGAGCGCGATGCGGGCGTCGCGCGGCGCAGTCTTTTTCATCTCGAGGATCAGCCGGTCGGCGCGTTGACGCCGCTTGCGGAGGCGCTCTGGCGAGAATCGCAGAGCCGGGCGGCGGCGGAACGTAAAAAACGCCGCCTGCGCGCCGCGCGCATCAATTGGCGGCGGATCGACCCGCACGGCATGCGCTGGGCGGCCCTGCTCGCGCTCGGCGTCGCGGGCGTCGTCGCGGGCGATGCGCGGCTCGCGCGACTGGGCGACGCGCTCAGCCTCGCGCCGGACCGAACGGGCTTGCGTGTGGACGCGTGGATCGAGCCGCCGTCCTATACCGGTCGCGCGCCGGTGGCCGTTGATTGGAGTGCGGACGACCCCATCGCGACGCCGCAGGGCTCGCGCGTGCGCGTCGCTGTCGGCGGCGCCGATCGCGCGCCCACCCTGCGCGCGCCGGGCGTCGCCGTGCGGCTCGCCAAACGTGGCGGCGGCCATGCGGGCGATGCGGAGATCCGCGAGAGCGGACGCCTCAGCCTGGCAGGCCGGTCGGTCGAGATCCGCGTGACGCCGGACGAACCGCCGCGCGCGGCTTTTGTAGGCGATCCGGAGACGGACGAGACCGGCGCACTGCTGCTGCCGATCTTTCTCGACGACGATTACGCCGTCATAGCCTCGCGTCTCATCGTGCGCCTCGCGCCCGGCCAGTCCCTCGGGCCCGATCAGCCGAAGATCGGGGAGCGTTCCCTGCGCGCGGAAGAGGTTTTTCCGCTCACCGCCCGTAAAGGCGACCGCCTCGCGAAGCTCGACGCCGTGGAACATCCGTGGGCGGGGCTTGAAGCGACGGCGCGGCTCGTCGCCGTCGACGCGGCGGGGCAGGAGGGCGCCTCCGAGCCGATGCGCATCACCCTGCCGGAGCGGGCGTTCCAGACCCTGCCCGCGCAGGCGATGATCGAACAGCGCCGCGTTCTCGCTGTCGCGGAAGACGACTGGAGCCGACCGGCGCGCGCATTCAACGCCATCGCCATCGCGCCGGAGATTTTCGCCGAGAGCTATGGCGAACACCTGCAGCTGCGCCGCGCCTTCTGGCGGACCATGAACGGACCCGTCGATCAGCCTGCGGAAGGCGGCGGCTTCGAGGACGTCGTCTCCGATCTCTGGTCGCTGGCGCTGAGCTTTGAAGACGGCGCCGTCGAAACCGCGCGCCGGGCCCTGGAAGCGGCGAAGGAGGCCCTGCGCGACGCGCTGGAGCGGGGCGCGCCGCAGGCGGAGATCGAAGGTCTCGTGGAGCAGCTGCGCCGCGCCATGGCGAACTACATCGCCGCGCTCGAAGCCTCCGGTCAGGAGCCGGGCGACGACAGCGCCGCCGGTGATGTGATGAGCCCGGACGAACTGGAAGAACGCCTGCGCCAGATCGAAGAACTGTCGCGCGCGGGCGAAGGCCGCGAAGCGCGCGACGTGCTCGCCGAGCTGTCGGAGCTTCTGGACGCGCTGCAGTCGCGCTCGGCGTCCAGCGCCGGTGAAGGCGGCGAGGGCGAAGGCGGCGAAGGCGAACAGGACCCGGAAAAAGAAGCCCTGAATGAGCTTGGCGACCTCATCGCCCGTCAGCGCGCCCTCGCGGACGAGACGTACGCCGAAGAAAACGCACCGCCGGTGGGGCCAGAGGCGCGCGCGTCAGCGGGCGAGCGTCAGGGCGATCTCGCCGGGCGCCAGTCGGACGTCGCCGATGATGCGGGCGCGGCGAGCGACGGGCTCGGCGCGTTCAGCCGCGACGCCGCCGACGCCGTGGAACGCGCGCGCGAGGCGATGGCCGCAGCGGCGGACGCCCTGAGCGACGGCGAACCCGGCGCGGCCGGCGCCGCGCAGCAGGAAGCCCTCGACGAATTGCGCGCGGCCGCCGCGGCGGTCACTGAAGAAGCGGACCGGCGCCGACAGGCGGAGGGCGAGGGCGCAGCCGGCGGGGAAGGCGGCTCGCGCGGCGAGCGGGCGGGCGGCGTGCGCGATCCGCTCGGGCGTCCGGTCGGTCGCGGCCCCGGTCAGCCGAACGGGCTGGAAGCCACCCGCGCGGAACGCGCTCGCGAGCTTCTGAACCAGTTGCGCGACCGGCTGGCGGACCCGGATATCTCCCCGGAAGAGCGCGCCTATATCGAGCGGCTGCTGCGCCGGTTCTGACCGCGGCGCGGCGTGACACCGGCGCCCGGCCCGGGCTAGGTTCCGCCGGTATTCAGGCCGCCGCGCCAATCAGGCGCCTAAGACGGCGCCCAGAACGGCGCCAAGGGGAATTCCATGTCACGCACTCGCGTTCTGCTCGCGGCCACCGCCGCCCTTGCTCTCGTTGTCGGCTGCGGCAAGAAACAGGAAGCCGCCGGCGACTTCGACGGCGTGCTCGACGCCGCCTATGTGAACGCCGCCTCGGAAGCCGTGGACCTCGCCGCGCTCGCCGAAGCGATCGAGGCGCTGACCGGCGTCGCGGTCGAATACGGCGCGAGCAAACGCGACGAGAAAACGGGCGCGACGGTGGTGGAAGACCTCCGCTTCTTCGTGCGCGACTATCCGGACGGCGCGATCGTCGTCGACGAAACGCTCCTCTGGGACATTGACGCCGCGGCCGTCGCGGCGCTCGCCGCGGGCGAAGCCGAAGGCGTCGCCGCCGTCGCAGACCGCGCGCTCTTCATCGGCCTCAAGAGCGAAGGCGTGAAGCTCGGCGACGCGGACATCGCGATCTCCGCCGCCCGCATCGGCATCGACGATCTGGCCCTGCGCGCCGTGGAGCGGGCCAAAGGGCCGGAAGACGCCCCGGCGCTCGGACTTCTCTCCGGCTACGCCGCGCTGGCGCTCGCCATGGACTATGCCGAATACGCGGTCGCGGACGCGGCTTTCTCCGGCACGGATGCGGAGACGGGCGGCTCGATCGCCTACGCGATTGAGTACTCGAACGCCAAAGGCGTCAGCGCCGGGACGATCAAAGAGACGTCCATGCGCGGCCTGACGAGCACGATCATCGGCGCCGGCGCCGACGCGCTGGAAGGGCTCGAAGACGAGATCGCCGCTGATGCGGACGCCGCCGCCGCGGTGCTGCAGGGCGTCACCGCCATCTACAGCGAAAATTTCGTCCGCATGTCGACGGCGAGCTATCCGAAAGGCTCGAAGCTGACCTCGGCGGTCGAGACCTTCACTTGGAAGGACATCGACATGGCGGGCGGCCTCGCCTGGCTTGCGAAGCTGGAAGTGCCGCCGGTGACCGAGACGGAGCTGATGGACTTCGGCTCCTACACGTCCACCAATCAGACCTCGACCTATAACGGCCAGCCCTTCTTCACCGTCGCCGAACAGGAAGGGATCGCCAACGATTTCCACTGGCTCATCCCGTCGGACATTCGCGGCGTCGCCAAGGGCGTCTCGATCCATATCGCGACCTTCCTCGACATGACGCTGGAGCAGCAGCGCGAACTCGGCGAGCTTGGCGAGGACGAACTGCTCGCGGTTGAAACCCAGTTCGCCGAGGCGAAGGCGATGGTTGAGAAGCTCGGCCTCAGCGTCGTCAATTTCGACGGTGACTTCGCCTGGGCGTTCGACGGCGCGAGCGGCGACGCGCAGCTCGACTACACGATCGACGCGCCGGATCTCCTCGTTTACGACGATCTGTACTCCGTCAGCGGACCGACGCTTGAAGCGTGGGCGGCCTACGCCGAAGGCGGGTTCGACGAGACCGATCAGGCGGCGCTTCTCGACGAGCTGGAGGTCAAGAAATACCGCACCGCCATCACGGACCGCACGCTGATCGACAAGGCGCTTATCATCGCCGCTGAGCAGATGGGCGCGACGCCGGAAGACGTGCGCATCTCGGCGCCGGCGATGATCCGCGTTTCGGGCGCGCAGCTCGCCTCCATGGACCCGCGTCTGCCGCAGTTCGTGGAAGCTGTCGCGGCCTGGGTGGAGCTCGGCGGCACGCTGACGGTCTCCGCCGAGCCGGCCGAGCCGCAGTCGCTCGCGGCCATCATCGCGGCGGGTCAGGGTAATCCGATCGCGCTGATCGATCTTCTGAACATCGCGGTCACGCAAACCGGCGGCGAGGAGAAAGCCGCCGAATAGGGAAAACGCCACGGGGGGCGATATGGGGCGAAAGTGGATCACGGCGGCGGTCGCGGCGATGACGGTGATGATGCTGGCGGCGCCGGCGTCGGCGCAGCTCGCGCGTCTGTTCGACGCGCTTCCCGTGGGCGAACTGGTCCGGCGCCTCGTCGGCGATCTCGTGCAGGTGCGCGAAGTTCGGCTCGATCAGTACACCGGCGATCTCATCCTCGAAGAGCTTGAGTTCGTCGGGTTCGCGGATTCCGGCATCGTCCTGCGCGCAAAAGAAGCGCGCATCACCGGCGTGACGGCGCGCGATCTCGCCCAGATCGTCGGCGGGGCCGCGCCGAAAGATGTTCTCAACATCGAGAAAGTGACGCTCACGGACGTCGTCGCGAGCGGCGCCAACGGCTGGTCGGCCCGTATCGGCGATATTCTGCTGACGGACCCGCTGCTGCCGCCCGCCGCTAAACCCTTCGACCGGCGACAGCTCGGGCGCGCGCTCGTTCTCACCTCATGGTCGCGGGCGCAATTCGACGAGGCGAGCATCGATTTCCGGAATACCGCCACGGGCGGGCGCTGGGCGCTGCGCGCCGATCAGATCGCCTTCGGCGGCCTGTCGCGGGGCGTCCTGAGCTACGCCAGCATGGACCGGGCGGCCTACGCCTCGGAGCGCCCGCGCCAAGGCGGCGGCGCGGCCCGGCGCCTTGGGCATGAATCGCGGACCATCGCTTTTCAGAACCTCGACATCCGTTCGTTCGCGGGCGTCCTGATCAACGGCGGTTCGCCGCGCGATCTCAATGCGCGGATCGTTTTTGAGAGCGCGTTCATCGAGGGCGAGAAGGTGCTGCTCGGCGAGCGCGCGATCTGGTCATCGACGACGGCAAATATCGGGCGGACAGTGGTCGGCGGCGGCGCGCCGGAAGTGCTGCAGGGAAAATGGCAGGGCGCGCGGCTGCATCTCGCCGACATGTTCGAGGCGATCTCGGAAAGTTCGCGGACGCCGAGCGGGCAGGCGGAGTATAAAAGCGCTGCTGATCTCGCACGCTATGTGGAGCTGACGGAGATCCCGGTGGACGCGTCCGGCGGGCTCCGGCGCAACCCGCAATCGGGCGCGTTCAATATCGACTTCAAAATGGGGTCCGCCGGTCTGGTGGACATGTCGGTGTTCATCTCCGGCCTCGGCGCGGACCGTGCGAGCGGCCAGAACGGGTCGCGCATCGGCTTTTTCGATCTCGATATCGCGGACCGCACGCTCATCGAGCGTTCAATGATCGCGGCGGCGCGCCGGTCCGGGAAGGCGCCGTCCGAGGAGCGCGCGCTGATGCCGGATCGCATTCGCGCGGCGACCAGCGGCATCGTCGCAAAAGAGCCGCAGCTCGCGCCCGCCGTCGATGCGGCGGCGGGATGGATCGAGGAAGGCGGCGTTCTGAAGATCCGTACGCGGTTCAGTCCGCCCGCGACGCTCGCCCAAATATCCGCCGCGCGCGATGAGGGCGCGGCCCGATTCGCTGAGACAGCCAATCTGGAGGCGTATCGCGAGCCGAATTCGCCATAGGTTCCGTTTGAGGCTTAGCGCGTCGGTTTGGGGACGTCGCCGCGATAGTCGTAGAAGCCGCGGCCCGTCTTGCGCCCGAGCCAACCGGCCTCGACATATTTCACGAGCAACGGGCACGGACGGTATTTCGAATCCGCCAGACCCTCGTACAGCACCTGCATGATGGAGAGGCAGGTGTCGAGGCCGATGAAGTCGGCGAGCTCCAGCGGTCCCATCGGGTGGTTCGCGCCGAGCTTCAGGCCCGTATCGATGCCGTCGACCGTGCCGACGCCCTCATAGAGCGTGTAGATCGCTTCGTTGATCATCGGCATGAGGACGCGGTTGACGATGAAGGCCGGGAAGTCTTCGGAGACCGCCATCTGCTTGCCGAGACGGTTCACCAGCCCGACGCCCGCGTCGAACGTCTCCTGCGAGGTCGCGATGCCGCGGATGACCTCGACCAGCTTCATCACCGGCACCGGGTTCATGAAGTGCAGTCCGATGAACTTCTCCGGCCGGTCCGTCGAGGAGGCGAGGCCGGTGATGGAGATCGACGACGTATTGGTCGCGACGATGGCGTCGGCGGTAAGGTGCGGGCAGAGATCGGCGAAGATCTTTTTCTTCAGGTCTGCATTCTCGGTGGCGGCCTCGATCACGAGATCGCAGGCGCCGAGATTGGCGAGGTTCGGCGCGGCGGAAATGCGGGCGAGGGTCGCCGTCATTTCCTCATCGGAGATTTTGCCCTTGGCCGCCTGTCGGCCGAGATTGGTCTCGATGATTGCTTTCGCCGCGTCGATGCGGCTCGCGTCGATGTCGTTCAGGCGGACGTCATATCCGGCGAGGGCGCACACATGCGCGATGCCGTTTCCCATCTGTCCGGCGCCGATGACGCCGATGGTGGTGAGGGTGGTCATATTCGGCCTTGATTAAGTCGGCTTCGGAATGATCGGAGTAGAGCAGCGTCGTGGGTGCGTCGCAATGCAAGGCGGAGCGGCCCGTTGCGCGCGCAGTGTCGCGGTCCTGATGAGCGCTGGCGAATGGCAACCATAGAGAAAAATTAACCCCAAAGGTTGTAATTTTATATGGTCACGCCAATATGCGCGCGTCTCAGTGCGATTGGCGGGGGCGAGATGCACGATTGGGTGGCCGCCCTAACGGCGGTTTCGACGGGTATAATTGCGTTCATGGCGATCATGCAGGTCGTCAGAGAGCGGACGGCGGAAGCACGGACCCGGCGCGAATTTGCAAGGACGCGGGCGATTAACTTCATGATCGACCAGGTGCTGAGCGATAAGATCTCTACAATGATGTCCGAGACGCGAAAGCTGTCACGGCGCGGCGGGGCGCTTGTCCGCCTGAATGACTTCGTGAGCGGTGAAGGCGACGATGAACGCTTCACCGACGCCGAAGGCTACGCCGTGGTGATGGACATACTGAACTTTTACGAAGCGATGGCGATCGGCATCAAAAAAGGCGCGATCGATCCGAAGATCATGCATGAATGGTGGGGCGAACCGACCCTATTCCACTGGGATCTCTTCAGGGAGTTCGTCGCCGACTTCAGAACCCGAAGGCCTTCGCCGACGGCGTTTGTCGAGTTCGAAAGTCTGGCGCGATCCTGGTCGCCTGCACGGCGCGGAGCGTTCGCCAGGATCGCCGCCGCCAATCCCTTCCGAAATTCGCGGGCCGGCTCCGCGGAGACGTTCGCGCCCGGCGACTTTGGCCGTGCGCGAGCTGCCTAACGTCCGACTGTAACCAAAATTGCTAGAAAGGAGGTGTAAAGATTATGAAGCTGGTTGGAGGATCGTTCTAGTCACGAACGACTAAAGCTCAAATTGCGCTGCAATTTTATGACAGTGTCCGTACGACTCGGACGCCCGGCGGCGCCGACAATTTGGAGCGATGCGGGCAATCACCCGCATCGCTTCAGCTTTTTTAAAGCGCCGCTTCAAGCTCCGGCAGGGCCGTGAAGAGGTCCGCCACCAGGCCGTAATCGGCGACCTGGAAGATCGGGGCTTCTTCGTCCTTGTTGATCGCGACGATCACCTTGGAGTCCTTCATGCCCGCGAGGTGCTGGATCGCGCC
>CAYFIB010000005.1:0-21830 GCA_964342855.1 uncultured Caulobacterales bacterium
CCCCAGATGCTTCACCCCGTTGATGTAGGGAAGCGCGGAGGTGATCAGAATGCGGCGGCGGTCGGCGGGCATGGCGTTTATCCGGCGGCTTTCGTGAGCCGCCGGATATAGAGAGCCCCGGCGTTGAACACCACCGGGCTTTAAGCGTTCTCAGCTTCGGCCTTCGCCCAGTCGCGCTCCACCTGTCGGCTCGCCCAGAAGAACGCCGCTACGCCGAGAAGGCTGGTGCCGATGACGCTGGAGAGCGCGACGCGCAGCGCCCGCTCTTCACCCATAGCCCCGGTCAGCCCCTCCGACAGAAAGCCGACAAAGCTCGGTCCGATGCCGAGGGCGATCAGGTTGAGCACGAAGAAGAGGATTGCGGTCGAGAGCGCGCGGAGGCGTAGCGGCGCGAGCGTCTGCGCGACGGCGAAGGTCGGCCCGAGATAAAAGCCGATCGTCATGTGAGCCGGGAACCAGAATATGAGCGACAATTCCGGCGTCGGCGCCCACATGGCGGCGAGGAAGCACGGCGCGTTGACGAGGAGCGCAATGGCCGGGACGAGGCCGTACATTGACTTGTTCTTCTTCGCGAGGCGCTCGGTGACGGCCCCGCCGAGATAGGTGCCGAGGGAATAGGCGATGGCGTTGATGACGCCCAGCCAGATCAACACGGTCGTCATGGGCATTTCAGGGTGCGTCCGAGTGAAGAAATCGACGATCCAACCGCCGATGGCGTAGGCGCCGAAGGACGCGAGCGTGATGCCGGCGCCCATGCCGGCGTAGGTCGGGATCGACCAGAGCTTCGTGCCCGCCTTGAAAATCTGGATCGTCTCAGACCAGACCGTCGCCAGCACCCCGCCGGAGGCTTTTTCTTCGGCGACGGCTTGCCTTGGGCCGTCGGCGGCGCCCCGTTCAGGCTCGCGGACCGTCAGCTTCAGGAGGATGGCGAGGATCACGCCGGGGATGCCGACGATGATCATCGCCGTCCGCCACACGCTCGGGTCCTGCACCTCGCCGGTCTGGAGCGCGGCAAGCAGCCAGGCGAAAGCGAAATAGCCGAGCGCGATGCCGATCGGGATACCCATGGCGTAAATCGCCATCGCCACCGGCCGACGCTCTTTGTCGAAATAGTCCGAGATGACCGAGTGGGACGGCGGCGTCCCGCCCGCCTCGCCGATGCCGACGCCGATGCGGGCTAGGGCAAGCTGCGTGAAGTTCTGCGCGAACCCCGACAGGGTTGTGAATCCGCTCCAGAGCGCGAGCGAGACGGAGATGATGGTCACGCGATTGGCGCGGTCGGCAAACCGGGCGATCGGTATGCCGAGGAAGGTGTAGAGGATGGCGAAGAGAATGCCTTTCAGCGCCCCGAGCTGACCGTCCGTCAGTCCGAGATCCTGTTTGATCAGAGGGGAGATGATCCCGATGATCTGCCGGTCGATGAAGTTGAAGGTATAGACCATCGTCAGCAGGACGAGAACGTAATAGCTGTAGGCGACGCCCGAGCGCTCGGCGGGGGCGCCGGCGGCGGGTTTCGCGTCGGCGACGGCTTCACTCATCAGCTTCAAAGTCCTCCAAAATCGACGCCTGCTGCGCCGCGCGCTTTCACTCTTCGCGGCACCCTGCGAAAGTCGCCGCGAGCGCGCAATGTTTTTGCGCTGCAGCAAAATTGGAGCCCCGCGATGAAAGCGATCGTCAGCGCCGAGCCCGGCGGACCGGAGACCCTGAAACTCGTCGAGCAGGAGACGCCTGCGCCCGGCCCCGGTCAGGCGCTGCTCGCAGTGAAAGCGTCGGGGGTCAATTTTCCGGACACCCTCATCATCCGCGACCTGTATCAATTCCGGCCCGAGCGTCCGTTCACGCCCGGCGGAGAGGCCGCGGGCGTCATCGAAGCGGTCGGCGACGGCGTCACGACCCTGAAACCCGGCGACCGCGTGCTCGCGAGCATGTTAACCGGCGGCTACGCCACCCACGCCCTCATCGACGCGCCGCGAGCGGTGAAAATTCCCGACGCCATGCCCTTCGACGAGGCGGCGGCGTTCCTCATGACCTACGGCACCTCCCACCACGCCCTGAAAGACCGGGCGCGGATCAAGGAAGGCGAGATCCTGTTCATTCTCGGCGCGGCGGGCGGCGTCGGCTCCGCGGCCATCGAGCTCGGCAAGGCCATGGGCGCGAAGGTGATCGCGGGCGTCTCGTCCGAAGAAAAAGCCGCCTTCTGCAAGGAGATCGGCGCAGACGCGGCCATCGTCTACCCGACCGGCGAGCTGGATCGTGATGCGCAGAAAGCGCTCTCCAACGACATTAAAGCGGCGGCGAAAGAGCTCGGCGGCTCGGACGGCGTCGATGTCGTGTACGACTCAGTGGGCGGCGCTTACGCTGAACCCGCCGTGCGCGCCCTCGCCTGGGAAGGCCGTTTCCTTGTGGTCGGCTTCCCGGCGGGCATCCCGAAGCTGCCGCTGAACCTCACGCTCCTCAAGGGCTGCCAGATCGTCGGCGTCTTCTGGGGCGCCTTCACCATGCGCGACCCGAAGGGCCACGCGGAGAACGTCGCCGATCTCATGAACCTCTACTCCACCGGCAAGATCCGCCCGCGGGTGACGGCGCGCTATGCGCTGGAGGACGCGGCCAAGGCGCTCGGCGATGTCGAAACGCGCAAGGCGACCGGCAAAATCGTTCTGACGTCCGAGTAGTGCGGCTCGCCGCATGGCGGATTGCCGAACGGTAATGTTCCGGGGTTTCCTCAACTCAGCGAGGGGCGCGAGTTGAGGAGCACCACATGATCCGTTTTCTGAAAATCATCGCCGCCGGGGCGGCGGTCGTCTCATTGTCCGCCTGCATTGTCGTCATCCGCGATGACGATGACGAGGCCGATTTCGCGCGCCGCGCGCCCGCGGAACTGGCGCCGGTCGCGGCGGATGAGGCGGTTGATGAAAGCGCTGAGGGTTGATCATCTTCAACCGGAGCGTCGAAAACCGTCTTCCCGGACGCGCGAAGCGCGATCCGGGATCCAACTCGGACGCCCGCGGAGCGCAGAAAACATCAGAGATGGGTCCCGGATAGCGGCTGCGCCGCTTCCGGGATGACGCTTACAAAGCCGCTCCCTACTCCCCATAAATCGCAACATACGGCTCGGCGCCTTCCTTGCGCCAGGCGCGGAACATGCCGTCCGTGTTGAAGGGCGTCGCGATCTCGCCGTTTGCGCCGAGGACGATGACGCCGCCGGTCCCTTCCGTCGCCGAGAGACGGTTGAAGATGACGTCGTCGGCAGCGTCCGTGACGGTTTTCCCGCCGTATTCGACTTGCGCGCAGATGTCCCGCGCGATGGTGAGGCGGATGAAATATTCGCCCCAGCCCGTCGCCGAGACGCCGCATGAGTTATTGTCGGCATAGGTCCCGGCGCCGATGATCGGCGAATCCCCCACCCGGCCCCAGCGCTTGTAGGTCATGCCGCCGGTGGACGTGCCCGCGGCGAGGTTCCCGTCCCGATCCAGCGCGACGGCGCCGACGGTGCCGAACTTGAATTCAGCCGGCAGGCTCGCCCCGCGTTCGGCGCGCTCGATGGCGCGCTGCAGGCTCTCCCAGCGGCGCTCCGTATAGAAATATTGCGGATCGACGAGCTCAAGCCCCTGCTCTTCGGCGAAGGTCTCCGCCCCCTCGCGGGCCATCATCACGTGGACGGATTTGTCCATCACGGCGCGGGCGAGGAGGATCGGGTTCTTCACGCGTTTGACGCCGGCGACGGCGCCGGCGTTCCGCGTCGCGCCGTCCATGATCGAGGCGTCGAGCTCGTTCGTCCCCTCGCTCGTAAAGACCGCGCCTTTGCCCGCATTGAATTTCGGATCGTCTTCGAGGCGCATGATGGCGGCGATGACCGCGTCGATGCTGGAGCCGCCCGCATCGAGCACGGCGTAGCCCGCATCGCGCGCCTCCTCGAGGGCGAGGATGTGCGCCGCCTCTTCTTCCGGCGTGTACCGACCGGGCGCAAGAGCGCCCGCGCCGCCGTGAATGACGATGGCGATGGGGCGGGCGTTCGTCGATTGGGCTTCAGGCTGTCGGGGGTCGGTCTCGGCGCCGCAGGCGGCGAGCGCCAGCGCGGCGATTAAGGCGAGTGCGCGACGTGCGATCATGAACGGCTCCTCCGGTTTCAGCGGAGGAGCCTAGCGCGGCGCGCCGCCCCATCAAGGGCGGCGGTCGGTTATTGGGTGCGCCCGGCCGAGCGCCAGCGCGCGATGGCTTGCTGCACGATGCTCGCGTCTTCCAGCGGCGTCGTCCACGCCTGACGGAGATTGGCGCGGGTGGAGCGCGGCAGGCGCTGTTTCGCGAGGGCGTCGAAGCGCATGCGCGTCGGGATCTGCACGCCTTCGCCGAGAATGACCGCCTCGCCGACCGACAACGCCGGCAGCGCGTCCATCAGGGCGTTCGATGCTTCGGGCACGGAAGAGCGCAGGACTTCGCAGTCGCCGCCATTGACCGTCCGCATGGCGACCATGGTGTTGCACTGGGAAAGCACGGTCTGATCGAGATCGGACGGGCGTTGCGAAACAACGATGAGCGAGACGCCGTATTTGCGGCCCTCTTTCGCGATGCGCGCGAGGTTCTTGCGGGCCGGCGCGAAACCGCGGGACGTGTCGGCGGGGATGTAACGGTGCGCTTCCTCACAGACGAGCGTCACCGGCGCGGCGGCGCCCGACCAGAGGCCGAACTCGAACATGAGGCGCGAGACGGCGGCGACGACGACGTCGATGGCCGCTTCCGGCAGCCCGGCGAGTTCGAGGATCGTCACTGGACGGCCGTTCGTCGGAATGCGGAGGAGGTTCGCGATGATGTCGGCCATCGTGTCCTGCACCGTGATGCGGCCAAACATGAAGGCGTAACGGGCGTCCTGGGTGATCGCCTCGATGCGCTGCTTCAGCGCTTTGTAAGGCGCGAGCGTCTGGCGGTTGTCGAGCTTGCCGAGGGCGGAGTCGAGGAAGCCGATGACGTCGGAGATGCGGTAAGGCGACGGCGTGTCGACGCTCGGGCCTTGCGCGCCCGCATTGCGACGGGTCTGCTGCTCGCCGGCCGAGGCGTTCATGCGTTTCGCCGCAGTGATGATCTCCGCGAGGATGTCGATCTGCTTGCGCGCTTCTTCCGGGTTCACATCGACGAAGAGGATCGCGCAGAGCTCTTCAAAGGTGAGCATCCAGTACGGAAGATCGAGGGTCGAGGAGTTCACGACTTCCGCGCGATCGCCGAGGCTCGCCGCGTACTCATTGTGCGGATCGAGCACGACCATGTGCGCTTCGGGCAGCTTGTTGATGATCGTGTTGAGAATGAGCGCCGTCGCGCAGGACTTGCCCGAGCCCGTCGAGCCGACGATGGCGGCGTGGCGGCTGATGAACTCGCCGATGCGCAGGACCGCCGGGATGGCGAGGTTCTGCTTCAGGCGCCCGACCGGCACGTTGAGCGACTGATTGAGACCGTAGGCGGTGCGCAGTTCTTTTTCCTGCGCGACCAGGACCGGGTCGCCGAGGGACGGATAGAAAGAGACGCCGCGGGTGAAGCGCGGTTTGCCGTCCACCTGACCTTCAAAATATTCGCCGATCAGCTCGACTTCGACGACCCAAAGCTCGTCCTCGGAGCCTTCGCGACCGCTCGGCGCGGGAACCGACAGCCCTGCGACCGTCGCGATGACCGAGGTGCGCTTTGTGCGGATGGCGATGGCGGAGCCGATTTCCGGCGAGTACGGCTTGCCGCCGTGTTGGCTCTGCAGAAGGACGATCGCCGAAGAGCCGGAGACCGACACCACGCGGCCGATCGGGCCGCCGGCGAGTTCCTCATCGGGTCGCGCCGCGTTCTCTTCGGCGAGATCGAAGTCCGCGACCTTGGGCGGCGGCGCGGAGCCGTCTTCGTTCAGGATCTCAGCGAGGTCCGCCACGGGTCACTCTCCTTTGACGTCATCGAGAAAATCGAGGATTTCGTCGTCATCCTCGAATAGGGCTGCGGGATCGAACACCTCACCGGAGGTGAACAGTTTATCGGGGTCGGCTGGTTCAGGATCCGTGAACGGCGGCAGCTCCGGCGCCGTATTGCGCTGAAGCTCGTTGGCCGTGAGGGAGGCGACCGGCGCCGATGCGCGCGAACGGCCACGGTCCTCCACCGGATTGAAATCGGGCTCCGCATCGTCGGCGATCTCATCGTCGAAGTTCGGCTCGTCGCCGAAATCGATGCCGTCATCATCGGGCAGCGCAGCGGCGGGCGTCGCATCGTCCGCGAGCGCTTTCAGGATGTCGTCGCCCGCAGCGTCGAAATCGTCGCCCGGCTTGAATTCGTCTTCGTCGGAATAATCGCCCGGCTCATCGGACAATGTGACCGGCGGCTCCACGGCGGGTTCGGGTTCGGCGAACCGCGCTTCGGCTTCCGGCGGCAGGTCCGGCGCGGTGCTGGACGCGGCGAGCGAGGCGACGACGTCCGTCGGCTTCGGTTTTTCCGTGGTCACCGGAAGCGAGAACGCCGCCTGCGTGCCGCGCCCTTTGGCCGAGCGCACGACCAGACGGCCGCCCATGGATTCCACATACATCCGCGACAGGGTGAGCCCGAGACCCATCCCGTCATGCATCCGGTCGAGGCCGGACGACACCTGCGAAAACGGATCGAGCGCGATCGCAAGCTCAGCTGGCGTCATGCCAACGCCGTCATCTTCGACGCTGACCCATAACGGTCCGCTTTCTGATGCGGTGACGCGAATGACGATGGCGGCGTTCGCGCCGGCGAATTTCTCCGCATTGCGCAGAAGGTGGTCGATCACCTTCACGACGGCGGAGGGGTCCGCCAGCACGTGGGCGCGAGTCGCCTCCAGCTCCACTTTCGCACGCGGATGAATTTTCTCGACCGTTTCGGCGACGAGCGCGTTAAGGTCGATCGGCTGCGCTTCGGGTTGGAAGCGCCCGCTCTCCAGCGCGGCGAAATCGAGAACGCGGCTCAGAAGATCAAGCAACCGATTGGCGCTGTCGAGGACGAACGTGCAGTACTCGTCGCGTTTGTCGACGGTGAGGCCGAGCTCTTCGGCCTGGCGCAGCATGCCGGCGAAGCCGATGATGGCGTTCAGCGGCGTGCGCAACTCGTGGTTCATGTTCGCGACGAATTCAGTGCGCGCGCGGTGGGCGAGTTGCGAGCGCACGGCCGCGGCCTTCAGCGCGACATTCGACCGGTGGCGGCGGACCGCATCGCCCATATTCGCCGAATAGACGCTGAGCAGGCTGGCCTGTTGGTCGGACGAATTGCGGACGTTGAGCACGGCGGGGGCGTCTCTTGAGCTGCGGAACGAACGCCTCTGGTTACCGCACCGCGTCTTAAGGCCGGTTTAAGCGCCCGCCTCCGGTTGCTCGGATTGCGCGTCCGGTTTCGGCTCTTTGCGCGTCGGCTCCGGGGCCGGCGTGTAAACCAGAGCGGTGTCGCCGACGCCCAGCTCGGTTTTGGATCCCTCGCCTTCGAACGCCAACTCGCCTGACTTTTTAACCACGCCGACCAGAAACGCGTCTTTCGGGAGCGATTTCCGGAACGCTTCGGCGCCGAACGCCTCTGAAAGCTTGGTTCTCTGGAAAACCCAGCCGTCATAGTGGCGGCGCATGAGATCGTCGTAGCCGAGCCCGGCGCGCACGAAAGAGCGCCCCTGCAGCGTGCGAGAGACCGCCCGGCGATCTTCATCGTCCGCCGCGCGGGAGGAGAGCTGGTAGACTTTCGCCCGCCCGAGCTCCGGCGCGAGGTCGGTTGCGACGAGGGCGTTGTGCGCCTCGTTCGCGCCGAGGGCGAGCACCACGCCATAGCGGTTGAACTCCACATGGTGCTCGGTCGCCTCGGAGAGGATCTCACCATAATAGACCGGCACGTCCGCAAGGCGCGCCGCCCGCAGGCGCCGCCAGCTGGCGTCGGCGATCAGCACCGTCTCGCCCATCTCTTTCAGCTTTTTCGCGAGCGCCGCTGAGAACGGCGAGGCGCCGACGATGAGGACGCCTGGTCGGCCCTTGTGCGCGAGGCCGAGGGCTTTCGCGAGCGGCGCGATGGAGAAGCCGTGCAGAACCACCGTCGCGAAGACGATGGCGAAGGCGAGCGGCACCAGCAGTGCGCCGTCTTCATAGCCCGCCTCCACCAGCTTGCCGGCGAAGAATTCCGACACCGCGACGGCGACGATGCCGCGCGGGGCGATCCACGCCAGCAGCGCCCGCTCGTTCCAGCGCGCGTCCGAGGCGAACATGGAGATCAGGACCGCGACCGGCCGGACGATGAACAGCATCGCCCCAACGAAGGCCGCCGCGCGCCAGTCGAGCAGGCCGAGGGTGTCGCGCGAAAGGTTCGCCGTCAGCATGACGAAGACGCCCGAGACGAGGAGGATCGTCACCGTCTCCTTGAAGCGTCGGAGATCGGCGATGGAGGCGAGACCGGCGTTGCCGAGGCGCACGCCCACGGCGGTGACGGCGATGAGCCCGCCCTCCTCCTGCAGTTGGTTCGCCGCCACGAAGATGGCGATGACCGCGGCGAGCAGGATCGGCGCCTTCAGATACTCCGGCGCGAGGCCGCGCTGGAAGAGCGCCGCGATCCCTGAGCCGAGAAACCAGCCCATGGCGACCGCGAGGGCCGATCCGAGCACGAACGAGGCGACGAGTTCGCCCGTCGATCCGTGTCCGCCGCCGGCGGCGATGGCGAGTTCGAAGACGACCACCGCAAGGAGCGCGCCGACGGGATCATTGATGATCCCCTCCCATTTCAGGAGCGCGGACGGGCGCGCGTCCAGCTTGGACTGGCGCAGGAGCGGAATGATGACCGTCGGTCCCGTGACGATCAGCAGCCCGGAAAAGAGCAGCCCGACCGTCGGCTCGAGCCCGGCGATATGGATCGCCGCGACCGCCCCGAGCGCCCAGGCGATGGGCACGCCCGGGAAGACAAGGCGCAGAACCCCGCGGGAGACGCCGCGGATCTCAGCGAAGTTGAGCGACAGTCCGCCCTCGAACAGAATGACGGCGACAGCGAGCGAGATCGCAGGGCGGTAAAACTCCCCGAAGGTCGCTTCCGGCGTCAGCACCTGAAGGCCGGGTCCGGCGACGAGCCCCGCAGCGGACATGAGCACGATGCCCGGCAGATTGAACCGCCAGGCGAGCCACTGCGCGCCGACGCCGAGAACGCCGATCAAGGCTACGGAGAGAAGAATATCTGTCATTCGCCTTTATCTCAGCGATTCGCGGCCAGATCGGCCCATCTGCGCCGCGTGCCGCTACGGCCATTCGGCGCAAACTAGCTTATTCTCGGGATCAGGCGAGCCGAATGAGGAAAGTAGCGGCGAGGCAACATTTGGTTGACGCACATAACCCTTACTGGTGAAACGCCGAAAGAAACCGGGGGCTTTTATGAGCGAGACTTCAATCAACACCGATTTGACCGTAGAAAATCGCTCCAGCCTCGGCGCGATGTTCTGGATCGGCTTTTACACGTTTCTGCTGAACATCGTCACTCTGACGCTTTTCCGGTTCTGGGGGCGCACCCATTTTCGCCGGCGGCTTTGGGCCGACACGCATGTCGGCGGCGAACCGCTGGAGTACACGGGATCCGGCCTTGAGCTCTTTATCGGCTTCCTGATCGCGATGGTCGTTCTGTTCGTGCCCTATGTCGGCGCGATCGTCTCCGCTCAGTTCTTCCTTCCGCCCGTCGCCGCGGCGCTGATGATCACGGTTCTCTACATCGGTTTCTTCATCCTGATCGGCATCGCCCTGTTTCTTGCACGGCGATATCATCTCTCGCGCACGCGCTATCGGGGCATCCGGTTCGCGCAGACCGGCTCCGCCGTCGGCTATGGCTTTGCGACATTCGGGTACGGACTTCTGACGGCGATCACGCTGGGCTGGTTCGGACCGGCGATGCGCATCCGCCTTTCGCGCCGCATCTGGAACGGCGCCTGGTTCGGCAGCGAACAGTTCGCCTTCGTCGACACTGAGGACGCGCTGAAAGAGCCTGTCTATCCGAGCTTCGCCGTCGCCTGGATCGGCGGCGTGATCGGCTATATCGCGTGGATCGCCGCGTTCGCCGGCCTCTCCGGCGGTTTCGAGGAACTCGCGACCGGCGCCCCGGACGTCAGATTCATTCTCATGCTTTATGCGACGCTGATTCCGTTCGGCCTGTTCATCGGCCTCATCGTCGCCTGGCACGAAACCGTCATGATCCGTCGGATCATCAAGAGCCTGCAGGTCGGCGGCGTGTCCTTCTCCTCGCGCCTTTCCACGTTCGACTTCATCGAACTGACGATCACCAACACGCTCCTGATCATCTTCACCCTCGGCGTCGGCGTCATGCCGGCGCAGATGCGCCTCTGGAAACGGCTTGCGAACCGCATGTCGCTGTCCGGCGAGATTGATTTCGACGCGATCCGTCAGAGCGAGGAGAAAGCGCCGAGCACGGGCGAAGGCCTTGCGGACGGCCTCGATCTCGTTTCGAACTTCTGATGTCCGCCGCCGGGCCGTTCGACGGACGCTACTTCGACGGCCTCAGCGCCGCGGCGCATGACGCGCAGTTCGTCGTCGATCGAACCGGCGTCGCAATCCGATTGGCGGAGCGGGAGCTTCACTGGAGCTTCCGGGGCCTCAGCTTTGAACGCAGCGCCGACGGCGGCTACCGACTGACGCACAAAAGCGCGCCGGACGCCGTGCTCGTCGCGCCGCCCGTCTCCGTCCAGGCCTTCATCGATTTCGCGCCGAACCTATTTTCGAGCTCCGCCGCCCGGCGACGCTTCGTCATGCTCGCCGGATCGCTCGTCGCCCTCTCGGCGGCGCTCGCCGCCGGGCTGTTCATCGGCGTGCCCGCGGCCTCCGGCCCCCTCGCCCGCGCGACCGATCCGGACATCGAACGCCAGATCGGCGAGAACCTGTCGGCGCAGATCCAGCTCATCATGCGTCCGTGCAAGGACGATGACGCCGCGCGACTGATCGAAGACGCCGTCAACGTGATGGCGGAGCGCGCCGATGTCGGGTTTCCGATTTCTTTCACTTTCGTCGACGCCGATCAGCCGAACGCCTTCGCCCTGCCGGGCGGTCATGTCTCGGCGACCGCCGGTCTTCTCCACGCCGTCGAAGACGATCAGGAAGCGTTCTTCGCCGTCCTCGCGCATGAGCTCGGCCATGTGCGCGAACGCCATGGCATGCAGGCGGTCTATCGCAACGCTGGTCTTGGCTTGCTTCTGGAGATCATCACCGGCGGCTCCGGCGTCGCTCAACAGGCCGTGCTCGTCAGCGGTCAGCTCAATCAGCTGCGTCACACGCGCGCGCACGAGCGGGACGCAGACGACGCGGCGTATCAGATCATGGAGTCCGCCAACCTTGATCCCGCCGCCCTCGCGCGAGCGTTCGACGCGATCCTTGAAGTGGCGGATGACGACGGGGATGATCTGCCAAGCTGGCTCAATTCACACCCCGACACCAAGGAACGCATCGCCGAAGCGCGTGAACGCGCCCGTCCATCGGGAAGCCTTCCGCTATCGGACGATGATTGGGGCCGCGTCCGCAAAGCGTGCGCCGCGGACTGACCCTTATTTGTTCTTGAAGCTCGGCTTCCGCTTCTCCACGAAGGCGGCCATGCCCTCTTTCTGATCTTCGGTGGCGAAGACCGAGTGGAAAAGCCGACGCTCGAAGCGCACGCCCTCGGCGAGCGAGACTTCATAGCCCCGGTCGACGGATTCTTTGGTCATCATCACCATCGGACGGGAGAACGAGGCGATCTTCTTCGCCGTCTCGATGGCGTCGGCGCGCAGATCGCCTTTCGGCACGATGCGGCTGACGAGCCCGCAGCGCTCGGCTTCCTCGGCGTCCATCATCCGGCCCGTGAGACACATTTCCATGGCCTTTGACTTGCCGACATAGCGCGCGAGGCGCTGGGTGCCGCCCGCGCCCGGCATGGCGCCGATGGTGATCTCCGGCTGGCCGAATTTGGCGTTGTCCGCGGCGATGATGAAATCGCACATCATGGCGAGTTCGCAGCCGCCGCCGAGGGCGTAGCCCGCGACCGCCGCGATCACCGGCTTGCGGCAGCGGGAGGCTTCCTCCCAGTTCGCGGTGATGAAGTCCTGCGTATAAGCCTCGATAAAGGTCTTGTCGGCCATCTCCTTGATGTCCGCGCCGGCGGCGAAGGCTTTTTCCGAGCCGGTGATGACGATGCAGCCGATGGCGTCGTCCGCCTCAAAGGCCCGCAGCGCCGCCGTCAGCTCGTCCATGAGCTGCAGGTTGAAGGCGTTGAGGGCGTCGGGCCGGTCGAGGGTGACGATCCCCACCGCGCCGTCGGTTTCGGTCTTGATGCATTCGTAAGCCATGGGTTCAGGCTCCCCGGATTTCACGGGCGTGGGGGTGCGCCCTTTCGAGCGCGGATGCAACAGGGCGCGGGCGCGCCCTCACCGTTCCTTGAGGGCGGGAACCGCACGCGGCTCCAGCCCTGAATAGCTGGCGGCGAGGCCGATCGGCGCAGCTCCACCATGCTCTTCCATGATGTGCGCCGCCCATCCCGGCAGGCGCGCGAGGGCGAGCAGCGGACCGAAGGCAGGCGCGGGGACGCCGATGATCCGCCAGGCGACGGCGATCTGGAAATCAAGGGTCGGCGCGCGCCCGGTCTCAGCGGCCATGATCTCGGTCACGCGCGTCGCGATTTCGCGAACCGCGCGCGCCTCGTCGGTGTCCAACGCGCCGACCGCCACATCGATGACGTCGGACATCGCGGCGACGCGGTCGGACGCGGGCGCGCCATGTGCGACTGCGAATCCGGCGACGGTCCTCCGATGATCAAGCCGCATTTTCAGCCAGTCGGCCACATCTTCCGCCTGCGCTGCGTCGTCGAGCATCGCGCTAACCCGCTCCGCCCCGCCCGCTGCGAGCGGACCTTTCGCGGCGCCGAGCGCGGCGAGAAAAGCGGAATAGAAATCCGCGCCCGACGAGGCGACGACGCGCGCGGCGGCGGTCGGCGCGTCGAACGCCTGCTCCGCATAGAGCGTCAGCGTACGGTCGAAGGCACGGGCGACCTGCGGGGCCGGAACGGCGCCGAACATCATCGCCAGAAGATTTTCAGCGAACCCGATCGTGTTGTCGCCGAGAACCAGCGGCGCGTCCGAGCGTAGCCGATGGTCCGCGGCGATCGCCTGCGGCAGCTTGGCGAGCAGGCGGACGGTCTTGGTCGAGAGCCCGGTCGGCGTCGCGTCCGCGGCGGCGGGGTCCTCCTGCGCGAGGAAGGCGACCGAGGCCTTCAGCGTATCCATCGGGTGCGCCTTGCGGCTGAACTTGCGCATCGTCGCCAGGAGCGCGTCCGACAGTCCGCGTCGGGACTTTTCGAGAGCGAGGAACTCTTCCAGCTGACCCGGATCCGGCAGCTCGCCGAAGAGGAGGAGATAGGCGACTTCTTCGAAGCGGCAGATCTCCGCCAGTTCGACGGCGCGATATCCGCGATAGCGCGCGTCAGTCGTCGAAATGTCGGAAACGCCTGTCTCCACGCCGATGCGATCAGCGGTCGCAATGTCTGGCCGATGTCCGTCCATGGTCTCCCCCTTATTCGCGCGACCTCAGTCGCCGTCCCCGCCCGCGCCCGGATGTTGGTGCGAGGCCGGCGCGGTCGCTTCCTCCCGCTGCGGACGGGAGGCGCCCGCCGCGCCGACAGCAACGCCGGCGGCGAGGCCGAGCCCTGTCCCGATGGATATCCCGAGCGGAAGCCAAACGGCGATATCGCCGGTGATCGCGCCGACCACGGCGCCGATCATTGTCCCAAAACCAGCACCTAGGGCGAGCCCCATGCCGACGCCGAGACTGAGCGCCTTTTCGGTCTTCTCATCGGATATCGGATCATCGGACATTCAAGCACCTCTTCCGCTGCGGCCACTATCTCAGTCCGCGGCGGCGGCGCCAAATATCATCGACGCCGGGCTCAGCCGATGGGCGGCGCCGTTTCCTTGAACGACGCCCGTTCGGACATCGCCATCCACCACACCTTCAGCTTCGGCGTCGCGGCGAGCCAGTCGATATCGGCGAACCGGAACTGCGCGTAGCCGATCATGGCGCCGAGTGCGATCGCACCGATATCGGCGTCCTCGCCCAGCTCGGCGATGTTCTCTTCGAACCAGCCGAGGACCGCGTGCGCCTTGTCCATCTGGTCGACGCGCCATTCCGTCCAGCGGAAGGTCTCCGGTCGCAGGGCGCCTTCGTACATAGCGAGCACCAGCGCGTCGGTCGCGCCGGAGGCGACGGCGGCGCGGTTCAGCGCCTTGAAGCGCGCGGGGCCTGAAGCCGGGATAATCTTCCCGCCGCCCGCCCGCGCATCGAGATACTCGACGATGAGCGCGCTGTCGGTGAGGACGCCCGCGTCCTCGGTCGCGAGCGCCGGGACGCGGCGGACCGGGTTCACGTCCGCGCCGAAATCCGTGTTCGGCTGCGTCGGCTTCACGACGGTCGGAACGAACTCCACCTCCCCGTCGAGACCAAGTTCAAGCGCCGCAACGCGCGCCTTGCGCACGAATGGCGAGGTGAGAGAGCCGTAAAGCCGCATGGGTTTCTCCTGTCCGGGGCCGCCGCCGACAGATATGGGCGTTCGCGGCGCGATCAATCCAGCTTGCGCGCCGCGCGCCGCCCGCTACGCTGGCCCTCGAAAGGGGACACATCTCATGTCGATCATCAAATCTCTCGCCGTCGCCGCGGCGACCGCCTTCCTCGCCGCGACGAGCGCCAGCGCGCAGGGCCTCCCGAACCCGAACGGCGTCGTGCCGAACGTGTCGTTCGTCGCGATCCAGCCGGTTCTCGACGATCTCGGCGCGACCTACACGCTGCAGAAACGGGGCGACACGGACGTTCTGGTCGTGCAGGCCGGCAATCGCACCCTGCTCCTCCGCCAGAACGCTTGCAGCGGCTACGGCAACTGCGCCGGCCTCATCATGGAAGCCGTCATCGGCGGCGGCGATCTGCCCCCGCCGCAGATGGTCAACTATTACAACCAGCTGAGCTACGTCTCCACGGCGGTGCTCTACAACAACGCTCTCGTGCTCGAGCGCTATCTGATCGCCGACTATGGAACGACGCGCGGCTCGCTCGCCGTCAACATCATGGCGTTCACGAACGGCATCAACGAATGGTTCCGCTTCAAGAACGGCGCCGCCGGTCAGGCCTCGACGATCGCGGAACAGCTGAACTCGACGGCGCTGGAAGGCCCTCTCCCATCCGGCATCGAAGGCCTCGCCGCCGTGCACGGACGTCCGGCGACGCGCCCGGCCGAGGTGGTCCGCGCCTCGCTGAGCGACGACTACCTCATCTTCGCCAACACGGACGTCAGCGACCACGCGGTCGCGAACGACTAAGACGCATTTCTGAAGCGGGCTGCGGCCCGCTTCAGATCGCAAGCTCCCGCGCCGGGTCCGCGAACGGCTCGAAATAGGGCGCGACCGGTTTCGGCTCGCCCCAGTTCGGGGTGCGATCCTTATCGATGATCTGGGCCCGGACGCCTTCAAAGAAATCGCCGCCTTCCAGAATGCGCGAGGCGATGCGGAATTCGAGGCGCATGACGTCGTCGAAATCCAGTTTCGCGCCGCGCGTCATGTGCTCCCAGGTGATCGCCATGGACGTCGGCGACATGCGCCGGAGCGTCTCGATCAACTCCCCCGCGAAATCCGATTTCTCCGCCGAGAGCGCCGCGTAAAGCGCATCGAGGCTCTCCTTGCGGGTGAAGAGACGTTCGATGTCCGGCAGACGCGAAGCGAGCGGGCCGTCATCGGGCACGTCCGCATGTTCGCGCAGGAGCGCGCCGACGGTCTCGACGTCGACCTCCTCCATGGCGTAGAGCGCCTCCTCCAGCTTCGGATGATCCGTGCTCGGCACATAGTGCGTCGCGATGCGCGCTTCGAGGCAGTCCGCCGCTTTCGCCCGCGCGCCCGTCAGCGCGAAATAGAGGCCGATCCCGTTTTCAAGGCGTGGCAGGAAATACCCGCCGCCGACATCCGGGAAGAGGCCGATCCCCGTCTCCGGCATGGCGAAAAGCGTCCGGTCGCCCGCGACGCGGAAATTCCCGTGCACGGAAAGCCCGACGCCGCCGCCCATGGTGATCCCGTCGATGAGCGCCACATAAGGCTTCGGGAAATGCTTGATGCGGGCGTTCATGGTGTACTCGACGCGGAAGAACTCCGCCGCGGCGACCGGGTCCTCCTTCGCCGTATCATGCAGCCAGCGAATGTCGCCGCCGGCGCAGAACGCCTTTTCGCCCGCGCCCTTGATGAGGACGCCCTTCACCGCATCATCGGCGGCCCATTCGACGAGCTTCGCGTCGATGGCCGACGCCATGAGGCTCGTCAGAGCGTTCAGCGCCTGCGGACGGTTGAGCGTCGCAACGCCCCACGCGCCCTCGCGCGTAAACTGAATGTCTTCGGTGAGATGCATGTCGTCCCCTCTCTACACTTCGTCCTGAGGAGCCGCGCAGCGGCGTCACGAAGGACAGCGGCAGGCGCGGCGCGTCGCTCCCGTCCTTCGTGACGCGCGGCTCCGCCGCGCTCCTCAGGACGAAGACTGTTCTTTTACGCCTGATACGGCTTCAGCAGGTCCCGCGCCACGATGAGGCGCATGATCTCGTTCGCCCCTTCGAGGATCTGGTGCACACGGACATCGCGCAACATCCGCTCCAACGGATAGTCGCGCAGATACCCGTAGCCGCCATGGGTCTGGAGCGCCTTGTTGACGACGTCGAAGCCCGTATCCGTCACGAACCGCTTCGCCATGGCGCAGAGCTTCGTCGCTTCGGGGAGTTTCTGGTCGAGGCTCCAGGCCGCGCGGTAGAGAAGCGTGCGGGCGGCCTCCAGCTCCGTCGCCATGTCGGCGAGGGTGAACTGCAGCGCCTGCTGCTCGTTGAGACGCTTGCCGAAAGCGCGGCGCTCATTGGTGTAGTCGAGGGACTGCTTGAGCGCGCCGTTCGCCGTGCCGAGCGAACATGCCGCGATGTTCAGGCGCCCGCCATCAAGGCCCATCATGGCGAAGCGGAACCCCTCGCCCTCCTCCCCGATGCGGTTCGCGACGGGGATGCGGACATTATCGAAGGAGACGACGGCGGTGGGTTGCGAATTCCAGCCCATTTTGCGTTCGTTCGCGCCGAAGGAGACGCCGGGCATGTCTTTCTCCACGAGCACGGCGGAGATGCCCCGCGGCCCGTCCTCTCCCGTCCGCACCATGACGAGATACAGGTCCGAGACGCCGGCCCCAGAGATGAACGCTTTCGATCCGTTGAGGACGTACTCATCGCCCTCGCGCACCGCCTTTGTCTTCAGCGCTGCGGCGTCCGAGCCGGAGCCCGGCTCCGTCAGGCAATAGCTGCCGAGGATCTCGCCCGCCGCGAGGCGCGTCGCATACGTCTCTTTCAGATGATCGGAGCCGAACCGGTCGATCATCCAGGTCACCATGTTGTGGATGGAGATGAACGCCGCCGTGGAGGTGCACCCTTCCGACAACGCTTCAAAAATCAGCGCCGCGTCGAGGCGCGTCAGGCCCGATCCGCCGACGTCTTCAGATGCGTAAATGGCGGCGAGGCCGAGCTCGGCCGATTTCTTGATCGTCTCGACGGGGAAGATTTTCTCCTCGTCCCAGCGCTCCGCATTCGGCGCAAGTTCGTCCGCCGCGAAACGACGGGCCATCTCCTGCACGGCGAGCTGATCGTCGGTCAGTTGGAAATGCATGCTAACGCTCCAGGTTATCGAGCAATTGTTGGATTGCAGCGGCGCTCCGAGCACGTTGAAAATTCAAGTGTACTGCAAACCCCCAAGCCAAAGCCGACCACGCGATCAGAAAAAGAGCGGGCCATACAAACAGAACCTGCTTTTCAACGCCGTTCACCTTCATCGGGATCGTCGCGCCGTGCTGGCCCGTTTCGAAAGCGATCGAGGCCCCCAGCACGAGCACGGCTATCGTTGCCAGGCCATAGAAGAACCGAGAATGCAGCGTAATCGCACGTGTGTGCCTGACGATGATGGCATCGTCTCCTCGGGTGAACTTTATGCGAGGTCCCAAGACCGGCGGCGACCAGCGTACATACCGTACATCAATTGTATGTTCATCCACCCTACCGGCGAAGGCGTCAGCGAACGGCGAGAGACCTGAAACAAGCCTTGATGAGACACCCTCCGCCAACGATCGAAAGTCTATCGCGTCAGGTACAGGTACGGTGGTAGTTCGCCAAGGAAACTCAAAGAGGACCCCCATTATTCGCCGCCCGCCCGCCGGCGTTCCACCTCGCGCGCGCGGCGCTGGAGCTCCTCGTGCGGGACGTCTTCTTTATAGGTCGCGATCCACCACCAGTTTCCGGCGGGGTCTTCGACGCCGCCGTCCCGGTTGCCATAGAACTGGTCCGCAGGCTGCATCATCGGCTTCCCGCCAGCCGCGACCGCCCGTTCGAACGTCGCGTCCGCATCCTCGACGAAGACGTAGAGAAACGTCGGGCGGTGCATCATCTCGCTTTCGGCCTCTGAGAACATGAGCGTCGTATCGTCGATCTTCGCGACCGCGTTCCAGAGGTCGCCGTTCGAGCGCAAAAGCGGCTCGCCCAGCACCCTCGCGCCGAAAACGTCCTTGGCGAACTCCAGCGATTTTTCCGCGCCTTTGCAGACGACGAAGGCGGTGACGGCGGTGTGGTCCGGCGCTTTCCAATGGGACATGGCCTGTAACTCTCCGGTCAACTCTGCGGCGCGAACGCCGGGATCCGTAATCAAAGAAAGCGACGTTAAATCGGCCCGCGTACGCCGCCAAACAGCGCAATGAGACGGCGCTGCAAACCCGGTCCGTAGCTGATTATCGTGCTGAACGCGCCTATAATCGCAGCAATCACAGGAGGCGACCATGTACGATAGCGATCCGGACGCCGGCCGCGCCCGCAATGTCCTCGGCGGGCCGCTTGCGGAATGCTCCCGCGATCCGCTCACCGGATTTTTCCGAGATGGCTGCTGCAATACCGGACCGATGGACACCGGCCTGCACACGGTCTGTGCGATCCTGACAGCGGAGTTCCTCAAATTTTCAAAAGCGCGCGGCAATGACCTATCGACGCCCCGACCGGAATTCGCGTTCCCCGGCCTGAAGCCTGGTGATCGCTGGTGCCTGTGCGCGACGCGCTGGCGGGATGCGTATGAAGCTGGAACCGCGCCAAAGGTCGCGCTGCACGCGACGCACGCCGCCTCGCTCGCCATCGTGTCGCTGGAAGCTCTGAAGGAACACGCCGCGTAGGCGTCAGCTCGCTTCGGCGAAGTCCTGTTGTTCGAACAGGCGCCCGGAGACGGCGCCGAGGACGTGGGTCACGGGCCCGTCCGGGTCGGCGCAGAGCGGTAGGAGGATGACGCGGAAGGCGAGACGGCGCCCGTCGAAGCGGGTGAGCACGTCCTCCACCGGCACCGGCGCGGAGGTTTTCGCAACATCGCCTGCGCGCTCGGTCGCTTTGGTCAGCAGCGTGCAGCGCCAGTCGTCGCCGCCGGAGAGCATGACGCCGCAATAGTCGCGCACGGCGTCGCCGAGATGGGTGAAGAACGGAAAATGGGCGCTGCGGTTCAGATCGAGAATGAAACACTGGTCCCAGTCGGCGCCGAATTCGGTCTTGTCGAGATCCTTGGGCGCGGGGAAGCCGTGCTCCTCGCTCAAACGCGCCCAGCGCGCCGCGACGCGTCGCACCAAGCGCCGCTCGGCGTTCGGAGCGAGTGTCGGCGCGCTTTCGCCCGCGTTTTGAACCAGCAGCTCGTCCATTGCGCCCAGCCCGCTCCTCTCCAATCGCCCGGAATGGAACCCATGATGGTCGACGCTTCTTGATAACGGCTTAAGTCAATTGCTCGCGTTTGCGCGACTTGAACCGGATGAGGGAACCGCCCATTACCTTAATCCGCACCTCTCAAGCGGCTTCGACCGCGGTTTTTAAGGAAGGAACGGCGTCCCATGGCGGCTCTCGGCCTCATCATCGGCTTCATCCTGTTTTTCGCGGTTCTCAACCTCGTCGAATTCGGCAGCATCGACTGATAAACCGCCCCGCGGCGCTGGATGCGCGCCGCGCTCGGCCGCCTCGCATTCCTTTTCCGGACGCAATTCAGGGCGACTGAATGAGCCAGACCCTTCTTCAGCAGCTTCTTTTCGCGGTCATCGGCCTTGGCGTGCTGCTAGCCGCCGGCGACCTGCTGGTGCGCGGCTCAGTGGCGCTGGCCCGCGCCCTCAAGGTGCCGAAGCTCATCGTCGGCCTCACCATCGTCGCCTTCGGCACCTCGGCGCCGGAGTTGGTGGTCTCCGTCAAAGCCGCCCTCGCCGATGATCCGGGCATCGCGCTTGGCAACATCATCGGCTCGAACATCGCCAACGTGCTGCTGGTGCTCGGCCTGCCGGCGATCATCTTTCCCGTCTCCGGCAAGGAACCGGGCGTGCGGCGTTACGCGACCGCCATGCTCGCGGCGACGGCGCTCTTTTCCTATTTCGCCTACGCGACCGGCGATCTGAATGCGGGCAACGGGATCGCGCTGCTCATCGGCCTGTTCCTCTTTCTCGCCTACGCCGCCTTCCGCGCGCTTACCGGCGATCCGGACCCGGTGACGACCGACATCGACGAGTTCGAGGCCAAGGGTCCGGCCTGGAAGACCATCGCGTTCCTTCTCATCGGCCTCATCGGCCTGCCGCTCGGCGGCGGTCTTCTGGTCGATAACGGCGCCGCCATCGCGCGCCAGCTGCATGTGCGCGAGGAGGTGATCGGCCTCACCCTCATCGCTTTCGGCACCTCGCTGCCGGAACTGGCGACGACCGTCTCCGGCGCGCTGCGGCGCGAACAGGGCATCGTCATCGGCAATATTCTGGGTTCGAACCTCTTTAACCTGCTCGCCGTCGGCGCGGCCATCGGCCTCTTCGGCGGGGCGAGCGGCGTCGCCTTCGACAAATTCGCGCTGATGCAGGACGTGCCGGTCATGATCGCCGCGGCGCTGCTGATCGCGGGGGTCGTTTATCTACGCGCGAATATCGGGCGCACGCTCGGGCTCATCTTCGTGGTCGGCTATCTCGCCTACATGGTTGTCCTCGCCCGCACGGCGGGGATCTGAGGCGCCATGACCTCCCCCTCTCCGCGCGGCGCGGCGCTCGTCACCGGCGCGGCGGCGCGCCTCGGCGAAGCCATTTCGCTGAAACTGGCTGACCTCGGTTACGATGTCTGCGTCCACTACAATTCGTCCGCAGACGGCGCGGAAGCGACGGCTGAGAACGTCCGCGCGGCAGGCCGCAAGGCGGCGCTGGTGCAGGGCGATCTTTCCGATTGGGAGGCCGTCGCATCGCTCGTGCCGCAGGCGCGCGCGGCGCTCGGGCCTTTGACGCTCCTCGTCAACAACGCCTCGCGTTTCGTCGCCGACGAGATCGACACTCTGACGCGCGAAAGCTGGGAGGCGCATCTCTCCGCCAACCTCGCCGCGCCGATCCAGCTGGCGCAAGCCTTCGCCGCCCAGCATGAGACGGGGACGGACGGCCTCATCGTCAATCTGATCGACCAGCGCGTCTGGGCGCCGACGCCGAAATTCTTCTCCTATACGGTGGCGAAAATGGCGCTCTGGGATGCGACGCGGACCCTCGCGCAGGCCCTCGGGCCGCAGAGCGTCCGCGTCAACGGCGTCGGCCCCGGCCCCACCTTACGCAATCCCCGCCAGTCCGAAGACGACTGGAAGCGCCAGAACGAGGCGACGATCCTCCGCCGCGGCGCAAGCCCGGACGACATCGCCGGCGCCGTCGCCTATCTCGTCGACGCCCGCGCCGTCACCGGCCAGATGATCGCCGTCGATGGCGGCCAGCACCTCGCCTGGGAGACCCCGGACGTGCTGGTGAATGAGTAGTCGC